>NZ_BCVF01000042.1 GCF_001591605.1 Bacillus badius NBRC 15713 | reverse complement strand
CAGCTATACGAACTTTGCTTAAAGTGGAAGTTGAAAGTGTAATTCCTTTAACAATATCATCATTAGCACTTTCAGTTGTTTCTAATACATCAGCAAAGTTGATTAATTCACCTTTATAGTTAATTGTACCTGGAGTTAACCAATTAACTTTAGTAATCTCAGGTGTTTTATCAGTTACAGTAACAGTTACAGTAACAGTTACTTTACCTACGAACACACCTTTATCATTGTAAATAGCAATATCAGAAGTACCTGCTTTAACAGCACTTACTGTAATTTCTTTAGGACCCATAGCAACATTAACGATTTTATCGTTAAATTTAGGTGTATAATTAGTTAAATCTTGATCTCCGTTATATACATTCTCAGAAGTATAATTAGCAACTTTCAAAGTTACTGTGTTATCTTCAGCATCGTTAATATCTAAAGTAAGATCTTCAGATTGGTCAGCTACTTTCTTAACTTCAAGTACTTGTTTAGCAACGTTATTAACTTTTGTGATTTGGAAGCCAAGAGATCCTAAGAAGTTGCCATCCGCATCTTTAAAGCAAACTGTTCCATTCCCTTCTTTACTACCTGGTGTTAATTTTACTACACCTTCACCTTTTGCATCAGTAGTAATATCGGAAGTATCATCTAATAAAGTATGAGAAACTTCATCGATTGTTTCAGTAACAGCTTTCACTGGGTCACCATATTGGTCCGTTACTTTAACTTTAACATCTCTTTCTCCATCTGTTCCAGTCAATAATTTTACAGAAGAAGTTTCAGGCTGTACTTTAGCCACTTTACGAGCTTTACCAGAAACAGTCAACTCAACTTCTTTAGTTAATTTGCCAAACGTTAAAGTAATCTTCGCTTTCCCTGGAGCCTCTGCTTTTAAAGTAAATGATCCAGCTGGATCTTCTTTTACAGAAACAACTCCCGGATTAGAAGAGCTTACAGTATAACCAGAGGTTACTTCTGTTTTTTCACTGCCTGCAGCTACATGAAGCTTAGTAAATTTAGCTGCTTCATCTACTACTAAAGTTGTACTTTTTTGAGCAGCTCCAAGAGTATCATTTGTAAGTTCATAAGAACTTATAGCTGACGCTGCGCTATCTAAATTAACAACTGTGATAGACGCTTTTTCAGAAGTTAAAATAGTTGAACCTTTCGATACCACAGCCTGGACATGATACTTTCCTTCTTCAACTGTATCTTCTAGTTCTCCATCTTTAGAAACCTTGTCAGTTGCATCTACATTTTTAAAGAAAGTTTCAGTTGCGTCGTTACCTTTTTCATCATAAGCACGGTATTCAACTGAATATCCATTTGCAGCCAAATAGTTAAGGTCTGCTTTTTCATTATTAGCTAACAGGGTAACTTTTTGACCCTTAGTGTCATCGTCAAATGTAGCATTTTCAACTGCAACTGATTCAATCACATATTTAAATGTAAATTTGAACTCTTTTGATTGCTCATTGATTGTCGTTTTAACAGTAGTTTCTTCGTTAGGTACAAGGTTGTTAGCTAAAGAAACAGTTGCTTTTGTGCCATCAGCATTTGCTGAAACTGCTGTTACTGTGTTACCAGCTACAGTAAGATTTTCAGCTTTCAAATTTTGAAGGTCTTTACCAGTTACTTCAAGAGTTTTTGCACCTGTTGCTTTAACATCTTCAACTGTTGGTGCTACTACTGGCTTATTGATTTTGTACATGAAGATTGCGAACTCACCACGTTTGATCGCATCAGTTGTACCGAATTTAGTTTCAGATTTACCTTGTGTGATATTGTTTGCTACAAGCGCTTTAACCGCTGCATCGTAACGGTCAGATACATCTGTGAATTTGTGGTCAGCAGATCCAGTAAGCTTGTAAGCTTTTTGAAGGATTAACGCCATTTCACCACGAGTTAATTGATCAGCAGAACCGAATTTTGTATCAGTTTTACCGTTGATGATTCCAGCAGCTTTCAGTGCATTAACTGCGCCTTGAGCACGTTCAGGAACATCTGTGAAGCCAGCATTTGGAGCTTTAGTAGTATCTAATTTAAGAGCATTCGCAATCATAACAGCTGCGTCTACACGTTTGATTTGTTCGTCAACGCCAAACTTAGTTTCAGACATCCCTTGAGTGATTTTTTCGTTAACTAAGTAATCAACCGCTTCTTTATAACGATCAGATACATCAGTGAAACCAGCAGCAAATGCTGGAGTTACTGCAGTTGCTACTAGAGTAGCTGTTGCTGCTGTCGCAACAAATTTACGATAAGACTTTGGTTGGTAAGCCATGTAATAGTTCCTCCTGTTTTGTAAAGTATTCTTTAAATTTATGAAACCAACTAGCAATAGTACCAGTTGTTCATTACATCGGGTGATGTCGAGAAATCTTTAGGTCCAAATGTTACAAACATATGTAATGTTTACGTCAAATGGAAGATTTAAACTCAAATCTTATTCTACCAAAGTGCCATTGTTTTTCAACTGTTTTTTTGCTATTTCCATATTTTAATAAAGTTGTTACATTTAATATAAATATGAAAATAGTTTGACATAAATCTACAGATTTCCATAGATAAATGTACAAAACATGGTACGAAAAACCATAGCTTTCTCATTATATACCAACTATGCAGGAAATTGAAAGTATTTTTACCAATGTTTTTGTCAACTTTGTGTTACAGTTGTTGAATTTCTGGAAATGAAAGCGTTTTATTTAGAGGGGGTTTTTCAAAAAACTACAGAAAAAACCTGGAAATGTATCTTCCAGGTTACGTTTTTTTCATTTTTGCTTGCGGAGGAGCCGCTCATATTGCGCGCGTGTCGCTTCTTCCAGCTGTTCGAGGGAGTAGCGGCTGGAGGCATATTGATATAATATTTCGCCCATTTCCTGGAGCTGTCCTTCTTCCTGGCGGCGGATTGCCTGCCGGAGCGCTTCCGCATAGGCGGCCGCGTCCTTCACGGGCACAACCCAGCCGGTGGAGCCGTCCTCGACGAGCTCCTTGACGCCGCCGACGTCGGTTGTCACGATCGGCACGCGCTGGTTGGCCGCTTCGAGCAGCGCAAGCGGGAAGCTTTCACTGTAGGAGGCAAGCAGCGCCAGGTCGGCGGCGGCGTAAATCTGGTCCACGTCCGAACGGAAGCCGAGAAAGTGAACGTGGCTGTCCAGTCCGAGGCGGGCGGTTTCTTTTTCCAGCTCCGCCTTGATCGGCCCGTCCCCGACAAGCAGCAAGTGCGGGCGTTCCGCTTCATCGATCGCCTTCATGGCCTCGAAGACGACGGTGTGGCCTTTGATCGGATGAAGCCGCGCCACCATCGCCAGTACAAAGTCCGCTTCTTCCACGCCGAGCTCCCGGCGCGGAACAGGTGCGGCCTTTTCGTCTGTAAAGTGGATGCCGTTATAGACGGTCTGGATTTTGCGGCCGTCAATGCCCAGATTCATGAGGTTTTGCTTAAAGCGCTCCGATACCGCAAAGTAGCCGTCCATCTTTTTGACGGCGTACATGCTGAGGGCGGTGAACACTTTGCCCTTGATGCCCGATTTGACGAAATCGAGCGCCGGGTCGCTGTGGACGGTCGTGACCCAGCAGATGCCGGTTTTCTTTTTCAAATAGATGCCGAACAGGTTGGCGCGCGGGCCGTGTGTATGCAGAATCGTGAAGTTCTCTGACCGGATGAACTGGACGAGCTTGTTCAAGATCGATAGGTCATAGCGGGAGCTCTGGGCAAAGACTTCGGTTCGGATGCCGTTCGCCCTCGCCTCCTCGGCAAACGGCCCCTCGTGCATGACCGCAAGCACCGCCTCCTCGCGGCCGAACTGCTCAAGCAGTGTAATGACGTGCTTGCGTGAGCCGCCGGTTTCGGCGCCGGTAATTAAATGAAGTACTTTCATGGGAAACACCTGCCTCTTGAAAAAAAGTGCCGGGCCTCTCCTGGTGGGAAGCCGGGCACTTGATGATTATTTTTGGACTAAAATTTTCAGCAAAAACTTCGGCAGCGCCATTTGCCGTTTCAGCCGCTTCGGTTCCTTCATGAGCCGGTACAGCCACTCCAGGCCGAACTTGCGGTAAAAGGCCGGGGCGCGCTTCACCTTGCCCGAGTAGACATCGAAGCTGCCGCCGACGCCCTGGAACACTTTCACGTTCGGAAGCTTCGGCCTATTTTCCTTAATCCACAGCTCCTGGCGTGGGCTGCCGAGCGCGACAAAGAGAAGCGTGGCGCCCGATTCGCGGATCGCCTGGACGAGTGCTTCCTGATCCTGCACATAGCCGTTCGCATAGCCGGCTACGCGCAGATTCGGGATCTTCGCCTCCAGTTTTTCCTTCGCCGTGCGGACGACTTCCTCCTTCGCCCCGTAGAAAAAGACGCTGTGCCCTTCATCGGCCGCAAACTGCAGCAGGCGGCCCATCATATCGACGCCGGTCACCCGCTCCTTCAGCTGGCCTTTTTTCAGCTTGGAGGCGATGATCATGCCGATGCCGTCAGCGATTTGATATGTGGACTCGTTAATCAGCTCTTTGACGAGCGGGTCGCGCCCGGCGGTGATCACCTTCTCGGGATTGACCGCGATGACGGTGGACTGCTCGCCGGCAGCGATTCTCTTTTTTAAATCAGCAATAATTTCCTCATATGTGTAAGGCGACACGGAGACGCCTAAATATTGTTCTTTATCCATCACAGACACCCTCAGCTATTGATCGGCTTAACTGCAATGGCTTGCAGGCCAATGACGTCACCAATGCGGTAGACTGTAAGCCCTTCTTCTTGCTTAAGGTTCGTGCAGTTTTTCGTATCGAAAACGACCGGCGTTTCCATTTGCGCCAGCAGCGCTTGCTGGTCGATCGCTTTAAATTCATTGTGGTCGGCCAGGACAACAACGAGGTTGGCTCCTTTAACCGCTTCTTCAAAGGAAAGGAGCGGGAACGGCACTTGCTCTTCTCTGACGTGCGGGTCATGGACACGGACGTCATAACGCGGGTTCGCGAGCACTTTCTCGACGATTTCGATCGCCGGGCTTTCGCGCACGTCATCAATGTTTCCTTTATATGTTAAGCCGAACAAAGCGATTTTCGGTTCTTTCAGCTCGGCTGTGAGCTTAATGATCTGCTCGATGACAAAGTCCGGCATCGAGTTGTTAATGTCGCGGGAAAGCTGGATCAGGCGGGCTTCCTCCGGCGCTTTCTCGACGATGAAATACGGATCGACCGCCAGGCAATGTCCGCCGACGCCCGGTCCCGGCTGGTGAATGTTGACGCGCGGATGCTTATTCGCCAGCTCAATGACTTTATGGGCGTCCACGCCAAGGCGGGCGGAGATTTTCGCCAGCTCATTGGCCAGCGCGATGTTCACATCACGGAACGTGTTTTCCATCAGCTTCGACATTTCCGCTGTCACCGCTTCGGTTTCAATGACGTCTCCTGTGACGATTTGGCGGTACACGTCCGCCGCTTTGGCTGTTGCTTCCGGCGTCAGGCCGCCGACGATGCGTGTGTTTTCCACAAGCTCGATCAAAATTCGGCCCGGCAGCACGCGTTCCGGACAGTGAGCCAAGGCCACGTCCTCTTTCGGGTTCAAGCCGGCTTCTTCAATGATCGGCGCGACCACATCATCCATCGTGCGCGGCGGAATCGTGGATTCAACGATGACCACGTTGCCTTTTTTCAAGTACGGCACGATCGCTTTCGTGGCGCTGCGCACGTATTCTACGTTCGCCGTGCAGTCTTCATGAATCGGTGTTGGGACGGAGATGATGAAGGCATCTGCTTCCTCCGGCTCCATGGAGGCGCGCAGCTTGCCGGATTCGACGACTTCCTTGACGACTTCCGGCAGGCCGACCTCCTCGATAATGATTTCTCCTTTATTTAAACGCTCAACAACTTGCTTGTTTACGTCTACACCTACGACGGACACGCCGGCGCGGGCAAAAATAGCCGCTGTCGGCAAACCAATATATCCTAAACCAATGACGCAAATTTTTTGCATGTGAAAAAATCCTTTCTAACAGAAGTTATCCAAACCGCCCGGCAGCGAGCCGGTTCTTTTTAGAAGTTGATCCTATGCTAGTATAATTGAATTTCATTGCTTCCCATAGTATAGCAAATTCATTTTCAGCTTGCACTAATTTCATTGAATGTGCTTGGTATCAATGATAAAATGATCTTTAGCTTTCTAAGCATTTGACTTGAAGGAGGACATCCGTTTGAAGGTTGTGATTTCGGGATTTTATGGATTGGGCAATACCGGTGATGAAGCGATCCTGGAAGCGATTGTCGATAATTTGCGAAATGAGATAAAAGACATAGATATTACCGTGTTTTCCTTATCGCCGGAGCAGACGGCGAAGGAGCACCGCGTCAAGACCGTTTACCGGGGCTGGCGCCATGACAACAAAGGCAAGGTCCGGGCGCTCCGGGAAGCGGATCTATTAATCAGCGGCGGCGGCGGCTTGCTGCAGGATACATATCCGACGAAGTTCTTGTTCGGACCGCTTCCTTATTATTTGCTTATCGCTTTTTTAGCCAAGCTGTGCGGAGCGAAGGTGATGTTCTTTTCCCAAGGCATCGGACCTGTGACTTCGGCCTGGGGAAAGATCTTGATGAAGGTGTTTGCGAATCGCGCCGACTTTGTAACGGTGCGCGATCAGTATTCGAAGGACTACTTGCATAATCTCGGGGTCAAGCGCCCGGAAACAGTGGTGACAGCGGATATCGTTTTCGCTTTCCAGAAAAAGCCGGACGATTCCTGCCTGAAGAGCTTGCCGCTCACAGGCACAGAAAAGCTGGTAGCTGTTTCGACGCGCCCGTGGTTTGAGCATGACGATTATTACAGCAAGCTGGCGGATGTGCTGGATGAGCTGATTGAAACAGAAGGCATCACGCCGGTGTTCGTGCCGATGGAGGGCCATCACGATGTGAATGCGTCACAGCGCGTGATGGAGCTGATGAAGCGGGCGGATGACTGTTACTTGCTTGGCGGCGACTTCACGCCGAACCAGTACTTGAATTTCATCGGCGAGTGCGAAATGACGATCGGCCTGCGCCTGCATTCGTTAATTTTCTCGGCGCTTTCCCATGTGCCGCATATCGGCATCAGCTATGACAAAAAAGTGGAAAGCCTGTTAAAGCGCTCCGGCATGTGGGAGTATTCCTTCCCTCTTGAAGCGTTTGATCCGGAGAAGATGAAGGAAAATGCCCGCTATGTGCTTGCTCACCGCAGCGAACTGAGCCAGGTCGTTGCCGGCAATGCGGCCCAGATGCGTAAAGAGGCCTTGGAAAATATTGAACTATTAAAGAAAAAATTTATGTGAAGCGAGGGTTTTTCATGAAGATTTTGCTTGCGACGGTCTACCACTACCCACACACCGGCGGCTTGTCGGTTCACGTGGCCACGCTGAAAGCAGGGCTAGAGGCGCGCGGCCATGAAGTGGATGTTCTTTCTTTTTCTGATATACCCGAGTTTGAACAAAAAGCGAAGGTGCGCGGCCCCGGCTTTTTAATGAATAAGCTGTCCAAAGGAAAAGGCTTCGTCTACGGCTTGAAGGCGCGGAAGAAGATGCTGCAAAAGCTGATGGAGCAAGTGAAGCACAAAAACTACGACATCGTGAATGCGCAGGAAGTGTATGCGACATTTGCTGCGCTGGATGCCGGGATGCCGGTTGTCTCCACTGTGCACGGCTACTTAACGTATGAAGCCTTAAGCGCCGGCAATATTTTAAAGGACAGCCCGGAAGAACGCTTCTTAATGGAAGAAGAAGTGAAAGCATACCGGAGCACGCGGGCGATCATTACGGTCGATACGCGCATTAAAGAATATGTGGAACGGGAAGCGGGTGTGTCCGGCACGGCGATCCGCAACTTTATTAACGTGGACGACTTCCGTCCGGATACAGAAAATAAAGCGGCGTACCGCCAAAAGCATGGCGTGCCTGCCGATGCCCCTGTGTTCTTCGTGCCGCGGCGGTTAACGAAGAAAAACGGCGTCATCTATCCGATTTTATCGTTGCCGGCGGTGCTTGAGAAATATCCGAACGCCCAGTTGATTTATGCCGGTACGGGCGAAGCAATGGAAGAAATGAAACGGCTGATCGCCGAAAGAAAAATCGAGAACAACGTCACGCTGCTCGGAGCGATTCCGCATCACGTGATCAAGGAATATTACGCTTTGGCTGATGTGGCGCTCGTGCCGAGCGTCCACTCTGCCGGCGTGGAAGAAGCAACCTCGATTTCGGCGCTCGAAGCGATGGGCTCCGGCCAGCCGCTGATCGCCTGTGCTGTCGGCGGCCTGAAGGAAATCGTCGACCATAACGTCGACGGCCTGCTCGTGGAAGAAAAGAACGTGGAGGAATTGTCCGCCGCCATGATCGAGCTGCTTGATCATCCGGAAAAAGGCCAAGAGCTCGCCAAACGGGCCCGCGCCAAAATTGAAGCGGAGTACTCCCACTTAGCAGCCGCTGAAAAGTATGAGGAAATTTACCTCGGAGCGAAATAAAGCAACCATCCCCTGCAGGCAGGGGATGGTTTTTTGCGCGGGAGGTGGGGTTGGGGGTTGGGTGCGTATTTGGGGGGATTGCGCGCGTATTTTGCGTGTTGCGTGCGTATTTTCCATTGTTGCGCGCATATTTCCTGCTGTTCCGCGCATATCCACCCCAACAGCGCGCACATTCACAATAAATATTTCCGGTCCTTGAGGCTGCCGGTATAGGGCAGCTGTAATTGCTTCAGCAGGCGGGTAGCGGTTGAGCGGGAATCCAGTTGCAGGTATTCCCGGCAGGCCCGGTTGGTGATTGTGCGTTCGTGAAGCAGCGAGTAGTCAGTGAGGGCTTGAACGTGGGCGTCACAGGATTGATGCCGGCAGCGCGGACATTGCCACCTTCCCCGCGCCCGCAGCATCGGCAGGCAGCGGCAAGCCGGACACTGCACCCCTGTGAATAATTCGGCCGGGACGATTTGAAATTTTTCCAGAACATCAGGATGATGGGGAGTATGGCTGGCGAGCAGCCGGCGGGCAGCCTGCTCCCTCTCCTGCTCTGTCCATACCGGAACCGGGTGCAGCAGATGAAGGGCTGCGATTTTTTCGGGAATGGCCGCGGCGTGGAGCACTTGACGAAAAGCTTCTTTATGATGCGGATCAGCGGTAATTTTTGTTGAAGGAAAACTGATGACAACTAGCGGAGCGATGGGGAGGTCAGTGAAGTGCTGGCCGGCAAGCCAGGATTGGAGTTGCCTCTTTTGGCGGCTGACCTGCAGCAGAGGATCGGAGAACACATCTTCGCCCGCTTCCTGGATGCGGATCAGCTGATGGAACGCCTGCTCAAAAAACAAGGTGCCTGCTATATTTTTCGTTTCCAGGATCACAGCCATGTTCGGATAAAGCAGCAGCGTATCGATTTGAAAGAAATAGCCGTTATCGCCTAAGAGACGCAAACCGTGAAAGATCATGGGCTCCCTGTCGCGGAGAAAGGCGAGGTGATAATCGAGCGCCTCCTCCCCGCGGTGGCCGGCCCGGCTTCTCTCCAGTTCCGCCTGTATGTCGCGGTATTTCGGATGGCCGTCAGGAAGCCGGCGGGCTAAGGCTTCCAGCTTACGAATCTTCAGCGGAATTCCCCGCTTTTTCATAATCATAGACTCTTCCCCTTTCTTGTGAAACTAGCTCCAGAAGATCCTCTCTTCTGGAGCTAGTTTAAAAATGAAGCGCTTGCGCTAACGTACTCACGGTATGAATAGATTCAAAGTCCAATCCAAGCTGAACCGCGGTTTGGGCGATTTCCGGACGGATGCCGGATAAAGTGGAGCTCACCCCGATTAAATTCAGCGCTTCAATCAGCTGGAACAGTTGATAAGCCACCATCGTATCAATCATAACAACACCGGAAATATCGATGAGCAAATGGTTCACCCGCAGCTTGGCGCATTGATTTAACGTGTTTTCCAAAATGAATTTCGCCCGCTGCGTATCGATATCGCCAACCAATGGCAATAAAGCGGTTCCGCCTTTAAGCAGGATGACCGGCGAGCTGAGTTCGTTAATCATTTCCCGCTGAGCTTCGAGCCTTTTGGCCTGATACTCATACGTTTCTTCAGTGAATTTCAAGATCACATTGTCAAAGGCTTTGATGAACTTGTCCCTCCACTCACTCACACGGGCAGCATCGACATGTTCATTTTCTTGAGAAAACTCATCAATGAACTTCATGTATTGCAAGCGAACCCTCATAAATTCACGAATGATAAAGTGGATCGGCGTATTCACATGGTCCTTGCTTCTTGACACGTCAAAAATCCATTCATCAAATTCTTTATAAAAGGCCTCTTCCTCTTTAATCAACAGGTTGCACAGGTACCCATGGAACCGAAAGTTCTGCTCTTTCAACTCTGCAATGACGTCCGGATCATCTGAAGCATACACGCCGTCAGGATCGCTTTTATCCAATGATGCATACCACTCTTCGGTCAGCTGTCTTGCCTTATTTGTTAAAAACGCATACATTTCTTTATTTAATTCCATTGATTTCCCCCCCTGACTCCGCTATTTTCCCACTCTCCATTATATATCAATTGAAAAGCGGAACCAAAGATAAAGTTTAAATGTGCTCAAAGTAAGCAATAGATAGAGTAAGAAGCAAAGGAGTGATTGCATGGAATTATTCAAAGTAAATGGAAAAGTACACGCGGGAAAACTGGCCGCAAGCGTCTTGGTGCCTGTGATTGGCGGGTCGTTAGTCGGCTTCTTCGCCACCAAAAATGCCCCAAAAGACTATAAGCAATTAAAAAAGCCTGATTTCTCTCCCCCATCCTGGGTGTTCCCCGCCGTGTGGACCGGTCTGTACACCGCCATGGGCATCGCCCGCTACCGGGTATCAGCGAAGACGAACGAGCGTCTGCTTTCCTACGACATTCAGCTGGGCTTGAACTTTCTCTGGTCCTTTTTGTTTTTTAAATGGCGATTGCGGGGAGCCGCTTTTGCCGAAATCGCCTTGCTCCTCGGCATGATCACATTAACGACCTATGAGTTTTACCAGGCGGACCGCATCGCTGGCAGCTTGATGATTCCTTACGCTGCCTGGGTCACATTTGCCCTCGGATTAAATTATTCTATTTGGAAAATGAATTAATCGCCGCGCCGCCTGCCGCGGCGTTTTTTTGTGTGCGCGGAAGGGGGATTTATGCGCGGGATTCCCGCAAATATGCGCGCAGCGACACTGTTTATGCACGCAAAGCCCCCACTTACGCGCGCAACTATCTATACAGAGACGGCGCTTAACTTCTAAGCCAATTTACGGTATTATTAAGTATTGGTTTTTTTATTCCTATTTTATATATTGAGGTGGGTTTTGTGTCGTTGAAAAAGACGGCTCTCTGGCTTAGTTTGCTTGCACTTGTAGTGAAGTTTGCAGGCTTTTTAAGAGAGAGTGTTATTGCGAATCAGTTTGGAGCGAATTATGAGACCGATGGATATGTGCTGGCGTTTTCATTTATTACACTGGCGCTGGCCATGATTTCCGGAGGCTTTAACAATGTGTTTTTGCCGCTGTATGTCAAAAACCGGCAGGAGAATCCGGAGCAGACGGAGCGAAACGCCAATGCGATTATGAACTGGACGGTGCTGCTGTTCTTAGGGATTTCCGTAGCCGGCTGGCTGCTGGCGCCGTATTTCGTCCCGCTGATCTATGGAAAGATGTCGTCGGAAACCGCACCGATCGCCATCTCGATCACGCAATTTTTCTTCCTGTTTATCAGCGTGATCGCCTTGAACGGGATTTTGGATTCCTATTTGCAAGGACAGCGGATTTTTGTCCCTTCACAAGTTTCCAAGCTGTCGGCCACACTGATGGGGGCCGTTTTCGCCCTGTTGTTTTCCGATCAGTGGGGCATTAACAGCTTAGCCTACGGGTTTATCTTCGGAACGATTCTGGGCGTTCTCATTCAGTTGTTCTTCTTGCGGAAGAAAGGCTGGCGCTGGAGCCCGGCTTTGAAGGTGGAAGAAGAGTATAAACGGACTTTTCTCGTGCTGCTCATCCCTTCCCTGCTCAATTCAGTAGTTGGCCAGATTAATATGTTTGTCAATAAATCGTTCGCGGTAGGCACGATTAAAGGGGCAGCGACGTATATCAACAACGCCACCTTGATTACGAGCATTCCGCATACGATCTATGGCACGACGATTGCGGTCATTATTTTTACACTGCTGGCCGAACAGATTGATAACAAGAAAAAGTTCCAGGATACGTTTTTCATGGGCATGCAAGTGTCGCTCTTAACGCTGGCGCCAATTGCGGCCGGATTTTTCCTGGTCGGGCAGGAAGTGATTGCCTTCGTCTTCCAGCACGGAAAATTCACCGCGGACGATACGTACAACACGTACCTCGCCCTCGTCTATTACTTGCCGACGATTGTCACCCAGGGACTGCAGTATATCGTATCGAAATCGATGTACGCGCGCGGAAAAACAAGCATCATTTTTCGGATCAGCGTGACGACCATTGCCTTAAATGCCTTGCTCAACTGGCTGCTTGTCGACCGCTTCGGCTATCCGGGGCTGGCGCTGACCGGCTCGTTTGTTTCTATTTACTATCTCGTCGTCAGCACCATCTTTGTCTATAAAGATTTTGATAAGAAGGAAGCGACACGGCTGTTTGGTCTGATCGGGCGCGTAGCGGTTGTGACCGCGTTCATGGTTCTCCCGCTGTATTTGCTGAAAACATGGACGCCGATCTCCCATTTATATTCCCTGTGGCAGCTCATGATTATCGTGCCGCTCGGTGTAGTATTCTACACAGCCGGCCTGTTCTTCTTTTACAAGCAAGGCTTCAATCAAGTACTTCATTTGTTAAAAAGAAAAGCACACGCAAAGTAGGTGAATTGAATGAAAGGTTGGTTGTTGGCGGCACTGACAGCCATTCTTCTCCTGGCAGGCTGCACAGAGGAACCGAAAAGCAGCCCGGCGAAAGCTGCCGAAACCGTGCCGCTCGGCGAGTTGGACTTAGTTCTTTCTCGCGACTTAACCCTGCAAAACGCAAAGGAATCGAGCCTCTCGTCCTTTTATAAAGACGTTCTTTATGTGTACGATTGGAAAGACCGCGGCAAGCTGAAGGTAAAGGTGCGGACGATTGACAATGGCGACCGCTTTGTGATGATGCAGCTGAGAAACGCGACCAATGAACCGCTCTCCTTGAAGGCAAACGTTCAGCAATCCAAGGCGAATGACTACTATTTTATTAATTGGCGCCGGGATATCAAAGAGCGCAAGCACGATCCGGTCATCGGCAACGATGTGACCACTCCGCCGTCAGGCCTGCTTCGTTATTCAGCAGACGGCCGTTTTCTATACGAAGCGGTTGTCAGCAAGCAGTATCAATCCGCCGTGAAAACACAGCTGTATGAGAACGGACAGCAAAGCACAGTGCGGGAGCTGACAGCGGAAAAAGAAACGCTTCAGCATAAGATGGACGGCTTCTCCTTTTCCTTGGAAGCCCCGCCGAATCAGCTGGCCGAACAGTGGTTTTTGCTGGCTAAAGAACCGCTGTTCAAAAACGGAGACGGCCTGAGCAGCTGGATTGACTTTCAGCATGCTCACTATAAAGAGGTCAATAACTGGTTCACCGTCGATGGCGCCATCAAGAAGCTGCCGTGGTCGATCGAACCGTTTACGAAGGAAGGCTATGGCCGTCATCTCGGCACTCTCATTGAAAAAGAAGCCATTGACCGCTATTTCAAGTACGGTGACCGTTATTTTTATGATTTAATGGTCCAATCCGCAGCCAACCTGCTCGAATATCGCCAGCAGCAAAAAAGCACGGTTTGGAAAACGGAATATACGAGCACTTGGCTCAAGCAAAAGTATGAGATTACTTCTCCTTATTTGGATACGCGCCATAATGAACTGATCGCCCTGTACTTGTACCGGATCGGCAAAGAATTTGACAAAAAAGAATTAACAGGCGCTTTGACGGACTATGCGGATTACTTATTGAATTTAATTAAGATTGATAACATTATTCACACGCCAAAAGGATACTTGCCAGCCGATTATTATTCGGCGCATCAGGGCAAGCAATTTATCCACACTTCACTGAATCATGCGCTCGGCGAAGCCAATCTGCTCATCGATGCCTATAAGGCCACCGGGCAAAAGAAATACTTGCTGGCCGCCCGGCAAATCCGCCTCGGTGTCGAATCGCTCGGCACAAAGTGGATTCGCCCCAACGGCGATCTCTGGTACCAGGTCAATCGCGACCTCACCTTCGACGGCAACGACTATGAGCAATTAACGCTAGATGACCTAGAGCGCCATGAGAAAAAATGGCAGGCACTCGGAGGAAGCAAAAGCCGCATGCTGCAAACACTGATTGAAAGCAAACGAAAAGCGATCCAGCAATAGCCGGATCGCTCTTTTTTGGTGTTTATGCGCGGTTGCTCTCCATTTATGCGCGGTTCTCGGCCATTTATGCGCGCAACAACAGCAATTTATGCACGCAACCAGCCTGTTTACGCGCGATCCCCCCGCCTTTACGCACACAAAGCCAAAAAGAAGCCCCTCTCCGCTGCCGGAGAGGGGCGTTGTTATTTATTTTACGATTGGAAGCGGTGTAACGTATTGAGAGGATACGTAGCCTTCTTTATATTTCAGGTCATCTGAAATGATTTTTTGCCATCCTGAGGAAGGGGCACCCAACATAATGACGGGCATGCCAGCTTCACGATAGGTAAATTGGATCGTTCCATTCGCAGAAGCACGCACATTTAATCCTTGGACGTTCGTTAAGCCGATGGTGTATTTTCCGAAATCTTTACTGCCGAGGGCTTTGTCGATCCGGTACATATGGCCGGCTACTTTTCCGCCCCAAGCGATATCGGAAGCGTATTTCATGTTGATGCCGACCCCTTTGTTTCCAGGCGCCGCTCCATTAGAAATGCTTTGCTTCCAGGCGCCTGCTGGATTTGGCACGACATAGCGGTCATTCAGGTAGCCGTCCGCCAGATGGTAAACACATTCCACCGGTGACGGGAACGACTTTCCTTCTTCCGGTTTGCTGTCGTAAACGGCAATGCCGAATAAGTTATTATTCTTCTGGGCGTGCGCGCTCATGCCATAGTCGCTTTCATGAATAGCCATCGCCAAAATAAGCAAAGCATTAATCCGTTTTTCCGACTCCACTTTTTTGAGCGTCGTGCCAAGCCCGATCAGCTTGCTCTTTTTCGTTGCGTCTTTATATTTAGCATAGCCGGTTGCTTCTCTTTCCGCCAGTGCTTGTTTAATGAAGGTATTCAACTCTGTTGCTGTATAATTGGTCATCGTTCTGGCTGAAAGAAGCTGGAAGTATTGATAGCCCTTGCCGACAATTCTTCCTTGATCATTGTAGAACGTCGCATTATCCCAGCTGTAATATTTCTGGCCTGCGCTCAGGAAGCCCGGCGCTTTTCCAATCACATAAGAGACATAGTTTTTGGTCGCAGGCTGATAGATATGATGCTCTAACTGGCCGCTGACTACCCGGTAGAAGCTGCGGCCTGGTGCTCCTTCAAATGGCACGAGCTGGCCGTCGCTAGGCTTGATATAGTAATCCTTGCCGCCCAGCGAAACTTTGACATAGCTGTCAGTCGATGTAACATATTTCACCTCTGACCCTTTTGTCGCATATGATTTCGCGTTCGTAAGGCCGGGATCGCTGTATAAGTTCACCGTTGCCCCGCTATTGCTTACAAACACGATGCCGCTGTTTTCCTGCATATGAATAATTTTATTCTTTTTCAGGATCAGCTCCTGCCCGCGCTGGCCCATCGCTTGCTTAGCCGTATCAAAGCTTGTGTACCAGCCGGAAGCGTAGGTAATCGTGCCTTTCGCATCAATCGTTGCGACTTGATAGGCATCCGCCGGGGCTGGCCCTGGATTTTCAGGCTCAGGATCAACCGGCGGCTCAGGATCGGTTGGAGTTACCGGATCTGTGCTGCCCGATGTCTTCTGAGCTTCGAGCAAACGGTAGATAAAGGCGGCGGCATGATCACGCCGCACATTTTCCAGCGGGCTGAACGTAGTGGCCGAATACCCTTTAATAATGTCGAGTTTATAGTTTTTGCCGATGGCCACTTTATGAGTAGAGCTTAAGTCATTAATATCTGTAAAAGGCGCCGGCTCATATGTTACATTGATGTTCAAGTAATTCAGCGCATTGTTGATCATCAGCGCCATGTCTTTTCTTGTGATTAAAGCATCTGGATGAAAACGGCCGTCTGATCCGCCGTTTACAATTTTCGCTGCTGCTGCTGCATTGACGCCGGAAGCCAGCTTCAAGGACGGCGGCACATCTCTAAAGGTTGACGGTCCTGAAGGCAATTCCAGGGCTCTCGTTAAGAACGCTGCAAATTCGGCTCTTGTGACGCTTTGATAAGGTCTGAGATCCCCGTCAGGGTACCCTTGCATAACCCCCTTATCGATCATTGCCTGTATCTCATCCTTCATTGCCGCTTTCGCGTTTAAAGGTGTAAAAGCCGGGAATAATAAACTGAGTGACATAGCTAGAGCTAGTACTTTCTTTTTCTTCATGTCCTACTCCTTTCAGGAAACTTCGCTTTTTGGGACTCTTTTATTCTATCGGATAAAATAAAGAATTTCATAGAATAAATGGATAATTTTTATATCATCTTTATTAAAAAATAGCCAAGGAATAGTTTCCAAGGCTATCGGTCTTCTACTTATTTAGCGTTCATGGCATTATAGATAGCGGCTGAGAACGCTTCACGCGTTGCACGGTGGTCGCCGTAATATTTTTCCGTTTGGAAAATGCCTGTTTTATCAATAGCGCTCATCGTTACGATGGCTTCGTATGCCCAGTAAGAGTTCTTGATTTCAGCATATGGGTTAGAGGCAGCGCCTGCGTTGCCAAGCTTTAATTCAAATGCTTTTTGAACAATAACCGCCATTTCCGTACGGCTCATGTATTCATCCGGGCGGAACGTCTTGTCAGGGAAACCATTGATGATGCCTGCTTCACGAATCGCTGCGATGTCTACTGCAAAACGGTGCATTTTCGGAACATCTTTGAAGTGGCTCATCACGACAGGTTTTTGCTGCAATACGCGGTTGATAATCGCTGCCGCTTGTCCGCGGGTCACCGGCTGATCCGGTCTGAAGGTATAATCGTCGAATCCTTGAATGATATTTTTATCAGTCAACGTCATGATCGCATTGTATGTCGGGTCGTTTTTAGTAACGTCTTTAAAGCCGTCATAGTATTCAACTACGCGTTTTGCGCCGGCATATTTCGGGCCCCAATAAGAATTGTTTAAGGAAACTAAAGCGATTCCTTGCTTTGTAGTAGCGTTTAATACCATATTGTTGCCTGCATAAATGCCGACATGGGAGATTCCCGGCTTGTATGTATTAGCAAAGAATACTAGATCTCCAGGTACGAGCTTGCTTTTGGAAACAGCTGTACCTACTTTGTACTGCTGATCGGCTGTTCTTGGGAGCTTGATTCCTGCTGTGTTTTTATAAACATATTGTGTGAAGCCTGAGCAGTCAAAGCCTCTTGGCGTTGTGCCGCCGAAGACATAAGGAACACCCATGAATTTCTTTCCATAATCGACTAATGATTGTCCGAGTGACGCTGCTTGAACTTCTGTTGTATGCGAAAGTGCTGGTATGGCGACTGGTGCGGTTGTCATTAACATAAACGAAGCTAATCCACTTGCTACGATTTTTTTAAACTTACCCACTGTAAACCCCCTGCATTGTTTTAAAAATTTTTGTTTTTTTTCCTGTTTTTTCTCACTGAGGTTATTGTAGCAAATATAAACCTAGTATTCTTTTACGTTTGCGTTACATTCCCATTTCCCTGTGTAATCTACAAAAACACTGATTTTACAACGCTTCCAATCTCTTCTTTTGATAGAAATAGCAGACTTTGAAGGAAAATGTCTATTTTTAATCGATATATACATTAAAATGCAACATTGTAACACTTTTGTAACATTAACTGATTTCTTAGACCCAGCGTCCGCGCCGCGGAAAGTGAAGCGCCTGGAATGGAAATCGATCGTTCTCCTTCCCGCGCACAACAAAAAAGACTACAGGCAAACTCGACTTTCATCGAAGCTTGTCTGTAGTCTGAGCTGCCCGTTCTCACGGGCAGCTGTCTTATCTTAATTGTTCGTTCGTGGTTTTTGCCAGGAAAGCAGCGAAGCCGGCGCGGTTAATCGCCTCAGAAGGACGGAACGTACCGTCTTCAAATCCGCTGATAATCTTCTTGGCAGCTAGGCCATTGATATATTGATAGCCGGTTACTTTCGAATTAATATCTTTAAACGGACCGGTTGTTTGGCCGGCGATCTGATAAGCCTTTGCAATCAAAATCGCCATTTCTGCCCGGGTGACCGGCTCATTCGGGCGGAACGTGCCATCCGGGAATCCGGAGATAATCTTCGCTTCCGCCAATGCTTCCACATAGCCGGAGGAGCTGACAGCCGCCGTTACATCTTTGAACCTTGTATTTCTCTTGGTGCCGTCCAGATTGAGCGCGTTGCCAAGCAGGATGGCCGCCTCGCTCCGCAAAATCGAGCGCTCTGGCCGGAATTCGCCGTTTGTATAGCCATTCATGATCCCTTCATGGTGAAGATAAGCGATAAAGCGGTTATACCACTTATCGAGCACAACGTCCTTCAGCGCCGGCGCCGGGTTAGTCACCTTCAGCGAAGCAAAGTTTTGGCTTTCCTTCCCGTTTACTACAGGATGGATATAATATTGCAGCGTCCCTTGCGTCGCATAGTCAACAAATTCCGAAGAGGTGATTCCGCTTGCGATCAGCCTGTCGAACCGGTAAACGTTATAAGTGGTGAATTGAGCCGCTGCCTCGCTTGTATTCATCGTTATCTTTCCTTTGCCGTCCGTGCTGTAAGACAGCTTCACAGCAGAGTCAGCCGGATTCTTGTCTGTTCGTGCCAGACCGTAGCCGAAGAAATCATCTCTGCCAGGCGCCCCGAGATCAAGGGCATTTTTTTGCAGCAGCATGCGGAGATGCTTGTTTGTCATATCCGGATATTTTTCTTTGTACAAAGCAGCCAGGCCCACTACATAAGGAGAGGCCATCGAAGTGCCTGAAAGTGTTTTATACCCAACTTCTTCCGTTGTGTTGATCGTTGTCGGATAAGTACTGTAAATTCTTTCTCCCGGAGCGGCAAGCTCTACTTCCTTGCCGATAGAAGAAAGCGGGCCATGCCTTTTGCTCTCATCTATAGAAGAAACGGCGATCACTTCCGGAAACTTAGCCGGGTACTGGACAGAGGATGGTTCTCCCGTCAGCGGCTTGCCTTCGTTTCCGGCAGCAGCGACCACGAGAATCCCGCTGTCGTAGGCGCGCTGGATCATCCGATGCAAATAATCATCTTCAAAAGGCGATGTGATGCTGATATTGATAATATCCATCTTATTTTTAATGGCCCATTCCACCCCGGCCATCATAGTAGATGTCGTGCCGTCACCTAATTTGTTGAGCACCTTCACTCCGTAAATTTGTGCGTTCGGCGCCACGCCGACTACGCCCAGCGAATTATTTTTTGCGGCGATGATCCCAGCGACATGAGTGCCATGCCCATTGTCATCATTGTAAGAATTTTTGCAGCCGTCTATGCGAAGAAGATTCATCATACAAGCGCCGCCGGCTACTTGAAGATCCGGATGCTTTGTATCAATCCCGGAATCAAGGATGCCGATTTTTATCCCCTTCCCCGTCAATGTGCCTGGCACACGCTTGTCGGCTTCCACAGCTTTATAGCCCCACTCTACCCGCTGGGCGCTTTGCTGCACGGGTTTGTCGTACCTGATTGAATGGATGCCCGGATAAAATTCGAGCAGCTTCTTCTGGGCGTCTGTTAACTCCACAGCCGCCGCCGGCAATTCATCAAATACATACTTAATATCTTCTGTATATTTCTCTAATAACTGACGATCCACTTCTTCATTAAATAAAATAACTGCTCTTTTTTTCGCAATCATGTTTGCATTTGCATCTGCAGGGAAAATATGAAGGAAGAGAAGCGCAGCAAACACTAGAAGAATGTATTTCATCGTCTTACCCAAAGCGAACACCTCTCTTTTCACTGAACTACAATAAAGGGGAGGCAGCAAGCTGCCTCCCCTTTATTGTAACTTTTATTTTAGTAGAATTCTATTTTATTATTTTCCTATTTTACAACGTCGTACAGACCATCTACTTCGTAGCCTTTGGCCTTATAATAGTCCAAAGTGCCGAGATAAATCGCTTTGGCCGCTGCGTTTCTCCAATAATCTGAACGGAGTTTGTCGTTGTCAGCTTTGCGGTCGATAAAACCAAGCTCGACAAGCACAGCCGGCATCGTGTTTTCACGAATTACATGGAAGTTGCCGTTTTTCACGCCGCGGTCGGCTAAATTCCATGCAGCCACCAGGCGATTTTGAATTTTTGTAGCGAGCAGTTTACTGTCAGCTACGTTTGGATTTTTGTAAGCGGAATAATAATAGGTTTCTGAACCTGTTCCGCCCCCGGCATTGGCATGGATGCTGATAAACGTATTGGCGCCAACAGATTTTGCATAGCTGACACGGTCTCTTAATTCGACAAATTTATCGGTTGAACGTGTCATTTTCACTTGGAATGGCGTTTGCTTGAATAAGTTATTGACCTTCAATCCTGTATCAAGCACAACATTTTTTTCATAAATGCCAAACCCGGTAGCACCGGAATCACGGCCGCCATGCCCTGGATCAAGAACCACTACTTGCTTGGCGATGCGCGGATCGACGCCGGCTGGCTTCGCTTCAGCAGTATCACGCAAATAAGAGCCGTGTACGAATCCTTCGATAGATCCATATTGAATGTAATTCCATGCGCCTACTTTATAAGCGCTTTTTACTTGTTGGTCTTGCTTGACCGCTCCAACTTTCGGATACGCGTCATTTGGCCCTGTACGGACATTTAAGCTGTCTACATTAATCCAGCGAGCATCTTTAAAAGTAACCGTATTTTCCACTAAACGAAATTTAGGGTTAATTGCGCGCGCCAAAAAGACGGAAAAGTCCGCACGGATAATCCGTTCGCTCGCACCAAAAGAGCCGTCTGTTTTCCCTTGAGCAATGCCGCGGGATTTCAGTGCGTTCGCCGCACCAGACAGCGTGTTGCCATATTCATATCCAAATGCCTTGCTGATCATAACAGCCATTTCACCGCGTGTTACTTCTTGGTAAGGATGAAATGTCTTGTCGCTGTATCCGGAAAGAATGCCTTTCTCAGCGGCAGACTGAATGTAGCCTGAAGCAAACATGCCTGAGCCCACATCTTTAAAAGAAGTTACCCGTTTAGTGCCGTTCAATTGCAACGCACGGCCAATCAATGCCGCAGCTTCTGCGCGGGTCATCCGTTTATTCGGTCCAAACTCAGTAGCTGACGCCCCCTGGGCAATTCCGCCTTGCGCTAAATAATAAATCTCCTTCGCTGCCCTGTGGGAAGCGCCTACATCTGTAAAAGTGGTTGCAGCTTTCGCTGTATTATTAACTCCGAATAGAGGAATGGCCAAAAGAAATGACAAAAGGACTAAAAAAGCTCTTTTCTTCACACCTCTACCTCCTTTCTTATTTTTTTCCATTCTAACATATCTATTTAAAAACAAACGTGAATCTAGGAAAACCTCCTTTTAAATTTAATTGAATAATATTACTTTAAAATTAAATAAAGATAGTTTCATCCTTAATTTGCCACAAATTCGTAATAACCGTAATTTCGACGAAAAGATACTGAATTTTCTATCTTTCTCCTTTTTTCGTCTTTTTGCTCTTCATTGGCAGAAGCTTGGGTTTTAGCAAACCATCTTTTTTCTCCTTGTTTTTTGTTTTATAATGAGAAGATATGAAATTTCTGCGAGCACGTTTTTAGAAGCAGTTGATTTTGTTACGGAAATCGCCCCTTTAAGGAGGTTACACCTATATATGTCTGTTGAATTGGCGTTCATGAAAAGTCAATTAGAAGATTTCAAATCAGAATTAAAGACCAGCTTAGACTCCTCCCTTCCCAGCAATCAATTGTTGATGGAAACAGGGTTCCAACGGTACTTGAACGAACAGGCGGCACTAAGCCACGTATCTGCCGGGCTCGTCAGCGGCTCGGTTGCTGAGCCGGACGGTGAACGATTCCGGGTGCATCTTGATTTATCCTCTCCGCTGCTAAGCAGCTGTTCTTGCCGCAAGGAGGGCTGGTGTATTCATCAGCTGGCTCTTTTTTTTCAAGCCTGTCAGGAGGCAGGAATGTCTGCCCAGGCATGCTTGAACGAATGGGAAACAAGAGGAAAGCAACAGCCCCTCGCTATTCCCGGTGTCATGCGGGCAAGCGATTTACTGAAAGCAGCGGCGGCCGGCAATGAGGGACCGGAGGCGTGGATGGAGCGCATCGAACGGACGGCCCGTGAACGGCTGGCGGTCCATTCCGTTGAAAAAAACCCTTATATCGTTGAATACGAGGGCAAGCATGTCTATGAACATTTATTAACGCAGCGGCCAACGAAAAGGGAATGGCAGCCGCTTTATGAATTATATGTAAGCTTTGGGCTGCTGTCGTTTATTACGAATCTATTTAATGATGCCTCTATCCCGCCAGCCGTGCTGCAGCGCTCTTGTTCCTCTTTTTTATTCTATTTAGTAGAGGAGGCGTCAGAGGCGGCGGAAGATCTCGGCCTGCGCGCCCTGCCTTTTGAGTTTGATCCATATATCCACTTTTTGCGGCAGGAAACAGCTGGCTTGCTGGCGGTGAAGAACCATGTATTTGCCGGCCAGCAAACCGATCTGTATCGCCAGCTGTGGACCGTTTTATTTAAGCGGGAAGCGTGGCGGAAAGAGGAGCGGCTGCGTCTTCAGCTTCGATTGGAGGATGCACAGGAAATGTCGGTGGCGATCGGCTACTTGCATCACCTCTATTTGGCCGATGATCTGGCCGGCTTTGCCGATTTCGCCAAACAGCTGCCGGATACAGGAGTCGAATTGTACTTGTTTTGGCTGATGGAAGCGTTTCGTACAAAAGCCTTTGAAAAAGCGCGCATGCTCATTAAGATTGTTGACCAGAAGCTGGAAGGCTATTTAGAGCAGCTGGAACAGGAAGGCAGCATGCAAAGCCGGCGGTTTGTCCATTGGTTCTTAACGTACATTGATGCCGACTGGCTGATGGAGAAAGAGCCTGTGCTTTACAAAAGCCTGCTGGAGCACATGCTTCCATACAGCTATACCGAACTGAGCACTTATTTCATTCACACCGGCCGGTACAAAGAATGGGTGGAGCTTCAGCTGTGGATGGACAGTGAGCTGCCTGAGCTTGACCGCAACGGCCTGAAGGAAGCAGCCAAGCACGCCCCCGAGGAGGTATTGCCGCTTTATCACCACGGCATCCTGCGGTTAATTGAAGAACGCAACCGGGCAAGCTACAAAAAAGCCGTCCGCTATTTGAAAAGGCTGCGCACGCTGTACAAAAAATTAAAACGGCCCGATCGCTGGGACGTCTATATTCAGATCTTGCTGGAGCAGAAAAAACGGCTGCGGGCTTTCCAGGAAGAATGCAGAAGGGGTCAGTTAACGGATGCTTAAAACAAGAACGATCATCATTCATAGTCAATGGCTCAACAATCAGCAGTTTTTTCTTAAAGCCGCCGCTGAAAACGGCCGACCCCTTCCCCCGTCCGAATGGGTCAAACAGCTGTTTCTCAGCCATGAGGAAAGCTTTTACGGCTCCCTGCTGGAGGAAGCTTCTTACCACGGGGAAGCCGGTGTTCTCCTAACAGCCTGGCAATGGGCCACTCTCTTCAAAAGCGAACGGTTCAACCGCTTCATCCGCTGGGAATGGGATGAGACCGGAGACTTCAGCCTCGCTGTGGCACCGGCTATTTATGAAGCGGTCGCCGAGAGCGGCTTTGTGCCGGAATTCCATGAAGACGGTTTAATCTTTCAAGTTCCGGACTCTGTATGGGAGGAATTTGCCCCTGGCTTCTGGGAAGAGTCTGTTGCCGGCATCAGCAATCGCGAATTGGTCTCCTCCCTGTTTCAAACCTGCGCCGAACAGGCCTTTCAAGCAGCCGGCGGCGCTCAGGCACAAGTCAGCCGGCTGGCCGGCGGAAAGCTGACCGCCGAGGAATTAAACCGCTATTTCGATGCCAGCCGCTGGCGCCAGTGGCTTGGCATTGAAGACAGCAGCGCCCCATTTACTGCCGGCCTGCGCCTAATAGAGCCAGCCAATGACAATGAAGATTGGATACTTGAACCAGTATTGATTAACCGAAAAGACACTGAAAAGATATACCTTTTGAATAAAAGAGTTCCGAAAAGCTGGCAGACTTATCTTCCAGAAGCAGAGCAAGAGCAAACCCGCTGGCTGCGCCTGTTTCCGTGGCTGGAAAACGACGGCACTCTCCGATCCAGCTTGCCAGAGGAGCTAGCTTTTCTCTTTCTAACGGAAGCGAGCGAAAAACTAATTCAGCTGGGCGTCCCTATTCTGCTGCCATCTTGGTGGGAATCTATCCGGAAAGCCTCCTTGTCGCTTTCTGCGAAGGTTTCTTCAACCGCTGGAAGCCGTCCTTCGTTTGTCGGGCTGCAGGCTATTCTGGACTTTAACTGGCGGCTGTCCATGAACGGCGCTGATTTATCGGAAAAAGAATTTCTGGAGCTGACGGCCAATAACCGCCGGCTAGTCAAGGTAAATGGAGAATGGATTCAATTAGACCCAGAAATGGTGCGCAAAATTCAAGGCCTGATGAAGAAAGCCAAAAAAGAAGGGCTCCGCTTGCAAGACCTGCTGGAGCAGGAATTTGTTCCTGAAGAGGAGCCGGCTGATGACTGGACCGATCCGCGGCTGTTTGCCCACATTCAGATTGAGCTGAACCGCTCTTTCCGCAAAATGATTGCCCAGCTGAGAGACGGCTCTTCTATCCCACTCTTGCCGGCCCCCGCAGGCTTGCATGCTGAGCTGCGGCCATATCAGCAATTTGGCATGAGCTGGCTGTTATTTTTGCGCTCATGCGGATTCGGGGCTGTACTGGCGGATGATATGGGGCTCGGCAAAACGATTCAGCTGATCGCGTACTTGCTTCATGTCAAGCAGCAGGAGCCGATTCAAGCGCCTGCGCTGATTATTTGCCCGACTTCCGTTCTTGGAAACTGGCAAAAGGAACTGGAACGCTTCGCTCCCGGCTTGCGGGTTGTTTCCCACTACGGGAACAACCGGAAGCAAGGAGATCCCTTTAAACAGCTGGCATCCGAAGCCGATGTGGTCTTAACGACTTACAGCTTGTCTCATCTCGATTTTGATACTTTGTCAGCTGTGGAGTGGAGCACGGTAGCGCTTGATGAAGCGCAAAACATCAAAAACGCCCAAACCAAACAATCGCGTGCTGTGCGAAAGCTGAAAGGACGGCATCATATCGCTTTGACAGGAACACCAATGGAAAATCGGCTCGCTGAATTGTGGTCAATTTTTGACTTCACGAACCATGGCTACTTAAACAGCCTTGCTCACTTTCAAAAGCACTATATCACGCCGATTGAAAAAGACGGCTTGACCGCTAGAATTGAACAGCTGCAGGCCAAAATACGCCCGTTTTTGCTGCGGCGGACAAAGAGTGACCCGGATGTGGAGCTGAACCTTCCAGAAAAGCTGGAGCAAAAGGAATATTGCCCGCTCACCACTGAGCAGGCTGTCTTGTATGAGCAGCTCGTCAACGAAACGATGGAGGAAGTGCAGCGGCTCTCCGCCTTTGAACGACGGGGATTAATTTTGCAAATGCTGAACAAAATTAAACAGTTGTGCAATCATCCGGCCCTTTATTTAAAAGAACAGGAGCCAGCCCATCTCGTGGAACGCTCCGAAAAAATGAATAAGCTCGTCGAGTTGATCAATAACATTATTGATCGCGGGGAGGCTTGTTTAATTTTCACTCAATATATCGGCATGGGAGAAATGATAAAGCAAGAAATTGAAAAGCGCTTCGCCTTTAAGGTGCCTTTCTTGTACGGTGGCACACCGAAAGAGCAGCGCGACCGTCTCGTTGCCGAGTTTCAGGAAGGGGATTTCCCTGTCTTTCTTCTGTCTTTGAAGGCCGGCGGCACAGGTCTCAATCTGACGGCGGCCAATCACGTCATCCACTTTGACCGCTGGTGGAACCCTGCCGTTGAAAACCAGGCGACTGACCGGGCGTACCGTATCGGCCAAAACCGCTTTGTTCATGTGCATAAAATGATTACGACCGGAACGCTCGAAGAAAAAATTGATGCTATGCTTGAGAAAAAACAAGCACTGAATGACGAAATCATCAGCAGCGACCAGTGGATTACCGAAATGACGGATAACGAATTAAAAGAGCTTTTGACCTTAACCTAATCCATACGAAAGAGCCGGTTCTGAGGAAGAACCGGCTCTTTTTAGTTGGGGACGATCTTCCGGGGATCGGTCAATCGGGGAGCCTGTTCGGCTTCGCTGAGTGGATGGTTACTGCAAAATCATTATTGAACAAGGGATGACAATCGTGGAGTGGCCGGTTGCGGAGTGTTTTGAAGTTTCTGCTGTTCGATCCTGTTCAGCTTCTCTTCAACAACACGAAGTCTGGCAAGAGTTTTGCCGAGGCAGAAAGTTAATTCTTCTAATCTTTTTTCCAAACGTTCATTTGCACTCATTCTTTTCTCCTTCTCTCTTTTCCTTAAGGAACAGTCAAAATCGGCAACAGCTCAGAAGAAGGTTCAGAACGTTTTTTATCCATAAAACGCACCGTATGAACATTTACTTCGGTAACATATACTTTCTTTCTAGCTTCATCTTCATAATTCCGTGTTTGGATCGTACCAAGTACGCCAACGAGCGATCCTTTCTTGCAATATTTTGCCGTGTTCTCAGCCGATTTATTCCAAACTGTGCAATAGATAAAATCGGTTTCTGCCACCCCTTCCTGATTGCGGTACGGCCGGTTTACAGCTACCGTCATATTTAACAGCGGCCGGCCATCCGACGTATACTTTACCACCGGATCTTTTGTAAGCCTGCCAACGAGCGTTACCTGATTGATCATTCTATCCCCCCTTTCCTCAAAGATGCCTTCATCATAATCAAGGAACCCCGAAGAGTAAACGATGCATTTTTTCTTTTACATGCGGCCATATCCAAACAATTGGGGGATTTCTATGAAAAAAGACAGATTACTTTGGAGAACATAAAAAAACCTGTCTATTCAAGTTTTTATGGTTCTGCTTCAGAACGTGCTATACTTTTGATTAGGAAGCAATTGACAAGGAAGGGAGCATACTTGCATGAAAACCTTTAAGATTGCCGGCTTCTATCTCGCCTGGCAAGGTGATGCCCAGGAAATCGAGTTGTTGGATGGATTGATTATCAATCGAGAGGATGATAAGCGGTCGTGGCTCATTGAGCTGTTTGTTGATCCTAAATACAAAGAAGCCTTTCGCCAGCATGAAAACCAAGAAGAGATGAAAGTTCAGGTGCTGATCACACATCCGAACAACGATCCTGCTCTCTTTTCAGCGCAAATGAGGGAGATGAACATCTTGCAGGACGGAATCAACATTCTCCTAGAAGGGAAACTCCGGCAAATGCGCAACGAATACGCTAAGCAAGTTCTCTCTGACCTGATTAGCCAGGGAATCAGCGGAGAAGAACTAGTGGATGCCTTCAATAACCGCCTCAAACAAAGGAAAAACGTCCCGCCCGTCCAAAAAGCGTGATCCCCTCTCCAGCAGCTGGGACGATTCTGCCAAAGCATACTAAAAAAGAGCAGCTGTTAGAGGCTGCTCTTTAATGAATAACGCCGGATTCTAGCTCATCGCGGCCGGTATCGATTTTATGATGAAGCTTTTGGATAATATATTGAATGTCCTGCTTGCGATAGTCGCGGACTGGTAGCTCTTTTTCGTATACATGGTAATAAAGAAGCGCTGCAAGGGATAGCTCAAATTCATTAGCAGGCATCAGTTGCTCTTCTTTTTTTTTAGCTGATCGTTCAAAAGGTCGATATAAAACTTGGCTTCTGCTCGGCAGGAGAAATCCACATCCGTGTTCATTTCTTCTTGCAAGCGGGCCATTTCTTCCAATTGATCGGCTGTCGGTTCTTCTGAAAAGATCTTTTCAATCACTTCATTAATCTTAGCCGCCAATTCTTCATGAAATTCAGGACTCGATTTAATGTCGCTGTCCACTTTGCCATACCAGGAAGAGCTTGTATGAATGTATGTTCTCCATTCATCCATGAAGTCTTCGAAGGAATACGCTTTTTCATCCCATGAAATTTTGGCCATGTATTGTTCAAATGCCGTTTTAATCGAACGAGTGATACTTATTTTTATACCTTGAGATAAACTGCTTAACATTTACAATAAGTACCTCCTAGAGAGTCCTGATGAAACTTTGTAAAAATGGTAACATCTATTACTTTAACATACCTATACAAGATTTGACAAAGTTTTTTCACAATACCTAGGAAGAAAATCCTTGTTTTTCGTGTGGATGGGACGGCTGATTTCCA
>NZ_BCVF01000041.1 GCF_001591605.1 Bacillus badius NBRC 15713 | reverse complement strand
GACCGCTTAAATGACGAATGGGAGCAACAAAACTTTACAAAAGAAAATTCAAATTATTCTTTAGAAAGCTTGTCTCTCATAGACAAATACATCAATCGAATGGTTGGGACAGATTTCTGTTCAAGGAATTTAATTACCTTATCTTCTCGTATTGGCTTTTATGTGGGAGAAGTGATTCGTAAGCAGACAGGCTCATATTTTAATTGGTATGAATATGATAATGTATTTATAGTCTTGAATGAAGAAGAACGCGACGCTCATGATAATTATTATGATATCGTTAAACTCCAGGAAGTTTTATATAATCGGAAAACGAAGGTATTATCGTTGCCTTTATACTTCGTTTTTCAGCTTCTTATCAAAGATTCTGCAAGCTATCATTCGGTATACGAATACGGTGAGAAAATGATCCAGAAATATGCTGAAAAATAAACGCTTTAAAAGAGACTTTCTTTCTATCTTGATGCTCAGCTATGGGTATCAAGTTATATATCTTGGAAATAAAGTTTGATCAAAAACGTTTGACTAACTTATATAGCCTACGATAGTTAAAAAAGAATCCATTTTGAAAGGATGACTGATCAAAATGGATTCTTATCTTGCAAATTTAAGTTGCGATTTATAAAAAGTTTGATCAAAGAAACGCTTAAATCCTGTTAAATCAATATTACACACTTTATTATGAATGATCAAACTTCATTTCAAATTAAAGCACAGCTCTATACTGTGCTTTAGATATACATTTTTAAAAACTTGTGGTTACCTTTCTAGTACAGACTCTTTACTTAGCTTTCCCTCCAACTTTTGTGGCTTTTTCCACTCATTCATCAATTGAGCAAGATGTAGCTCTTTTAATAAAAGAAAACGATCATGCGCCTCAGGATCTGCTTGGTGTAACTGTTGTAAGAATTTTTTATTTTTCCATTGTGCAGTTTTTGAGGTTACTCTATATTTCTCTTGAATAAGCAAAGCTTCCTCATAAGGGTTTGCTGGAGCTTTCTCATTTTTGCTATTTACAGTAACTTTTTCATCAATCATATTTGTAAAACTTTTTATTTGCCCATTTAGATGCAATACACTTTCTTTAATCTTCATTTCAGCTTGTCGCTTAACACTACCTACTCTATCTCGAACCTTATTCATATTGTTGTTCCACTTTTCTTTGGCCGAAATGAGGGCAGCTTTAATATTTTGGGTAAAACTATCGCATAGTTGATCTAAGTCTGTTCGTAACTCTGAATAGCCTTCAGACAAATACGACTTCTTCTCTATCGATTGTTGATCCATATGAAATTTTAATAAGTTTTCTACGCGGATAAAATGATTTTCTAAAAGTGTCTCCATTTCTTTTTACCTAAAAGAGCTTGTTCCTTTTCGTCCTCCACAATATGCTCATTAATGATCTGCATTAATGTTTTACCATGTTTTTCAAGTGCATTTTGAAGTTCTCTAGTTACTGTCATAAAAGCTCACTCCTTTTAAAATTTATCTCTCCAATGTTTGCAATGCCTTTATTTCCTTTTTCAGCGCATTGTTACGTTCTTCTTTTTCAAGCTGTAGCAAATACCTCATTACATCATTGTCCAGAGTCAGCCACTGTTCCTCAGAAAGATTTTTCTCTTTCCGTACATGATGATGGGGATTTACATAATCTCCACCTCCAATGTCTAAACGATCCATATTAATGACGGAAATTCCCGACTCTTCTGGTAGAAGAATATGGTAGCGTGTCTTGTAATAACCGATCTCTGATTGATACTTGTCTTCTAGCTTTTCCATAAAGTAATTTCCTTCTCCATAAGATAGAAGATTATTAGAAACCAATTCATTGGCTTCAGACCATTGGATTAAAATATACGGTTGATCTATTAACTGAAGGTCAATGGCTGCGTAACGCTCTTTGAAGCACTCATTAAATGCCTTTATAAACTCCTGGTTGCTCATATCATTCCCGGTAGTAAATTGGCTTTTATTTTCTTCGTGTGCCAATACCTTCAACTCATTTAAAGTAAGATAACCTTGTTTTGTATGCGACAAATAATCATAAGAGATAAGTAAAAATTCTTTTTCAATTGGCTGCTCTTTACCTGTCTCTTTTTCACGTTCTTTAATAAGGGTATCTTCCATTATTGAAATAAAACTATGGGCTGTTTCCCTTACTTCATTAAGTAGCCTTTCTTGGTCTTTTAGCTCTTTTCCACGCGTCCAGTGATGAAGATAAGGTAAAGAGTATTCTGTAGTATCTAACCCAAAATAGCTAGATACTGTATAAGCCACCATTTCCGCTTGAAATTCTTTCTCTTGTTGTGTGTATTGGTCATGGGTGTGTTTATTATGCATGACATTATGAGCTAACTCATGGACTAATGTTTTTACGTTTTGCAATTCACTGTTTCGGGGATTCAGCGCAACTTCTTTCAACATGGTATAGCTAACCCCTTTAGCAACACCTAACTCCTCATAAGGCTCTACAATTTTAATTTCGTATGAGTTTGCTACCGCTTCTAGCGCTGCATACATAGTGTTATAGTTGTCTACTTTCCCCTCTAACCATCGGTTAGGAAAAATAGAAGGTAAATCCTTAGCTGTTGCATCTGTTTGTGAAATATCAAATACATGCCCAATATCAAAATAGGTACGAGTATAGGTTTCGATCTCTTTGGCTTTAATCTTCTTCTTTTCTTCTTCACTGGCATATTTTAATTGGATCTCTCGATCCCCGCGTTTAAAATAAGTAGTTACCTTCGGAACAAAAATTTTAATGCCCTTCTCACCTTTTTTGACAGAGAAGCCTTTTTCTTTCCAAAATTTAAAGGAGCCTACAGCTGCGGCTCCATCAAATTGTTTATTTATTAATGTAGTGTTATTAAGAGAATATTGATGAAACTTCGCCATGAAACTCAAATATTCTTTGATACTTTCTGGACTTTGAAAATAACAAGTGATTTTCTCCTCCATATCACTCGTTAGTTTTTGGATCTCCTGTCGCTTTTCCTCCCAAGATTTCTTCTTATATACTTTAACCATGATAAAATTTCCTTCCTTCTCCTTTATTCCATTCCTTGTAGCTCACTCATTAATTGGTTTTCTGGAACTGTCACATCCAGAAGCACTTTTCTTTGTTCCATATGAACCGGAATCAAGGTAGTTGGACGATCCTCGACAATTTCTTTTACATGTTTTAATGTGTCAATGGATTCATGTATAACTGTCTCTTCACCACGTACTAAAAAAATAATGGAAGTTTCCTTTATTTCCTTTACAAGTCCTAGCACTACCTCTTCTACTTTCCCGTTAGATAGGACGGTTAAATTCATCTTTATTTCCCTCCTTTTTACCGTTCATGATGATTTTGTTTACTGGTATTCCCTAGCTTCTTCTCCAACTCTAAACGGTTTTCTATTTGTTGAACTTCCTTCTTAGAGAGGCAATCCAAGTAACACCAATCTTCATCACCAATCGTGCGTCCTTCCGCAAACAAATAGGACTTTTCCTCGTCCCAATGGACTTTTATCTCCTCTGTTGGAGATACAAAATACAAAGCATGACTGTCCTCCATATCAAATCTAAATTTATTCCCCCATCCAGACTGAACAATCCTTGTAGCTAGCTCTTTATCCATCTATAATCCTCCTCTGTATGTCTAGAATGAAATAATCAATGGAAACAACCATTCGAAAACATGCGTTATGTTTATAAACAAGTACCTCACCTCCTTTCAGTTAATCGTTCAAAAAGAAAAAGACTCCAACATTTAAATTTGGAGTCTTTCAAGAACACTAAACATTATTTTTTATTCGGAAACTCAAACAACACTCTTTCGTTTTCAAGGTATAAATACGCATCAAAGGATTTATTTTGTTTGCTTTTGAATCCCTTGATTAATGCTGTTTTTCCCCCTTTAATAAGCTTCTGAGCGTTCGATACACTTATTGATTTACTGCAAATTACTTTTGGCAAAGTAAATGTACACCCCTTTCTATATCCACTACAGCCATAGAATTTCCCTTTATCTTGGATATAACCTTTTCCGCATTTAGGGCATCCCCCTATTCCTGCTTCTTGCTTTGCCTTTTCTACTAGTTGATCTAGCTGGATCATTTGCTGAGGAGCTTCTTCTGTCAAAGAACGTAAAAACCGCTCAACTCTCCGAAGGAATTCTGATTGACTCCCTTCTTCCTGACCAATTTTGTATAAATACTGTTCCCAGTTTGCTGTCATTTCGGGACTGGACAACATTGTTCCTTCTACTGCCTGACAAAGAATTTTTCCTTTTTGTGTGACAGATACAATATTTCGCTTCACTTCTAGATACCTTTGTGCTTTGAGTGTTTCAATAATACTGGCTCTTGTTGCTTCAGTACCAATTCCTTCCGTTCGTTTTAATGTGTCTTTTACTTCTTCATCTTCTATATCTTTTCCAGCTTGTTTCATTACTTGAATAAGTTGACCTTCTGTATAAGGCTTAGGAGCTTGCGTAGTGCCTTCTTTTAATGACACATGAACTGAACACAGTTCTCCTTCTGTCATAGCTGGTAAAACGGCTGCTTTTTCTTCCTCATCCTCTGACTTGTTTTGTGTATCAAATAAGGACTTCCAACCTTTCGATTTTTCAACTTTCCCTGTCTTTTCAAATAAAAGCCCATTTACATCAACTTCTACTTTTGTCTCTTCATATTCATACAGTGGTGCGAACATCGCTAATGTTGTAAGAACAATTTCTTTATAAATATTTTGTTCTTTCTCCGTTAACCCGTTTAAATCTGTCACTTGCTTTGTTGGAACCAGTGCATAGTGTTCTTGAACCTTACCCCCATCTACAAATCGTTTCTGAGGTTCAGGAAATGCCATATCTATCTCTACACCTAAAGCAGATGAGTAATTTGTTATGTTTTCTTTAATATAAACAAACTCATTTTCTGTAATGTAATGTGTATCTGTTCTTGGATAAGAAATTAGTTTCTTTTCATAAAGAGATTGAGCAATTTTCAATACATCTGACGGGCTGTATTTCCATAACTTATTTGCTTTCCCTTGCAACGTTGAAAGAGAATGTAGCTTAGGGGACTTCGTTTTCTTTAATGATCTTTCGACCTTCTGAACAACCCCCTCATTTTTTCCCTCTTTTATTCCAATGGTCTCCAAAGTTGAGTAGGCTTCTTTTTTTGAGAAAAATTGTTTTCTATGTTTTGCTTCAAATGATCCATTATTGATGTGGACATTTCCTATCCACTCATAGAAAGGCTGCGGCTTAAATTGTTCAATTTCTCGCTGCCGTTTATAAATTAGATACAGAGTAGGTGTTTGTACGCGCCCTACGCTAAATACACCATTTAATCCTTTATCTCGAAGCAACAATGTATATAAACGTGACGCATTCATTCCGACTAACCAATCACTGAATTGTCTTGATTGTGCTTCTCGATACAAAGGCAAATACACATTTCCTTCTTTCAAGTTCTTAAATCCTTTTTGAATCTCATCGACTTCTAAAGAATTAATCCATAATCGTTTTTTCGGTTTATGGCTTGCTCCCGCCATTTGAATAATACTTTGAGCAATATTTTCTCCCTCACGATCACAGTCTGTAGCCACAATAATTTCGTTCGCTTCTTTTAACAACTTCTTCACTATTTGAAATTGTTTCTGTTTGTCCTTCGCTACCTGAAACTGAAAGGAAGCCGGAAGAATCGGCAAGTTTTGAAGGCTCCAGCTCTTCCATTCTTCCTTATATGCTTCAGGTGGCATCAATTCGACCAAATGACCGAACCCCCAAGTAATATAAGCTAGACCATTAAAAAAACGACTATCTTCTACTAGAAAATAGCCGTCTTCCCGTTTTGTTTTTTGAAATGCTTCTGCATAAGCAGCTCCTTGACTCGGTTTCTCTGCTAACACCACAGTTTTCATATTATCCTAACTCCTTCAATTTATTTTTTAAATAAAAAGGATTCACCAAATATGGTGAATCCCACTATCATCTTTCAGGTGAATTGGAACGTTCTGCCTCAGCTGCTAATTTGGTGTAGTGTTTAATAAATGGCTCTGCCATTTCTTGAAACACTTCCTGCTGCAACATCGCTTCTTTGATCAATAAAGAAGGATCTTTTTCAAACATTTTTAATCCCTGAATATATTCCTCACGCCGTTCGGAAGAAATAATAAAAGGCGTAACATCATTTTTCAAACATTCACGTAACATAATAATTCTGCCGACTCGTCCATTCCCATCCTGAAACGGATGGATACATTCAAATTGATGATGAAAAGTTAAAATATCCTTTAAATCAATTGTTTGAAGCAAGTTATAATTCGCAATTAACTTCTCCATTTTCTCAGGCACTTCGTGCGGCTCTGCAACTTTTTGATCCCCTACGATATTAGGGAATATTTTATAACGACCAATACCATACATTTCTACGTCACTTGTACCTTTTTTTAATAATTGATGATACTCTTTAATTAAACGTTCGGTTAAAGGTTCATCTATTGTTTCTAGCATAAAGTCAACTAAGGCAAAATGATTTTTACTTTCAATAATGTCATCAACTTTATGTCCACCTGTCAGTATGACATTCTTCTCATACAAAGATTGAGTATCAGATAATGTCAAGGTGCTGCCTTCAATTTTATTGGTATTGTATGACATGGTAATTGTAACGTAATCATACAAGCCATTTTTTAATCGCTTCTTTCGTTCTTGATTAATTATAGAAAGATAAGTAACTTTCATTTTTTGATACTCCTCACTATATATTTTTAGGGTACTTAGATGACTTGATTGCTCTATATTCAATACCCTTTAGTATACAAAAATTCATCGTTCATAACCATCTAACATACGATCAAATTCTTCTACATTCCGATCCTTTTGATAATCATGAAAAGATTTTCTTAATCGAAATTGCAAATTCCTAATCGCTGAATCTAACGATTGACTTCTTCTCCATTTATATTGAGTGTAAGAACGATGATTCTTTGCGTAAAAGGTTTGTGCCTCCATCTGACGCACACGCTTATCATAAGCCCTTATTTCAACGAGTACCGCATTCCCAAGTCGTTTCTGTAAATCATTTAGTTTGGTTTCTTTATACTTCTGATATTGGCTCCCTTCCCCATACAGTTCTTTCATAACCTTTACTTCATCATCTAATAATTTATGCAGTTCTCTCATTTCTTTTTTATGATAAGTATTTAAATAAACCTCAACTATTTCATCAATATATGGACGGGCATCATTAATAGCTTGATAACCATACTGCCATTTTTTTCGATCTTCCGGCAGCTTTTTAATGGCTTTTTGAAACAATCGTTTCGTTTTTCTATACGTTGCTAAATCCACACTTTTTTTAGTTGAAACTGATCCTCTAATCAAATCGTTAATCCGATTTCTTTCTTTTGTACGATCTAAAATCGTATTAGCTACACGTGATTTCATCTTATCCAAAGTTCCCTGTTTTCGTTTAGCTCGATATTGTTCCGTCCACTCATTTGTTTCTTTATCAAATATTCGTTTCTTTTCTCTAGTTGGAAATGGTTCAACTGTTGCCACATGAACATGAATGTTATCTGTATTATAATGAATAGCTGCTGACCAAACGGCTGTGTCCTCTATATTCTCCGCTTTCAGCATTTCTTTGATTGCTTCACGCACCACATTTCTTATTTTTTCTTCATCTAAAGCGCCTGTTTTCGAATCATATAATGCTTGTTTTTGTAACCATTGATTATCAAAACTAATCACATCTTGCCAAAGAGGAGAGCCATTTTGCTGTGCTAAATGGAATATTTTTTTTAATTCTCTTTTTTGTTTTGAATTCAATTCATCAATATCGCTTGTAAACAAAGAACCTTGTTTTTCTTCATCACCCATGTAGTTAATATACGAGTGGTATACCTGAAAATCATTCACAGCTTGTGAATGACGATTAACTTGGACTTCTCTTTTTACATCGTCACGATCCATATATTCAACATAGTTGTTATATTCACTTGCACTTGGCATAACAAATTTGCTTTTCAACACTACCCCCGGTGAACGACTCATTCAGCTTTCTTCCTCTTACTCTCATGATCTAATTTACGTTGACGGTTATGAGCAATTCGTTTAATGATTAATTCTTCAGCTTCAATAAGCTCTTTTGTTTTATATTGCTCCGTTGTTCCCAACTTTTTAAAATCATGAATAACAAAATAATGATTCCAGAACTCTAACATCATTTGTACATGCTTATCAATGATGTTCGTAGCAATCCTCACACGATTCAAATCATTCCTTAACGAGTTCAGCTTCTCATTTAATTTGTTCTCAATTAACTTATCTATCGAATTGATTAATGCTATATTGTCTTCGTGACGCTCCTCAAAGTATTTATTAATGGCAAACTCAATAGCAGTAGTGTAATTAAGACCCTGTTCTTTTGCCAACACTTGAATTTTTTTGATGGTATCTTCATCAAACTTATATGTTCTTGCGATCTTTGCCATCTATATCTCCTCCAAACGTATTTATGAAATGATCAATCTCATCATTACCTGTGTCCGTTATCATGAGGAAGAGAGTCTTTAACATTTTCACCTCCTCATTATTTTCTTTCACTATCTCCAGCATTCTTTCTAACACAATGATGAATCGTTGGATTGCTTCTTCCATTCGGTTCTTTTCCTGAATAAATGGATCAACATGAGCCAGCTTTTCCAAATATATTCTTAAGAACTGCTCGCGCGACATCTTCTTTTTCTTGGCTAATTCATCAATTTGTTTTACTGTAGCTGCATTCAAATTGCGAACTTTGATCTCCAAAACATCACCCCATTACACATCTTTACATAGCCTGGATAAACAAAATTGCGGGTTCAGAGAAAGAATTATGCGAGTATTTGTTAGCATGATTCTTTTGCCAACAGCTCCGCCATGCGGACTGTTGGAAATTCTGCAAGAGCATAAGGAAAAAATGCCCCCACTTAACGTGTGGGGTTAGGCAGAGCCTAACTTTTCAATGGGGACAAAAAAACAGCGAGAAAAATACCAAAACAATACCATAAATCTAAAAAAATATCGGCTATTTTAGCTCGATTTCTTCTTCAAAACCTCCATTTTCCACCTCATTTTTTGTGGGTTTTATAGCGCTTTCGATCTCTTTTTTATCATTTGCGGCTGCCGCTTTAGATTCAACATCGTTCAATTTCTCATACAACTTTGCTTCTTTTTCTTGTAGTTGTTTCACTTCAGTTAAATAATCTTGTTGTTGTTTTTCTGCCTTTTTAATTGCTTCTTGTTGAGAAACAATTTTCGTGTATGCTTCTTGTTTCTCCTCTTCTGTTTTGTATTTCATTTCACTTTTCAGTGTTTTTATTTCCTCTTTGATTGATGAAATTAACTGTTCTTGCAGAGGAATACGTTCATTTTGAATGGTCACAATTTCCTTTTTCACCTGTTCAATTTCCAACATAATCTGCTCTTTCTTATAGGCTAAAGTTGAGTTGCTTTTCAATTCTTTGTTCAACTTAATTTTCCGATAATCGCCAATCACTATGGTTTCTTTTGGTTTTGGCCAGCTGCTTTTTGCCTGTGCTGCATCTGGATCAAGGGTGCCTGTTCCTTCTGGTAAAGCATTGTTTATTTCATTTTCAATAATTTTCGGATCTCTGTTTTCTCTCACAAACAATCCTATATAACTGTAGGTTTCCGGCACTTTTTTAATTTGCAATACAACAGTTTCTTCATCCTTGTACACAACCTTTACGGGAAAGATCTCTTTGCTATCTTTTTCTTTAGCAGCAAAAGAAAACGTTGGTCTAACCTGATCTGTCCCTACATGTTTTGTTTTAAGCATTACTTCCATGAGCTGTTCGTTAGGATTGTACTCCCACTTTTGCAATACCAAATTGGTTTGATCCAGTCCAGTAATCTCCATATTGTAAGGTGTTTGCATGATAGGGTTATCATCGTACATCCATAATCGTGATGTGAAAAACACAGCGAAACACAGACCAATAAAGAGGAAAAATCCAATGTAAAACTTGTTTTCAATTTCTCTATTTATCTTCAGCTTCATTTCACTTCCCACTCCTTTCTATACGAAAAACTAGGTGGTTGATTATCACCACCTAGTCAATATTTGCAAATCGTCCGAACCCTGCAAAACGAGATTCATTGTAATAATTGTCTCGAATTGGATTATAACGAATTCCTTTTTTCTTGGATTGAGCGTTAAACATCATCCCATTGCCGACATAAATTCCCACATGTGAAATTCCTTGCTTGTAAGTGTTTTTAAAGAAAACTAGATCTCCGGGCTTCGCTTCCGAAGCAGGAATTTTCTTAGCTGCTGCATATTGTTGAGCAGCTGTCCGAGGAATATTTACACCTAAAATGGTTCTATAAATGTATTGCGTTAGTCCACTGCAGTCAAAAGAAGTTCGAGGATTTGAACCGCCCCATGTATATCTCCACCCATTGTATTTTTCAAATTCAGCCTTCATTGCTTGGAAAGTTGCACCACCAACGCTAGGGGCAAGTGGTAGCCCATCAGTTACTTCACAATTCATTGTTAGACCACCAAGATTCCCTGCATACTCTTTAATACGAGGAACCCAATGCCTGTTTAAACCATTCGGATCGTTCGCAGCTCCCAAAGGCGCATACACAGAACCTAGTTTTTCAACTGTATTTAGTCCGTCTTTAATAATCCGATTGTGAAGTGTTCTTGCCATTGCAGCTAAGCCATCTTCTAAAGTTGGAAAGATATATAACTTTCTACTGCCCGTTTTTGGATCCATCAATCCACCAGGGTTATTCTTGTTCACAACAGCATTAGAGGTACCAAATCCTGTTTCATGAAGAGCAATTGCTGCAAACAAAACTGGATCAATACCATGTTCTTTTGCTAGTCGAACAATAGTATTTTGTGTTCCATTCAACTTACCTGCTGTAGCAAAAACACTGTCCCATCTAGCCATATCAAGATCACCTGTTTGAGCGCAGGCAGAAAATCCAATAGGGGCACTTTCGTTGTTTCCAGAAGATCCAGCAACAGCTCCCACAATAGCAAATATAAGCAACATAATCGCCAAAACAATGGCGGCTCCTGAAACACCCAAGAGTCCGCCAATCCATACAACAGCTTTCCATGTAATTGCTTTTTTTAATACTTGTTGAAGCTTATTCATATTTAAACAAGCTCCTTCACAATCCACTTATTCTCTTCCTCTGATTGAATCAGAGTAATATAAAGTGCTTGCGTTTGTTCTTTTACAACTGCACCATCTTTCATCACATCCCAAGTAGCAATTACTTCGAATTTCAATTCATTCTCTTGATCTGGAGCAACTGAGAAAGTTTCTAAATCTTTAACATTGCGCGTAATTCCATCTGATGCAACGACCAATTCTTTTTTAATCAACATAAAAAAGGAAGGATCAGAAATCTCCTCCCATTCAGATAAATCTCTATCATCTTTCAACCAAAGTGTAGCTGCCTTATTAGCTGTGTCTTTTGCTTTTTTAAATGACTCTTTTCCAAACAGGTCAACATATTCCTTTTCATAATTTTGATCATCTTGTGATTGTGATGAACTTTTCTGTTCAACTGATTGGGAAGAAGAGGAATCCTTACTCATTTCTTCTTCATACTCTGCTGTACCAAAATCGTTTTGAAAATTAGAATCCTCTTGTCCTTGATCTTTATTAAAAAGGTTCATAATAGTGATACTTACAATAACTATTCCAACTAAAACCACTAAAAGAAACTTCACCTTAGTTGCCTTTTCCATCTTACATTCCCCCTGTAAACAAGGCTAACTCTTCTTCTGATGCTTCAACGGTGAACATTAGGTTCCCCACACCATTGATGGACAACAGGCAATCACCTTGTTGAAATTGAGGAATTTGCGCCAGTTCACTTTCACTCATTTGCCCTTCGAAAATAGCTCTTAACGAATCCAATGTATTTGAATCTTGCTGCATAATAAATTTGTATTGAGTTAATTCAAACAGTGTTCTAATCTTAGTTACAACTTCCGTATCGGAATGGTCAGGAACGAAGTCACGTATAGATTGACTTGCCAATAGCAAGCCTCCAAAATACTTGCGAGCTTCCCGCGCGAAGTCCGTCAAAAAGCTCACAGCTAGCATGTTCTCTGAATTTATCATTCTATGAGATTCATCTATAATGACTAGGAAGCGAATAGCTTCATCTACATCGAAACCATCTTTGTATAATGCTTTCATTTGAGGGGCACCAATTTGAATCAAATTATCCCAAATCATTGTTAACGCATTATACATTTGAGCGTTAAAAATATTTTTCTCCAAGCGAGTTAAATTTCTAATTGAAAAGAAGATCACTTGTTCATTTGTAAAGTCAGGCAATGTCGTGTGACCGTTAAAAAGGTGAGCATAACTGTGAACTAAGTTATCAAGAACCAATTCAATTTTTTCTAACCGATTAGCACGAGCAATACTGAGTTCTGGTCGAATAATACGTTGCTCTGGATGCTCATACAACTCTTTGCGTATAAAATGAAGTAAATCACTAAAGATCGGGTACTCTTCATTCGGTAGATCTGTTACACCCGTTGTATGAATTTTTTCTATGAATCCTAGTGACTCATAAAATGCCCGTAGAATCTTTTTAAACTCCTCTAATTCATCCGTTGATGGATCATTGGCTACAAACTCATAGAATGTAGCCACTTTAGAAAGATGCTGCATAAAGCTTAAATTCTCGTCTTTAACAGTGTCTTCTCCATTGTCTGCTACTCTATAAATTTGTAATGGATTAATGATCCCATGACTACCATCTAAGCTAAGGCTTTGTCCGTTAAGAGCGTCAACGAGCGTGGCAAATTCTCCGGTTACATCGAATCCGCGAATAAAATATCCTCGACACGCATTGTCTGTAGTTAATTTTTTCAATGCAGTGGACTTTCCAGCTCCCATAGTTCCTACAACTACACCATTGTAGTATCTTCTCTTTTTATCTTTATGAAACATATCAAAAATAACATTGCCACCAGTGAAAGAGAGACCTAAATAGCTTCCTTTGGGATCATTTAACTCTGAGAAGTGAAAAGGTAATCCAGCAGCTAGAGAAAGAGCAGGAAGTCCCTTTCCTTCTCTCTTGTTTGGAAATAGTTGTTGATCTTTGTAAGGAAGAAATAAAGACTGCCATTCCCATCGAGATTCATTTAAGAATATTTGACCTTTAAACCCGTACGAAGTTAAATCCGTAATGATGCTTTGAACTTTTTGTTCCAGCTGCATAATTGTCTTTTCATGCACAAATAGGCGAATGTGTATTAATTTCACCACTTCGCCCATTTGACTAATACTTTTATATAAATCTTCTAATTCACTATAGCTTTGGGAAGCATCCATTCTTTCAGATTGATGTTTAGAGCTTCGATAACGTGTGTCTTGCTCTACCATACTCTTATTAATAGAGCTAATCGTTTGATCCTTTTCCATTGTGGCTATATCTTTAACAAAGATTACATCACGCATAGAAGATAGTTTCTCTAACCACAATTCATCAACTGATGACGGATAATCCCAAATATGTATACACGCCTCATACCCATCACCTTTCTTAATATATTTATCTTTAAACGATACCCCTCCTACAGGTTGAATAGCTGCTAAAAAAGACTGATCATACTTTTCACTTTTTTTCTTACTCTCAGCTTGTTCCTGTTTATTCAGCTTTATTCGATCAAGCAGACTTTTCATATTGTTCACCTCAAATTTTTGTATTCTGATTATTTAGCATAAATAAAATATCTATTTTTTTATCTAACGATAGCTTTTCTAAAGGAAATGAGTGTTGCATGCTTCGAATTGCTTGTTTTTTACGTTCCTCTAACTGCTGTGGTGTGTCCGCATAAATAAATAGGAAAAACTCTCGGTTTGTTCTTTCCTTTTCCAAAAAGTCTAATTCAAATAGCTTTCGTTCGATAAATCTAAGACGAATTGGATCTGTTGTTTTCTCTCTTTTTTTCATCCAATAACTTTTTTGTTCTCCTGTATTAGATGGGAAATTCAATCCAACTTCCTTAATATCCGCAGAATAACTACGTAAAAAACGAGTTCGTAATAGAAGCATATATTGCAAGTCTTCATGACTCATTGAGTAAAGGTCTTTTGTGTTAATTTGAAAAATATCCATTACACCATTTTTCAATGTGATACAACTCTCGTCTATCTTCAGAAAAGGCAGGACTGAAGGCGTTTGTCTCAACACCTTCTCAGCTTTTTTCTTTTTTTCTACCTTCTCTGAGGTAGTCTTTGCTTTGCCTTTCCAGTTCATTTTTTTAAAGCGATCTAAAAATGCGCTTTCTTTTTTCTTATTAGTTTCCGAGTATGTGGGAACAACAATAGGCTTTAATGCGTCAACCTCTTGTTTGGTCATTTCGTATGCGTCCTCCTTCCTTTTCCTTATCTCCGTACATCAAGGTATTTAAGATTTTATTTGAATCAATTGAATGGTAAGTGTGAGAGTTATGTTTAAAAAACAAATAAGCAGACATATAATTTTTAACCCCTGGATTATTGCTTGATGGCATAAGTGCCCAAAGTAATGCTATCCCTGAAACAATAAAATAAGGAATCGTAAAAGCACTATGAACGAGATCCTTCATTACTGTGAAAATAAAAATGAAGCTAATCAAGAAAATGACTAGCTCCCTCATTTCTAAACCAAAAAGCTTAGGTTTAGACCTTATCTCTTTTGGAATATTATATTTCATTCGTCAGGCTCCTCTCGTTTCGGTCTTGGTTTAATCTCCTTTGCTCCTAACTGATCCGTACTTTTTGTTGGCTTGTTCCCCACATTCGTCACTCTTGCTAGCCCCACACCTGCTCTTCGAATATTCTGGCCTAATGTAAATCCGCTGTTTCCTGCTCGTACAATTAATTCTTTTGCTTCCTGAACAGATCGGTTTCCTCCAATGAGAGTGTTTGGATGTGTTGCATGTTTATGACCATAATTAGCAGCCTGACTACCCGTTGGAATAGAACTATCTACTCCTTTTCCTTTATCATCCCTTACTAATAGATTCGATGTTCCAGTTGAAGAAGAAACAGGCGGCTCTGTCCCTCTTTTCATTTCTGGCATTGGAGGAATATTATCATTATTTATTGGTGGGACAGCTGTACCCCCTTTGTCTTTTACAGCTGAATCAACACTTGAAATAGTCGAACCATTTGGCTTGCTTGATGATCCAGACTGAATGCCAGTGTTCGGAATAGAAGAAATTCCTGAATCTCTTTCTTGAACTAGGTTAACACTAGCCGAGTTTGAATTAACCGATGCAGCAGCCGTTGATTCAGATGTAGTGGCTTGTGAGTTCATTTGAGAATATCCAGATGGAATTGGCTCTGTTTCCTTCTTAGGAGATAATTGATTACTTTGTTGAGCTGGTATAGTTGATTCACCTGTGTTTGTAGCAGCCCTATTAGGTTCTTTCGTGTCATCTAAAACTGATCCAGCCCCCGAATGAGGAATAGATCCTATTAGAGCCGAGTCTTTGTCTGGCAGATTTGTACCTGTTCCATTGTTTTCTTTAGAAAGCATAGGTGAATCATTTAAATTAGAAATACCGTCTAATTTAGGCTCATCTATCGAACCGAGCGCGTCAACTGCATTTTCTTGACCTGATCTAGGAATAGGTTTTGTTTGCATTTTTGGTATGCCACTCTTCGATAGTTCCTGTGGCGTTTTACTCATCATTCCTGAAACAGAGCGTCTTGCGAAGTTTGCAGCACTTGCTAAACCAACACCAGCTTTTCCAATCCCACCGATTCCTTTCTTAGTAGCATTCACACCAGCTCCTGCCGCTTTAGCTCCTGCATATGCTCCCATTAAAGCCTGTGACCCAGAGCGCAACCCAGCATCAATTCCTAGCATACGCTGAACAATATCCGGGGCGTCTATTAATGCCCATGTACCGGCAACTAATAGTAATAAAACTCCAATTCCTCCGATGTCATCTTTTAAATCATTTGACCACATTGCGTACATCATAAAGATTTTCAGTAGCATCATCATGATAAAAATAATCGCGAATGTATTCATAATTTCAACTAAGATTTTCTTTGTTCTTTGACCGCCTGTTAAGTCGGTCACAGCAACAAACATTCCGAAAATCTGATGAAATGCCAAATCAAAAATCGAACGTCCGATTTTTACAATCGTGATTACCATGGCAAAGGCTGTTACAGCCAAAGAAAAGATTAATACTCCCCAGTTTACATGGTAACGGTAGTAACTTTCTTGACCTAATGTTGTTCCTATCACTTGTCTTTCACGCAAGTCCCTTACAACAAACTTGTCCTCATTCCCTGTGGCTGCAAGCTTCTTCTGTAATACCTTTTTTGTATCTTCGTCAAGATCTTTCACCCAATCTTCCTTAGTGAGCCATCCATCATCCTCTTTTAAATCCAACTTTTCACTAAATGAAATATACGGCAAGGACTTTTCAGACAGCCGATTAGCATTCGTGAAGTCGGTTGTACCTATCTTTGGATTGTTTTTGTCAGAAGGCTGCGGAGGTAAGCCGCCTTTATTATCTTTAGAAAACTTGAAATCATTTTGAGCATAATATAGAACATCCGCTACATTGCTTTTCACCATTCCAGAAGCAAGACTCGTGTCTTTAGGGTTGATCTGCTCTACACTAGAATTAGTTAATTTGCCCATATTGGTCATTAAATCAGGAATTAATACGACCATAGACACCGCTAAAATAACATTCAAAATGATTTCATTCCGTTTATCTATTTTATTTAACATAAATTGAACGCCTAATACCATGAGGGCAAGTAAAAATAAGCCCCAAACAATAGGACGAGCCGTTTGCATAAATTCTTGTACTGGCTCTATCGAATAAAAATCATTTAGGGTAATAATTTTATCTACAATGTTTTCAATGAAACTATTCAACCATGTTAATAAAAAAATAAGACCTCCTCCTATTGATCGGAAGAAGTCTTGCCAAAGCCATCCATCGCTAATATGCAAAATATAATCCAGCTTTTTATATAGCTCAATCAATTGTTCATCGCTCATGTAATCGCTCCTTTCATGAAAAAAAGAACCGACTCTACTTAGTAAGTTCTTTTTGATCAGTCAAATTTATTTCGTAAAACTGAATGTATTCTAGGGTTTTCCTAACATCTTGATCAATATTGGATATCTGTTGAAGATGATCCACATTATTATTAGCTTCCGTTTTAAAAAACGCTTGTACTTCCTCAGAGTTCATGTTCTTCGAATTTAAAGGGTAGACGCCTCCATTCTCGACAACTGACATACTAAATAAAGGATTCCATTCATCCCCTGATTTAGGATGTACATATTTTTGAGCTAGTTTACGGGATTCTTTATCACTCATATCTTTTAGATTGATGTAATAAGCAGTCACCCCAGAGCGACGAAAGGAGTCATTAAAGGCTTCAATGAGCTTGGTCTTTTCTATATCCTTCTCATTAGCTGAAAAAGAGAATAAAATAAATGTCTCATGATTGTCCAACTTTTTTTCTAACTGCCGAATGGATAATTCATTTATTCCTATTTGCGGAGAACTTTGACAGCCTGATAATATTACTACGATTAACAATGTACTAAATAAAAAGAGAAAACTACTTTTCCTAATTTTATTTATTAACCCCAACACCATTCCACACTACTCCCTCTTTTAAGACTTATAAGCGAACAGAAATGTCCATTTTTTTCTTTTGGAGAACGTACAAATTAAATAGTATTGCCCCGTACGTCAAAAGCAGCACAACGATTCCTGCGATTGAAACAGACAAAAATATTTCCCACAACTCAGAAACAATTAAGCGTAATAAAATCATAATGAAAGAAACCATGCCTAACAGTACATAGACGTTTAAAGCAAAAGTTTTTTTCCTTTTATGTAGTTCATCACGCTTTGTCAGCTCAAACATCATATTATGCCTAATTTGTTTGAATAAGTCATTTACATCCCCACCACGCTCATACTTAATTAACAAGTTTCTATGAAACTGATCTAGTGATGGAAAAGCATATTTTTTAAAGTGATCTGTATCAAGTACAGCCTTACTCTCCAGGCTCTCTATAGTGCGATCAATGTCTTTCCGAATATCTGAACTAACTGTACTTCTAGCAGCCTTTAAGGCATGTAACACGTTTTCTCCTGTTCCCATAAAGAAAATCATGTTGGTAATGTATTTTAACAGCTCTTTTAATTGTGTCTGATATTGATTGAGCTTTTTATGCCTATAGGTAAAGTTAAAAAAGAAAAACAGCGCTCCTACAACACCAACACACAAGCTTACGATGAAGTTCTCAGATGTGAAATAAAAGAAAGCGTAGTTTAAGAGAAACAACCAAATCAAGTGAAACAATAGTTCCCATCCACTAAACAGAACTCTTATTTCTTTCCATGTTTTTTTAAACATCGTGATTCTCGCCCTTTCTTTTAAAAACATCTGGTAACATGTGAATTAGCTCTTTGTCTTCTACATCAGCTAATACTTTTTGTGATAAGGGATTAAATTCTTGTTCATACCGATACTCGCCTGTTTTAGAATCATACTTTGCAACTTCTCGGTATAAGTATGTTCCTACAGCTCCCTTCTTGGTAAAGTCCGTATATTCCACAATTTCTTTAATACGTCTGACTGTTTCTCCATTAATAACTTTGGCGTGTAAGTAAATCCCAAAACGCAAAAATTCAATGATTTCATTTCCAATCAATTGATCATCAATGATGGCATAAGCAGGGGATTGACGGATCATGGGAATTAAACGAGAAGGGATATTCATTGCTCCTTTAGCATGAACGGTTGTAATAATAGCGTGGTCAGTCTTTGCACTATCCAGAATATCTGCAGAAACTTCCCCCCTAGACTCTGCGATAATTGTCCAATCTGGATTATTCCGCAATGCTTCTTGTACCCCATCCGTCATCGAAAATCTACCTTCAATTGTTCGCCAACTGTTAATATCTTTGGAAGGATATAAAGTTTTAATATGGCTATCTCTCGTATCTTCAATCAGAGTAATTTTAGAATCATCTGGAATAAAACCAACGAGAAGTTTTTGTAACTCCGTTTTTCCTGTGCCTGTCCGCCCGCTGATAATGATATTACTCTCAGCGAGCATCAATACTCTTAGCAGTTCCCCAACTTCATCGTGTCTTCCTGATGTAAGTTCAGCAATTGAAGAAACCGCTAATCTTGGACGTGATACACGAATCGCAAAAGTCATACCATCTGGACTAATGACTTCATGTACTGCATTCACCCTCAAAAAACCTATTTCTGTATTTAATGTTGGCTCACTATTGTTGAACTCTTTCTTTTCATGATCCGCAATCTGTTTGATCAATCGTTTAACTTCTTCATAACTAGGTTGCTTTTCAGCCTTAAAACGCCCTCTTTTGTTATGTTGCAATCTCAAAGTTGTACCATTGTAAGAAATATCGGTAATATCTTCATCTTTTAAGTATTCTCCAATAAAGCTATCTTCTAAGATCCTTTGTATTCTTTCTTGTTTTTGCTGATCATCCATGTAAAAGATTCTCCCTTCCGTATTCTTTGTGAAGATCCCGTGGCAACGTATGTAAAATAGCACCTAGAGTAAATATTTCTTCTGGAGTAAAAGTCATACCTTTTCCAATAGACTGCTTATTCGGTGGCCACCATCTAATATCAAATTTTGCATTTCCACCGTTCCAAGAAATCAAGTTCAATTCTTTTGTCCAACCATTTGATCCTTCATTTAAAATAGCGATTGGCTTTAGAATTGAGTAACTCATTCTTAACTCATTCACGACAACTCCCCCCTTATTTTTATCTGTTTATAAAATGTTAATAGCCTTCGTGATGTCTTGAAAAAAGTAAAAGAAAATAACTGCTGCAAATCCCAAAGTTAAAAATAAAGAGATAAAGATAGGCATATATCCGTACTTATCCATCTGGATCATTTTTTGTTGAATTAATTCATCTACTTTGTTTTCTTGCAGCGTATGAATATAATTTTCTAGTTCTTGTATTGCTTCTTTTTGCACACCGTATTCACTAAATTGATAAATCATATCCATAATCATATAGGCTTCACTTGTTCCTATATAATCGGCAAATGCTAAATAATCATCGCGATTGTTTCCTTGCTCTATTTTTTCTATAAGATTGTTCAATTCACTTCGCAATGGATCATCTGTGTATTCTGCCGTTTCAACTAATGTCTGATACACGTTTCCAGAAGATGAAAGCAATGCTAAAAAGCTCCCTAGAAACTGAGGGAACAAATAAGAATTGATTAAATCCCTTTTCTTTTTATTAAGGATCAAATTCAAGTAAGGAATTTTATAACCCATATAAAATATGATCGGCAAGCTCATAAGCCACAGATACTCTTTAATAAATAAGATCCCTAAAGCAAAAAAGCAAAAAAGAATCAAACCGTATATACATCGAATTAGTAAGAATTTTTTCTTTTCTGTTCGAAAGTAAGACAAATAAGTGTCCAAGTGCGTCTCTTTTAGCAGCTCCGTAATCAACTCACACAACCTCCTCTATCACATAATCTCATTTTTCAATTGTTGTTTTATATCTTCCTCGTCACCGCAATCGCTATAATTTTCCTCATTTTCCTTTTCCAATCTATCTTCTAGTTTGTTGATCTCATTTTTTTGTTCTTGCTGTTTTTCTCTGACTAGTTTCATTCGTTCAACCCAATCATTTGTCACACTTTCCGGAAGATAAGTAGCTAAGCATTTATTGACTATCATGGTAAACAAGCCTGGATCGCACTCAGTTTGGAACGTCAGATAGCTAAACAACTGTATGGCTGTCCATTCGTCAATATTGTTTAATGGCAAATCTTCACCCGTAATGATTAGCAATTTACGAACTTCTTTTTTAAACTGGAGAAATGCTTCTTTTCCAATTAAACTAACTATTGGTACGAACTGATCACTTTCTGTTTTCGTTGTAAATACCATTTCCCGCAAATTCATATCATGGTAATCATTTGATAAAATTGGCAGTTCCATAAGTGACTTGCTTGTATCAAAGTCGTCTGCCAGATACTCCCATCTAAACTTATGAGCTGTTACACCGCGATTGTAGATCGGTTTTGGCTCTATTTTTCTTCGTTTATTGTCTTGTCGTTTATTCGCACGAACGACTACAGATTCCCCTTCTTTTAAACGCATAAGTTCATCCGGCATTAGTAAAGGACGCTCTTTGGTTGATTCACTATGCGACTTATCTGTAGATAAGAGTTTTCCACTACGGCTAACATCTGTAATAGTTTTCTTTCCAACTAATGATGAAAATTGTTCTGCCGTCTTTTGATCTTTAGTTAAGATATAAATTTGATTCGAACAGTTACCGATAATTGTGTCTGCTTCATCACCGTACTTTGTTTTTAACTGCGAATAGGCTTGTACGATTAAGTGGAAACGAAAGCCACGTCCAGCTCCGACCGTCACCATTGATGACATCCCATCTACAGTAGGCATGTTTCCGAACTCATCCAATAGAAAATGAACTTGTCTTTTCATTTTCCCGCTGGGACTCATTGTGGCTTTCTCAGCATTGATTCGATAAAGTTGACTCACAAAGATACTTGCTAGCACATGGTTAGATTCATCATAGTCAGGTGTAGCCATAAAAATAGCAACTGGCTTATCACCAAATCCTATTCTCGTTAATGGCAGGCTATTGTAGCTAGTTAACTTTGCATTTGGCTCTAATGTGAAAATTTGCAGCTTATCCATCGCTGTCGAAAAGATACTTGCCCGAGTGTTTCCAGCAGCAAAATTACTCGTTGCATACATCATCCGAGCCGGATTATTTTCAGCTCTTGATTTAAAGAACAAATCCAACGCATTATTCCCTTGGTCGTCATTGTCGCTACCTAGTGTAGAAAGAAAGTTGGCGACTGAATACATATTGACTTTCTCTTCCTTCCCAGTAGCAACGGCATCTTCCGTCAATGCCAAAATAATCGCTGTCACTAATGACTTAGCAGAGTTTGACCAATAAGGATCTTTTGCATTCGGATCGTTGTATAAACTAAAAGCCACACTATTCGCATACTGTTGAGCAAAGCTTGTTTGCCCTTTTTTCCATGCATCTACTACAATTTCAAGTGGGTTAAATCCCATGGACATCTGTTGTTGAATCAAGTTAAAAACATACACTTCATATCCACGTTCTTTTAATGTTTCATAGCTTGCTGCAGCAAGCTCACCTTTTGGATCATTGACTACCATAGACGCCTTTTCTTTTGCGCGACTAATCACATCTATCATCGGAACAACAAAAGTTTCTCCTTTACCCGATCGTGTAATACCAATCACCATTGAATGTATCGGTCCTTCATCAATTAATAGCCGATATGGACGATGTTTTTCTTGTAATCCAGCAACGATGACTCCTCCATGCCCCTCATATTCTTTCTCAGAAGCAGGGATCACCTTATACTGCTTTTTTAACTCTTTCACTGTCTCAAATTCACTTGTTCCATGTTGCCCTTCATTCAAAGATTGATAGTTCATTCGAACATTGTATATGAACTTCACAACCCCGATCAGCGCAATGATATAGAACCCTATATAGAAGGGAAGAAGAGTTTTTTGAAACACAAAAAAACTTCCCCATTCAAGTGAGAAGTCAACAGTTTCAGGATTTTCAGAGAACTGCTTCAAAGCCATTAACAGCTCTTGTAAAAAAGCTAATAGAAAATTCGCCAGAAAAAAGCTAACAAACAAAAAGCCAGAAACAAGGATCATTAATACTTTTGTATTGGCTAATCGCTCTAAAATAGCTCTATCTTTCACTCTTCTCACACTCCTTACTTTTCACATCTTTCTCACCTTTTCATGACATGTACTATATTTTGAGTCTTCAAATGACGCTCCTTTTTGATACTTTGATAGGTGTAGTCATACGTTATATAAATGGTATCTCCAAATGTACGCTTTCCAGATACTACTTTTCCATCTGAATCTTTAAATGTGATTTTATATCCCTTGCCCTTCAACGAATCAACTACACGACTCACCTTAGATGTAACGCCACCTTCTTCTTTAACCAATTCAGCTACTTCTGTGCTAACCTTCATAAATCCATGATTGTGAAGGCTATCCACACCTATCATAAGCAACGCTGGAAATAGCACTCCTACGAATAAGGCTATTGAAAAAATAGCTGATTTCATTTCACCCATGCTGTCACCCCCTATGATTCCAATTGGTGAAGTGTGAGATGCCTTTCTGCTGTTCCTTTCACTGTTCCTTGATCATTGACTAATTGCACTCGGAATTGTATTCCTCGGATTTCCTCGTCAATCTCTGTCACTTGACCTTTATTGTCGACAAAGACATAGTCCAATTTCACGTCATATGGATGGTTTTTTTGAACAGCGACAAGATTTGCGGATAAATTGGCTGCTAGTTCCTCTTTATTAACAAATTCAATCGGGCGCTCCGCCTTTCCATCATCGTTTAATTCGTTTCGAATAACACCTGCTGCCACTGTATCTGCTAATACCTCAGCTTCAGATGTCGTCCTTACAGTGATATTTTGTGAAGAAGAAGCATAAGCAATCCCCAATACTAACCCCATGAAGATTAAAGTTACTAATATCCATTTCACAGGTGTTGTCATATGATTTCACTCCCTATGAATAGCTATGTTCTTTTCTTGATTAAGAGAAAATAGTTTATGACAAACTTCTTTAAACCTCTTCTCACTTTCATTGAACAACTCATTTACACTGTTCACCTTATCTGGATAAGGGAAAGCTTGATAATGAACCTGTTCCTGTGTCAACCAACTAGACAGTTGCTTTGTTGCATATATTCCTTTGGGATCTTTAGGCATGGCTAATATAACTTTTTTATCCTCCATCTTTATCGAAGGGTCTTTAAGCGCCTCATTCACCCTAAGAAAAGATCTATTATCCTCTAAGGGGATCGTTACCACTCCTATTTTCGGATCAATACACCGAAAAGAAATAGCATCTAAACGTGAACTACAAAAGACTATAATCTCTGATTCATCTTTAATATCAACAAAGTCCCTCTCTTTATTGCTGAATGAGTGTTTGACTTGTTGATACTGTGTCTTGAATCCTTTGTAATCTTCTATCAAATACTGATTTGGATCATTGATTTTTGCAGGAGTCGTAAATAGCTGATAGTCGGCATCTATCGCTTCAAGTGCTGACACTATTGCCCTCGCTGCTTTCCATCCCCCCTGGTCATCATCTGGAGCGATAATGAATTTTTTCTCTTTCACTAATTCATCATTTTTCACAAGATAATTACTTAGATTTTTAGACTTGGCTGCACCTGTTAAAGCATAGAACCCAATGGCTGGATCAATTTCTTTAAAAGAAGCTGCATCAAGTACACTTTCACCAATCACAACCAACTCAGCTTCCATTGGAACATCAACAAAAAAATCCCTCGTTTCTTTAGAGGGATTTACAATTAACTGGATTTCTTTTGGTTCAAGGGAGGGATCAATGCTTGATCGAAGTAACACACGATCTACCGTACCTTCCTCACCATAGATTGGAAATATTAAATTCCTCTTACACATCCAGTCATTTTCTTGATAGCTTTTTGGAAACAATTCTTTTCCATGCTCAAACATTTTCTTAACAAGTAAAGGATGGCTTAAATCAACCAAGAAGGATTGTGTAGTCTCTCTAGAAAGACCTCTGTATCCTCTTTCTAAGTTTTTATTTTCCACCCGGTACTGCATATGCTTCAAGTATTTGGTGATCATTTCTAAACTGTTTGCTTGTTGATTGGTCAAAGAAGGATAAGTGTTGGTTAGTTGATGTCGAATAACGGCTTTCTTGTTTTCTTGAAAATGAATCAACATCCTTGCGCCACACTCATTTTGCCGATTACACTGAATAAAGTTAAGGTTGTTTTTATAAATAAAAGCTTCCGGTTTCTCACATTCTGGACATGTGCAGATGAAATATCGTCCCTTATCACTGGCATTTAGATCCATTAATGCATCTTCAATGTTCTGATAAATGACTTTTTTGTTCACTTCCATCTATATCACGCACCTTCTTCCAATAGGAGGATATTACGGGGCTGAATACAAGCGATTCAATCACTTCATTCGTGTCTAATACAAAACCAGTAAATAAAATCTCCTCATACTTTTTAGATAACTCATACACCAAATTGACATGTAAATCATAAGCTTTTTCAAATCCTTGTTCCTCGGCATAATCAGTAAATAAGTGAGATTCTATTTTTTGATAAGGCAAGAACCTTATAAATAACGCTTCTAGCCTTGTCTTAGGTATGGATCTATAATTGGCTGTTGCGTATTGAATAAACTCTTGGAAATGGCTTTCAATGCTTAGCCAGCCTAATACAGCATCTTTTAAATCATTCTTTTGACTTTCATTATCCAGCAGCACCTTATTGATCACAGCACGATAGGCAGCTTTTAATGTATTCACGATTTCTTCTAATTCTGAAAAGAACCCATTACTAACATGTACATAAAATCCATCAAACAGTTGCTTTAATTGTTGAATATCTAATAGAAGAGGAAAGGGTGTTACATCTGACCGTCCGAGTATTTGATCCATTCGAATAGCAAACGATTGAAACTCTTTATTCAAAAACAATTGCCTTTCTAAGTCGGCATACTCTCGCAATTTATTTGCATACTTATGGCGAATTTCCTCCTCCCATCCCTCAAAATTCAAAATAGTGGTTTCTAACTGTTTTTCAAGAGATTGTTCCTTTTCGAAAAACACCTGAGTAATAACTAATTGCTTGCCATCAATCCAACACTCAAAAGCTTTAGGTTCTGCCATTCTTTTTTCACGACTCAATCGCTTTCTGACCTTCTGAACGTTCTCTTCTGCTTCACATAAAAAATAAAAACGGTTCTCCTCTAATTCACGTAATAGTTCCCCCTCTTCTTTAAAACGAATAAATAAGTTTCTCATGATCCATCAATCCTCCCTTCCTAAAAATAAAAAAACAGGTAATCAAGTCTTATCCATTGACCTTGACTACCTGATGATTTTTATTAGAAGCCAGAAACTTTTGTTCCTAACCAAGCAACCAAGGATGCTCCTAGATAAGCCAACCCGAATCCTACAGCCACGTTAACCATCCACCCTGTACATTGTTCTTTTCGCTGTGGATCTTTCGCAAACATATATATTAATCCGATCACAATAAGAACTAAACCAGCCAGGGGGGGAGCCACCGTTTTAATGTCGCCGGCTACGTTTTGAAAAGTTGCAATGACATTGTTCATACTCCTATCACTCCTTTGCTAACATCGCGATTTCATCCTTATTTGAAAGGTTGAAATTTAACACGACTTCCTGATGTTTTTTATGCAACCAGTCAAAATAAGAAATACCTTGACCAGTCAATATCTCTTTTGCTAATGCTTCAAATTCATTAAACCCTTCTGGCTTATTAGCACCAGAGCGCTTTTTATTAGAAGATCTGGGCTTCTTTTTCACTTCTGTTGTTTCAATTGTTTTCTCTTCTTGTGCCAACATGTTCACATACATCTCTCCTATCAAAATATGAATGAAGCTTTCGCCTAGTTGGACGAAAGCTCGATCATTCGATTACTTCGGCATTCCTGAGCCTGCAAACACATTATCAACTAACTTAGAAAAGGCTACACCGATCTTATCCATCAGTGGATCAATCACACCTGTTGCAAAAGCTATAAACACACCGAAAAGGACTAAGACAACAAGACCCAATGTAATTGCCCCTTTATGTTCACCCATGCTTTTCCCCTCCTCTCAATAAAGATTAATCATGAGACTACCAAATCTCGGCCTTGCGTTTTTGATCAAGAGCAAATAATGCAGCTACTCCTACCAATGCTAAAGAAGTCAACCAGACTCTTTTTTTAGTGTTCATTAGTCACTCCTCCTTCCTAAAAAAGCCTTATTGTGATTAGCCGGAATCCAAAAGCACAAAAAAAGAAGCTAATTATTCACAAGAAAGTGAACTAGCTTCTTTTTCATTCATTATGCAGTTTTAAGGAACCCTTGCTAGAAGGCTTTTTCTTTTGATACTAATAATATAGCATGTAAATTCTTGCTTTTTGTCCCGAAATTATCCTCGTTTTGTCCCAAAATTGTCCTGAATTTGTACAGTGATTTTTGTACTTTTATTCATTTAGAAGTCCAACTGCATCCAAATATGTTTACCTTCTCCAACTAGCTTTCTTGATAATACAAGTACAGATTTTTTCTTTGTTTACTTATGGGTCAACTAATAGATTAAAAAGATCAGGTGGATAATGATAGGTTATATTCATTGCTTTACTATTCAATTCAATATTCTAGTGGGAGTATCACTTGTGTACAATGATATTCCATACCTTTCAGCCATAGGAACATACGGCGTGAAGTAGGCTTTATGCCCATAAACATCAAGACCTATCTCATAATCTCTGTTGACTCTGGAAGTTATACCTATTAAATAACCATTTGAAGACCTAAAACTCGCAGAGCCACTGTCACCTGTTGCTGCCATCCATCCATCAGTTTTTGTTACTTCATAATTTATTTGACCAGCAGTGTTTACCGTAGTGCTTGTGACTTTTCCGCAAGTGTACCCTGTTTTCTTACCACTTTTGCACAATACTTCCCCATTAACTGGCTTGCCCTCATTTTTCAGCCTTCCATCATAATCAGCAGGATTTTTATTGTCATGTAAGTACAAGCCATTTGAAGCGTATCTAGTCAAATTTCCTTGGTTTATTAAAACTAAACCAAAGTCATAACCCGAACTTCGTGCATCTACATGTGCCTTTCCAACAAGAGAATTCCATTGATAAACATTATCTATTCCTGCTGTTCCTACACAGTGCCCAGCAGTGATAATAAAATAACGTGTATCTTTCTTTGCTATTCCTGCTGTCGAGCAATCACCATCCGCAAACTTTATACCTATACCTGATCCAAGCTTGTTCCAATCTGCTTCCCTGCTTTTCACATATGTAATCTTATTCTCAAACGATGGATCAACATCCAAATAAATTTTACTTCCATATCTTTGACTAAGTACTTCTTGATCCCTATTACTCAGCTGATTTGTTTTTATATCGACTCTATTATTTATATAGTCATATTTTACAACGGTATCTTCTGTAAAATAAATATCTTGATTTTCACTAAACCAATTTGCTGTTAATGTTTCTAACTCCTCTTGAGAATAAGGTACAGTTTCAACAGCAAAATTAGACTTTTCAGTTTCAGAGAGATTTTGAGCGATCTTCTTAAGCTTTCCATGTTTAATCTTTTCTTTTGGTCTCTCTTTTAATTCAATGATTGCTTTATCATTCTCTGTAAAATGGAACCCTCCTTCCTCTTCTAAGTCATCTATTGTTAAAGCTCGCTCTTTTAAATTATCCATAAGTTCCTTTTTGATATTTTCCTGTTTTAAAGCCTGTTGATGATTTTCTTTATTGTTTTCTTTTTGAATTGCATTATTCTCGTTATCCTTAATTGTTAATGCATTCGTTTCAGTTTGTACGATTAAAAGCATTAAAAAGGTTAGAAATAGAGTCGATAGTATAAGTTTTATGTTTTTCATTGTTCTCCCCCTATAGTGAATAAAAAGTATTCTTCAATAAATAAATTTAACAAATTTTAGAACCTTAACCAAGTTTTATACAAAAAAGAAAAATAGGGTAAAATAACAAATGTAGTAATAAATGTAATAAAGGAGGAAAAAATGAAAAAAATAATCGTGTTATTTACAACA
>NZ_BCVF01000040.1 GCF_001591605.1 Bacillus badius NBRC 15713 | reverse complement strand
AGCTATTCCACACTGATCGTGGCAGCGAGTTTAAAAACCAGCTTATCGATGAAACGTTAGCGACCTTCCGGATTGGCCGCTCTTTAAGCATGAAAGGCCGTCCATATGATCATGCTGTGGCGGAAGCCACGTTTAAGATTATTAAAACGGAATTTGTCCAACAAATAAAGTTCGATAGTTTAGAGTATCTTACACTCGAATTCAGTGACTATGTCAACTGGTTTAACAAGCTGCGAATTCATGGGACACTAGACTATTTAAGCCCGATTGAATACAAACGGGCTTCCCTTAAAAAAGTTGTCTGATTTAGTGTTGACAATCCATGCAGCGAAAAATCCGTCATCATTCCCTCTCCCCTGATGGTATAATTAGGGAAAAGAGGGTGTTGAGATGAAGCGTGTTAAAACAGAATGCTCTAAAAGGTACTCTTGTTATCATGTAGGGTGAAGAAGAAGTTGCCCGTTTAAAACTCAGTTCCTTTCAGTGACTTCCTCCATTGAGGCTTATATAAGCAGGAAAACTTTTTAAGATTATTAAGATAAAAGAAAAGGTGTTAGGAAATGAAAGATTATTGTTGTGAGGAGATGGAATATCACGCGACTTTTAGCTGCGACGTTCATCATCATCCATTTGATTGTCCAGATCAGCTTATCTATGTTGATAAGGACAACGAGGCGTATGGATTAATTATTCATGATGGAGGTAGTTCCGCCATTACTATTAAATTTTGTCCTTGGTGCAGCAGCAAGCTTAAGTAAAAGAAATTAAAAGTGGATTGGAAAGAGAGCAGAGAAGGGGGCTGTAAGGCTGCCTTCTTTTTTTAAGTCTGTTTATGGTTTTATTTTACAAAAATGGTAATTATAAGTTAGTATGAGGGGGGGACGAACCTGAAAATGAGGGATCGATTTGATAACTTTCCTGTTTATAGTTGCTGCTATATCTTTATTCCTCTTACTTATTGCGCTGGAACAAGCGATCAATAGACTGCTCGGAGTGGAAAAGAAACAGATTTCAACTACTCCTGGTAAACAGATTGACCGGTGGGGCAGAATCATTTTTTGCGTGCTCTTTTTATGTACGCTGCCGTTTATGATGACAAAGGGTGCAAATTCGATAGAGTGGTATTGGATCATTTACTTTGTGTTATTGTTCGGATTTCAAGCGATTCTAGAGTGGAGGTACTTGAAAAACTCCAAACAGTATGTGACCACGCTTATTTTTTTAACGCTAGGGGTTATTGTTATGCTTTGTATCGCTTATGTCATTTAGTTATTAGATCGGAAGGAGCTCTATAAATAATCAGGGCACAGGCAATCCATTGAGTTGGTTCCATCGTTCTAAGCACTCCCTTTGTCTCCCGAAATATGATTATGTAAACTTGTGAGGTGGCTATGGTTAATATTGGTGATGTGATCATTCAAATTGTCATGCTTTTATTTGTAGTCTTATTTTTTGTCTCGTTGTTTTTATTTATTAGAAGAATATGGACAAATCAGTTTGACAGAAGTGACGCTTTAAAGAGAATGGAAAGTAAGCTTGATAAAATCATTGAAAATCAGGAAAAGCAATTTAGAGAGTAATGGTTTTTTAGTTTCGTGGGGTAGATAAGATCCTCATTTAATTGTTCGGATCTTCCTTCGGCAAGCAGGAAAATAGGAGGGTGTCGATGAGTTTATTAAGGTTGCCGTTTACTCGATGGACTATTTTTTGCGTAATTATTTTGGCATTATTATTTACAGCTCATTTGGGGGTCCTTACTTTTTTTATACTAGGTGCGGGGTTTTCAATAGTAGAGCGTTATTTAACGAGAAAGCGTTTTGATAAAAAAACAGGAAATCAGTTCATCGACTATGGATGGATCGGGTTATGGCTACTAACGTCCATCCTCATTTTCATCGTTGTTTTTCATTAAACGTGGCCAATAAAGACTTGCTATAATGATTGGGATTAAGGCGGCGACTCTTGTGGAAAGCGTTCGCCAGCATGGAGATCATTCTGTTTTTAAGAAGAGAAGGGGCTGCTCCAAAAAGTCATTTTTCATGACCTTTTAGGACAGCCTCTTCGTTTTTATTGATAGTAAAGGGTACCGCTCTTCAGAGAAGTCACATGGCCTGCAGAATCAGCATGGCCGAGCTGGATTTTATAATTGCCTGCTCCGAGTGTGTGTTGAGTGATTTCAACGAGCGGCACATGAACGCTCCCGCTGAAATTCCCTAATTGTATGCTTCCTGCTGGCGCTGACGCCCCTTGTTTATATGCTTGAATGACTAGTGTATCAGCCTGTTGTTGGGGGCTCACTGTCATACTCTGAGGATTTTTAAAGTATCTTCCGCCAGCGACCGTCACATGTTTTCTGAACGAAGCCGAATCATACCTGTACACTGAGCATCCTGAGGCCTTGAGTTTTGCTACGGCTGCTTTTTGGACGTTTACGGCATCTTTGTCGGTTGAATCGATCAGTAAATTATTCTCATCATAAAAGTAAGCAGCAGGACTTCCCTCGTTGTTTTTGGACTTTACTGCTAATAAACGATCTGATTCCTCTGCTTCTTCAATCAGTATGGCAATTTCTTTATCAGAGTAGGATTTCAGCAGATTTCCTTTGGCATCATATGCTTTAATATAAGGTTCTCCATGCTTTGTTTCTTGGATAGATGCTTGAGCCGTCTCTTTTGCTATGCTGGTTGGCACCAAAAGTGCAGCAGAAAAAACAACCAGAGATAACTTCATCCAAAGCCGGTTTTTCATGATTAACACTCCTATTATAAAATATCCATTTTACAAAATCCTACCATAGTAGGTTTTTTCTGTATACGGAATGGTTGTATAAATGAAAAACAGATAGGAGCTGGCGAAGGAGAGAGAACGTACTTGGCATCCAGATAATTTCGGCCTGTTTTATCAGTGTTTACAAAATGCAGATTTGGGACGCAAACAATGATGGATAGCCTGTGAAGAAATCAGTATAATGTATCTTCACTTAAATCGAATTCCGTTGGCTATCTTCTCTAAATCATGCCAGTTTAAGATTCGAATCGAGTGTTTGTTTCTTTCGATAATCTTCTTTTGAGCAAGAGAATGAATCACCCGATTTAGGTGGCGATAGGTCATGCCAAGTAAATCTGCAATTTCTTTGACGCTAGACGTCCTTAGTTCTATTCCGAAGTCGTTAGTCTGTTCAGGCGATGCCGTAGATAAAAGGTAACTTGCAAATTTGTTTTCCGCTGATGCCAATAAATTGACACGAGAAGCGATCGTACAAGTTTGCAGTTTATAGCTTACGTGTTCTAAAAGTGTATGCAAAAATTTAGGATTATTCATTTCATGTTGCTTTATATAATGAACATGCAGTCCAATTACTAAGCACTCATTGACAGCTTGAACTTGTGACTGGACAGGAACGTTTCGAATAAGTTCAATATCACCAATGATGGAGAGCGGCTGAACAAATCGCAGTAAAAGTGATTTTCCCGTTTCGACGCTTGATGCGATTTTCACTTTTCCTTCTACTAAAAACAGCAGCGCTTCCAGCTCAACCCCTTCCAATAAAATGACTTCATCTTTTTCATATTGCTGTAAGGTAAATGGAGGCTGCTTTTCTTGGTCAACTATTTTCTCAAAATGATAGTCCCGTAATTTTGTTTCAAGCAGGTTCGGGTTTTGGATAAATTTCATCTAAACACTCCTTTTCAGGACATATGTCCTTTTCATTATAAGAGAAGCTGATATGATAAGAACACAATAAATAATTTATAGGAGTGGCATAAAATGAAATTTGTGTTCGATTTAGATGGGACAATATGCTTTAATGGTCAACCTGTTTCAGAAGCAATCCTGCTATCATTAGAAACGCTAATAGCTAAAGGACATGAAGTGATATTTGCTTCAGCCAGGCCAATACGTGATTTGCTGCCTGTTCTTCATGAGCGTTTTCATCATTACCCAATGATTGGCGGAAACGGATCAATGGTTGCGTTGAAAGGCGAAATCATATCAATGGCTAGCTTTGATGAAGAAATAATGGAAAATATTATTGAATTAATCAGAGTTTATAATATTTCCTATTTGATAGATAGTGATTGGAATTATGCTTACACAGGCTCAGCTATTCATCCAATTTTTAAAAACCTTGATCCGCAAAGACGGGCGAAAAACGTTAATTTGGATGAATTGCAATCAATTACGAAGGTTTTAATGCTTGCTTCAGACAACATGGACGAGGTGAAAGAACAACTGGTCAGCTTAGATGTTGTTGTTCATTCGCATGGAAATGAAGGGGTATTAGATATAAGCCCAAGCGGAATAGATAAGTGGAGCGGGTTGAGACAATTGGGTGTAGGAGAAGGGGAATATATCGCATTCGGCAATGACGCGAATGACATTGCCATGTTTCAACATGCAAGGTATTCAGTTATGGTTGGTGAAAGCAGGCAACTGGCTCCATTTTCATCTGAACAATTGCCTTTAAGAGAGGATTCCGAACAACTGCTTGCAGAAAAAATTAGTGAACTGGGAAGTTTAGAAAGCAAGCTGGTCAGCTTATAATAATTAAGCAGATCTTTATTAGAGATGCTATAGGCTGCCTTGCCATAGCGGTTTGTGCTTTAAAGAGCTTCTTACGGCGGTTAGCCAGCAATGTAACCCCAATGATGCTTTGACATGAAATGATCGCAAACAGAGAATGGGGAATTTTCTGGCTATTAACCTTCCAATTCCTTCCGAATCGGTCTAAAATAGAGTTCAACAGCTCGTTTTCGCATCATAGATTTGGAGGGAAAAGGATGTATCCGAAAGTAAAGTTCATTATTTCTATGGCCATATTTGGTTCAATCGGGCTGTTTTCGGTGAAAACCGGCCTTCCGTCGATTGAATTGGTCTTTGTGCGCTGTCTCTGCACCAGCTTGCTTTTAGGTGCGGTATGGGGAATGAGCGCCTTGCGGACGAAGCCGCAGAAAAGAGAGGCGATTCCGCGCCGGGAGTATGGGCTAGCCGTGCTTTGCGGGGTATTTTTGATTATCAATTGGGTGTTCTTTTTTCTTTCCTTTGAAGTGATGCCGATTACAGTGGCCGTTTCTATTTATCATCTGGCGCCGGTCATTGTGCTTCTTTTGGGATCGCTTCTTTTCAAAGAAAAGGTGACAGCTGGAGGCTTGCTCTTTTTCTTGATTTGCTTTGTAGGAACGCTGCTTGTCGGAGGTATCCACCAGCACGCAACAATTGCCGAGTTTGTCTCTACCGGCGTTCTGTGGGCGTTTGCGGCCGCTTTTTTTTACGCCCTTACCTCTATCACCGGGAAGGGCATCCAAGTGCTCAGCCCCTTGGCTACAACTGTTATCCAAACAAGCCTTGGTGTTTTGCTGCTTGCTCCTATAGCGGATTGGTCACACTTTACGCAGCTGACCGTTGAAAACTGGATGTATATCCTGATGACAGGCTTTATTCATACCGGACTTGTGTTTTATTTGTTTTTCAGCAGTTTACGCGAATTGAAGGCTCAAACGATTGCTGTTTTAGTGTTTGTAGACCCCGTGGTGGCGATCCTGTTAGATGTGACCATCATGAATTACCGCCCGGATGTCTATCAACTGGCGGGGATTCTGCTCGTGTTTATTGGCATTAGTTATTCTCCGCGAAAAGAAGGCAGCTTGGCAAAAGCAGCGCCCAATTTTGCCGAAAATGGGAGAAAGCCATCCGCATGATAGCATGCAGATGGCTTTTTTACGCTTCCAGTCCCGCACTGGCATGCCCGGCATGGCTGCCAAGAGAGGAGAGGCTGCCGGCAATGAGAAACTGAGCGGCATAGTAAGTGCTCATAATGAAGAGATCCGAAAAAGGGATCGCTGAAACAAACATATTCCAGGATAAAATGGAATCAGAAATGATGAATAAGGTACTGCCGGCAATGGCCTGGAAATTGCCGGTCAAAACGGCTGATAAGGCCATAAGAGAAATCGCCAGCATATAAAAGATAACCGGGAGAACGAGCTGGTCGTTTCCTTGAATAAGCAAGGAGGCAATTAGCTGCCGGCCAATTACAAAAGCATAGATAGCAATTGGCACAATGGCGAGTACATGCCGTTTGCTTGCACGAGCAGCTTTTAAAAAGCCGCTCAAATAAAATAAATGGCCGATCAGAAAAGCACCCAGTCCGGCAACAAATGAGACGGCAATCAAGCCGTCACCCATTATGCAGAAGAATAGCCCCATCACGAGGAGGCGATGGGCGGTTGAAGGCTTAACAGGCAGCTGGCGAAAAGCATAGAGGATAATCAGCATCATCGGGATGAGCTTACAGATGATTTTAAACGCCAGCGGGTCAGCTGGAATGATGAAAATATAAATAACCGATGTGATGCCAATGAGCAAAGGCAGCAAGAATGTCCGCAAGATCAATCACCTCCCGTTCTGCGGTGCAGCAGTTATTCAGCCATCTCAAGCATAGAAATGATAAATCGTGTCAACACAGATGTATATTAAAGTATAATTTATTCTATATAAAAAAGGAACTGGCCGAGGTGAGCGGACATGTTAGAACGGTCCATGGAGAAGATCAGAGAATGGGATCATCCTGCCGTTATCAAACGGCTGAATGAAACATCAGCGGTCTCTTTTATTTTCCTTGGGGATGGGTCCTGCTGCTTTCCATTCCAGGCGCTTCGCTTTCCGCGGGGTGGGCGGTGAGCTTTCCATTTCACACAACAAGGTGCACTAGCAATGATCGTCCTAGATGAGCTTAAGCAAGAGAATAGTCTATTTTTCTTTTGAATAGCTTGAAAACGATCTGAAAAGCAGAAAGGGGCTCGGAATGATGTTATTCCGAACCCCTTTTGTCGATAAATGGATACGCTAAGCCTCATACTCAGCGTTTTTCGATTTATACATTCATTTCTTGGTTGCCGCGGTTCTCGAGGTTTCGGACGGTTTGACTGGTCTCCACATTTTTTTGGTCTTTAAAGGTGCCCAATGTCCAATCATATAGAGGATTAGTGACCCCGTACCAGTAATGTTCATTTTTAAAATGGTGCCATAAGTGAACTTTTTTCATCCATCGCCCCCAAGGAGAAAGCGGCTGGATGGGCCGGTGGGCGATATAATGCTTCCACTCATAAAACAGCAAAAACAGCATAATGCCAGCCAGAAAAGCGGCGGTGAGGACAAGGCTTGAGGAAATAAGATAGGCTGCGCCGCCGGCTAAAGCCATTTGGGGGAGCGTGTACCATAAAGGCAGAAACAGCAAATGTAAATCGTTTGGCTTGGCGTGATGATCGTAATGCAGACGTTTAACTAAGTGTAATAAAAAAGGCCGCTTGGGCGGTTTCATATGGAACAGAAATCGGTGGGTGAGGTATTCTACCGCCGTATAGGCAGCCATGCCAAGGGCAAAAGCGGCCCATGTCCGGAAAGAAGCTAGATGGGGAACCAGCCAGCCGATCTGAATCAAGAGAAGTATGCTCATCACGGAAACGTCAGGATAACCGAAAAACTCCTTCACATATTTAAACTTCATTGTCTACGCCTCCATCCATTCTTATCTGCTTAGTCCTCTCTCCTGAAAAAGTGTATTTGATGTATCTTTATTTATAAACTTACCATAACTTTCTAAAAAATAGTAAGAATACTGAAATTTTTATTCCTGACACACAGCGGACACATAGGTCCTGTATCTTATAAAGAAGAATAGCAATAGCCGCTTTTTTATTTGGTTCTGTTAGAACATAGGGTTGAAAAGATTTCGCTGCAGGCGGACACGCGGGAAAAGCCGCCTTGTGCGCCCTTGCATGAACGATGAGGGTAGGCTAACAGAGCCTGCTATTGAAAAGCAGCTGAGTGAAAAGGCAGGTTTACAGTGTGAAAAATATCATTCAAAAAGATCGTATCTCGTTAAATAAGTTTAGCGGTTTTTTTATCACAGCGGTCATTCTTTTGTGGATCAAAACCTATTTCATTCAATTAACGCAATTTGAATTAGGGATAGATAATTTAGCGCAAAAGCTTTTGCTGCTGCTGAACCCTTTAGGTTCTGCCCTATTGTTTCTAGGTTTTTCTTTTTTCTTTCGAGGCAAGGGGAAATATATAGCGCTTCTAGTCATTGACACGCTGTTGTCCATTCTTTTATTTGCCAATACGATGTATTACCGCTCATTTAATGACTTCATTACATTGCCAACACTGACCCAAACGAAGAACTTTGGGGATGTGAGCGGCAGTGTGGTGTATTTGCTGAAGCCCTATGACTTCCTGTTTTTCGTGGATATTCTGCTTTTAATCGGGCTGCTCGCCTTTAAAGTGATTAAAGTAGACAGGAAGGGCATGAAGCGTTTAAAGGCATGTACAGTTCTCTTGCTGGGCATCGGCATTTCGGGAGCGAACCTGGCACTTGCTGAAATGGATCGCCCGGAGTTATTAACAAGAGGATTCGATCGAAACTATATCGTTAAATATCTAGGGATGTATAATTACACCATCTATGATACCGTCCAAAGCACAAAGGCTTCGGCTCAAAGGGTATTGGCCGACAGTGATGACATTACGGAGGTCAGTAATGCCGTCAAGGCGAACTATGCTGAACCCAATCCGAAATACTTCGGCCAAGCAAAAGGAATGAATGTCGTCTATTTGCATCTTGAATCTATTCAAAACTTCTTGATCAATTACAAGCTGCACGGAGAAGAAGTAACGCCGTTTTTAAATTCCTTATCCAAAGATAAAAATACACTTTACTTTGATAACTTCTTTCACCAAACGGCACAAGGAAAAACAGCCGATGCTGAATTCATGCTTGAAAATTCCTTATACGGATTGCCGCAAGGGGCCGCTTTTACAACCAAAGGCTTGAATACTTATCAGGCAGCTCCGGCTATCTTAGATCAATATAATTACACATCGGCTGTTTTTCACGGGAATTCAGGAAGCTTTTGGAATCGGAATGAGATTTATAAATCATTTGGCTACGATAAGTTTTTTGATGCCAGCTACTATCAAATGAATCCTGAAGACTTGGCGGATTACGGATTAATGGATAAGCCGTTTTTCAAACAATCCATGCCGCTGTTGAAATCTTTGCCGCAGCCATTTTATACAAAGTTCATTACCGTTACTAATCATTATCCATTTACGATGGATCAAGCAGAAACAACTATTGAGCCTCATACAACAGGAGATAAATCTGTTGACCGCTATTTCCAGACGGCTCGTTATGCAGATGAGGCATTAGCTCAGTTTTTTAAGGAGTTAAAAGCAGCGGGCTTATATGATAATACGGTAATTGTTATGTATGGTGATCATTACGGCATTTCTGATAATCATAATAAAACAATGGAAAAAGTAATGGGCAAGGAAATTACTCCGTTTGAGAGTACAGGATTGCAGAGGGTTCCGCTATTCATTCACGCGCCCGGCCTTGAAGGCGGCGTTAACCATGAGTATGGCGGACAAATTGATTTGCTTCCGACCCTTCTGCATTTATTAGGCATTGATTCGAAGGAATATATTCAATTTGGCACGGATTTATTATCCAAAAATCACGACTCCATTGTTCCATTCCGCAACGGGAACTTTGTCAGCCCGGAGATGACCTCTATTAGCGGGAAATTTTATGATTCTGCTACAGGAGAAGAACTTACGGAAGATCAGCTGGCCAAGGCTAAAGAGTATCAGCAAATCGCGGAGTCCAAGCTGGAGCTTTCGGACCGGGTCGTCAATGGAGATTTACTGCGGTTTTATTCGCCTCCAAACTTCGCGCCGGTAGACAGGTCGAAATATGATTACACGAATCCGGCAGAAAAAGAGACAGGGAAGAAAAATGAAAAAACCGCTTCGTCAAGAGAATAGACAGAAAGCCTCGCAATTGTTTAACCGTAATGGTTAGGCCGTGCCCAAGAGGCAAGGCCGCTTCCAAACGGCGAAGGCGGCCGAGCATTCTCCGCTAGTTTAAGAACCCGATAAAGCCCTGCAGCCAGCTTATAAAATAGCTGGCTGCAGGGCCTTTTTGGCTTTCTTTTGAAGAGAACGGAGAAAAACCACCTATTCCCATGAAAAGTATAGATACAGCTTTTTTGTAAATACTGTACTTATCAAAATCGTTTACGGGTGGTACCTATGAATAAGTCAGATTCTATTACTCCGCTGCAAGTCATTCTATTGGGGATGACTGCTATCGGCTTGAAAAATCATGTGCTTGCGATTGCTCCTTTAATCGAAACAGCCGGCCGGGATGCCTGGCTGGCGGTTCTGTTTACCTTTGCTCTGCAGCTGCTTTGGCTGCCGTTGTTGCTTTATATTCACCGGCAATGCAATGGACAGCCTTTATTAGTTTGGCTGTCAGGCATTATCGGTTCTAGGCTGACTAAAATGATCGCAGCTATCTTCATCGGATACTTGATCATTATGTCCAGTATCACTTTGCGGGAAACGATCGATTGGACGGGTATTGCCTATTTGCCGGAGACGCCGCCTTTTATACTCGTTATATTGTTTGTGTTCACATGCTGGATGTTAGCCAGCACAAATCTGCGTACGGTAAATATGGCCAATATCTTTCTTTTATTTTTTATTATCATACTTGGTGTCTTTGTGGCAGTAGCGAATATTCAGCATAAAAACCATTCTCTGCTTCTTCCGGTTTTGGAGCACGGATATGGCCGAGTATTTGATGCAATGATTTACCAGGCTTCCGGCATGTCGGAAATTTTTCTTATCTTTAATGATTTCAAATAAACTTCCTCTCTTTCATTGAATAAATATAAATCCAATTTTATTATAGTTTGTGAATCCTTTGCGAAACAGGTGATTAATACCTATTTGTCATAAAAGCCTCTATGTAAATAAAGGGAGCTTAATAAGAAAAAGGCTGAGAAGATAAATATTGTATGTTTGGCTATGGGTAAGCGTCAGTCTGCCTTAAATGATTGATCGGTCCTTTTTATGCTGCTTTTAGCAGTTCCAGAATTAGCTCCAACTGTCTCCCCTATTTAGGAACTTGCTTTAAAAAGAAAGTTCCCGCGGCAAAGCTCTTCTTAGCTTGATTCCTTCGTTCTTTTATTGGAGCACTACATTTTTTGAAGTTTATCCGTTTCCTGAGAGAGGCAGACCTGCCCGAAATTAACTATCTTCATAAAGGACACGGTTTGGCGTGTACAACCATACTTTAAGAAGAGGCTGCCTGTTTAATTTAATTGCTGTTTCCAGATTTAAAAATATACAATTTTTGTCTTGTTTTATACTAAAGTAAAAAGGAATTCAGCGTTTTTTCTAGAATTTATATATGTAAGAGGTGTGTCCTATCCAGTTTTATTACAGGGAGGGAAAACTTTTGTCTGTATATGAACAGCTGCCAAACGATCTTTTAGCAGGATTCTTCGTGGAAATCAGCAATAATATAAGGAAAGGCCTTCTTTCGGAGGCCATGTATCAGGAAATAGCTTTAATTAAAACTGTAGCTGAAAAACGAAAGATATCAGAACTGGACTTGCAGCAGATCTATGAAGAAAAAGTAAAACCTCAATACACCCGAACGGATCAGTCGGATCATTTGTCATCTGCTATTGATATACCAGTCGCTCAGCCTGACTGATCAGAGAAAAAGCGCTGAAGCTAATCTTGGATTAGCTTCAGCGCTTTTTTGTTGTCCAGAAATTGAGGATACACAAAACGCCTAAATACGTCTAAAATAGAATAGTTGGCATGGAGCAGCCTGGGCTGTTCAATAGATTGACTAGGAAAGAAAGGATGTTGAAAGATGGGTACACATACAAATCAGACAAAGCTATTCATGGAATATCTCTCGATTATTCTCGGTTCGGCTTTAGTCGGTTTATCCTATAATATTTTTCTGCTGCCGGCGCGGCTTGCAGCGGGAGGCGTCTCCGGCATCAGCACTATTCTCTATGAGCTGTATCATTTTAATCCTGCTTATGTGCAATGGATAATCAATATTCCCTTATTCTTTTTGGGACTTTGGCTTCTCGGTAAAGATTTCAGCTTAAAAACACTAGTGGGAACGTTCTTCGTTCCATTTACGATCTGGCTGAGTACGGACATCCCGTTCAAAATTGACAATCCTTTGCTGGCTGCTATTTATGGAGGCATCCTTCTTGGGCTTGGATTAGGAATTGTCTACAGAGGAAAAGGATCAACTGGAGGACTGGCTACCGTCGCCCAAATCGTTAAAAAGTATACTGGGCTATCGAGCGGGTACTCCCAGTTAATTGTCGATGGATTGGTTGTGGTAAGCTCTGCTGTTGTATTCAACTTGGAATTAGCTTTATATGCAATGATGGCTATTTATGTAACAAGCAAGGTGATTGATTTTGTACAGCTGCAAACTTCGCCGTCGAAGCTTGTGCTCATTATTACCGAGCAAGAAGAGCTTATCCAGTCTATTATTAAGGATGAAATTGACCGGGGGCTTACGAAAGTTCGTTCCGTCGGCGGATTCTCCAATAAAGAAAAAACAATGATCCTTTGTGTAGTTGAACAGCAAGAAGCTATTTATCTAAAAAAAGTGCTGCAGGAGCAGGAGCCGACTTCCTTTGTTGTTTTCCTGAATGCTTCTGAAATCCTCGGCAGAGGCTTTTCGTTATCCAAGCTTTACGGAGCAGCCAAGCAAGATTAATTGGATGTATATTTGAAACTCCCGCCCGCCGTGATAGTAAGCAGAGGGCGGGAGTTAACATTGGCAGTGCAGCTATGTATAGGCTGGTTGATAGGGCTTGACAGAAAATCAGTTTACCTATAAACTAAAAACTACTTAAGTTTAGTATTAAACTAATGACTCAAGAGGAAATAAGGTGAAAATATGAAGGAATCTTCTAAGGAATGGTCCTTATCCAAGCAAGACGAACGTTTGGGACTGCTGTTGTGGTTTCGCATATCAAGAATATACAACCAAAGTATCCGGCAATCTAATCAGCATTTAAAAAAGTGGGAGTTGTCGGCGGCCCAATTTGACGTTTTAGTTCAGGTGGGTTCCCATGAACGATTATCCCAACAGGAATTAGCTGATAAGCTGTTTGTCACAAAAGGAAATATTACGCAATTATTAAGCAAGATGGAGCAAATGGGATTGATCAAGCGGGAGCAGGAATGGAAAACAAAGTATCTTTCGTTAACTGAGAAAGGGAGAGAACTGTTTCAAGAAGTGGTTCCGCAGCAGGAGCAGTTTCAAGCGGCGCAATTTTCGGGATTGGATGAAGAGGAGAAAAAGCAGCTTTTACAGTTGCTGAGAAAAATCCAGCACAAACAGAGGAAAGAATAGGAGGTAATGGAAATGGAATTTAAAGGACTTCATCACGTATCGGCCTTAACAGCAAGAGCGCCTCATAACTATGAGTTTTATACAAACATATTAGGCATGCGTTTAGTGAAGAAAACAGTCAATCAAGATGATCCGTCGATGTACCATTTGTTTTATGGAGATGAAAAAGGAAATCCAGGCACAGAAGTCACTTTTTTCGAAATTCCGATGCTGGCACAGAATCATGAGGGCACAAACAGCATTTCGGCGATTTCCTTTCGCGTGCAAAACGATCAGGCGTTGGCTTATTGGAAACAGCGCTTTGAAGAACTAGAGATAGAGCATGAAGAGATTGCCGAGAGGGCCGGCCGTGCTACATTAGCCTTTAGGGATTTTGAAGGACAGCGCCTCATGCTAGTATCCGATGAAAAGAATGAAGGAGTGGGAAGGCGGCATCCCTTGGGGGAAAGGACCAGTACCGGCTGAATACGGTATCCTGGGGCTGGGCCCTGTGAAGCTGACTGTGCGATATGCGGAAGCGACAGCTGATGTGCTAACAGATGTTCTGGGCTTCCGCAAAAAAGGGCAATATCCATCTGCTGTTGCCGGCCAGCCTGATATTTTAGTATTTGAAACTGGCGAGGGAGGAACAGGGGCAGAAATACATGTAGAAGAAAGAGCGGATCTTCCACCCGAACGACCTGGCCGCGGCAGTGTACATCATGTCGCACTTCGAGTGGACAATGAAGAACAACTGCGCGAGTGGATTGAACGTATAAATGAAGCAGCATTTCCTAACTCCGGATTGATTGATCGGTTTTACTTCCGTTCACTGTATTTTAGAGAACCAAATGGCATTCTTTTTGAAATAGCAACTGATGGCCCGGGGTTTGATGCAGATGAAGACATTCATCATTTAGGGGAATCTTTGGCATTGCCGCCGTTCCTCGAATCCAGACGAGAGCAGATAGAAGCCAAGTTAAAGCCATTAGACACAAAGCTAGGATAGGAGAAGTTCGGAAAGGAGCAGATGAACATGAAACATATTTTTCAACAGGGGCAAGATGCCAATGTCCCTACACTTCTTTTGCTGCACGGAACGGGAGGAACCGAGCATGATTTGCTCACGGTCGGCCAGATGATCTCTCCACAGTCCTCCCTTCTGAGCGTGAGAGGGAATGTGTCTGAGCATGGCATGCCGCGTTTTTTCCGGCGGCTGGCCGAAGGAGTGTTTGATGAAGAGGATCTTATTTTCCGCACCAAGGAGCTGAACCAATTTTTAGATGACAGTGCCAAACAGTACCAATTTGATCGCCGGAATGTAATAGCAGCAGGCTATTCCAATGGAGCCAACATCGCGGCGAGTCTGCTTTTCCATTTTCAAGATGCCTTAAAAGGAGCGGTTTTATTTCATCCTATGGTGCCTATCCGTGGAAGAGAATTGCCTGATTTGGGCGGGACAGAGGTATTTATCGGCGCCGGCGAAAATGATCTATTATGCCCTCCGCAGGAAACAAAAGAGCTGGACCGCTTACTGACAGAAGCAAAAGCCAATGTCCATGTTCATTGGGAAACTAACGGCCATCAATTATCAGGCAGCGAAATCCAGCATGCTGCTTTATGGTTTCAGCAGCAATTTGCTTAGCGGCAGCTTAATTTTGGGGGAGTGAACGTTAACAGTCCATGAATTATTTTTAATTTGAACATAGTGCAAAATTCAAATATAAATTTACTATGATCAGCAAACAAGCATGACTTATAGACAATCTATTCTTTTGGAGCATTCAGGACATTTACCAGGCTTATCATCCCTAAAACAAAAAAAGAAAGAGATCAATCCGCAAACCTGTAAAAATACATGGCAGCAGGTTCGAAAATGGCCTCCTTTCATTAAGCTATAAAAAATTGCCCCTTCAATTGTTAGCAGTGTCTAACAATTGAAGGGGCAATTCACTGCATTAGGCTCTTTTTTATGACCTAAACATTTGTATCCTTAGATTTTATCCTATTCAGCGAGATAAATAAGCTCTCCCGAAAAGACACTTGAGAGTGAATACCGTACAGCAATTATTTCCGGAACATGATCGAAGTAGCGATGGAAGAAAACCCTATAACAATAGCCAATGGAAGAGCTCGTGCCATTAATGCTTCAGCTACATAATCCAATTGGAAAACAACTGCAAAACTGATTGACGAAACCATGAGTATAGTCAATACAATCCATCTGATGATTTGTTTAATCATTTTATCTACCTTCTATCTACTGAATAATGTTTTATAGCTGGTTTTCCTACACTGCCGTAAAAGGTTTTTTTCCATAGTACACCGTCCCAATTAGATCTATGTTCCTGTACAATCTTTATTTTGTGCGTGTGTCTGCCTTTTTTATAGTAAAAATCTCGACTAGAGTATCCAGAACCGGGACCTGACAGTACAATTTTTTCAGTTACTTTTTTGCTGCCTGATGCATTTAAATTAAAAGCACTTTTAACAGCTGGCAAAGAAGCATTTGGAATTTCTTTGCTGAATGTACCTGAAATAGTAGCTGATATTTCTTTTGACTTTTCGTAGCTCATTCCTCTTGCAATACTCATGATAAAGTATGGATTTGATAAATATGACCAACTTTTAGTTATTCCTTGATCATACACATACCATTTATCATATTCCCTATAATTGTCCATTGGAGTGACTACAGTTGAATTGATTTGAGCTGCTGGTTCATAATATCCTAGCAATACTTCATTATTCCTATCGTAGTCTTGAGTTATAGGTTCAGAAAGTTGAACAAAACTATAATTTTCGACATCATCTCCTGTAGGAAATTCAATTTCTTCGTCTGGAATTGTGTCAGTGGGGAGATTTGTTTCTGCCTTAGCGGGATGAAGCGTGCCAAAGGTAGTCAACATCAAAGTGGTTACAATAAATAAAGACCAAAGCCTTTTCAAAACTCACACCCCCTTTTTATAGATTATTATCTTTTTCTATAAAAATACATTAAATCCCTTTTTTGAATTTAACTAAAGCTGGCGGCAGAAGAAAATACGCAGCTTTTAATGGTGATCATTCTTATTTGGCTTCTGTAGACTAACTAATGGTGAATTGATTGATTTTTACTGTACGATCTTTTTTTCACATTCGTTAAAAGGAGCGCTGTACAGATAACGATCATCAGAATGCACAAACCGTTTAAAATAACATGAGTTGCCGTGTCAAACTTAATACCTGTTTGGAAATTAGCCATCATAATAATGACAAATGCCATGAGAGAAATAGTTAGGCTTACTGTTCTTTTCAAATAGTCAACCCCAATCTTTTTCTAGAAGGCATTTCTAGAAATCTGCTTTCTTGCAAGATATACCGCTTTACCCACAGCTGAATTTTTGCATCGAACGACCGTTTATTCACCTAAAGGGTTTCTCGATGCAAAATTCAGCCTCTCTCAGCATCCGAAACCTAGAATAAATCCGCTTTATCCAAGTGCGTGTGCATCTTATCCTGATTGACTCTTTCTAAATAGACATTGGTTGTAGAGATATCTGCATGACCGGCCCAGTCTTTGATGACTGCAAGCGGCACATCGTTTTCGAGCATGACAGTCACGAAGGTATGACGAAACCAGTGAGGGCTGATTTTTGAATTTTTTCCGGCTAATTCTACCGCCTCTTTGACAATCTTATAAAGCGCCGGATAGGTTAAGCGCTTTTTTGTTTTGCGAGGAGTTTCTTCCTTATTATATAGCGCAAAAAAGAGCGGGCTCTGATCTTCTAAATTTAATTCTGTTGAATCTCCGGTGCTTTTTCGGTAACTGAATAATACTTCCTTTACTTCGTTTCTTATGGGAACAGTTCGTTGTTTTTTTCCTTTTCCGATTACATCGACAAACAAGTGTCCTTGGTGACTGTACCGGAAGCTGCCCCAGTTTAAGCTGAGCAGTTCGCTGGCCCGCAGCCCGGTGCTATAAAGCAAGTAACCGATCAGTAAATTACGCTTTTGCAGCTGTTCCCGATTTTTTTTGGCTTTAACGATTTTAGGAAAGAAAGTAAGCAGCCATTGAGCATCTGCCTGGCTTAATTCTCGGCGGGGCACCCGGTGAAGCTCTTCATTTGGACGAGTTTCTTCCATTATATAGTGTCCTTTTTGAACGGCCGGCTTGGTCAGCCAGGTAGAGAGGTGGCTTTTATAAAATTGTGTTTCATAGCCGAAGTCTAACAATCGCTGAAAAAAGCCCAGCTTTCTTCTTGCGGACTTGACTGCGTAGGTTTCGTTGATTAAGCGGTTGTAGGCCTTCACCTCCGGAAACCCGATATCCCGAAACGATAAGGAGTGTTCGACCAAAAAATCCAGCAGTGTTTTGGCGTCGGAACGATAGGCTTTAATCGTATGGGGAGAAAGCTGCTTTCCTTCTTCAAAAATTTTCATGGCAAAAAACAATTCCAAGAAATCCTGCTCGGAACTCTCGGAAAGATTCAAGTTTCTATTTTCATCCAGCAGCTTCCGGTGATCTAAATTTTCCTGCAAATGCGCTAAATAATTTTCATTCGATAGGTGGTTCATAAAAGAAAGTTCATTCATGTGTTCTACCGCCTCATTAAGTTTTACAATAAATATATTATGTATAGTAAAGATAATCCCTTCTTATCTTTACTATACATAATAACACAAATAGAAAAGAAAAATGTTCTTTTATGAGATAGGATGTTAGCCAGTTTGTTCCTTCTCTCAAACCCATTGAATCATCTTCCTTTATGTGTAATAATAGGAATGATAATCCAGTTGGGTGTTGCCGTGCTATTTTTCATTTGTCTGTACTCATCCTGCAAAATAAAAGCAGCTGTCAATATAGTAAAAGATCCGCTTTGGCTGAAACTCAAAGCGGGTCTTTTACTGCAGAAAAATTGGATAATAATTCTTGTTTGAAAGACGGATAGAATGAAAGATAATCATAGTAGCTGGGAAAGTTATGTCTAGACTAGCGGTATTGACGGTTTGATCAAACAGTAGGGAGAGTAGGTCAAACCGCCTACAACCGGTTAGTTGATAGTAACTGCCATTTTCTGTTTCTCTTATTCGAAAAGTCTTTTTTTGTGCTCAAAAGGCTTAAATTTTTGCCTAATATGAATAATAAAGGGCATTAACCTTCTGCTGACCCCTTAGACAAAATTGTCTAATTACTTTAAGATTATTTTACACAAAATGATAGCAGAAAAAGTACAACGCCAATATAGAGCAACCAAAACACAAAAGGAAGAACTTATGACTCCTATTAGAACAATAATTGTAGATGACCATCCGGATTCTTTAGAGATTTTAAGCTTTTTTGTCAGTCAGAATCCGTCTTTTCAAGTAGTAGCCCATTGCGAAAACGGGGAGGATTTAATTCGGCAAGTGATGCTCACAAAACCCGACTTGGTGATTGCGGACATCAATTTACCGAAGTTGAACGGTGTAGATGCCATTAAGAAATGTATTTCATTTCAGCCTCATTTGAAATTTATTTTTGTGACAGGATATGAAGACTTTGCGGTTGAAGCTTTTAATATTTCGGCCGTCGATTACATTGTTAAGCCAGTGAAAATGACAAGAATATATCAAGCGTTGGAAAAAGCAGAACACGTGATTCGAGGCGCACTGCATACAGAAAAGAGTCCGATAAGACAAAGTAAGACGTTATGCGTCAAGTCAGAGGGCTCCTTTTATTATATTAAACAAGCAGATGTTTATTTCATAGAAAAAGCTGGAAAGAAATGCTTTATTCATACGAAGAATAAAACTTATGAGGTATATGAGAATATCGCCAATATATTGCAGACATTGGGAGATCAGTTTTACCTATCTCACCGCTCGAACATTATTAATTTAGAAGCTGTCTCGCATGTTACGCAGAAAAACGAAACCTATTTAGCTTTTTTTCCAGAATACTCTAAGCACGCGCATATTTCAAAATTAAAAATTAGAGAATTTCAAAAAAAGATGAGAGATTTAAATCAATAATATTTTAAAAGAGACATACTAAACAAAATAAAGAGGGGTGCCTTATTTACAAGATCGTTATGGAAGAAAATTGTCCAAAGCAAAGAGGCTTCTCACTGGAGAAAGAGGAATGCATATGAAGAAGGTTTTTATATTTTGTAATTATGAACCATTAGCATTCTTAATCGAGAGGATTGTGACCCTTCATTTTTCTGCGGAAATTATTTTATCTGATCGAAAGATGGAAGCCTTTGATATGTATTATTTGTTTGAGCCAGACCTAGTTGTGATTGATCTTGATGAAGCGGGGAACAACTTGCTGAGGGAAATCAAAGCTGTACATCCGTCACAAAGATTTTTAGGGCTCGTACCTGATTCATTAGATCCTTTTTCAATAGATGATGTCAGCGGCATAGATAAGGCACATTTAATTTCAAAACCTTTTCACATTAATGAATTAATCATCAAAACAAAGGATTCCCTGTATAGACGCACAGATCATACGCTTGAAAAAAATTAAAAAGCTGGACAGTGAAAAACTACACACTAGTTATACGTCTTTGAGAATTCCTGCATGAAACGCCCTAACAACAACTGTTTTGGTGAGCGACGCCAGCCCTTCCGGTTAAGGAAGAGCTGGTGTTGCTGTTTTTTGTATATACTGATCGATCAGCGCCTTTAAAGAACGGATATCTACCGGCTTCACTAAATAATCTTCGAACCCGGACTCTAAGGCATATTGAATATCCTTCTTAAGTGCATGGGCACTGATCGCAATGATGGGAACCTCTTGATATTCGGGGAGGCAGCGGATTTTCTTGCAAACCTGTAAACCGTCCATCAGTGGGAGGTTAATATCGAGCAATACTAAATCAAACCGCTGCTCTTGGACCAGCTCGAGCCCCGACAGCCCGTCAGCTGCAGTCACTAACTCAATGTTGAAAAACACTTTAAATTGCTCTTTCAGCAGGTGCCGATTTTCTTCATTATCCTCTATATAAAGAACTTTAAAGTTTTTTTATCTTTTTCCTTCAAGAAAGGGGCCAGAGGGGCTTCAGTGGTTACATTTGCCTTAGGAAGCTCTATCCAAAAAAGCGTGCCTTTATTCTTTTCGCTTTCAACCCCATATTGTCCATTCATTTGTGTCACAAATTCTTTAACAAGAGATAAGCCGAGTCCGCGCCCTTCCGTAAGGTTTAATACTTCATCGCTGCGATAGAAGGGCTCGAAGATTCTTTCAAGATCGTGATCATGAATACCGGGTCCGTTATCCCGTACTTCAATCCGGGCTTTATCTTTCATTTCCTTATATAAAACAGTCACAAGTCCCGACGTTCCGCCATATTTGATGGCATTTGACAGTAAATTCATTACTACTTGCTTGAGCCGCAGCGGATCTCCTTCTACGAAAAGAGAGCTAGCCGGGTGTATATTAGAGGTGATGACTACTCCATTGATCTCGGCAGAAGCCATCACCATACTGAATAATCGTCACCAGATTGACAGGTTCTTTGGCAACTTTACTGTTCCCTTCCTCTAATCCGACGTAATCCAAGATGTCATTGATTAAGTTAGTTAAATGAATAGTCGCATTTTTGATTTTCCCGGTGTGTTTATGGATCGTTCCCTGTGCTTTCAACTCTATCATTTGGGCATAGCCTAAAATAGAGTTTAGGGGCGTACGCATTTCATGACTCATCATGGAAAGAAATTTAGACTTTGCCAGATTTGCCCGCTCTGAGGCGATTTTTTCTTCTATCAATGCTTGTTCAAATGCTTTTCTCTCCGTTAAATCGCGGGCAATGATCAGGTAATAGGTTCTCCCTTGAAAGTAATGGCAAGAGATGCTCAGATCAACAGGTATCTTTTCCCCATCTTTTTTTACCCAGCTCACTTCCACAGTCATTTTCTTTTCTTGTTCGATTGTTTGCGCGACATGATCAATTATTTGCTGATACTCAGGAGCAATAATTGCCTTGGGGGGCATTTTCTTTAATTCGTCTGCCGTGTAGCCAAGTAATTGGACCACAGCCGCATTAACTTCATAGAAAAAAGGCTTGCCCCGGTTCGCGCAACAGACCAGCAGCATGGCATCTTTAGATGTGTGAAAAATTTCTCTGAATTTTTTGTTTAATGAGAGTGATAACTTAAATAAAGCCTCTTTTTCCTTTATCGCTTTCTCCAGTGACCGGTTTTTATGCTGCAATTCTTCCATTATAAGCATTCTCTCTAGTACGTGGCCGACCTGCTCACATATCTTCTCAATTAAATAGATCTCTGCCTGGGCGAAAGCTTCCCGTGATTTAGAACCAAATGACAACGTGCCGAGAACTTCTTCACCGGCGATAAGCGGGTGACACACATAACACTGGATGCCCAGTTCTTTTATACGTTGTAACTTGGGGTCAGAAGAAGCCGGTATGTGATTGGCGACCACTCTTTCCTTCAGCTGGGCTACATATCCGCAAACCGCTTCTCCATATTCAAGCTGTTTCCATTGTTTAGCCTCTGAATGACCAATGCCCTTATAGTTAATTAAACTTATTTTTTGCGCCTTAGGATCAGCCAAATAATTGAAATAGATATCTAATCCCAGCAAGTCTGCTAATTGATCGAATAAGTGATCCAACAGTTCTTTAGGTTCTTTGCTCAATAACAGCCTTTGGGTGACTTCGTCCATTATTTGCTGTCCACCCTTAGTTTGTTCGACAAGTCCTTTCACTGTATCGCCGGAAGTTGTATTTTTAATGACCAGGACAAAATCCTCTTCGTATGGAAAAATAGAGATCCTCATCCTTTTCTCCCTGCCATGGTTAGATAGTATAAACTCGGCCTGGCTTTCCCTATTCATTCCTATATCCTTTTCTATTCCTGGAAGAAGATTGGTGACGGGTATTCCGCTTAATTGATCGCCGGTTATTCCAAAAGCCTCTCTTCCGGTCTCATTCATATATTTCACATTTAAATCCGCGCCAATTACGACAAACATCTCATTAGACGTGTGTATGTTCATTTTCCTCTCCTTATATTTACTGAATATCCGATGGCTCTTTGATGAAAATGACTGGTTTCTCTTAACATAGGAGGAAAATAAAAATCAAATAGACCAATCTCCGTTTCTTTTTTTTATATCAAGTGATCTTGAAGGCTGACAGAGGCAGTTCCTTTATCAAGCTGCTTTTTAAGTCTTTAAAAAATAAATCTAGAACCATTTTACTGCAAGAAGCACATTTTTTGTTAAAAAATATGATTATCTCTTTAGAAAATAGTAATAGTTTATATCAATAGTTTTTAAAATCTATCAAGCAAAGGAATGTCTATATAATTAACATTTTTAGAAAAACGAGTGAACTTTACAAACTTTTAACAGGGCGTTTATACAGTCATGAAAGTGACACTTTAAAATAAGTGGAGGCTTGTGCAGGATAAGGAGGAAAATCATGAAGAAAAAGTCAGTTTGTTCACTTGCTTTACTTGCTTGTTTATCTGTTTCCCCAGTCTCTTCTGAAGGGGGGATGAAAGGAATGGTTTCCGCAACAGAAGCAGCGGCGATCAATCCGCAAAAAAATCCCGCTCTTTTGATTACTGAGCTGGTGCCGGATACGGCGAATGCAGGGAAAAGCGATGGCTATGAATTTATCGAAATCTACAACAATAGTAATCAGTCCGTCTCATTAAAGGATTACACTTTACTGTACCGCTATCCGGAAAGCGAGAATAAGCCGGATGCCGAGTGGACATTTACAGAAGCGAAAACAATCCAACCGCAGGAAACCATCGTGGTGTGGGTGAAGAATAGCGCCAATGCAGATATGACTCTTGAGGACTTTAACCGCAATTTTCAAACCGATTTGAGTGCTGAGCAAGTAACAACGGTAGAATCAGCCGGAATGGCGAATACTGCTTCGCGCACCCTTGTGCTGGCGGATACATATAAAAACGAAATTTCAAAAGCAAGCTACACAAAGGAACAGGTGGCAGAAAATAAAGGAATTCAATATAAAATAGCGGACGACCAAAAGAATATGGAGGTTCTTCACTCAAATGAACCGGCTAATCCAGGAGAAGTACTGCCTGATCAAGTGCCAAGCGAGCCGGTTCATAGCGGGCAAGATTTAAAAGCGCCGGTTATTGATCATACGGCAGTGACGGCCGTCGATGCCACGGAGGACTTGCGGCTTAACGCTCAAGTAACAGATGAAACAGCTGTGAAAAAAGTAAAAGTGATCTATCGCTTCGGTCAAAGCAGCTCTTGGAAAGAAGCTGACATGACAGCAGCTGAAACGTCGCCTCATACATACACAGTCGTCATTCCAAAGGAAGAACTGATTAGTAAAGAGATGTCCTATCGCATCGAAGCTTATGACGGGAACCAAACGGCGACAACCGAAGAATTTAAAGTAGCCATCAAAGGAAGCAGCTTTGATGCGCAGAGAGCACCTGCACTGTTAGTGACAGAACTAGTTCCTGATTCTGCCAATGTGAATGATCTGGATGGCTATGAATTCATCGAGGTTTATAACAATACAACAGAAACGATTAACTTAAAAGACTATAAACTGCGCTATCGTTATCCCGCCGAGGGACCCGAAGCCGATTTGGTTTGGGGACCAGAAAAGGAGGACGTCATGCTGTCATCCGGAGAAACGATGGTATTTTGGATAATAAACGCAGGCAATAAAGACAAGTCTGTAGCTGACTTTAACAAGCATTATAATGTGAATTTAACCGAGAACCAGAACATTGTGAAGGTTCACTCCGGCGGGATGGCTAACAGCGGGGCGCGGGGAATCGCTATTGCGACGAATACAGGAAAAGATATTTCAGTTGGCTATTATAACGATGAAGGCACAAAGGATGACACAGTGGCGGATAAGGGCATTTTCTATACCTTCCCCCAAACGCCTGGCGACACAGTAATGAAAAAATACAGCAGCGGCACAGAAGCAGCCACACCCGGCGCCAATGCAGACATACAAGTACCTGCGGAAAAGGTGACAGTGGAGCCTGATACAGAAAAGCCTGTATTAACGGATTTAACAGAAGCCGCCCCTGTATCTGAAATGAATGATGTGAAACTAACCTTTGATATTAAAGACAATCATTCAGTGAAAACAGCTCGCTTATTTTATAAAAATAATGAGGAAGCGGCTTATCATTCGGTAGACTTAACTGAAAACTATGATGACAAACTGTATCATCATACCATTTTTTCGCCAAGCTTAATCGGCAAGCAGGAGATTGAGTACTATGTAGTCGTATCTGATGGTTCAAATGAAGTGAAAACAGCCGCCAAATCTATTTCTATTCTGCGGGATGACAAGCAGACCGGGATTGGATTGAACGTAGAGAATGACTCTTTACTAAATAAAACGGCCTTAATCAAAGCATTTCACTCCCAAAATTATGCGGACACGATCATCAAGATTGATGGACAGGATGTCACGGGAAAAACGACTCCTGCTCTCGCTGAGCCTGCTTATTTTGCTTTTGATGTGAAGAAAGTAAATTTGTACTTTAAAAATGGCGTAACGATTGGCGATGAAGCGTTGCATATTTTTGATGATACGATTAATACATATGTCACCAAAACAGTGCCAGTGGATCCGAAATATTTTGAGAAAGGCAAAGAAGCGGTGATTTCGATTCGTTCAGGAACAAAGGTATCGCCTTTTGATAAAGAGTCAGAGGAAAACCGCGATGATTTTTATGTCAAAAATGTACGGTTAGTGCTTAAAGACGGCACAGTTATCTATGACCCGGCCTACAGTGATCCGGACAAAGAACTATCAGTCGGTGACGGTTCATCCGCAAAGCCGGTAATTGATTTTGCCTTTGCGGTTCCTGATGAAAAATTCACAGCAAAAGCTTATAAGTGGGATACCACTCAAGTCAAGGAAGGCAAACATACGGTTGAGGCCGTTAACGGCAATGAGAAAAAGCAAGCCGCCGTCATTGTCGATAACAGCGCCCCTGTACTGACACCTTCTGTAGAAGAAGGAAAAGAATATAAAGGCGACTTCACGATTCATGCTGAGGTGGAGGATCAGTTTTCCGGAGTGGATCAAATGACTGCGGAGCTGGATGGCAAGGAAATTTCTCTGCCGTTCCATACGTCCTCCGCCGAACTGGAGCCTGGGAAACACACGCTAAAAGTGACAGCCGTAGATCAGATTGGAAATAAAGCTTCTAAAACAGTCACATTTGCTGTGGTGGAAGAGCAGCCGTTCAAGCCCGAAGCTGTTTCGCCAAAGGATGGAGCCAAAAATGTGCCCGCCTCTACAAAGCTGAGAGTAAAGGTGGCCGATCCTACGAAGGATGACCTAGATGTAGAATTTAAGCAGGGCTATCAGTACAAGGCAAACGAGAAGCAGCACATAGCTGTCTATCAAAATAACGCGGACCGTGAACCCCCGAAAGCAATGATTCCAGCCGGGGAAACAGAAGTGAAAGAAGTGGACAAGCTGGAAAAAGCCGACCAGCAATATGTCACAACAAAATCTGCGGATCAGTTTCCTTACCACCGCTTTGAGGTAACCGTGGATAAAGAAGTGAACGACACGGATGAGATTGAATTAAATTGGGAAGGCAAATCACTCATTGGACGAAAGGTTTCCATGTATGTGTGGAATTACAAAGCAAACAAATGGGAGCTGACCGAGTGGAAAATAGCAGAGAACGACAAAAACTTTAAGCTGCGCGGCTCGGTTAAAGGTCCTGACTATGTCAAAGACCAAAAAGTGCAAGTAATGGTCCAAGACGAAATTGCCTCAACGACCCAGTTTGACTACTCTTTTATTTGGATGTCTGATACCCAGTATTACTCTGAAAGCTACCCTCATATTTTTAAAAGAATGACTGAATGGGCAGTGGAGCAAAAAGAAGCCATGAACATTAAATATTTGTTCCACACGGGTGACCTGGTCGATGAAGCCGATCAGGACTATCAATGGAAACATGCCGATGAATATATGGGGTATTTAGATAAAGGAAATATTCCTTATGGGGTGTTGGCCGGAAACCACGATGTCGGACACAAAACGGGCGACTATAATGAGTACGGAAAATATTTTGGAGCAGAGCGCTTTCAATCTAAAGACTACTATGGAGAATCCTATAAGAATAACCGCGGACATTATGATTTAATCAGCTCGAACGGCAATGACTTCATTATGATTTATATGGGATGGGGAATCACTGATGAGGACATCGCCTGGATCAATGACGTGCTGGCTAGATATCCGGAAAGAAAAGCCATACTAAATTTCCATGAGTACCTGCTTGTTTCCGGAAACCGCAGTCCGATCGGCGATAAAATCTACAACAATGTGGTCCTTCCTAACAAAAACATTATAGCGGTGTTATCCGGCCATTATCATGATAGTGAAACGCTAGTAGATGAAATTGATGACGATAAGGATGGAAAACCGGACAGAAAAGTGTACCAGATGCTAGCGGATTACCAAGGAGGCCCAGAAGGCGGACAAGGATTTTTACGCATTATGCAGGTGAATCCAGTAGAAAACAAGATTTATATGAAAACATATTCGCCTTACTTAAATCAATACAATTATTATAATACGAGCGAGTACCCAGGCAAGGACGAATTTGTCATTGAAACAGAGCTCACACCAAAAGAGAAGGTAGTAGCGACAGATGCCTTTGAAGCCAATGTCTACACCAATAAAAAAATTGGAGAACAAAAAGGGGTAAAAGATCAACAAACCTCAGAAGCAGATTGGAGCCATCTTGAAAGCAACAAAGAATATGGATGGTATGTAACAGTAAAAGACCAATTCAAGGGAGAGGCCCGCTCCGATATTTGGACATTTGAAACGAGAGCTGATGGATCGAATGGCAACGGGAATGGGGGGATACCTGTACCTCCAGTAACAGAAAAGCCGGACGTTCCCGGTGAAGAGAAAGCCATTGAAATTAAACAAGAACACATTCAAATAAAGCCAGATCAATGGCTGATTGACTTAGGAGAAGAAAAAGCGAACCGCATGAGTATTCAGTTGCCGAAAGACCTGGTGGACAGTGCCGCAAAAAGCAAACAGCCTCTGCATATCGCTTTTTACACTGGTCATGGGATAACTCTTTCACCGGAAAACATGGCGTACTTACAAAAGCAGAATGGCCATTTTGTCAACATACAAGTAGCGAGAACAGAGGAGCCTGGCCAGTCGTTTATATCGGATGTCGTTGATGTAGCCATTTCTTCAGGAAGCCAATCGATCGCTGAGGCGTTCCCAACACCGGTTGAACTCAGCTTGAAGCTAAAGGGCACTGTACGAAAAGATCAAACCACCGGTGTGCGTTATGACGAAACGTCGAAAAGCTGGGAGTATGCAGGAGGCTATACGCAAGGGGAGAAATGGGTTATTCCCGTACGCCGTCTTTCAACATTCGCTGTGATGTCCAATAACAAAACATTTAAAGATACAAGCAGCCATTGGGCGAGAAAAGAAGTTCACTCGCTAGCTTCCAAATTGGTGACGAGCGGAAAGACAAATGAACTGTTCGAGCCGGAACAAAAGCTGACACGGGCGGAATTTGCGGTTCTTCTTACCCGGTTGATGCAACTCCCGGTGAAAGAGTATGAAGGTATGTTCAAAGACGTTCCGGCAAAGAAAGAGTGGGCAGCTGTTCAAATCGAAGCTGCCAGCCGGGCAGGAATTGTCTTCGGAAAAAAAGACGGCCATTTTGATCCGGATGCCAATATTACCCGTGAACAAATGGCGGCGATGATTATTCGAGCGATCGAATATCAGCAGCCAGAGCTGTTAAGCTCTATCCAGTCCAATCAATCCTTTACAGATGAAAAACGTATTAATGATTATGCAAAAGAAGCGGTGAGACAAGCAGCCGAACTCGGTATCATCTTTGGCCGGTCCAACGGCAAATTTGACCCCAAAAACGAAACAACAAGAGCTGAATCAGCCGTTATGCTTTACCGCATGCTGAATATCCAAGAAAAATAAGCAGAAAAAAGCTGTCCCCAATGACCAGGCAGAGTCATTGGAGACAGCTTTATTTTTATCTAAAGTTGATTGCCGGGTTGCATGCAAACTGTTTCTATGAAAATCAATCAGCACCCACCTCTCTAACAAACTTAGGATAAATTAACAGTTAGCAGAGAGGGAAAAAATTAATCTTTATTTGCACCAGGAGGCACTCTTAGAAGAAAGAACTGTTAAATCTAATACTCTAAGGTGAAAGACCTCATAAAATAGAAATAACTTAGGGGGAAATACTATGTGTGCTATGGGTTGTTTCTATTCTCAAAAACATTTTCAGACTGATTTAATGCCAATAATATTATTGTTTTTATTTATTTTGCTTACAAAAATTATTTGATTAGACCCGTCTGAGTGGTTATATCATAAAAAGTGTAGAAAAGTTTTGTGTTTTATTAAAACTTTTCCGATTCTTTTTTCGAATATATAAATAGAGGCAGCAATATATGCGAATTATGTTAGTGATTTTCTGAACACTGTATGTCGGTAATAATCCTTGTACAACAATTTTAAGAAGATAGACCTGGATTTGAGTCAATAATTTGGACACAAAAAAGTTAAGCCTCAGGCTGTTCTTCCAATTTGATCCTCAATGGCTTGAGGTGTTTGATAGCCAATACTGCTGTGAATTCTCTTTCGGTTATCCAGCCTTCTATAAACTGAAATATGGCCAGCTTTGCAGCTAGATAGTCCGTA
>NZ_BCVF01000039.1 GCF_001591605.1 Bacillus badius NBRC 15713 | reverse complement strand
GCCGGAGTCTTCGCGCCTTCCATTGCAATCAACTTAGTGACAGAATAGGGAAGTCGTACAGCCATACGGAGGAAAAATGGGATCACCAAGCGGCTGAATCAAAAATCAGACGTCTTTTCTATTTTGTATGAGGGTGGGAGCGGTTGATTTCCATTCCAGGCGCTTTGCTTTCCGCAGGGCAGCGGGCTCCGCTTTTCTTTTTACATTGTGCTGGTTTTTTCTATATATTATAATGATAACATTATGGACGAAATTTGAGGTGACGCTATGTTTGACCGTTTACAGGCGGTAGAGGACCGCTATGATAAGTTAAATGAACTGTTAAGCGATCCGGAGATTGTGAATAATCCGGCCAAGCTGAGAGATTATTCGAAGGAACAGTCGGACATTCAAGAGACCGTGCTCGTGTATCGTGAATATAAAGAAGCAAAGCAGCAATATGAAGATGCCAAGGCGATGCTTGATGAAAAGCTGGATGCCGAGATGCGCGAAATGGTGAAAGAGGAAATTGGCGAATTAGAAGAGCAGCTTGAACAGCTGCAAGAGCGGCTGAAAATTCTTTTGATCCCGAAAGACCCGAACGATGATAAAAACGTGATCATGGAAATTCGCGGAGCAGCCGGCGGGGATGAGGCGGCGCTGTTTGCTGGCGATTTGTACCGCATGTATAGCCGTTATGCTGAGATGCAGGGCTGGAAAACAGAAGTAATTGAAGCGAATTCAACGGGACTTGGCGGCTATAAAGAAATTATTTTCATGATTAACGGAAAAGGCGCGTTTTCAAAAATGAAGTATGAAAATGGAGCGCATCGTGTGCAGCGTGTACCGGAAACGGAATCAGGCGGCCGTATTCATACATCCACAGCGACAGTGGCCTGTCTTCCTGAAGCGGAAGATGTGGAAGTGGACATTCACGAAAAAGATATTCGCGTGGATACCTTTGCGTCCAGCGGACCAGGCGGGCAAAGTGTAAATACTACGATGTCTGCTGTTCGTTTAACGCATCTTCCAACTGGCATTGTTGTTTCCTGCCAGGATGAAAAATCACAAATCAAAAATAAAGAAAAAGCCATGAAAGTGCTCCGCGCCCGCATATATGATAAGTTTCAGCAGGAAGCTCAGGCAGAATATGATGCACAAAGAAAATCAGCGGTCGGTTCAGGTGACCGTTCTGAGCGTATTCGCACATACAACTTCCCGCAAAACCGTGTGACTGACCATCGCATCGGATTAACCTTGCAAAAGCTGGATCAAATTTTGGAAGGCAAGCTGGATGAGGTGCTTGATACCCTTATTATGGAAGAACAGTCTTCCAAGCTTGAGAACTTGCAGGATTAATATGACACAAAAGATATACGAGGCCCTGCGATGGGCTTCTTCTTTTTTACAAGAGCGGCAGCGGGATGAGAATGCGGGCGAGCTGCTTTTGCAGCACATATTAAAGATGAAACGGTCAGAACTCTTGGCGAATGTGCGCGAATCGCTGACAGAGCAGCAGCAGCACGCATTTGTGGAAATGGTCAGCCGTCATGGAGAAGGCGTGCCGATTCAGCATATGATTGGCGAAGAGCAGTTTTATGGACGAGACTTTATTGTAAATGAAGAGGTGTTAATTCCCCGGCCGGAGACAGAGGAGCTTGTTTGGCACGCGCTTGAGGACATCCATCAGCATTTTGCCAAGAAGGAATTGACACTGGCGGATATCGGCACCGGCAGCGGCGCAATTGCGGTAACGATGAAGCTTGAACGTCCGGAGCTTGCTGTATATGCTACGGACCTCTCAGAAAAAGCGCTGCATACAGCGAAGCAGAACAGTGAGGCATTAGGGGCGGATATTTCTTTCTTCCAGGGCGATCTGCTGGCTCCGTTTATTGAAAAGGAAATCAAGCTCGATGTTGTTCTTTCTAATCCGCCCTATATTCCGCTGGCAGATCGGAAAGAGCTGTCAACGGTGGTGATCGATCATGAGCCGGAAATGGCTTTGTTCGGCGGAGAGGATGGGTTAGATATTTACCGGCGGCTATGCAGGCAGCTGCCGGATGTGCTCCACCCGAAAGCCCTAGTCGGCTTTGAAATCGGAGCGGGCCAGGGAGAAGCGGTGGCGGCTCTGCTGCAAGGCGCTTTTCCGCAGGCGGCCGTCAGTGTGAAAAATGATATAAATGGCAAAGACCGAATGGTTTTTGCAAAAATTTAATAGTTTCATTGTTTAAGTTTTTCTTTTCTGGACAGACTGGTTTCCAGGAGGGGAAAATAATGAATAGATTAATTGCAGGCATTTATTTACTCATATTATCAATTGGTACAATTTTAAGTTTATATATTCCTGATCATGCAGCAGAGGCAGAGGAAACAATTGTGATTCCAAAGGAAGCCATCCGGCTGCGCATTCTTGCCAATAGTGACAGCGCTGCTGACCAAGAATTGAAGCGGAAAATCAGAGATGACGTGAATAAAGAAATTACCAAGTGGGTAGCCGGTTTAGATTCTTTGCCGGAAGCCCGCCGCCTTTTAAAAAGCAAATTGCCGGAAATTGAAGAGATTGCTATGAAACGTGCTGAAAAAGAAGGCATACAAGCTCCTATTAAAGTGAACTTTGGAAAAGCTAAGTTTCCGACAAAGCTATACGGACAATTTTTGTATCCTGCCGGCGAATACGAAGCAATCGTCATTACCGTTGGAAAAGGAGAAGGGGCCAATTGGTGGTGTGTACTCTACCCGCCGCTTTGCTTTCTCGACTTTTCAAACGGAGCAGCGGTTAGCCCGGGTGTGGAAGAAAGCAGCGAGCCGAACCAAGATCCGAACCTAAAGCAAGATTCAGACCAAGACCGGAACCAAGATCCGAATCTGAAGCAAGAGCCAGAGCCGGTATATGCAGAGGGAGAACCGGAAAAGCCGGAGATAAAACTGGCGATTGTAGAGCTTTTCAAGCGGAAAGATTCATAGACTTTTCCACTGTGGATAAAATAGCAATCACTAATTTTTCTGAAATTTATCCACAGTTACCCACAGGTTTATAAACAAAGCAGAAATAATTATCCACACAATGTGGATAAAAAAGATGATTTTGTGCATATCTTTCCAATAAAAACGAATTTATGCACAAGAAACATAGAATTTATCGAAAATAACAAGAAATGAACGATAGGTGAGCAAAATGCGAACAAAACATTGGCATGTGGATAACAGTGTGGATGTTTTAGACACATATCCACAAATTGAAGAAGCGGCAGAGTTATTAAAGCAGGATGAGGTAGTAGCTTTCCCTACGGAAACGGTTTATGGATTAGGAGGCAATGCGTTATCAGATCAGGCGGCTGCCAAAATATTTGCGGCAAAAGGCCGGCCGGCTGATAATCCGCTGATTGTTCATATTGCCTCAAAGCAGCAAGTAGCAGACATAGCAGCTAACATATCACAAACAGCTGAACGTCTAATGGAAGCGTTTTGGCCGGGTCCGCTGACGGTTATTCTGGAAAAGCAGCCGAACCGGCTGTCTCAGCTTGTCACTGCCGGGCTGGAAACGGTAGCTGTACGCATGCCGGATCATCCTGTAGCGCTGGCTGTGATCCATAAATGCGGCTTGCCGATTGCTGCTCCAAGCGCAAATCGTTCAGGCAAGCCGAGCCCTACATCAGCTAGGCATGTCCAAGACGATCTTGATGGCGTGATCGCCGGCATTATTGACGGAGGCGATACCGGAGTCGGTGTGGAGTCTACTGTGGTAGACTGTACCGGAAGCATTCCAGTGATTTTGCGGCCAGGCGGCATTACAAAGGAAGACATTGAAGCGGTAGTGGGAGAAGCAGCTATTGACGCTGCTTTAACAGATATGAATCAGCAGCCGAAATCGCCGGGAATGAAATACAAGCATTATGCCCCGGAGGCCCCTGTTTATTTGCTGAATGGCAGCCGCAGCTGGGTGCAGTCCAGGATTAACGAACAGCGGCAGGAAGGAAAGAAGGTCGGTTTGTTAACAACAGAGGAGAATCTCTCCTTCTATGAGGCGGATGTCATTTTGCCTTGCGGACGCCGGGACGATTTACGGACGGTGGCTCATTCTCTATATGAGGTGCTGCGGGCTTTTAATGAAACCGATGTCGATATCATTTATTCCGAAACCTTTCCAACTGATGGAGTGGGGCTCGCTATTATGAACCGGCTCGAAAAAGCGGCGGCTCACCGCTGGCTGCATGAAAAACGAAAATAAAGAGAAAAGATTTCGGACAGCAGTGTCAGACTGCATGATCCGGAGTCTTTTTTTTATTTATCCGAAGAGGCTTCAAAAGGGAATAGACCGTTTCTTCCTGGAACGGCAAGAAAGTATTTCTGCCTTCCTGCATATGTTGGAAAGAGGCACGTCCAACAAGGAAGGGAATGAAATAGAACATGGGTGAAGTGGTTACATTAAGCACGCTGGCTTTAGCATTAGGCATGGATGCTTTCTCGGCAAGCCTGGGAATGGGCATGGCGCCAATCAGGCTGCGGCGGATTTTTTTTATTGGCATTATTATCGGCAGCTTTCATATTATTTTGCCGCTTCTTGGGATGGTGGCCGGCCGGTTTGTGACAGATACGTTTGGCACGATTGCTGCTTTGATCGGCGGCTTGCTGTTAATTATTGCCGGCGCCCAAATGATCATTGCTTTTTTCCAGCGGGAAGAAGAAGAAAGAACAGCGCCTGTCGGCTGGAAACTAATGCTCTTCTCTTTAATTGTCAGCCTGGATAGCTTTTCCGTCGGTCTGACGCTTGGGATTTATGGGGCTAAAGTTCTGCTCGTGCTTATGCTATTTGGCGGTATCGCCGCAGCCTTAACATGGAGCGGGTTATTGGCTGCCAGAAAGGCCGGCAGGTGGCTGGGACCATACAGCGAAGCTTTTGGCGGCTGTGTGCTGCTGGCGTTCGGGTTCAAGTTGCTTTTTCTTTAATTGGAAAAATATATAGAGCTTTTTACCCTCTTTTGGGAAAAATCTTATATAATAAAAACATAAGACGACAGCTGGAGGGTGAAAACAGTTGAATATATTGTTTGTATGTACAGGGAATACGTGTAGAAGTCCGATGGCAGAAGCGATTTTGAAGGATAGAAAGCAAGAATGGGAGGTGCGTTCTGCTGGTGTTTATGCCGCAGCAGGCAGCGGGGCATCCGCGCATACAATGGCAGTTTTAAAGGAAAATCAGATTTCTTTTCAACATGTTTCCCAAGGGTTAGGCAAGGATGTAGTCGAATGGGCTGATGCTATTTTTACTATGACAGCCAGCCATAAGCAAGCTGTTCTTTCTTTATTTCCGGATTGTGCAAATAAGTTATGGACATTAAAAGAATTTGCTAAAGGAGAACGCGGAGATGTAGCTGATCCGTATGGAGGCTCGATTGAAGAGTATCGGCAAACATATGAAGAACTGGATGAATTGATTACAGAAGCTCTTAAGAAAATGCAAAGTGAAGCAGGGGACGTTCCGGAAAGGGGCCATCATGGAGAATAGAAATGCAGCGAAATTCGGGTTAAGAAAGAAACTGGTTGTTCTTGTTACGCTTTTAGCTCTTATTACTTATACAACGAGCGGCTTTTTTATTTATTATATTTATCCTACTTACTTTTCGTGGATGGATCAAATGCTGTTCACGGTGGTCACCTTGTTATTGGGAATCATGTGGTCGGGGATTCTTGCTTATGTAGCCGGCGGCTATTTTGTTAAGCCGCTGAAACGGCTTGAAGCCGCCACGCTCGCAGCAGCTCAAGGAGATATTAAAGAGGATGTTGAACTTCCGGAAAGCGAAGATGAAATTCGTTCGCTCGGTATAGCGTTTAATCATATGCTCGGTAATTTGCGGAACATGGTTCATAGCATTGACAATAATTTTGCTTTAACAAATGAAAGTGTGGTCCAAATATCTACAGAAGCGACAAAAGCTTCTCAACGGGCAGAAGAAATATTCCGGACAGTCGATGAAATTTCCGCCGGAGCTGAAAATTCGGCAGCAGCCATTCAATCGACGGCAGAATCTGTTGAGGACGTAACACATCTGGCTGCAGAAGTACAGTCGAAGGCGAAGGCCTCCGCCGTGCAAGCGGAAGAGATGGTGGAGGATTTGCAAGTAAACAAGGAGATTTTTCAGTCGCTGATTTCCGGGATGGAGAAGCTGTCGGTGGAGAATGAGGAGTCACTCGAAGCGGTTAAGCGGCTTGAAACCAATGCGCGCAAGGTCGAACAAATTATTCAGCTCGTCGGCGATATGGCAGCCCAGACGAATCTGCTGGCTTTAAATGCTTCCATCGAAGCGGCGCGTGCGGGCGAGCACGGCAAAGGCTTTGCGGTCGTTGCTGAAGAAGTGCGCAAACTCGCTGATGAAAGCGCCAAGGCAGTCAGCGGCATTTCTGAACTGATCCAGCATATTCAGCAGGAAGTAGATCAGGTTGTCCAAAAAATTTCCTCGCAGGTGAGGACAGTCAGCAAAGAAGTGCAGAACGGATCTCAAGCCAATTCAGCGATTGAACAAATGACCGGGAAGATTCATGAGGTGGCAGAGGCGGTGCAGATCATTTCGAGGCTTGTGGACAAGCAGCTGGACAGCATCCAGCAAACCTCTAACCAATCAGAAGAGGTGGCAGCGATTGCCGAAGAAACGTCTGCAGGAGCTGTGGAAGTGACCCGGGCAACGAAAGATCAAACAGAAGTGATGCATGACATTGAAAGAGCCGCTATGCAGCTGAAGAAGCAAGCGGAAGAGCTGAAATCAACCATTACAAAATTCCAGCTTTGAACGCCTTAGCCTTTTCATTTTTCTTCTCCTGTGACAAAATAGAAGAAAAATCGGCTATGCCAAAAGGAGATTAAACATATGAAAATTGCCATTGCATCCGATCATGGCGGAATCAATATCCGTGAAGAAATCAAGGGCTTGCTTGAGGAACTCGGGTTAGAATATGAGGACTTCGGCTGTGAATGCGGCACGTCTGTCGATTATCCGGATTATGCGCTTCCGGTAGCAGAAAAGGTCGCCAATGGAGAGTTTGACCGCGGCATTTTAATATGCGGAACAGGGATCGGGATGAGCATTGCCGCCAATAAAGTGAAAGGCATTCGCTGTGCGCTTGTGCATGATGTGTTCAGTGCCAAGGCGACAAGGGAACATAATAACAGCAATATGCTGGCGATGGGAGAGCGTGTCATTGGACCAGGGCTTGCCCGGGAAATTGCCAAAGTATGGCTGACAACTGATTATGAAGGCGGCCGTCATGAAAACCGTCTTAATAAGATTACATCGTATGAAGAAAAATAAAAGGGGAGGGATGAGCGTTGTTGCAGCTTAAAGAGTGGGAGCAGCAGCTTGACCGTCTGCTGCGGGAGTTTCAGCAGCAGGCCCGTCTCCAAAAAGGACAGACTGTTGTGATCGGCTGTTCAACTTCAGAAATTGCCGGCGAAAAGATCGGAACAGCCGGCACGCTGGAAATTGCTGAAATGGTGTACCGGCAATTGCAGGCATTTGCAGATGAGCATGAATGGCATCTCGCCTTTCAGTGCTGTGAACATTTAAACCGGGCGCTCGTTGTCGACCGGGAACAAGTCCAGCAGCAGCAGCTTGAAGAAGTGGCGGTGGTGCCGGTTCGGCAGGCCGGCGGATCGATGGCTGCGTATGCATTTAATCACAAGAAAGATAGCGCGGTGGTTGAATTTATCAAAGCTGACGCCGGCATTGATATCGGCGATACATTTATCGGCATGCATTTGAAACATGTGGCTGTTCCGCTGCGGACAAGCGTCAAAGAAGTGGGGCACGCGCATGTGACAATGGCCATGACGCGGCCGAAGCTGATCGGCGGTGTCCGCGCTGTTTACGAAAAAACGAATGCCAATGAGAAGTGTTCTGGATAATGTTAAGTTTTGACCGGCTTTTCGCGGAGAAGCCGGCTTTTTTTATTGAAAAAGATCGGATTTTCTATTTATTTCATTTGAAACGTGAAGAAAACATGTTAAAATATAAATGAATTTTAAAAATTGGCAATACATAAAGGCATATATCACGTTTAAAAACGGAAGGGGTTTGGAAATGAGTATTCTTAAAGAGCAGGACTCGGCTGTATTTGCGGCCATTCAAGACGAGTTAAAACGCCAGCAGTCGAAAATTGAATTAATCGCTTCGGAAAACTTTGTCAGCCAAGCGGTAATGGAAGCACAAGGCTCTGTATTAACGAACAAATATGCAGAAGGTTATCCAGGCAAGCGTTATTATGGCGGCTGCGAGCATGTGGATGTGGTGGAAAACCTGGCCCGCGACCGTGCGAAGCAAATTTTCGGCGGCGACCATGTGAACGTACAGCCTCACTCCGGTGCTCAAGCGAATATGGCTGTTTATTTCACTATATTGGAGCATGGTGATACCGTTCTTGGAATGAACTTATCACACGGCGGCCATTTAACTCACGGAAGCCCGGTTAACTTCAGCGGAGTGCAATACAACTTCATCGAGTACGGCGTCAGCAAAGAAAATCAGCAGATTGATTATGAAGATGTCCGCCAAAAAGCAGTGGAGCATAAGCCAAAGCTGATTGTTGCAGGCGCGAGTGCTTATCCGCGTGCTATTGATTTTGCGAAATTCCGTGAAATTGCAGATGAAGTCGGTGCTTACCTAATGGTCGACATGGCTCATATCGCCGGCCTTGTAGCAGCAGGTCTTCATGAAAGCCCGGTTCCTTACGCTGATTTCGTGACCACCACTACCCATAAAACGTTGCGCGGTCCGCGCGGCGGCATGATTATTTGCAAAGAAGAATTTGCCAAGAAAATTGACAAGTCTATTTTCCCTGGCATCCAAGGCGGCCCGCTTATGCACGTGATTGCCGCCAAAGCGGTTGCTTTCGGAGAAGCGCTCGATGACAGCTTCAAGACGTATGCACAGAAAATCATCGACAATGCTAAGCGTCTGGGAGAAGGCCTGGCGAAAGAAGGCATTCAGCTTGTATCAGGCGGCACCGATAACCACCTGCTGCTTATTGATCTGCAAACTCTTGGTTTAACAGGTAAAGTAGCAGAAAAGGTGCTAGATGATATTGGAATCACTTCTAACAAAAACACAATTCCGTTTGACCCGGAAAGCCCGTTTGTCACAAGCGGTATCCGTATCGGTACGGCAGCGGTCACTTCACGCGGCTTTGATTTAGAAGCAATGGATGAAGTCGCAGCTATTATCAGCTCAGCATTGAAACATCATGAGGATGAAGCGGTTCTTAAAGAATTGAGCCAGCGTGTGGCGGACTTAACAGCGAAATATCCTTTATATAGTTAAATGAGCAGCTCTGGAATGAAAATTTTTCATTCCGGGGCTTTTTATATTTTCCCATTTGTTCTTCTTGGGCTTTTTATGTAAAATTAGAAGGAAGCTTGCTGAAAGAAGTTGAAGAATGGCTGCGTGTGCGGCTTATTTTTTTGCCATCGGAAGCTAGCATGGATCAGTTGATATATTAATACAAGGGAGCGATAATTTTGGGAAAAGTATATGTATTCGATCACCCATTAATCCAGCATAAGTTGACTATTATACGCGACAAAGAAACGGGAACGAAAGAATTCCGTGAATTAGTAGATGAAGTATCCACGTTAATGGCCTTTGAAATTACACGTGATCTGCCGCTTCAGGAAGTAAAAATTCAAACACCGGTATGTGAAGCCAATGCAAAAACGCTTGCCGGCAAAAAGCTCGGCATTGTGCCGATTCTGCGCGCCGGCATCGGCATGGTAGACGGCATTTTAAAGCTGATTCCAGCTGCCAAAGTCGGCCATGTCGGCCTGTATCGCGATCCAGCTACGCTAAAGCCTGTTGAATATTATGTGAAACTTCCGTCTGATGTTGAAGAGCGTGATTTCATCGTTGTTGATCCAATGCTTGCTACAGGCGGATCAGCCACTGAAGCGATTCACTCTTTGAAAAAACGCGGTGCGCAAAACATTAAATTTATGTGTTTAGTGGCTGCGCCTGAGGGAGTAGAGGTTCTGCAGGAAGACCACCCGGATGTAGATATCTATATTGCTGCTTTAGATGAGAAGTTAAATGAAAAAGGCTACATTGTACCAGGATTAGGAGATGCAGGCGACCGCCTGTTTGGAACAAAATAATTAGAAGTAGGTGCAAATAAGATGAACCGCCCGATTAAAGTAATGACTATTTTTGGAACGCGTCCGGAAGCAATTAAGATGGCTCCGCTCGTTCTGGAATTGCAGAAACATCCCGAGCAGTTTGAATCGATTGTGACCGTAACCGCACAGCACCGGCAAATGCTGGACCAAGTGCTGGAAATCTTCAAAATCACTCCTGATTTTGATTTAAACATTATGAAAGACCGCCAGACGCTGATTGATGTGACAACGCGCGGGCTGGAGGGGCTTGACCGGATAATGAAGGAAGTCAAGCCGGATATCGTACTCGTGCATGGCGACACGACGACAACATTTGTGGCGAGCCTGGCTGCTTTTTATAACCAAATTGCGGTTGGCCATGTAGAAGCCGGACTTCGCACATGGAATAAATATTCTCCATTCCCGGAGGAAATGAACCGTCAATTAACTGGAGTCATTGCGGATCTTCACTTCTCCCCGACGGACCAAGCGGAGGAGAACCTGCTGAACGAAGGAAAAAAAGCGGAAACGATTTTTGTTACGGGCAACACGGCGATCGATGCATTAAAGACAACCGTCAAAGACAGCTACAGCCACAAAGTGCTTGATCAGCTGGGCAGCGACCGTCTTGTCTTGATGACGGCCCACCGCCGGGAAAACCTTGGCGAGCCGATGCGCAGTATGTTCCGGGCGATCAAGCGGCTTGTGGAAGAAAACGGCGACATTCAAGTCGTTTATCCTATGCATATGAATCCGGTTGTTCGAGAAATTGCCGGCGACATTCTTGGCAATGACCCGCGCATTCATCTCATTGAGCCGCTCGATGTAATTGATTTCCATAACTTCGCGGCAAGAGCCCACTTGATTTTGACTGATTCTGGCGGCGTGCAGGAAGAAGCGCCTTCCCTCGGTGTGCCGGTTCTCGTTCTTCGGGATACAACGGAGCGCCCGGAAGGAATTAAGGCCGGCACATTAAAGCTTGCCGGTGTAGATGAAGAAACGATTTATCAAATGGCGACTGAACTGCTGAAGGATGAAGCGGAATATGAAAAAATGTCCAAAGCATCCAATCCTTACGGAGATGGCGAAGCGTCCCGCCGAATTTGCGAGGCGATCCGTTATTATTTCCAGGCAACGACTGAAAAGCCTGACCGGTTTTAATGTAAGAGAGCTGTTGAATACGTCTCTACAATAAACACAGATGAAGGTTTCCCGGCGGATTGAAATGAAGCCGGTTTTAGAGAAGAAAGAGGGGCCGACCCAAAAAGTCATGTTTCATGACCTTTCGGGACAGCCCCTTCTTAAAGTATTCAGCGGTATTATTCTGCCGAAGACCCTAGCGAAAAGATGTAATTTTTGCAATTATTTTTTACTTATCGTCCTTTATAAGCAAAACTTATGGGAAGATTTGAAATTTGATCAATTTGTGAAATATAAGCTACAATTTTTGAGGTTTTTTTTAGTATGCGTTGACATTAAAATACCCCTATTGTATGCTTACAAAGGGAAAAGAGCAAATACTATGAACTGAGCGTAAACGCTTTTTTTTTAGGTAGAACCCACGGTGGGCAGGAGTGTTATTAGATGAAGGGCCGTAAAAATGCGTTTAAGGCGATGGCGTTATACAGCACGATTTTAGCGCAGCTGACAGGATCCATCCTGATTGGAATATTTGCCGGACGCTGGCTTGACGGAACATGGAAAACTGAACCACTTTTTTTAATCATCGGACTGCTCTTAGGATTAACTGCGGGCATTTTTTCTATGCTTAAGACAGTTAACCATTTCAATTCGGAGGATTAATCAATTATGGGGGAACTTCAGCACTCGCTGACCAGACATAGAAAGTACTTATTATATTTGCTCGCCATCTTTGTTTTCTGCTGGGGAACTACGTCTTATAAGGCGGTTTTCGGCGGCCTCATTCTTGGAACGGCTTTTAGCTTGTTCAACCACTGGTTAATGTTGAAGCGAATGCACCGTTTCAACACCGCACTTGAGCGCGGCAATAAAGTTCAATCGCTGGGCACTATGTCTAGAATGGCATCCGCTGGCGTTGCTGCTATCATTGCCCTTCGTTATCCGGACCATTTCAACATAATCAGTACAGTTTTGGGATTAATGGCATCCTATATTGTCATTATGATAGATTTTTTTATTCATTTTCTAATAAAGAGAAAAACCGGGGAAGAGAGGTGAAAACAGTTGCATCACGAAAATCCATTATATCATTGGGAAGTGTTTGACGGTTTTACATTAACTTTCAACTTGGCCAACGTATTAATGATTACCGTTGCCAGCGCAATCGTTTTCTTGATTGCAGTCATTTCCACAAGAAAATTGGCAATGAAGCCTACTGGGCTGCAAAACTTTTTTGAGTGGATCATGGACTTTGTGAAGGGGATCGTCAAGAGTAACATGGACTGGAAAACAGGAGGACGTTTCCATGTTCTTGGAATTACGCTGCTTATGTACATTGCAGTTTCCAACTTTCTTGGTCTTCCATTTTCAGTGGTAAAAGATGGCGTGCTCTGGTGGAAATCTCCAACAGCAGACCCGGTGATCACTTTAACGCTTGCCGTTATGGTTGTCGCTCTGTCACATTACTATGGAATTAAAATGAAAGGCTTTGCCGAATACGGAAGAGATTATTTCCGTCCAATGGGATTTTTATTCCCATTGAAAATTGTAGAGGAGTTCGCTAATACGCTCACTCTCGGCCTACGGCTTTACGGGAACATCTTTGCCGGTGAGATCCTTTTAGGTTTGCTGGCAGGAGGTCTTGCGACAGGATTTGGCGGAACTTTAGCCGCGATTATCCCTACATTAGCATGGCAAGGATTCTCAGTCTTTGTCGGTGGAATTCAGGCTTTTATCTTCACTATGTTAACAATGGTTTATATTGCTCACAAAGTGAGCAGCGACCATTAAAATATACCCAGTTCATTTAATGAACAAACCTATTTTTAAACAAATACATTATTTATACATTTAAAGGAGGAAATTTTAAAATGGGTCTTTTAGCAGCAGCAATCGCAATCGGTTTAGCCGCACTTGGTGCAGGTATCGGTAACGGTCTTATCGTATCTAGAACAGTGGAAGGTATCGCTCGTCAACCAGAAGCTCGCGGTATGCTTCAAACAACAATGTTCATCGGGGTAGCGTTAGTAGAGGCGATTCCTATCATCGCTGTAGTTATCGCGTTCATGGTTCAAGGCCAATAATAACAGCACAAGCGCCTGGCCTGTCCAGGCGCCGTAGCTGGACAAGGTTTAAATATTCAGGGATTTTTGTTCCAATGGCGAAGATCATTCCAAGCGAACCTTCGCCATTGCTTTATGTTCGAAGTGTAACAAGCAGTTCCATTCTTTTTATACAGACCTTTCCCTTGAGAAGGGGAGGGGGGAAACTCTTGAAAGGAGTGAAGTGGGCGTGTTAGCAAACGCATTCGTACTTGGATCGTCAGCTGGTTTTAACGGCGGCGACATCTTGTTCCAATTAGCAATGTTCATTATTTTACTAGCGCTGATTAAGAAGTTTGCTTGGGGACCATTAATGGGAATCATGCAGCAGCGTGAAGATCATATCGCATCCGAAATCGATGCGGCGGAAAAAAGCCGGATCGAAGCGAATAAGTTATTGGAAGAAACTCGCGCAGAATTAAAAGCCTCTCGCCAGCAAGCTCAAGAAATTATTGAGAATGCTAAGAAGGTGGGCGACAGCCAAAAAGCAGAAATCATTGCGGCTGCTCGTGCAGAAGCTGAGCGTCTGAAAGAATCTGCTAAGATGGAAATCGAACAGCAGACTGAACAGGCAATGGCAGCGCTTCGTGAGCAAGTGGCTTCTTTATCTGTATTGATTGCTTCTAAAGTAATTGAAAAAGATTTAAGCGCAGCAGATCAAGAAAAATTAATTAACGAGTATATCCAAGAGGCAGGGGAAGAGTGATGAGTGATTCCGTAGTGGCGAAACGCTATGCGCTGGCTCTTTTCGAAATTGCCAAAGAACATCAGCAGCTCCAAGAAATTGGTGAAGAGCTGCAAGTGGTGAAAGCGGTATTTGAGGAAAACAAAGGATTGCTTCCTTTGCTTGAATCGCCAAAGCTGACAATTGAAGAAAAACAAGCACTCGTAAAGAATGCTTTTTCAGAAGCTTCAATTTATGTAGCTAATCTATTAATGCTTTTAATAGAGCGGCACCGTGAAGGAGATATTACGGCTGTTGCCGATGCTTATGTGAATTTAGCGAATGAAGAGCAGGGGCTTGCAGAAGCAACTGTTGAATCGGTGCGTCCTTTAACAGAAGAAGAAACACACCAAATCTCTATTAAATTCGCGAAGAAAGTCGGCAAACAAGCATTAAAGATTAACAATATTGTTAATCCGCAATTACTCGGCGGCTTAAAAGTCCGCATCGGCAACCGTATTTTCGACGGCAGCCTGCGCGGCAAACTAAACCGTTTAGAGCAGCAGCTTATTACGAAGTAACAAGAAAAGCGAGAGGCGCTGCTTGGCGGCGTCCTTCGATCGAATACAACTACTATAATTATTATGAGGGGTGAAATTCATGAGCATCAAAGCTGAAGAAATCAGTGCGCTGATTAAAAAGCAGATTGAGAACTTCCAGTCAGATATTACAGTAAACGATGTTGGTACAGTTATCCAAGTTGGTGACGGTATCGCTCGTGCTCATGGCCTCGACAATGTCATGGCTGGAGAACTGCTTGAGTTCTCAAACGGTGTCATGGGTATGGCACAGAACTTAGAAGAAAACAACGTAGGTATCATCATTCTCGGACCTTTCAGAGATATCCGTGAAGGCGATGAAGTCCGCCGTACCGGCCGCATCATGGAAGTACCGGTTGGGGAAGAATTAATCGGACGCGTTGTAAACTCTCTTGGACAGCCTGTAGACGGTCTTGGCCCAATCAATACAACGAAAACTCGTCCAATTGAAAGCCCGGCAACTGGCGTTATGGACCGTAAATCTGTTCATGAGCCATTACAAACCGGTATTAAAGCGATTGATGCCCTTGTGCCAATCGGACGCGGACAACGTGAATTAATCATCGGTGACCGCCAAACAGGTAAAACAACTGTAGCGATCGATACAATTCTTAACCAAAAAGACCAGGATATGGTTTGTATTTATGTAGCGATTGGACAAAAAGAATCAACTGTTCGCGGAACGGTTGAAACGCTCCGTAAACACGGTGCTCTTGACTACACAATCGTTGTTACAGCTTCTGCTTCTTCACCTGCACCAATGCTTTTCCTTGCTCCATATGCAGGTGTATCAATGGCTGAAGAATTTATGTTTAACGGCAAGCACGTTCTGATTGTATATGATGATTTATCTAAACAAGCAGCCGCTTACCGTGAACTTTCCTTATTATTACGCCGTCCTCCAGGTCGTGAAGCTTACCCTGGTGACGTTTTCTACTTGCACTCCCGTTTACTTGAGCGTGCAGCTAAATTGAACGATGACTTAGGAGCAGGTTCTATTACCGCTCTTCCATTCGTTGAAACACAAGCGGGCGATATCTCTGCTTACATTCCAACGAACGTTATCTCTATCACTGACGGACAGATCTTCTTACAGTCTGACCTCTTCTTCTCAGGCGTGCGTCCTGCGATCAACGCCGGTCTTTCTGTATCCCGTGTTGGTGGATCTGCCCAAATTAAAGCAATGAAAAAAGTAGCTGGTACACTTCGTCTGGATTTGGCTGCTTACCGTGAGCTTGAAGCGTTTGCTCAGTTCGGTTCTGATCTTGATAAAGCGACGCAAGCGAAACTGAATCGCGGAGCGCGTACAGTTGAAGTATTGAAGCAAGACTTGAACAAACCGCTCAAGGTTGAAAAGCAAGTAGTTATTCTTTATGCGCTGACACGCGGTCTTCTGGACGATATTCCAGTTAAAGATATCCGCCGCTTTGAAGATGAGCTATTAAGCTGGTTAGATCACAACCATACAAACGTGTTAGATCATATTCGCAAAACGAAAGAGCTCGCTTCTGATGACGATATGAAAGCAGCCATCAACGAGTTCAAAAAATCGTTCGCGAAATCTGAATAATTATCCAGAACTTTAAAAGCGGGAGTGGATCCTCAAGATCCTTCCCTCTTTCTAGGTAAATTTCTAACATAAAAAGGGTGGTGAGAACCAGTGGCATCGTTACGCGACATAAAGACTCGGATTACTTCTACTAAAAAGACGAGCCAGATCACAAAAGCGATGGAAATGGTCTCCGCTTCTAAATTGAGCCGTGCTGAAACAAATGCTAAATCATTTGTTCCTTACATGGAAAAAATTCAGGAAGTAGTCGCCTCCATTGCTCTTGGCAGCAAAGATGTAACACATCCGATGCTAGTCTCCCGCCCCGTTAAAAAAACCGGGTATTTGGTGATTACCTCAGACCGCGGTTTGGCGGGAGCTTATAACAGCAGCATTCTTCGCCTTGTCAGCAACACAATTAAAGAACGTCATTCTTCTCCAGATGAATACGTGATTATCGCAGTTGGACGCATGGGCCGCGACTATTTCCTTCACAGAGGAATGAATGTGGCTTTAGATATCGTAGGCCTGCCTGATCAGCCTGTTTTCTCTGACATTAAAGACATTGCGAACAAAGCGGTCAGCTTATTCTCCGAAGGAATGTACGATGAATTGTACATGTACTATAACCACTTTGTCAGCGCGATCCAGCAAGATGTTACAGAAAAGAAAGTGCTGCCTTTAACAGATATTGCTCCTTCTTCTAACAAACTGACGGCTTATGAATTTGAACCGGCAGCTGAAGAAATTATGGAAGTCCTTCTTCCGCAATATGCAGAAAGCTTAATCTATGGAGCACTTCTTGACGGCAAAGCCAGTGAACATGCTGCCCGGATGTCTGCGATGAAAACAGCAACAGACAACGCGAAAGAATTAATTGATACACTAACATTGCAATATAACCGTGCACGCCAAGCGGCAATCACACAAGAAATTACAGAGATTGTCGGCGGAGTAGCGGCGTTAGAATAGTTAAGAAAAGCGAGCCGACTGTTTGGCCCCGACAAGCATAAGACGATCCAATTGGAAGGTTGCCCTGTAACCTTCCGGGTGGAACGGCTTATGACCTCGAGGGGCAAGGAGGCGCAGCTGGACAAAAGAAAAGCGGAAGGCGCTGTTCTGCGCCTGCCGTTCGACATAAACATCACGATAGATTGGACGATTACGATAGGAGGGAAAGAGATGAACAAAGGACGCGTTCTTCAAGTTATGGGTCCGGTTGTTGACGTAAAGTTTGAAAGCGGTCAGCTGCCTGATATCTATAACGCGTTAAAAGTGCAAATCGGTGCACAATCTGATAAAGACGCTGTTGAATTAACATTGGAAGTGGCGCTTCACTTAGGTGATGACACTGTACGGACAATTGCCATGGCTTCAACAGACGGCTTACAGCGTAACACAGAAGTAATTGACATGGGTCAGCCAATCTCTGTACCAGTAGGAAATATAACCCTCGGACGTGTATTTAACGTACTTGGTGAAACAATTGACTTAAATGAAGAAATCCCTGCAGAAGCTGAGCGCAATGCGATTCACCGCGCGGCGCCTACTTTCCAGCAGCTTTCTACAGAAGTAGAAATCCTGGAAACTGGTATCAAAGTAGTAGACTTGCTTGCTCCGTACATCAAAGGCGGTAAGATTGGTCTCTTCGGAGGTGCCGGTGTAGGTAAAACGGTTCTTATTCAGGAATTGATTAACAACATCGCCCAAGAGCATGGCGGTATCTCTGTATTCGCCGGTGTTGGAGAGCGTACTCGTGAAGGAAACGACCTTTACCACGAGATGAGCGACTCTGGCGTTATCAGCAAAACAGCGATGGTCTTCGGACAAATGAACGAGCCTCCTGGCGCGCGTATGCGTGTAGCGCTGACAGGTTTGACAATGGCGGAATACTTCCGTGATGAGCAAGGACAAGACGTTCTTTTCTTCATCGATAACATCTTCCGTTTCACACAAGCAGGTTCCGAGGTTTCTGCCCTTTTAGGCCGTATGCCTTCTGCCGTTGGTTACCAGCCGACACTTGCTACAGAAATGGGTCAATTGCAAGAGCGGATCACATCTACAAGCGTAGGTTCTGTTACATCTATCCAAGCGATTTACGTACCGGCCGATGACTACACGGATCCGGCTCCGGCTACAACATTCGCTCACTTGGATGCAACAACAAACCTTGAGCGTAAACTCTCAGAAATGGGTATTTACCCAGCGGTGGATCCATTGGCTTCTACATCTCGTGCCCTTTCTCCGGAAATCGTTGGAGAAGAGCATTATAATGTAGCTCGCCAAGTGCAGCAAACATTGCAGCGTTACAGAGAGCTTCAAGATATCATTGCGATCCTTGGTATGGATGAGCTTTCTGAAGAAGATAAATTGGTCGTAGGCCGTGCCCGCCGCATCCAATTCTTCTTATCACAAAACTTCCACGTGGCCGAGCAGTTCACTGGTCAGCCAGGTTCTTACGTGCCGGTTCAAGACACAGTTCGCGGATTTAAAGAGATTCTTGAGGGTAAATACGACAACCTTCCTGAAGATGCATTCCGTCTTGTCGGCGGCATCGAAGAGGTTGTTGCAAAAGCAAAAGAAATGGGCGTAGAGGTATAATACGGGACCAGGGGGTTAAACAATGAAGACATTTAAAGTCAGTATCGTCACTCCTGATGGCCCGGCGTACGAAGCGGATGTTGAAATGGTAAGTGCCAAAGCTCAAAGCGGTGAGCTTGGCATTTTACCGGGACATATTCCGATGGTCGCCCCTTTACAAGTTGGCGCTGTTCGCTTAAACAAAGGCGCTGGAAAACCTGATTTGGTCGCGGTCAGCGGCGGATTTTTAGAAGTCCGTCCAGATCAGGTGACGATATTAGCACAAGCGGCTGAAACAGCGGAAAATATTGATGTTGCCCGGGCGAAAGAAGCTAAGATGAGAGCGGAAAACCGCCTGAGCAATAAACAAGACAATATAGATATTCAACGTGCTGAATTAGCATTGAAACGGGCAATTAACCGTATTGACGTTTATGAAGGCAGAGCGTAACAAATGAAAAAAACCTTCCGGAAACGGGAGGTTTTTTCACTCATAGAAAAACCAGCACTGCTTTCGCCAGGGGCTAGATGGTAAATATTTTAATTAAGTAGATAAGGGGGGATAGTGATGATGGCAAATTTCGGCCAAGATGCATTGTTCAGTATTTTGTCACATTTGGTTTTTATCGGTTTATCGTTTTGGGCGCTTCAGGCCGTTCGCCTAGATCAGCTCATCAAAGCTAACCACATCTTCCAAGCACGCTTGCTATTCGTGGTTTTGTCCATTGCGATCGGTTCAACGGTTAGCAATTTCTTCCTTGATTACTTCTTGTGGTCCCGCCAATTGCCGCTTTTATTCCAATAAAATTTTAAAATAGTTCTTCCTACAGGCTTGTATTTTTTTCTATTTTGTATATTATTTCTTTAGGGAGTTTTTATATTCTCCCCCCATTTCTTATAAACAAGTGAATAGATGAACAAATCATATTGTCGACAAAGCATGCAATTTGTCGTGTTTTTCCCTGTTTATCTTTTCCCAGCCAGGCCAAACTGGTTGCTAAGGGAGAGGATATCAATGAATCTACTAAAAAAGAGATATTATGTTTTGTTGGGGTGTTTCATTGTAATTTTGTTAGGGAATAACACAATGGCAGATAGTGAAAGCAAACCTTTGCTGCTTTTGACTGACAGTGTGAAAGGTGTGGATGGATCGATTGAAGAGTGGACCTTACATACTCGCGAACGCTTAACAGAAAAGCCGGATGAGGCAGCGAATCGGCTGCACGCATCGTTAACCGGTTGGCAAGAGTCAGCCTTTAACAAAGGGAATACGGACGGCTACGTCTTTGAACATACGCAAGGATCGGTTCAACAGAAGATCGAAATTGTTTCTTCAGACACAGCCGGCGGTGTTGCCTATATGCTTTACTCGGTTACTGCTGCTGACGAAGAGGAAATAAGAGCCTTTTTTTCAAAGGAATTTGCCGCTATATATTCACAAATCTTTCACGGAAAGCCACGGGTATTTACTTGTATAAAAGGGAAGTTTGATGGTACACTTGAAGAAGTTTTGTCAAATCAACTTTCTGCATTGTTATCAGGCTGGAAAGCCGAAAAAAGAGAAGCAGTTTCTGAAAAGAATTTTTATTCTTTATCTATGTATTCCGAGCGTTTCGGGAGCGACCTTCCGCTTTCAAAACGTGAAATGAATGTACAAGTTGGACTAAGAAAAAAACAAAGAGGCTCTGAGACAAATTTTGTGATAGGCACGCCTCTCATTACGATTGAATATTAATATATAAATTGGACGCGGAGGGGAAAAGTTTGGAAAAAATTATCGTCCGCGGCGGTAATAAACTAAGTGGAACTGTGAAAGTCGAAGGAGCAAAAAATTCAGTTCTGCCAGTCATCGCCGCTACATTATTAGCCAGTAAAGGAAAGAGTGTGATTCGGGATGTACCGACTCTCTCTGATGTATATACAATAAATGAAGTACTTCGCCATTTAAATTGCCAAGTGCATTTTGAAAATAATATCGTCACAGTAGACGCATCTGAAGAGTTATTCGTTGAGGCGCCGTTTGAGTATGTACGCAAAATGCGGGCGTCTGTTCTTGTCATGGGTTCATTGCTTGCGCGCACAGGGAAAGCGAGAGTGGCTCTTCCGGGCGGCTGTGCCATCGGTTCCCGCCCAATCGACCAGCATTTAAAAGGCTTCGAAGCTATGGGTGCAGTGGTACGGGTAGAAAACGGCTTTATCGAGGCAGAAGTAACGAAGCGGCTAAAAGGCGCGAAAATCTATCTTGATTTTCCGAGCGTCGGCGCAACAGAAAACATTATGATGGCCGCTGCATTGGCTGAAGGCACGACTATTCTTGAAAATTCAGCGAAAGAGCCTGAGATTGTCGATCTGGCTAATTTAATTAATGCAATGGGCGGAAAAATCGTCGGTGCCGGAACAGAAACGATTCGGATCGAAGGCGTTGAAGAACTTCAAGGAGCCGACCACGCGATCATTCCTGACCGCATTGAAGCCGGCACGTTTATGGTAGCTGCAGCGATCACGGGCGGAGATGTGGTCGTTCAGGGAGCGGTGCCGGAGCACATGTCTTCATTAATTGCTAAAATGAAGGAAATGGGTGTGCAAATTATTGAGGAAGATAATGGTGTCCGTGTGATCGGTCCTGAAACATTGAAGCCGGTCGACATCAAAACAATGCCTCACCCTGGGTTCCCGACAGATATGCAGTCACAGATGATGGCGCTTCTGTTAAAAGCCCAAGGAACCAGCATGATTACCGAAACAGTGTTTGAAAATCGCTTTATGCATGTCGAGGAATTCCGCCGCATGAATGTCAACATTAAAATTGAAGGCCGTTCGGTCATCATTAATGGCCCGTCTGATGTACAAGGGGCTGAAGTAGCAGCAACGGACTTGCGTGCAGCAGCTGCGCTGATTTTAGCCGGGCTTGTTGGCGAGGGGTATACACGCGTGACAGAACTGAAGCATCTTGACCGCGGATATGTGAACTTCCACGGCAAGCTGGCAGCTCTTGGAGCGGATATTATTCGCGTAAAAGAAGAAACACCTGCTTCTGAAAAAGTCATTACGGATATTAATGCTTAAGAACAAAGAACTGTTCTGCCTGCGGGCGGGACAGTTTTTTTTATTTACCTCCTGCAGATACTTCCAACTAAAAGGAAATATGGGTGTCATATCCAGAGGTTGCCCGCCATATCCTTAAATGTGGGTAACCTTTGTACCCAATCTGATAAATGGAGGCCTCTGATTTGATGAAAAAACGACATTCACTTTCTTTTTTGCTTGCCGGACTTGTCGCAGTTGCTGTTATTCTCCCTTCACTGCTCGTTATCTTGTTTTCATCAGGAAAAGAGGAGCTAGCGGCCGGACTGCCGCACCAGAAGGCGCCTAAAGAGGTGCAGGAGCAGCCTGCCTTGGATGTGGCAGTGTTTCGTTCTGGCACAAAGAAAACGGAAACGTTTCCGCTGGAGGAATATGTGGCTGGTGTCGTGGCAGCGGAAATGCCGGCTTCCTTTGAGAAAGAAGCACTGAAAGCCCAAGCGTTAACAGCAAGAACATTTATTATTAAACAAATGATGAGCGGAAGCAAAGTGAACGGACAGGCGAATGTTACCGATACCGTCGCGCATCAAGTGTTTAAAACGAAGGAGGAGCTGAAACAGCTCTGGGGAAAAGATTTTGACTGGAAATCCAAAAAAATCAATGAAGCTGTTCAGGAAACAGCTGGTCAGGTCATTACATATAACGGGGCCCCTATTACAGCTTCTTTTTTTTCGACAAGCAACGGCTACACAGAGAACTCAGAGGATTACTGGAACGAGCCGCTGCCTTACTTAAAAAGCGTGGCCAGTCCGTGGGATGAATCGTCCCCTGAATACAGCACGAAGCAAACGATGCCTCTTGCCGAGTTTGAAAGAAAGCTTGGAATATCCGTCAACGGCAAAGAGGAGGCGGGAACGATTACAGGACGTACAGAAGGCAAGCGCATCGCCTCAGTGAAAATCGGCGGGAAAGAATTTTCAGGCCGGGAAGTGAGGGAAAAGCTGGAGCTGCCTTCTTCTGATTTCAACTGGGTGCTGAAGTCGGGTGAGGTCATCATCACGACGAAAGGCTACGGGCACGGCGTCGGAATGAGCCAATACGGAGCCAACGGAATGGCGAAAGAAGGAAAAAACTATAAACAAATCATCGCCCATTATTATCAGCAAACCAAAATCGAAACAGCCAAAAACTTTGTCAAGGAAACCGTTACGGCCAAAAAATAACTCCTTGCCGATAGAGGCAAGGAGTTAGGAGCTGACCCAATGGGTGAACTTATTCATCAGGCGGCTGATCAAGCTGTTCGGCCGCTGAAAGTACGTGAACTGGACGATCAAAAAGCAGACGAATACGCCGGTTACATCTTTCACAGCATCAATGACCGTTGCGGAACGGGAGGGAACAAACGCCTGGTGAATTTCATCGATGAATCCGTAAAAGCAGGCGATTAAAGCCGCCGCTAAGTGGGCCGCGCTCGTAAAGCGTCCGTGCGCTAAAAACGCATGAACAATTAAAATATATAAAATCGCAAATTCAATTAAATGCAGGGACTCTTTAAAAAAGCGGTCCGCTTCGCTTTGAGGAAGTTCAATAATCGCGTTATCCGGCATACTGGACATGATCCATACTGCCGCCATATAAACGAACGGAGCGATCGTGGACAAGCCCTTTGCCAACTTTTTCAATTAACTACACCACCTTAGCCGAATATAAGATTGATCTCATTCTATCATGATTTTCTGCGCTCTTATTTTTGGTTTTGTGGCATATTTATAACGATTTTTCCAGAAACGAAAATTTTTCCAAATTGACGTATAGATTCCCTGAAATGTGTTCACACTGGTTGCTGAGGTGATGAACATGAGAGAGGAAGAAAAGAAAAACACTTCTCAAAAAATGAAGAAAATCGTTAAAAATCGCTGGGTCTTCCCTGCTGTCTACTTAATGAGTGCCGCCATTTTAATTTCAGGCATTATCTGGTACCAAATGGCAGGATCGGGGAAAGAGCAAGTGAAGGGACCGCAAGAAAGCGCAGTCGATGAAGGAATGTTTAATCAGCCGGCGGAAGAAGTCAATTCATCTGTGGAACCAATGGCTTTGCCTTTCAAGCATGAAGACAAAGCAGTGATTAAGACAAATTTCTATGATGAAAAGGCCTCTGCAAAGGAACAACAAGAAGCTCTCGTAGTCTATAATAATACGTACCATCCAAACACAGGAATTGATTATGCAGTGAGGGGCGGCAAAACATTTAATGTGACGGCAGCCTTAAGCGGAAAAGTAGTCAAGGTCGAGGAAAATGATGCATTGCTCGGCAACGTCATTGTCATTGAGCATGCTGACGGTTTTGTGACACAATATCAATCGGTGCAAGATATCCAAGTAGAAAAAGGCGATCAAGTGGCGCAAGGTGATGTCATCGCGAAAGCCGGCAAGAGCCTGTTAAATGAAAAAGCGGGCACGCATCTTCATTTTGAAGTGCGCAAGGACAAAGTCGCGATCAATCCGCAGAACTGCTTTGACAAAACAGTAGCGGCGATTCAAGAGTCTATCCAGCCGGTGCAAGCGGAAAAGTCAGCGGATAAAGAATCAGAAGAATCTGTGGAGCAAACGGAAGAAAGCCCTTCTGATCAGGAACAAAACAGCAGTACAATCGAAGAGAAAGAACAAAGCGACAGCAATTCGTAACAGACGGGGCAGCTCTTGATGGGCTGCTTTTTTCTTTTTATGTAGAAAGCCGCCTAACTGGACATTTATTTCCCCTTCCTGTACATATTTTTCCTGCTTCGTCAATATAGTAATAATAAAACCTGTATAAAGACAAAGGGATGGTTTGAGGTGAGGAATCGTTAGACGGACAAATACCTGATGATAACAAGAGCAGTCTAGTTGCGGAAGAAAAGAAAGTGAAAGCTTTCTTTCCGTGTGCGGGCACTGCTGCATGCGGATTTATATTATTTCATTCAAGCGAAAGCGAGTCTCATTTCACACGTCTCACATCCAATGAAGGAGGCGAGCGGTGTGCACGATTACATCAAGGAGAGGACGATCAGGATTGGCAAGTATATCGTGGAGACAAGAAAAACTGTGCGGGTGATTGCGAAAGAGTTTGGTGTATCGAAGAGTACAGTGCATAAAGACCTGACAGAACGCCTTCCGGAGGTGAACCCGGAGCTGGCTCAGCAGGTGAAGGAGATCCTGGACTATCATAAGTCGATTCGTCACCTGCGCGGGGGAGAAGCGACGAAGAAGAAATATTCGGCCGCCTTAAAAAAGGCGAGCGGTTCAGGAGCTGAAGTGTAATCATTCGCATAAATAAAAAGGAAATCTGCCTCCTGCGGGCGGATTTTTTTGCGCGGAAAGAAACAAAGAAAGTTTACAAATAATCCGGCTTTTTCCTGGCAAGTATGATAAAATAAAAAATTGGGAACTCCTCATCTTTGTACGAAAAATAGAGATAAAAAGATGGAAATAAATAAAACTATTGAATAAAAAGGGGGGCTGCTCTAATGATTTCAAAAGATATTGGAATTGATTTGGGGACAGCAAATGTATTGATTCACGTAAAAGGACAAGGAATCGTCTTAAATGAGCCATCTGTCGTAGCCATTGACAAGAACACAAACAAAGTGCTTGCTGTCGGCGAAGAGGCACATCGCATGGTCGGCAGAACGCCGGGGAATATCGTGGCTATCCGCCCGCTGAAGGACGGGGTTATCGCTGACTTCGATGTGACAGAGTCTATGCTGAAATATTTTCTGAACAAACTGAATGTTAAGGGCTTACTTTCTAAGCCGCGCATTTTAATTTGCTGTCCGACAAATATTACAAGCGTTGAGCAAAAAGCGATTCGCGAAGCGGCAGAAAAAAGCGGCGGAAAAACGGTCTATTTGGAAGAAGAGCCGAAGGTAGCAGCAGTTGGAGCCGGCATGGATATTTTTGAGCCAAGCGGCAATATGGTTGTTGATATCGGCGGCGGCACAACAGATGTGGCTGTGTTATCAATGGGTGCCATTGTTACAGCGGCTTCCATTAAAATGGCTGGCGACAATTTCAACAATGAAATTTTAAATTACATTAAGAAAGAATATAAATTGCTGATCGGTGAACGGACAGCTGAAGATATCAAGATTACAATAGGCAGCGTGTATCCGGGCGGCCGCAGTGAAGAGATGGAGATTCGCGGACGTGACATGGTTTCCGGGCTTCCGCGCCTATTAGCTGTCAATTCTGAAGAAATCGAAATGGCCCTTAGGGAATCAATCGCTGTAATCGTGCAAGCGGCGAAAGATGTACTGGAACAAACACCTCCTGAGCTGTCAGCTGATATTATTGACCGCGGAGTGATCTTGACCGGAGGCGGAGCCTTGCTTCACGGCATTGACCAGCTGCTGGCCGAGGAATTGAAGGTACCGGTGTTTATCGCTGAAAACCCAATGGACAGCGTGGCAGTAGGCACAGGGATTATGCTTGAGAATATTGATAAATTATCAAAAGTCAAATTGGCATAAACGAGGTGAGTTGCTCATCTCGTTTTTTTTTCAAATGTGTATTTAAATTCACCTATATTATTAATCTTTTCTAGTTTTTGGCCGATGAAAAAGAGTGGTATAATAAAGCAAGCCATTTGAAATTACTTGTAAAGAAATCCACAGTTTCTAAAAGATAAAGATTAATAAAAGAACCTATGGTAATGAGGTGGATATATGTTTCGCGGATTTTATACAGCAGCTTCAGGAATGATTGCCCAGCAGCGGCGGACTGAAATGCTTTCTAACAATATGGCTAATGCCAACACCCCAGGCTATAAGGCGGACCGTTCTTCATTGCGCGCTTTTCCGGAAATGCTCTTGCAGCGGATGGATCAAGTGTCCGTGCCTGTCCAAAAACAGTTGAATCTTCCGCTTGAGCGGCGCGTTGGTGCCGTGAATACCGGTGTCTACATGCAGGAGACCATGCCGGATTTTTCCCAAGGAGATCTGCGGGAAACCGGGCTGAGAACGGATGTGGCTCTGGTGGATGTCAATGTTCCTGTGAATGAAGATACTGGACAAAAAGGAATGCTTTTCTTTAAAATACAAGGTCAAGACGGCGTTGAGCGCTATACGCGCAACGGCAACTTTACCCTGGACAGCGCCGGCTTTTTAACAACAGCGGCCGGCCATTATGTTCTTGATCCGGCTGGAAACCGGATTCAGCTGAACTCAGATAACATAGCGATTGATGAAACCGGCCAGATTACGGAGGAAGGAAGACCGGCTGGCCGGATCGGCCTGGCTTTTGCGGAAGACCCGAACCGTTTGATTAAGGAAGGGAACGGCCTGCTTCGCCTCCAAACGGGCACGCTTCCGGCTGCTGCCGGTCAAAACAATGTGCAGTTTCGGATGCAGCAGGGCTTCCTGGAGGGCTCCAATACTGATGCCGGCCGCTCGATGACGGATATGATGTCCGCCTATCGGACATTTGAAGCGAATCAGAAGGTCTTAGCCGCTTACGACCGCAGCATGGAGAAAGCCGCAAATGAAATAGGCCGAGTGAACTAATCTTCCCGGGAGAGGATACTGAATGAATCAAACACTGATTACATCTGCTAATACATTAAGCCAATTACAGCAAAGGCTGGACATACTCAGCCATAATATCGCAAACATTGATACAACTGGATACAAGCGTCGGGAAGCTACTTTCACAGACTTGATGAATCAGAATGTGCAAAACATGCTGCGCACAGACGCGGAGACGGGCCGCTTAACCCCGAATGGCATTCGCATGGGGACAGGAGCAAGAATTAGCCAGTCACAGCTTGTGGGGGCGCAAGGGTCCATCATACAGACAGGCCGCAAGCTCGACTTGGCGTTCACGAAAGAAAATCAATTTTTTAAAGTGCTGGTGCAGGAGAACGGCCGCGGCAAGGTGCATTACACACGCGACGGATCATTTGCTGTGACTCCGGTGAACGGCAATGAGGTGATGCTCGTAACAAAGGAGGGGCATCCGGTTCTTGATGAAAGCAACCAGCCGATTACCTTCAACCCCAATAACGGTGACATCATGCTGGAAGCCGGGGGCAGGCTGCGGGCAGGCGGACAAGCGTTCAACCTTGGAGTCGTTGAGGTGAAACGGCCGCAATTTTTGACGCAAGCAGGATCCAACTTGTTAACGCTGCCGGACAATCCGGCTGTGGCGGAAAACGAAATTTTGCAGGATGTAACAGCTGCGGGCCGCACCGATATTGCCATACAGCAAAGCGCATTGGAGAAATCGAATGTTGACCTTGCGAAAGAAATGGCGGACTTGACGAACGTGCAGCGCTCCTATCAATTCCAGTCCCGCTCGATCTCTCTGGCCGACCAAATGATGGGGCTTATTAACGGCGTACGCTAGAGGGGACGAAACGACGTGACTGACGACTTACACAAAAATAAGAAAAAGCGCACCAGGCTGACGCCTTTAGGCCGATTTGTTGTTAGTTTGTTTTGGCTTATCGTTTTTGCGACAGCTGGAGCGATCGTTGGCTACAGCATCGTTGGCAATGGAAATCCCCTTGAGGTTTTCCTGCCTCAAACATGGATCCACTTAGTGGAAGTGCTAGTGAATAGCTTATTATAACGTGCATGGAGGAGAAAAATGTTAGATATTCAGCAGATTAAAGACATTATTCCGCACCGCTATCCCTTTCTTCTTGTTGACCGCATCCTTGAAGTGGAAGAGGGAAAGAGAGCAGTCGGCATCAAAAATGTAACGGCGAATGAAGAGTTCTTTAACGGCCATTTTCCGGACTACCCGGTAATGCCGGGCGTTCTGATTGTTGAGGCGCTCGCTCAAGTAGGAGCAGTAGCTATGCTGATGAAAGAGGAAAACCGCGGTAAGCTCGCTTTTTTCGGGGGCATTGACAGCTGCCGCTTTAAGCGCCAAGTCGTGCCTGGAGACCAGCTTCGCCTCGAAGTGGAAATGACGCGCTTGCGGGGACCAGTCGGCAAAGGCAAGGCCGTGGCCACAGTAAATGGCGAATTGGCCTGCGAAGCAGAAATTACATTTGCTTTGAAATAATCAACAACAAAGGAGTTCGGAATGGTCTTATTCCGAACTCCTTTTTGTGTGTTAAAACAATCCAAGTAATATGCCCTTTCATCCTAAAAAAATAGCCTCGATTTGGCAACGCCCGTAAACCCCATACTCCAAGAGACAGTCCATTTTCCTAATAGGAGAGCGCCCCTATTTTGTAAATCCCGCTGATTGGAATGGAAGCCGCGCAGACTCCT
>NZ_BCVF01000038.1 GCF_001591605.1 Bacillus badius NBRC 15713 | reverse complement strand
TGGAAAGCAACAGTCCCCATCCGCAAGCCACATAAAAGTGGCGATTGATTAATCATTGATGGCCATCCGTCCAAGCGGACCGTCTTCTTTAATGATGTCCTGCAAATCAAAGACAGAAATTGGGAACATTGGAAAGCCGGCTGCATAGGGAGCGATTTCATAAAGCTGAAAATACACGACAAGCACTTTGTCGGCGATGTAGAAATCCTGATTAGGCTTAATAGCTGTAAATCCGTCTAGAAGCGGGATATGGCGGCGGGTAATTTGCACGCGGATCAAGTCCGAAAGGCGTTTGACATAATCGCTTCCCGGTTTAAATAAATCCTTCAACTGGCACAGCTTCCCTTGCTGCAGGTCAAATGTCAAAGACTTCAGATAGGTCATTCCGTGAGCCGCATGGTGGTAGTACGTATAATTGGAAAGAGCCACACTGAACACCTGCCGCTGATTATTCTTAAGTTCATAAAAACCGATCATTTCTTCCACCACGGCCGGCGCACCTTCTGTTTGCTGCTGAATCAGCTGCCGTGTTTGATAGGCAATGGTCTGATTCATCGCCCGCTGCAGCTGTTTATTCTCCATGCCGGTCACTTGCGGGTAAAAGATTGTCTGGTTCGGACCATTGCTGAATTTAACCGTTTCCACGCTCACCGGAAATGTTATTGGCATTCTTCTCCCTCTTTTCCTTTTTCATTCATCCTATTCTTGAAAGAAGCCAGCCGTGTCTGGCCAAAAGATAACTATTCTTTCTCTTCTTGATCTTTTTATTAGTCAAAAATCTAAAAAATTGATTGAAAATTTCAAAAAAACCTTTTATAATTTCATTTAAAGAAACATCATTTCTAATATTGAAACAAAAAAAGAAAGGAGACGCCATGTCCTTTACATCAGAAAAAATTCAGCATTTGCCGCCTTATTTCTTTTCTGCAGTCGACAAAAAGAAAAAAGAACTGCTGGCTCAAGGAGTGGATGTCATTGATTTAGGAATCGGGGCACCTGATCTTCCGACTCCGCCATTTGTGATTGAAAAATTGAAAGCCGAATTAGACAATCCTAAAAACGGAACCTATTCCCCCTATTCCGGGATACGGGAATTTCGGGAAGCGGTAGCCTCCTTCTATTTACAAAATTATGGAGTCACTCTTGATCCTGACACAGAGGTGCTGGCACTGATCGGGTCAAAAGAAGGAATTGCGAACATTATCCCGGCAGTCGTCAACCCTGGAGAGTCCATCTTAGTGCCCGATCCCGGCTACCCGGTGTACAGAACATCTGCTTATTTATCCGGTGTACATGCCATTGACTTTCCGCTCAAACCTGAAAACAGCTATGCCCCGGATTTTTCTCAATTGAGTGAAGAAAATATGGAGAAAGCCAAGCTGCTATTTTTAAATTATCCGGGAAATCCAACAGCCGCTACAGTTGATTTGAGCGTCTTTGAACAAGCGGTTTCTTTTGGCAAAGACCATAGCATGGCCGTTGTTCATGATGCAGCCTATTCCTTAGTCACCTTTGGAGAGTATAAGGCGCCAAGCATCTTGGAGGTTCCTGGCGCGAAAGACGTGGCGCTTGAACTGGGTTCGCTTTCCAAAAGCTATAACATGACGGGCTGGAGAATTGGCTATGCGGTTGGCAATCCAGAAATGATCCAAGCACTCGCTAATCTAAAAAGCAACATCGATACGAGCCAGTTCATGGCTATTCAAAAAGCAGCGGCTGCCGCCTTGACTAGTGATCATGCCGCTGTAAAAGAAAACAATGACATCTATTATGAACGAATGAAAAAGATGGTGCAGGCACTGAACAGCATCGGCATTGATGTTGACCTTCCTAAAGGAGCGTTTTTTATATGGGCTCCTGTTCCTGAAGGGTATTCTTCAGCCTCTTTTGCCGAAAAGGTATTATCCGAAGCCGGAGTCATCATCACGCCAGGCCATCTATTCGGCCCTTCCGGAGAAGGATTTTTCCGACTATCCATGTCAGTTCCTAATGATCGGTTAGATGAAGCAGTAAAAAGAATGGCCAATTTGAAAACGGGGGTAAAGTCATGATTCATGCTCAGTCTGTTACAGTCGAAAAATTAACCGGCGGCCAAGGCGTCGTTGCTTGTTTGAAGCGGGAAAGGGTGTCAAAAGTGTTTTGCGTTCCCGGAGAAAGCTACTTGCCTGTCATGGATGCCATCTATGATGAGCCGTCTATTGAATTGATTTCCTGCCGTCATGAAGGCGGCGCTTCCTTTATGGCAGAAGGGTACGCCAAAGCGAGCGGCGAGCCTGGTGTTGTGATGGCAACGAGAGCGGTTGGCGGCGCCAATTTAGCGATCGGCATTCATACGGCTTATCAGGACTCCACTCCGATGGTTGTCTTTTTAGGGCAAGTACATACCGCTTTTCGGGGACGGGAAGGCTTTCAGGAAGTAGAACTTGACCAATTTTTCAGCCATATTGCGAAATGGACTGTTGAAATTAACGATGCTGCCAGAGTGCCTGAACTCGTCACTCGCGCTTTTAAAACGGCAAGATCCGGGCGCCCGGGTCCTGTCGTCGTCTCCTTGCCGGAGGATATGCTGCGGGACGTTGCAGAAATGGCATTTTCGCCGGCAATGGAACGGTCCAAACCGGCGCCTTCGCTATCAGAGCTGGAAAAGGCCGGCGTTTTATTAAAAGAAGCCAAGCGGCCAATCATTATTGCCGGCGGCGGCGTTATACGGGCGAACGCCGAGAAAGAGTTGCTGTCTTTTGCGGAAGCAGCGGGCATACCTGTCATGGCCTCTTTTCGCCGTCATGATGTGTTTCCAAACCATCACCCTTTATATGCGGGACATTTAGGCTTGGGCACCCCGCTTCCGATAATAGAAACAGCCAAGCAGGCAGATGTCATTTTAACGATCGGCTCCCGGCTTTCAGAAATTACTTCTCAAGACTATTCTTTATTTAACAAAGAGCAGCAGCTTATCCATATTGACATTAGCGAAGAAACGATCGGCAAGACTTTCATTCCTGCTGTCGGCATGTTAGCTGACGCCAAGGAGGCGCTTGACGCATTAGCCGGCCTCGAGCTCACGATCCAAGCAGAAGCAGCCGAATGGGCAGCCGAGCGGCGGCGCGTTTTTGAAAAGTGCGCAGCAGCCGAAACAGCAGAGCGGGCAGCTGGCGCTCTTTCCTATCGGCAGTCGATCCAGCTGCTGCAAAGCGAGCTCCCGGCTGAAACGATTTTTACGAATGATGCCGGCAACTTTGCCACTTGGCTTCATAATTACTTTTGTTTCACTCAAGCCAATACTTACATCGGCCCTACTTCCGGCGCAATGGGCTATGGAATTCCGGCAGCAATCGGGGCCAAACTTGCCCGTCCGCACACTCCGGTTGTCTCGCTCTCAGGAGATGGCGGTGCCATGATGACGATTCAGGAACTCGAAACTGCCGTCCGCTATAATCTCCCTGTCATTTGCATTATTTACAACAATCAAATGTACGGGACGATTCGGATGCATCAGGAGATCCATTATCCTGAAAAAGTAGTTGGCACGGAACTTGGCAACGTGAACTTTGTTCTGCTCGCCCAGTCGATGGGAGCTTCCGGTGAATTAATTGAAACAGCCGACCAGTTTAAAGCGGCTCTGCATAAGGCAATCGAAAGCAAGACGCCTGCCCTGCTTGAGCTGAGAATGGACCCGGAGCAAATCTCCGTTTCCAAGACGATCACTGAATTGCGTCAGTCGAATCAATAACCGGCCACTCTAAAGAATCATGTCTGCAGAGGGATGATTCTTTAGTTTTAACTCGAAAGTTAAAGAATATTATTAATTATCTAAATATTATTGCGGAATAAATGGCAGTGTGGTAAATTTATTACAACAAATGAGAAATGGTATTTCATTTAATGAAATGAAAAAGAACTTTGCTTCTCCTATATTTTTAGGCCGATGCTTTTATTGCAAGCGCATACATCATTGCTTGTATAGGAATTTCGGAAATACAATACATGTAATTAGGGGGTCTATAATGATTCGATTATGGAATTGGTATAAGCAAAAATCGTTTATTTTAAAAATTACATCTGGCTTTATCCTCGGTGTAATCGTCGGGTTGCTGTTCGGACCAGCAGCTGGAGTGCTGGCGCCATTTGGCACACTTTTCCTTAACCTGCTTAAAATGATTGTCGTCCCGCTGATCTTGTTGACGCTGATCGTCTCCGTCAACAACTCAAATCCAAAAGAATTGGGGCGAATTGGCGGAAAAATCTTTCCCTATTATTTGCTGACAACAGCCATCGCCGTGCTGCTCGGGATTTGGATTGCCAAGCTGATTAAACCTGGTATCGGCCTCAGCATGCCAAGCACCGACAATTTCGAAGTTCCCGATGCGCCGTCAACCATTGAAGTGCTGATGAACATCGTACCGACGAACATTTTTCAATCGCTCGCTAATGGCGATATCCTAAGCATCGTCTTTCTCGCGCTGATCGTCGGTTTCTCTATTTCCCTCATGCGCCATTCCAAAGAGCAAGGCATGAGGGAAAAAGGCGACTTGCTGCTGAATCTTTCCGAAGCCGGCAGCGAAGTGACGTTCCGCATTTTAAACGGCGTGCTGCAATACGCGCCGATCGGGGTGCTGGGCATCACAGCGAATTCGATTGGCAATCAAGGCTTTGACACGCTCCAATCACTTGGAAAATATGTGCTTGCTTCCTATGCCGGTGTTGCCGTGCAGATGTTTATCGTCTTCCCGCTGATTTTGCTTATTTTTAAAGTACCGGTGCTGCGCTTTTTCAAGAATGTCCGGGAAGCGCTGTTCACTGCTTTCGTCACATGCAGCAGCTTGGGCACGCTCCCTGTCACCCTCCGAACAGCCAAAAAAGCCGGCATCAGCGACCGGGTCGCCAACTTTACCCTCCCTGTAGGGGCAACTGTTAATATGAACGGGTCCGCTATTCACTTTGGCGTCGGCGTTATATTTGCCGCCGATATCGTTGGTTACGATTTAACGATCGGCACAATCATCGCCATCATTCTCACCGGAACGCTGGCGGCGGTCGGAACGGCAGGCGTTCCCGGAGCTGGTTTGATCGGGATGTCGATCGTCTTTACCCAGGCGGGCCTGCCGATTGAAATTGTCGGCCTGACAGCGGGCGTCAACGTCATTACCGATATGGTCTTTACCACATGCAATGTCACAGGTGACATTGTCGGCGCCGCTGTCGTCGATCAAAGCGAGAAAAAACACCAGGATTACCAAGCGCCGGTTACGGAAATCCCGGCAAAAACAGCGGCAAAATAACACCAGAAAAGCCAGCGGCAAACATGCAGCTGGCTTTTCTCATGAATTATGACTCAATATAGCCGAGCGCTTTTGAAATACGAAGCGCCGTTTCTCTCGTCTTTTCCTGAATCTCCTTTTGAAATCCGCTGTCAATCCGGCTCACAGGGCCGCTGACACTCAACGCCGCAATCACTTTGTTCGAATAATCGCGAACCGGATAAGAAATACCGATCGTTTCCCGCTCCTGCTCTCCGAGGCTAATCGAATACCCTTGCGCTTTGATTTCCTCCATATGCTCGTACAGCGCTTCCTCCGTCTGAATCAGACTGTCTGCATTGTCCTCAAGCTTAATCCGGGAAATCAAGCTGCGCTGCTCCTCCGGCGGCAGAAACGCCAATAACAGCTTTGGTCCTGACCCTATGTACACGCTTGAACGCTTGCCGACACGAGTATGCAGCCGCACTTTTTGATTGCTTTCAATCTTTTCAATGTAAACGGCTTCCTCTCCATCCAAGATGACAAGATGGACATCCTCATTCAGCTCTGCGCACAGCGCCTGCATCCATGGCTTGGCAATTGTGCGAATCTCCAGCTGCTCCGCCACAATATTGCCCAGCTCCAGCAGCTTCAGCCCCAAGCGATAACGCACATCCTGCCCGGTGTTTTTCGACTTTACCAGCATCCCGCAAGCCTCTAAAGAAGCCAGAAAACGAAAAGCCGTCGGTTTAGGCATACCTGACCTTTCAGCGACCTCCACCAGCGTCAGCTCCGTCTGGCCCTCCAAAAAAAGATCCAGCAAATGCAAAGCCTTAACTACACTTTGGTTCATGCTCTCCCTCCCCCAACTCACATGCTCTCTTTATTATTATTATACCATGCAAGCAGCAGATTCTCCGGATTAACCGCTGGGAAAAAGAGCAGTAAACAACAAAGCCGGCGGCCTGTCCTTGATGATAAGGACGAGCCGCCCGCAACACGGCTTAACGAACCAGCGAATACGGTAAAGCAAACTCCCGGATGCCGTCTGAATATGGGCCGTACTCATACGGATTAAAGTACATCACAAACCCTGTATTTGTCATATAAAATTGTTGTTGGTGTTCATTCAAGCTTTCCAGCCCTTCCCACGAAATACGTCCCTTTTTAGCTAAAGCATAGGCTTGAGCATTAATCCGGTCGATCACAGCCCTTTTATAGCCCTGCTTTTGCGCCAGATCATCAAGTGACATGAAATCCTCTTTCTTCACATCATAATTATACGAAAAGAGCTGTTCATAACCGTGGGCACCGCCGGTATACTGATAGCTTTCAAAGACAACGCTTGTGTAACTGGCATCCGCACGGGTTACTTTATAAGAAACAGTATATTGATAATACTTGCCGAGCGAAGAATCCTCCTTGGCAAGATCCATAACTTCTTTCCGGATGCTGACCAGCTCCCGGCCTACCTCTGCATATTCTTCATTCAAAAGGGCGAAGTCCCGGACACCTTCCGTATCTTTGAATTGCGGATAAAAGATGCCCTGCGCCGCCTTTTTCGGATAAGCCACTATATTCATTCGAAACTTGCTGTTTAATGCCCTGGCAGTAAAAACAGCAAATTGCGCACGTGTCACAACGCCCGACGGCTGGTACTTTGTCGCCGTATATCCAGCAGTGATACCATTAGCAACAAGTGACGATACATAGGGCGTTCCCCAATGCGCTCTCGCCATGTCTTCCCATTCAACCGGAACCGAGCCTGACAGAGAAAAAGCCGCTGCCGTAATCTTCGCCATCTCCACCCGCTTTAACTGCCCATTCGGATTAAAGCTTCCTGCCTTCGAAAACCAGCCGGCATTTACTGCCGCGGCAATCTCTTTATAGAACGGATGAGAAGTCGGCACATCTTTAAAGCCCGGATTCGGCACATTATCCAATGGCAGCTTCTTCGCGCGAACTAAAATGGCGGCCGCCTGCGCTCTCGTCACCGGTGCATCCTTGTTAAATTTACCGTTGGAACCGCCTTTCAGTACACCCAAATCACTTAAATAATACACTTCCTTTGCGCTCCAATGAGTCTCTGGCACATCGGAATATCGAGCGGCCTCCGCTCCTGAAAGAGGAACACAGCCTAGAAACAAAATGATAATCAACGCAATCTGCACCCGCCGGATAACATTCATTTTCCCCGCTCCTTTACACATGATTTTTAAAGGCCTGCTGCATTTAGAAATTTTTGGTTACACTATTATACTAGCACATAACAAGAAGTAAATTTACTTATTTTACAAAAAATTCTAACTTCAAGTGTCCGCCCTCTCTTAAAAATTTTCATTAAAGAAGGTGTTCATTTTTAAGAGAGCCTGCCTCCCTTTTTCAATCCATCTGGAAAACGATAAATTGGCGGTAAAATACCTATGTAAGCAGAAAGAGGACAACCGCTTACTTTCCTTTTCTGCTAAAATAGAAAAAACAGAAAATTACCACAAAGGGAGCAGGGGAGAAATTGATTATTATTGAAGAACTGGTTACTGAAGAAGAAGTACGGCACATCTTTCCGCTCATGAAAGATCTGCGCCCCTATCTGGATGAAACACGCTTTATCCAAATATGGAAGACGATGCAGCCCGACGGCTATCGGATTTTTGCCATGTATGACGCAGGAGAGCTGGTCGCCTTCACCGGTATTCAAATCCGGACAAATATGTATTATTTCCGCCATGTTTTTGTGCACGAACTAGTGACGCGTGCCGATATCCGCTCAAAAGGATACGGAAAGGAATTGCTTTCCTTCGTACACGACTGGGGACGGGAGCATGAATGCGTGACAGTGGCCTTAGAATCCGCCTTAATCCGAGACGATGCCCACCGCTTCTATGAAACAAAAATGGGCTACGACCGCTTTTGTTACTCATTCAAAAAAGAACTTGGTTAATCACAGGAGGCGTCAGTCCTCTCTAACTGTCCAGGCAATAAACCGCTTAGACTTTTTTATCAAAAAAAGAGCAGCCATGCGGCTGCGTAGCGTGCTCTAAAGCCTTGACATTTGTTGCACTCATCATCTGATGAATAAACTCAGCATTTCCTTTTGCTTGATCCATCGCTTTCTTCATAACCGATAACGAGGCTTGCTGCTGCACCTGCCCTTGGTGAAGGGCGATAGATAATAAGGCGATATCCATGAAAACACCTGCTCTTTCTGCGAATTTAATTTTATAAAAAGCGTAGCATACAGCAAGGCATTCGTACAGAAAGAGCCTTTTCTTAATCTTCCTATTTCACGGAACAAAACCCCTGTCCCTCTTTTAAATTAACCTTAAAAGCTATACACTTAACGGTAAAATAGACCTAAAACAGGAAGGAATTAGAATATGAAGCACATTCACGCTCTCCCGATATTGAAAGAAAGACTTCAAACGCATAAAATGGTTGCTGCAGTAAAAGAGCCTAAGTATATTGAGAAAGCGATTAAATATAAAGATAACTTAAGCGCCGTATTATTAATGACAGGCACCATTTTAACAGTAAAAAAGTATGTTGATTTCATTCAATCTCACGACTTGCCGGTTATTTTGCATGTTGAAAAAATCGGCGGGCTGGAAATGGATCGCGACGGGGTTGAATTTGTTAAAAGAAATGTGCAGCCGCACGCAATCGTCACGACCAGAAACGGAATTATCAAAAAAGCAAAATCCAGCGGACTTGCTGTTGTCCAGCGCATTTTCTTAATTGACACAGAAGTTTATACCAACTTGATTAAAGATGTTAAACATATTCAATCTGACATTATTGAAATTATGCCCTGCCGCGCACCGGATTTTTTAAGCAGAATATCAAAAGTTTCTCCAGTGCCGACAATTACAGGAGGGCTTCTTAATTCTCCTGAACATGCCAAGCAAGCACTAGAAAATGGCGCGTTGGCGGTTACGACTTCTAATCCTGACATGTGGAAGTTGAACTTAAATGAATTGTAAATGAAGATTTTACATTTACTTCACACTAACCCAATAATTAACCATTATTGTATAAGTATAAAGTGAATAAAAACGGTGCGAACAGAGAGACCTCAAATTTTATGTATAGCCACTGCTTATACATTTTATTTGAGGCTCTTTCTTTTTTTCAGCCAGCCAAGGAGGTGAATCGATTAGAAAAGAAAAGCCGCTTCTGCTATAGGTAACCAGCTAATCAAATTCTGATTCCCATGATACAAATCAAGGAGGCCAAAGAAATGAAGGGATATCTCAAATTATTCAGCTTGCTCGCGCTCATGCTTATGCTAGCAGCATGCGGAAAATCCGGCAGCACAACATCTAATAATTCAGCTGCAAGTGATGAAAAAACAGTGATTGAATATTGGCATGTCAATGCAGAAACGCAAGGCGGAAAAACCGTAGAGGAATTGGTCAAAGCCTTTAATGAGCAAAGCAAAACAACAAAAGTAGTGGCAAAATATAACCCCGATATGTACAAAGGGCTTATGCAAAACTTGCAGGCCGAGGCAGCGTCAGGAAAATCACCGGCAGTTGTTCAGGTTGGATGGTCTTTTTTAGATTATTTCTCTAATAACTTCAGTTATATATCTCCACAAGAAGTCATTGATCAGCATTTTCCCGATGATCGAACATTCTTAAAGGACCATTTTCTTGATAACGTGCTGGAATTAGCCCAAAACTCAGAGGGCATACAAGTAGGTATTCCTTACTCACTAAGCACACCTGTTCTTTATATTAACAAAGATCTGTTAAAAGAAGCAGGGCTTGATGAAAACGGTCCAAAAACTTGGCAGGAAGTGAAGGAATTTTCCAAGAAGATCAAAGAAAAAACCGGAAAGCATGGATTTTATATGCAAGAGCCTGCCGACAATTGGGCAACCCAGGCTTTATTAGAAAGTAACGGTGCACGCATGCTATCAGGAAAAAAAGCAGCATTCGCTTCTAAAGAAGGCATTGAAGCTTATCAATTATTAGCAGATATGATTGTAAAGGATAAGACCGCCCTTCACCTCCCTTGGGATCAAGGCGTTCAAAGCTTCATTGACGGCAATGTAGCGATGGCCTATACAACGATTGCCCGCCGCTCGCAAATTCAAGATAACGCTAAATTTAACGCTGCCGCAATTAAATCCCCTGCTTGGGAAGGAAAGAACGTTCGCTTGCCGGCAGGCGGAGCTATGCTGGCCATCACGGCTCAAGAAGAAAAGCAGCAAAAAGCAGCTTGGGAATTTATGAAGTACTTATACAGCGTAGAATCGATGGCAAAATGGACAGAAGGTACAGGTTATGTCCCTCCACGCAAAGATGTTGCAGAAGACGAAAATGGCCTGAAAGATTTTCTGGCAGAAAATGAAATGATGAAAGCAGCGATAGAGCAGATGGATGGTGTTGTATCTTGGACATCTTTCCCAGGAGATGCAGGACTTGAAGCGGAGCAAAAGCTGTTAGATATCCGCGATGAAATCCTCGGCGGAAAAACCAGCGTCGAAGAGGGCTTAAAAACAACAGAAAAAGAAATCAACAAATTGTTAAAGTAATCAATTATTCACCGCGCCAGCTTCTTTGTAAAAGGGAACGATCAGAGAACCCCTCTCTTGGTTTTCCCTTTTGCATAACAGCTGCGGGGACTTAGTAACTGCGGGAGGACCCTACATGCAAGCAGCAAAACCTGCAAAAATAAAATTCACAGCAGATCACTGGAAAGCTTACGGCTTACTTATTCCTTCCTTAATTATTTTTATCTTATTTATGTTTTGGCCATTTATGTACACCATCTACCTAAGCTTTTTTGATTGGAATATGGTCAAGCCAACGAAGGAGTTTGTCGGTCTTCAAAACTATAAAGAGGTGTTAACCGACCCAACTACATACAAAGTTTTTGGAAATACACTATTGTATATCGGCTTACTATTAATCATTAACTTAATAATCCCATATATTTTGGCTTTTGTGCTTGATATTGTACTCAAGCGGTTCAACCATCTTTATAAAGGTGCTATCTTTTTGCCTTCTGTTATTTCCTTGGTAGTCGGCTCTATCTTATTCACCTGGCTGTTAAACCCGGTATCAGGGCCAGCAGCCATTATTCTTGGCTGGTTCGGAATAGACATGCCGATTTGGAGCAAGCTGGATGGCTGGGTCATTGTCGTATTGAGTCTAATTACTTCCTGGAAAGTATTTGGCTATAACTTTATCGTTCTTTATGCTTCCGTGAATGGCATCTCCCGGGAAGTGATTGAAGCAGCTCGTTTAGACGGAGTGCCTTTATGGAAAATATTCTTTCATCTCGTACTCCCGATGAGCAGCGCGACAGGTATTTATGTTTTCATCATCACGATCGTTCAAGGGCTTCAATATGTCTTTACGCCGATTAAGGTCATCACCCAGGGCGGGCCGAATTATGCTAGCTCCAATGCCATTTATCATGCCTACCATGAAGCATTTGTTCTATACCGAACAGGCCATTCTGCTGCCTTATCCATTTTAACGATGGCAATTTTTATTCTTTTGCTTATTTTAGAATTTAAGTTTGTGGAAAGAGGTATCCATTATGAAAACTAACCGTTCCGTATCGATACCTTGGCATATGATTTTTATAGGAATAATTATTATTCTGACTTTCCCGATTATCTTTGCGGTTGGGATTTCTTTTAAACCATTAGAAGACGCATACAACAACGCCTTAAATTTCATTCCGACACAGCCGACTTTAGAAAACTACGAAACATTCTTTAACAGCTTAAATGTAGTAAAGATTGTCTCGAATACATTTATCATCGCAACTACTGTTACTTTATTTAAAGTGTTTACTTCTTTTTTGGCGGCCTATGCGTTTGTGTTCTTTGATTTTAAAGGAAAAAATATGCTGTACTTCCTGTTGATCAGTACTATTTTTATCCCTTTTTCCGTTACCATGATTCCCAACTATTTAATGATCTCTGACCTTGGATTGGCAGACAGCGTATGGGGAGTCATCCTCCCGCAGCTAGCTGATGCCGTAGGAATCTTGCTGCTTCGGCAATCTATGAAAACGATCCCTATATCCTTAATCGAGGTAGCAAGATTAGATAATTTGGGACATCCGCGCATTATGAAAAACATTGTGCTGCCGCTGGTAAAGCCGGCAGTCACCTCTACAGGCATTTGGTTCTTTATTTTATCGTGGAATGAATATGTATGGCCTGTGCTTATTTTGAAAACAGTTGATCATTATACGTTGCCGCTGGCTCTGCAAATGTATATCAGTTCAGAGGGCGGAACGAACTTTACTGTCGCGATGGCAGTAGCGGTCATTACGATGATCATCCCTTTAACTCTCTATCTACTGTTTCAAAAGTACATCATCGGGACATTTGCTTCTTCAGGAATTAAGTAAAGGCGGGATAATTATGAAGGAAATTCGATTTGAACACGTATACAAATCCTATGGCAAGACGGAGGTAGTGACAGATCTTAACTTAACCATTCAGAAAGGAGAACGCCTCATCCTTCTTGGCCCCTCCGGCTGCGGCAAATCCACCACTTTGCGCATGATTGCCGGGCTGGAAGATGTGTCCTCAGGTGCTATATATATGGATCAGCAAAAAGTCAATCACCTTCCAAGCGGCAAGCGAAATGTCGCCATGGTGTTTCAAAATTATGCGTTATATCCTCATATGAATGTCATTGATAATATTACGTACGGCTTGAGAGTGCAGAAGGTACCGGCAGATGAAATTAAACGGCGGACAGAAGCTGCTTTAGACATGCTGCAGCTAAAGGAATATAAAGACCGCTTGCCAAAAGATTTATCGGGCGGACAAAGGCAGAGAGTAGCCCTTGCCAGAGCTGTGGTCAAACAAGGCGATTACTTTTTGCTGGATGAACCCTTATCAAATTTAGACGCCCAATTACGAGTATCTGCGCGAAAAGAATTAGTGAAAATCCATGAAATGTATAAACAAACACTCGTTTATGTAACCCATGATCAAGTAGAAGCCATGACTGTAGCTGACCGGATTGCTTTAATGTACAAAGGGAAACTGCAGATGGTTGATACACCCGATAACGTCTATCACCGGCCGGCAAATATTTTTACAGCGACATTTATCGGATCACCGCCAATGAATGTTTTCAATGTAGATGTACAGCCAGACAGTATCCGCTTTACCAGCCAAACATTGAAATTAAGTCCGGAATGGAGCCAGCACATCCAGCAGACCGGTGAAAAAGACCTTGCATTCGGCATTAGGCCAGAACATATCGATCTATCAAAAATACCGACCCCAAACAGCTTAAAAGGCCATATTAAGTTTGTTGAAAATCATGGCAATCATTACGGAGTTTACATGGATATTGAAGGAAACGAATGGATCGCTATGAGCGAATCAAAAAGGTGGCTGCCACATGAAACAGTCTATATAAAACCGAGAGCGGACAAAATTCATATGTTTAACCAGCAGACAACCGATTCGATCGGCTATCCAAAATCATTAAATAATGGAGAGTGAGCAATCATGCAAAAAAAGATTTGTTATTCTGACTTAGCTGTATTATCACATGGCCTCTTTGATACTATCGATGAATTAATCAAATACGGGGCAGATAAAATTGAGTTATTAATGGATGGACCTAAGTGGGACCAAATGGAAGATTTATTCTTAGGACTTGCTCCAAGATTGAAGTCTCTTCCTGTTCGCTATACGATCCACCCGCCGGCATGGGACATTAACTTAACGAGCGAAAATCGAGCAACGCGAGAAACAGCTTTTTCTGAATATAAAAAAGCGATTCAATTTGCCGGCTTGATTGGAGCCAGCCATGTCGTGATTCATCCCGGCTTTTGCTTTTCACCAGTGTTTAATAAGCAAAAAGCCCAGCAGCGTGCCGCCGATTCGATTCATCAATTATGCCAAATCGCTAAGCCCCTCGACGTGAAGCTTGCAATTGAAAATGTCGGCTACAATGGAAGCTCTCTTTTCACCCAAGAGGAATATACAAGCTTCCTTGATGGTATAGATGAAGCTGCCGGATTTTTAATCGATACAGGGCACGCCCATTTAAACAAATGGGATATTCCGCGACTGGTCAAAGAAACACGGGAGCGGCTGCTTGCTTTACATATCCATGACAATGATGGAACTGGCGATGACCACCTATCCATCGGGGAAGGAACGATTGAATGGAAGCCAGTTTTTGCGGCTATTAACGAATATGCTCCGCAATGTGAGTTGATCCTTGAATACGCTCCGAACACACCATTAGAAAAGTTAAGAGAAAGCAAAGACCTTTTAAGAAGAGAGGTCCAAACCAATCCGGGAGTGAAACATGATACATATTGACGACTTCGGAGCCTACTGCTTTGATCTGGATGGAACGATCTACGTCGGAAAGCAGCTTCTGCCCGGCGTACAAGAAACAATCCATCTGTTAAGAAAAACCCATAAAAAAATTTTATTTATTACCAATGCTCCTACGCATACGAGAGCAGACTGCCAAAGGCTTCTCTCTTCACTAGGAGTAGCTGCGGAGCTGGATGAAATCATTACCGCTTCCTCGTTATCGGCTGTCTATTTTCAAGAAAACTATCCCGATGCATCTGTTTTTATTATCGGAGAACAAGCCATTACCGACGAATTCAGCCGTTATCCATTAAAAGTGACAGGCGATCCCTTGCACGCTACCCATGTGCTAGTTGGATTAGACCGGGCCTTCACATATGACAAGCTAAATCAGGCGATGACCGCCATTCGCAATGGCGCCAAGCTAGTCGTAACCAATCCTGATCCTGTTTGTCCAGTTCCTGGAGGATACATTGCGGACACATTGGCGATTGCCAAAGCTATTGAAGTCGCTGCCGGTCAACCTATTGACCAAATCATTGGCAAGCCATCTGCCTATTACATTAATAAAGTCCAAGAACGCTTAAACTTCCCAAAGAACCGATGCTTAATCGTAGGCGACCGCTTGGAAACAGATATCTTAATGGGAAAAGAACATGGCCTACCGACCTGCCTTGTACTAACCGGCGCATCCCATCCAAACGATATCCAACGCACGGGCATCCAACCCGATTATGTCATTAATAATTTGACCGAACTCTTTGCAAAGGAAAAATGACGTCTTGAGATTATGAAGCTAGCCATCTGCTAACTTAGCAGATGGCTAGCTTTATTCCATACAACTACTCCATGAAAGCTCCGATGTGCGCATTTATGAACATAGCTTACGAACGAGTTAAGCAGCTTCCATACTGGCCTCGCACTGGGATAAATCTGTATCGTAAACCAACTTTATTCTGCAAGTGTTCACTGGGTCATTCTATAACAATTAAATAGAGCCTTACAGATAATCAAGGAATTTATGCCTATTATTATAAATATTAAAGGTAAAAAGCTTTTCTTTGGAAAATATATGGTTTATAATTTAGGACAAAAGACACAAAAGTGAAATATCTAACATTTTTGTAAATATAGGGAGGAACGAACGATTATGGGTGTTATCGGCGGTGTCGGAGAAGGGCCAGTATCACAGTTTGTGATGATCAGCAAACAAATTGCAGAACAAGCAGTCAACGAAAAAATTCAAGACGTTGTATCAGACCCGGCAAAAAGAATCCGTGAACTGCAGCAGCCTTCGCCGTTTTCACAGTTTATCGATATCAAAATTTAAAAACACAGCAGGGTCCTCCTGCTGTGTTTTTAAATGAAATCCTCGGTATGCTTCTTCCGGCGGTGGTGCAACGCCAGCTGCCAATCTTCTTTCTGCTTACCCAGAAAATCTGCTATCTCCCCCAATGCAGACCTATCATTAGCCATATTCGCCTTAACCAGCTGCCGGTTTAAATAATCATAGACAGCAATAAGAGCTTGTCCTTGCTTCTTCCCCGCTTCTATAAACGGTATCACTTGGAGCACACACTCCTGTGCCCTCTGCAAATGTTGGTTTTGTTCGGCGACCTCTTCTTTCTCCATCGCCTGTCGGGCGGTATGAATAGAGGATAGAGCTTCATCTATGAGGGCAATAATCAGCTGTTCTGCAGAAGCGGTCAGAACACTAACCTGCTGGTACCGGCGAAGAATCTGCTGACGTCCTTTCATCTTTTCCCCCTGCCTTTCTTCCTTTTTATCGGTTTTTTTCCAGCAAAATTGCGCCTGTTAAATCAATAATCAAAAAAATAATCCGATATAAATAATGGAAATCCATTGTATGTGAAAAGAGGTGAGAAAATGAAAATTCATAATCAGGCAATGGTTGCTTTTTCCGTGACGCGTTATCAGAAAAATGAAAAGCTAATGGAAAAATCAATGAACAAATTATCCTCCGGTTTAGCAATTCGCCAGGCAAGCGACAACGCTGCCGGCTTGGCTGTAGCAGAAACGATGCGCGCTCAAGTCAGAGGACTATCCCAAGCTCAGCGCAATATGCAGGACGGTCTCTCTGTCTTGCAGGCGGCGAATGAAGGGCTTAATAATGTGAACGCTCTGTTGCAGCGCGGACGTGAATTGGCCGTCATGAATGCCAATGAAACAATGACCGCAACGGATCGGGAAGCGAGCCAAGAAGAACTCAATCAGCTGATGGAAGCTATCAACGACACGGCCAGCAAGCTGGAATTCAATACAAAAAAAATATTAGGCGAAAACGCCCCGCTGCTGCTGATGGTCGGCGCCAATCCAGGACAGCAAATCAGCATTGATTTGATGGATACAAGCACAAAAGCTCTGAACCTAGAAGGCGTCTCCTTGCTCACACAGAAAGATGCGGGAGAACTGATCTCAAGACTGGATCAAGCCATCCAGCAAACGACCGGCAACTTAACGAAAATCGGCTCTTATCAAGAAGCCATCGAACATCATATGACGAATACTCTAGTCAACGAATCAAACTTAACTTCCTCCCTATCTATGGTGGCAGACACCGATATGGCCAAAGAAATAGCAAGCAATCTTAGCTTGACCATCCGCCAAAACAGCGACAAAATCATCGTTTCGCACGTAAACCAATCGGTAAGTGAAGTACTGGGTCTGTTTTCTAGATAAAGATGAAGCCGCTTCTCTGATAGAAGCGGCTTTGCGTTGATAATAAACAACGTGTGAAGTGCCTTTCAATTCTAAAAAACCAGTTAATGTACCTTGGGGATCGAATGATTCTTTGTAAATAAGGGCTATTTATTTGCTCATAAAAAATCCGATTCTCCAGGAACGGAGAACCGGATTTTCTAATAAAATTAACGAAGAAGTTGTAGAACTCCTTGTGGTTGTTGGTTCGCTTGCTTTGCGACTGTATCTTTCGACTACAGAATAGACTATATCTTCATCCACGTTTTCCATGGAGCTGGGCACTTCGAACAGCATGTGCTGCCCTACGAGATTCATCGTCATAGCTTTGCCTTAGACCGTATTCTCTAGTCGTTGAACCTTCTCCAGAGTTTCCTCACAGGAGCTTGGCTGCTGATTATCCATTGTTGCATCTTCAGCATTTTCAAACCATCACGCTGACCGTTTCCAGTTACGTTGTGGTTGATGAAGCTTTAGGAAGTTCCAGCAATTCACCCAGTTATACTCCAGTTCGTTGCCAAACTGGACGCCCTTCTCATCAATTATCTCAAGAGTTGTAATACGCCTTGAGGCAGTTGATTCGATTGAGCCAACATTGCTTGCGCTGCTTGAGAAAGAATAGAGTTCTTCGTTTGGTTCATCATTTCTTTCGCCATGTCTACGTCACGGATACGAGATTCCGCAGCAGTTAGGTTTTCAGAAGATGTGCTCAAGTTGTTGATTGTGTGCTCTAAACGGTTTTGGTTCGCACCAAGTTTAGAACGTTCAGCAGAAACTTTATCGATTGCTGTTTGAATTTTTGTTATAGTTGCTGCAGCATCATCATGTGTTAACACACTAAGTGCTGTTTCTGATGGTGTGCTATCAGTACCATTTGTTACAGCCAATTTAGTATCTGTATTAGTATCAGTTGAAATACCTAAAGCTACTGCTCTCATATCCTTAATTTCAAGAGTTAAGCTTTGGTTTTCATTTGCACCGATTTGGAAGCTTAGTGCAGAACCATCATCTTTACCAGCTGTAGTAGTAACATCTTTTGCTGTTATACTTGTTCCTCCAGTAAGGTCTGCAGTTAAAGCAGCATCCTCACCATTTGCTTTTGCTTCAATTGATATTGCCCCAGCAGCATCTTTGGTAACAGTATACTTAGCATTTAAGTCTGCATCACCAGTAATAGCTGCTGCAATAGCATCTACAGTACCTGAAATGTCAGTTGTAAAGTTCACTGTTTTTCCTAAAACAGATATTGATTCACCAGTTGCCATGCCCGCAATATTAAATTCGATTTTTGCTTTAGAGCCAGTAGTAGCAGAATCCTTTGCACCATTCAGTAACTTTTGAGTGTTAAACTCAGTTGTATTACCAATACGGTTAATTTCAGAAGTCATTTGATTGATTTCTTTTTGGATTTCTTCACGGTCATTAGTAGTATTTGTACCATTTGATGCTTGTACAGCTAATTCACGCATACGTTGAAGGATATCATGCGTTTCGTTTAATGCACCTTCAGCTGTTTGGATTAAAGAAATACCATCTTGAGAGTTCTTAGAAGCCATATCTAATCCACGAATTTGTCCACGCATTTTTTCAGAGATTGCAAGACCAGCTGCGTCATCTCCTGCACGGTTGATACGAAGACCTGAAGATAATTTCTCCATTGATTTACCTTGTGCACCATTTGCACTGTTTAGTTGGCGGTACGTGTTCAACGCCGCAATGTTGTGATTGATTCTCATTGTTCTTTTCCTCCTTGAATAGGTCGTTCACGTCCGTGTGAACGTTAGTTAGGCAGCGGAGCGTCGAGGTCGGCCGCCCTTGTTCCCCGCTACATCTTTAATATCGGAAGGAGCGGAAAAAGTTTAATAGGTTTTGGATTATTTTTTTGCAAAAAAATAAAAAAGAACTTCTTGTCACCGAAGTTCTTTCTTACTGCTTATTCACTTTGCCGAGAATATCAAAAATATTTTTCACCTCGGCTGACGCTTGTTCGTTTTCTTCCCGAATCGTTAAGTAGACTTCTTTCCGATGAACGTCGATATGCTTCGGCGCGTTGATGCCTAGTTTGACTTGGTCTCCTTTGACACTGATCACAGTGATTTCAATGTCATCCCCGATTTGAATGGCTTCTCCTGTTTTCCTTGTGAGGACTAACATGATCCCATCACTCCTTTACGGCGCCTGCCGGCATAATCGTATGACGGGTCTGGTAGCGGCTGTCATTTAAAATGGCTTGCTTCGCTCTTTTATTTTTTGCATTCACGACAATAGGCGCCTGAAGGTTGGCAGTCGATTCGCTAAATGGCTCCCTAATCGTCAAAATGGTATAGATAGCTGCTTCTTCCGCTTGATCTAATTCAAGTGCTTCAACGGTTCCTGCATCCAGAACAATATCATAGTCAGAAAAAAAGGCGAACGGGCTGGCAATGATAAACCCCAGAGATGGTGTCTTTGTCGATTGGAGTACAAAAAACAAGTCATTATCAGGAAAAGAGAGCAATGTAAAGCTTTTTTCATCTGCAAATCCCGGAATCCCCTGCTTGAACGTCCAAACTGCTTCCTCGTTCACTTCCACCTGGCCATGGTATTTCGTTTCGATGATCATCTTTTCCACGTTCCTTTACTTAAATTTCCTGCTCGTAATTGATACCTTTATATTTTAAATGCACAAAGTCAATGTTCACAGACGGGTATTGCTTCATGGAGACATGAACCTTCCCTGGCTGATAGTGGTGGATCGGCTTTTGCGGTCTCGTATTGTTAATGACCGGATTTGTTTTCACATCAATCTGTACGTGAGCCGGCTGAAAATCAATCGCTACGCTGCCTGCAGACGGAATATAGCCGATATTAAATTCGAGCTCCGTCCCTTCGCTATTGCGCTGCGCCTGTTCTGGAATCGGATCGCCGCCATTTTCAATCATCATCAGTTCGTCGCCTTCACCCGCTGCCCGTGCCAGTCCTTCTAACCAGTCCTGGTAACCAAGCTGAGCGAATTCTTCGATTCTTTTCGCGATACTTTTTAAATCCATATCCTCCCGCGCCTTTGTCTGGTCGATTGTAAGCTTTGACGGCTTTGTTTCAATGGTGAGTTCTGCCGGCGGCTGCTGGAGATCCAGCTCCGCTTGCGGCTGTTCAATCGACTGAACAGGCTGCTGAATGTCAAGTTCAATTTGGGCATGCTGAGACGTCATGCGGATTTGCGGGAATTGCATCGTCATCACCTCACGTTCTATAAAAAGGCCAGGCCGCTCTATGTATCATCCTTATAGACAAATCAAAGAGAAGCCTGGCAGTGAAAAAATCCGATTATCTTAAAAAGTCCATCAGTGTCGGCTGGATAATGCGGGCGCCAATGCTTAGGGCGGCCCGGTGAACAGCTTCCTGGGTTTTCAAATCAGTAATCACCTTTTCTACATCAATGTCTTCATTCTCGGACATAATGCGTTTGGCGATGACTTCCTGTTCATCTACCCGATCTTCCATTAATTCAATCCGGTTTAAGCGGGCGCCAAGATCGGCGCGGGCATTGGTAATATTATTCATGTGAGTATCAATCTTAGCCAGAAACCCGTTAATATCAGCGCCTGATGACTGGTCGTCCTCCAATTTGTTAATCAAATCATCAATGTCTTGAAACAGCCCTTCTCCCGGTGTACCTGGAGCACCAAGAGAAAACGCTTGTGACGGATTAACGTTCACCTGCATCTTAATCCCTTTTGACAGCTCGAGTTCAACCGGCTGGTTGTTATTGGCGATCGTCACCTTTCCATTGCTGTCCTTTTGAGCTGGAGGAGTAGTCGTATCTGTCCCGTTAAACAAATATTTATCCCCGAACTTCGTATTCACAAGGTCAAACAGATGGTCTTTCAACTGCTTGATCTCCTGCATAACCGTTTCACGCTGGCCGGCTTCATACGTGTCGTTGCTTGCCTGTACGGTCAGCTCTCTTATCCGGTGCAATGCCTTAGTCGCACTATCTAAAGCAGCGTCAGAGTTCTCCGCCCAGTTGTATGCCTCTGAGAAATTGCGCTTAAATTGCTCGATTTCCGTAACCGACGTCCGGTAGGTCATTCCTTTCATGGCAACAACCGGGTCATCGGATGGCCGGGTAATTTTCTTTTGGGTGTTCATCTGCTCCTGCAGCACGCCAAGACGGTCATAGCTGCTGGACAAGTTTTTCAACATATTATTCGAAAGCATTGATTGTGTTACGCGCATCCTTTATTCACCTGCCTTATCTTCCAACGGTGCCCATACCGTTAATAATTTTATCCAGCATCTCATCGACGACGGTAATATTTCGCGCGGCCGCATTGTAGGCGTGCTGGAAGCGGATTAAATCGGTCATCTCTTCATCAAGGGAAACCGAGCTGATCGACTGGCGGTTCGTTTCTACAGATTGCGCCAGGATCGCGCTGTTCTTCGTCATCCGTCTCGCCTCCGACCCTTCTACTCCAAGCGCGCCAATAATTCCTTCATATGGTTTTACGACTGTGCTCATTTGCACATCAGCTAGCTTCAGGGCATTGGAGCCATTGCCTTTATCGCCATTGGCAGAAGCCGCTATTTTAGAAGTTTCAGTGATTGCGACACTGATCGTTGCCGCATCTGTTCCTGTGAAAAAATCAACACCGTCCTTGCCGTCGAAGTCTTTCCCCAGCTTATTCTGATCATTGAAAGCCTCCACAAAATCCTTTGCCAGCTTGTCTAAATTGGCGAGCATTTCCGGATAGAGACCTTTCGTAACGCCTCCCTCTGTGTAGCCGTACGATTCTCCTAATGCCTTTAATTTCCCTTGGGAGAATGAGCCGATGCCAACGGATGCCACATCTGTTGGAGGTGTGCCAGGCGTTACTATCTTGAAATTAGTCAGTGCACCTGCTGGCTGATCCAGAATGCCATCCTTGTCACTATCCGTTCCGCCTTCGACACCGATTTGGTTAAATTGATCACCATCTATGAGCGGCACTTCACTGCCATCCGCATTGACTAAAGAAATCTTATACGTTCCTTCTGCAATCTTCTGGGCATTCCCGCCGGTTTCAACTTTTTCCACCTTAATATTCATATATTGCGACAGCTGGTCGACTAATTGATCGCGGGCATCGTATAAATCGTTCGGCAAGTAGCCGTGCGGCTCAATCTCGCTAATTTGCTGATTGATGCTGCTGATTTGCTTCAGAATGGAGTTCACTTCTTTGACAGTGACGCTAATTTGGTTGCCGAGGTCATTCTGAATCGCTGAAATCGAATTATGCAAATAATGAAAGGTGTCGGCGATCGCTTTCGCCCGTTGCAATACGACGGAGCGGGCGCCTTCATTTTCCGGATTGGTGCTCAAGTCCTGAAGTGATTGCCAGAATTGACCCATAACGGCGGATAGGCCATTTTTGCTTGGCTCGTTTAAAATGTCTTCCATTTTGCTTACGGCGGAGGACTTCGTTTGCCAATAGCCGAGCTTGTTGTTTTCTCCGCGGAATTGGTCGTCTAAAAAGCTTTCCCGCACGCGCTGAATAGAGCCGGCTTCGACTCCCGTTCCCATTTGGCCAGGGATTTGCGGGCGGTTCATGCCGGGTGATGGATAAGGCTGTGTTGATTGAAAATTCACGCGCTGGCGGGTGTATCCCGGCGTGTTGGCATTGGAAATATTATGCCCGGTTACGCTAATGGCGGTTTGCTGGGTGAACATGCCGCGCTTGGCGACTTCTAATCCATGAAAAGTGGAACGCATCACTGTTCCTCCGTTTCTTTATCTTTGTTTTGTTCAAAAAAAAGAGGGCATCGCCCTGCCAGGCTGCCAGCAAGCAGCTGGTTCAGCCTGAATATATCTTTGTCTATTACACTTGCGAATCAAACATAGAACGCTTTGATGGCTGCCCGCCGTTTTTGGCTGGGTGCGTGTACGTCGCTTGGGCCGGCTGCGGATGAAGCATGCTCATACTCATGCTGATAAACTGCAGCGATTGGTAAATTAGCTTTTGATTTAAGTCATTCCACTCTTTCAGCTGCTCTAAGCGGTCGAGCAGGCTGGCCTGCAGTTCAGTGAGCCGCTCTTTTTCCGTTCCTTTCGCGGCTTCGATGCAGTCTGCAATCGTTGCTTCTGCCTTGCCAGTCACCTTTTCCGCTTCCCGTACGCGTTCGGCTTCTAATGTCTGAATAGCCGCCGTGTACTTTTGCTCATCTTTCAAAAGCTGGTCCAGCCCGTCCATATCATTTCGCTTAATAATATCGGTTTTTTTCTCACAGAGCGCCAGCAGCATTCCATGCAGGCGGTTCATTTTATCCAGTGTGTCAATTAATTTTCCTGCAGACATATCGATTCCCTCTGCTTTCCTGCGGTGCGTTCGGCACTCCGCTTGATTATTTCTTATAAAACTTCACAATGCCCTCAGCGATTTTCTCCGGTTGCGGCTGGTATTCGCCTTTAGCAATCTGCTGTTTCAGGCTTGCGATCTTTTCCATTCGTTCCTTTGCCATTTTAGACACTTCCTGCATGCCTTTTGCCGCTGAAGAGATTTCCAGCTTATCCGTTGGTGCGGCGGCCGCTTTTTTCGTCCCTTGTGTTTTGTTTACTTGCTTCTGGTACGGATTGATGCCTTGCACGCCGGGTTGGTTAATTTTCACGGCTGTCGATCCCTCTCTTTCTTTTTTTCCGATTGTCTCATTTGATTATCCATTATATCGGTTTTTCGGAAAAAAAGTTAACAGCGGATTCATAGGCGGTTTTTATCAATTTGCTGTGGTATCTCCTGCCGCTCAAAAAAGACAATCGGGACATTTTTACTATCCCTGTTTTTATCTTCTTTTATTCGCCGCATAGTAGGTTGTCTGTTTCAGATGCTCCTGCTTTTTCGCTTCAAATGCTTCTTCACGCTGGATTTGGACAAGTTCTCCTTCGATATCGTCCGTGCATGCTCGGCACACTTTTCCTTTATGAATCAGTGCGCCGCAGCGGTCACATGGATAGCCAAGGTTCGGAAAATGGGCTGCATGGAGGCGGCCTTTTTTCACCCATTTGTGAATGAGCGTTTCAGGGACTCCTGTTACTTCAACGACCCGCTGAAGTGTAGCAGCCCGGTTTTCCCGTTTGCGCAAAAATTGATAGACTTCTTCATACATGTGCTCTTCTTCTTTTGCGCATTTTGCACAGACATCGCGAAATGCATTTTCCATGTAAAGCTCGCCGCAGCGCGAGCAATTGATGATTTCCCCCATAATTGATACCTCCAACGATCTCTCAGGTTCCCTGCCCTCTGGCAAGCGTGAGTGCCCGCACTTCCGCTGCTCCGGCCTGCTTTAACAGATAGGCGGCCTGTCTGAGAGTAGAGCCTGTAGTATATATATCGTCAATGATTAGAACTTTTTTATGACAAATGGAGGATTTTTCTTTTACTCCAAAAACATTGGCAGCCTCAAGACGTTCTGACCGCGACTTTTTCGACTGTTTTTCCCCGTGCACCCGCTGAAGCACATCCTCAATATCCAGACCGGCGGCTTGCGCAAGTGCTTCTGCCTGATTAAACCCGCGTTCCATCAGGCGTTCTTGACTGAGTGGGATGGCGACAGCGACATCATGCGGCAGCTGCTTGGCTGCTTTCTTTATTTCACCAGCAAATACTTGGGCAAGTATATAGTCACCGCGATACTTGAAACGGGCAATGAAGTCTTTCATCGCTTCGTTATACGTATAAAGCGAATAGTTCCCGGCAAGCACGCCCTTATAAAAAGAGTCTTCCTCCCAGCGGCAGCAATCCAGACAGCGATCCTCACGGATAAAAGCCGGATCGAGCGCTGCCAGCGGACGGGAACAGGCTCGGCAGCGTTCGCCAATAATTGGTTCAAATTGCCGGCGGCATGCTCCGCAAATGGATGGCGGTGCCTCAAGCAAAAAAAATGGCCGCCACCCTAAACGTCCATTCACTGATTCCCCGCATAAAAGGCAGCTGCTCATCTGTCCAGCCACCCCTTTTCGAGTCCCTCTTTGTTCATCTGGCGAATGTGAGCAATGGCTTTTACAGCAGCTCTCGTTTTGCCGTAATGGAAAAAGCGCACCTCTCCATCAGGAAAATCGGCACTTCTGCCAGCCCGGCCGGCGATTTGCACGAGCGCACTTTCAGTAAACACCTCATCCTCCGTGCCAATAACGGCCACATCAATATTCGGAAAAGTAACCCCTCGCTCTAAAATCGTTGTCGACAGCAGCAAAGGGATCTTTTGGTCGCGCATGAATGCCACCTTTGCTTTTCTTTCAGGATCTCCTGCATGCACAGCAGCAATGGAAGAATCAAGCTGCTGAAACAGCGGGAGGGCTTGCTGCATCCATTCAATATGCGGAAAGAACAGCAGGGATTGCTTGTTCACTTGCAGGCGCCGGGCGGCCCAACTTGTGATACTGGCCGGCAGCCGGCCTTTCTTCACCGCCCTCTTCCAATTACCAATCCAGCTGAATTGAGGGACAGGCAAAGGCTGGCGATGAAAACGGGCAGGGATTTTCACAAATGCTTTTTTTCCATGAAGACAATCCTTTTGCCATCTCTCATTTGGCGTGGCCGTTAAGTAAATAAGAGCAGCATCGGGCTTGCGGGCTTTTTGGACAGCGAATTGCAAAGAAGGATCACAGGAATAAGGGAAGGCATCGACTTCATCCACAATCATGACGTCAAATGCTTGGAAGAAACGAAGGAGTTGGTGGGTAGTGGAGACAACGAGCTGGCTGTAAAGATGACGATCGGGACTGCCGCCGTACAATGCAGCAACTTTTGTACCGGGAAAGACGTGCTGCAGGCGCGGAGCAAGCTCTAAAACAACGTCCGTCCGCGGCGTGGCGATACAGACTCGCTTGTTCGCCAAAAGAGCAGCTTCGATTCCGCGAAAAAGCACCTCTGTCTTCCCCGCTCCGCACACCGCCCAAATAAGCTGCTCTCCGTTTTCACGGATTGCTTGAGTCACAGCCTGTGAAGCACGTTCCTGTCCCTCTGATAGACTGCCTTTCCAATGAAGGATGCCCTCCCCTTCATAAGGAGGTTCGGCACCCGTCCAGTAAACCAGGCGGGAACAACCTGAAATGCGCCCCATCATTAAACAATGGCGGCAATAGAGGCATTCGGTTTGGCAGCGAGCACAGGGAAACAGCGCAAACCGCTCTTTTTCATTGTTGCCGCAGCGTTCACAATACAAACGGGAATTTCTCTTTGAAAGGCCGGGGAGCTTTTGAATAGCAGGGGAGTCAGGAAGCGGAAAGGGGATTTCTTCTTCAAGAAGAAGCCGGCCGGAAAGAAAGGAAGCAGGGGGAAAAACCATCATTTCATCTCCTTTAGTATCTGAGTTTCTTCTATTATATATGATTTCCTTTTGATGCGGGGATTTTTCCTTTTCACACAAGAAATCATATATAATAAATGGAAGGTTAAGACTTTCCAATAGTCTCCTATGATAATAGACTGCCAATATGATATAATATCGAAGGTTAAACGCCATTGAGAAAGGGGAAACTATGAGAAAATTACTAGCGAGTCTGATCGTGTGCGTGCTGTTTTTAACGTGGACGGTCCAAGCGTCTGCCCAAGTGTTCGATGATGCAAAGAGCCATTGGGCTGCGAAAGAAATTCAGGCGCTTGTCGATGCCGGTGTCATTAACGGCTATCATGACGGAACGTTCCGGCCAAACGCCCAGGTAACGAGAGGACAATTTATTGCATTTTTAGTTCGGGCACTGGACTTGCCGCCTGGAGATTCTGCTTTTAAAGACGTACCTCCCGGCAGTAATTTATATAAGGATATTGCTGCAGCAAAAAAAGCCGGCTTGCTTTTAGGAAATGCGGATGGCTATGCGCTTGCTGACCAGCTGGTTACACGTTCGGATGTATCTGTCATGCTGGACCGGGCGATGCAGCTGAAAGGCGATTATCCGACTAAAGCAACGCTCACTTATAAAGACAAAGCGGAAATCACGCGCTACGCTTACGAATCCGTGCAGCGGATGACCCATTACGGACTGATTAAGGGAACAGCAGATAATTACTTTTTCCCAAAGAAAATTGCGACACGCGGCGAATCAGCTGTCTTTGTTTATCGCTTAATGGAAAAGCTCGATCTGTTCTCAGAGGATAAAGGACCCGTTTCACTTCCTGAACCGGCTGATTCCTCTGAAGTCGTTGTTCCAGTGAATGATGATCAGTACATTAAAGTGCGAATGAACACACAGGGAGTGCCTCTTACATACAATAAGCGCACCACAGATAAGCACATTCGATCCACTGACTATCATTATTATTACCACATGGGCAATGCCTCCAAGCCCCTTGGTTCATTGCGGGTGACGCTCAGAAAACTGGATAACGGCGACGTCTTTATTTTTACAAAATTCATTCATAACGGCGATAACACCTACTCCGCTTCCGTCATTGTGCCTTTCCAGCAATCAAATGCCTATTCCTTGGCTAAATATTCGGCTTTCGGCCAAGTGGATCAAAAGCACAATGACACATTCGGAACCGACAAAACCTCTCATCCAGTGGGCATTCTGTCAGCAAAAGCAGGCAGTGCAGTGACGAATGAAATGATGATCGGCAAAAATTATATTTCTCTGCACCGCCAAACGAAATATGCTAACGGCCAGCTGTCTGTAATCCGCGAGCTGCTTAATGAATACGAGAGCTATAAAGTATATACAGATACTGGGCGCAATCTCGTTACTGCTCACGTAAATATGTCAGTTAAAGGGAAAGCTATCTCAGAAAACTGGGTATTGCTGTCCAATAAACGCCTGTTCGCTAATTCTTCCAACCGTGACGAATGGTTTGAGCGGACGATTAAAGAATACACCTCCATTAACAACTGGTTAACAGCCGATGGAGCCTATACAAAGCTGCCATGGTCTATTGAACCTAGCTACCAAATGGGATATGGCCGCAATATTGGCCGATTGCAGGGCGGCGTTTACTTGAGTGCTTACAAAGGCAACAAAGAACGCTATTTTGAAGACCTCGTCGTCAATGCAATCGCTGATCTTGATGTCTTTTCCGGCGGCGCCATTGCCGCGGGCAAAACACCGATTTTCAAAACAGAATACACGAGCACCTGGCTGAAGAAATCTTACGGCACAACCGCTCCTTATGTCGACACACGCCATAATGAAAATGCGGCTCTGTTCTTGAAAAATGCTTCAGAAAGCTTATCTATTCCGCAGCTGTCGGAGTCCAACCTCCGCTATGCCGATTTCCTTGTTCAGCAGAAAGAGATTGGCAATGTCATTCAAGTGACGCCGACCAGCCACTTGATTGCTGACTATTATGCAGCAGGCAGCCAGAAAACACATGTATCTCTTAACCATGCACTGGGGGAAATGAGATTTTTGCTGGAAACATACAAACAAACGAAAAATCCGGCTTATCTAAAAACAGCCCGCGAGCTTCAAGCCGGCATTGAAAATCTGTATCCTCGCTGGATTCGCTCAAACGGGGATTTATGGTACCAAGTAAACGGCAAGCTGCAGTTTACCGGCAATGACTACGATTGGCTGACATTAATGGACTTGCTGCTTTCACAAAATGCTTTTGAAGAAAACGGCATAGCGCGCAGCCCGGTCTTTGATAAAATGATCCGGTCAAAAGCGCAATATCTCGTTAACAATAACATTCCTATTAAGTCGCAAATTGTCATGCTTCTTGAACAGCAAGGATTCGGTGACATTGTCAAAGCCTCTTCTGCCAGCTCCAAACACCCAGACGAAAAACTGAACCTGGATGAGCTGCCAAAAGACGAATTGGACTTACTTGCAGAATAAACAAAAGAGACGGCTGATGTTTCACTCAGCCGCTTCATAACACCAGGATGATTCCATTTTCAACCAGCTATAGCTATACGGCGATTCTCTTTTTAGGCACTCTGTTGATTGCAATGG
>NZ_BCVF01000037.1 GCF_001591605.1 Bacillus badius NBRC 15713 | reverse complement strand
TCGAAGAGGTTTTTTGTATAGAAAGGCAGGTTGATGCAAAATGAGCATATTTATCACCCGTATTCATGAACTGGCAGAAATAAAAGCCGAGCTGGCTGAACGAGACTGGTTTATGGGCACTAGCGGCAATTTATCTATAAAGATTCAGAATAATCCGCTCCAGTTCCTTGTGACAGCCAGCGGAAAAGACAAACGGAAGAGCACGAATGAAGATTTTTTGATTGTTGACAAAGACGGCAGGCCCGTCGGTGAAACCAATGTAAAGCCTTCAGCGGAAACGCTTCTTCATTGCGAAATCTATGAGCGATCAAACGCGGGCTGCAGCCTTCACGTTCATACGGTAGCTAATAATGTGGTCTCCGAGCTGTATGGCGATGAAGGAAAAGTAGTATTTAAAGGGCAGGAACTGATTAAAGCATTTGGCCGTTGGGAAGAAGACGCGGAGTGGGAAGTGCCGATCATTGATAACTATGCTGAGATTCCCAGGCTGGCAGCTGCACTGGCCCCATATGTAAAGGCGGATCAAGGAGCGGTTCTGATCCGCAGCCATGGGATTACCGTCTGGGGAAAGGATGGCTTCGAGGCTAAAAAAGTACTTGAAGCATGTGAATTTCTATTTGAGTACCATCTGGCTCTTTTGCAAGCTAAGGCAAACTTACAGGCGATTAAGCAACTATAACACACATTTATGAAAGGAATGGCGGGAAGGAAAACGGCTTGAATTATTTGAAATAAATTAATTTACAGAAAAGATCCAGGGGGAGTTCAAATGAGAAAATTATTTAAAAAGCTGGCTGTGTCCGGTTTAACCTTCACACTATTATTGACCGGCTGTTCAGCGGGTGAAGAAGGAGCTTCATCATCCAGTGGAAAGACGCCGGGGAAAATTGAAAATGTACCCGAACGATTCGCAAACGGGGAAGAAGTGAAAGTAAAAGTAATCCGCAAAATTGGCGGTGATGACCATACCGCCCAGTTTTTAGCCGGAGCAAAAAAAGAGGGCGAGGAGCTCGGTTTTAAAGTGGATATTTTCACGGCCAACGGCGATACAGCAAAATTCCATGATGCCATTGCACAAGCGGCGAATCAGGATTACGACGGAGTGGTTATTTCTCACGGGGATGACGCCGCAACAGCAGATGCTGTGAAAAAGTTAACGGAGAAAGGAAAAAGCGTGGTCGCGTTTGACTCTATTGAAAAGTTAAAAGAAGTAGAGGGTGTCACGTTGACTTCCCAGGATGACAAAGCGTTAGCTGCCTTGAGCTTGGATCAGCTGGTGAAGGATTTCAATGGAAAAGCCAATATTGCTTATCTGTGGGTCGATGGCTTTCCGCCAATGGTTCGCCGGAATGCTGTATATGAAGAGACATTAAAGAAGAACCCGGGCATTAAAGAGGTAGAAAGATTCGGCGTAGCCGCAGCCGATACATCTGTACAGACCCAAAACGCTGTTCAGGCAATGCTGAAAAAATATCCAAAAGGAAAATTAGATGCCATTTATGCCACATGGGATGCCTTTGCCATCGGCGCAGCCCGCGCCATTAAAGAAGCGGGACGGGAGGAAGTAAAAATTTACGGAATTGACGTTTCCAATGCAGATTTGCAGCTTATACAGGAAAAAGGAAGTTCGTGGAAGTATACAGCAGCCGTCGATCCAGCGCTTATTGGCAAGATTGATATGAGAATCCTCGCCAAGAAATTGGCAGGGGAGGAGACTCCGCAAGAATACGCCTTAGACGCCAGTTTAATTTCCCAAAAAGAATTAGCTTCATCGAAAGAACCGGTAAATATGGAAAGCTTAAAGAGCGTCATTCCAAACTGGGGAAAATCGGATGCTTTTGAAGAAGAGTGGATGAAAACACTGAAAGAACACTATTAAGAAAGGCGGCATTCGCTGATCTGGCAGCGGATGCGTCCGCTTTACTTAATGGCCATCCCCATTTTAGATGAAGGGAACGAGCACAATGATTGAAATGAGAAACATCTCGATTGATTTCCCAGGGGTAGCGGCTTTGAAAAATGTGAATTTCCATGTGGAAAAAGGAACAATTCATGCTTTGATCGGTGCCAATGGAGCGGGAAAATCTACATTGATGAAGGTGCTATCCGGAGCTTATGGCCATTACCGGGGCGAGATTTATTTTCATGGCGAACAAGCGGCCATTCGTTCGCCGAAAGACGCCAAGCAATTCGGTGTGCAAATGGTGTATCAGGAGGTTGATACGGCGCTCATTCCTCATTTAACTGTTGGCGAAAATATTATGCTGGAGCAAATGATTCATGGAATGGGCAGAAAACAGCTGATTCATTGGAAGCAACTTCATAAGCAGGCAGCGGATGTGCTGGCCAATCTGAATGTAGCGATCTCTACCCATAAGCGGGTGGATGAGCTGACCCTCGCAGAAAAGCAAATGGTGCTCATCGCAAGGGCAATTTCCGATCAATGCAGCTGTTTAATATTAGATGAGCCTACGGCGCCGTTAAGCCAGACGGAAACGGAAGAGTTATTCCGATTAATCCGGCTTTTAAAGAAGAAGGAAGTCGCTATTATTTTTATTTCCCACCGGCTGCCGGAATTGTTTGCTATTTGTGAGGAAATAGCCGTGATGAGAAACGGAGAGCTGGTCATGAAAGAAAAGACCGCTTTGACTTCCCCGGATGATGTCATTGAACAAATGCTTGGAAAAACGTTAGATGAACAATATCCTTCCCGCCAGCCTTCAACCGGGGAAACGATTCTTGAAGTGAAGAATCTATCGGATGATCACATGGTCAAAAACTTGAACATTGAAGTGAGGAAGGGAGAAATTATCGGCATTGCCGGTCTCGTCGGCGCAGGAAAAACAGAAATTTGCCAGGCTTTATTCGGTGCGTCTCTTCAGACGTCAGGCGCTATTTTCATCCGGGGCCAGAAAGTAAACATTGCTTCCCCGACGGATGCTGTGCGGCATGGAATGGTTCTCGTGCCTGAAGAAAGACGGAAAGAGGGAATGATCATTTCCGAGTCGGTTGCCACGAATTTAACGGTTTCTGCCATGAGCCGATTTTCTAAGCTTTTCAGTTTTATTGATTTTAAGAAAGAGAAGCGTGCGGCGGAAGACATGATTCAGCGATTGGGCATTGTGACGCCGTCCGCAGAAGCGAAGGTGGCAAATTTATCGGGGGGAAACCAGCAAAAGGTGGTCATTGGCAAATGGCTGCTGGGTGAAGCTGATATTTACATTTTTGATGAGCCGACTAAAGGGGTCGATATCGGAGCGAAGCGGGAGATTTTTGGGTTGATCACTGAGCTTGCTAAGCAAGGAAAGGGAGTAATCTACGCCTCAAGCGAGCTGGCCGATATTGTGGGCATGACAGATCGGGTCTATGTAGTCTATGACGGCGAGGCTGTGAAAGAGGTGCCAACCAGCTCAACAAGCGAAGCAGAAATTTTGTATTACTCAACAGGAGGAAAGTAAATGGCTACAGAACAAATAGTCACAGTGAAAAAACAACCGGTCAAAGAATCTTTTCAGCTGTTCAGCTGGTTTTATAAGTACGGCACTCTGCTGACAATCGGTCTGTTAATCGCTGTTTTTACGTGGGCAAACCCCGCCTTTATCGAAGGCGAAAATATCATTAATATTTTACGGTCAATTTCTATTGTTACGATCATTGCTATCGGTGTAACGATCTCTCTGGCGATTAATGGATTTGATCTGTCTGTAGGATCGACTGCTTCGTTGGCGAATGCACTTGTTATCTCGATGTTTGTCTGGTACTCCCAAAATCTATTTGTCGCTTTAATTGCTGCGTTAGCTGCCGCGATCGCAGTAGGGGCAATCAACGCTTTATTAATCGTGAAGTTTAAAATCCCGGATATGCTTACAACGTTAGCGATGATGTTTATTATTCAAGGAGCCGCTTTGACTTATACGAAAGGGGCAACGATTACTCAAAACATGGTGATGCCGGACGGCTCATTTGCCGCAGGAACCATTAGCCCGATATTTGAAAAAATCGGCCAGGTTCCCTGGATTATTTTCGTAATGGTCGCAGCAGTTGTTCTTGTTCACATCTTTTTGTCATATACCAAGCACGGAAGGTACATGTATATCATTGGCGGCAATCAGGAGGCAGCCCGGCTGTCTGGAATACCGGTCAACAAATATAAAGTCATTGCTTACCTGCTTTCCGCTGTTTGTGCCGCTGTTGGCGGCACAGTGCTCGCCGCGAGGCTTATGACGGCGGAGATCAACGCGGGCTCCCCGTATTTAATGGATGCTGTGGCCGCGGCTTTCATTGGTTTTGCTGTATTTGGAGCTGGAAAGCCTAATGCAATTGGCACATTTATTGGAGCTGTATTAATCGGCATTTTGCAAAACGGCCTTGTTATGATGTCTGTCCCTTACTATGCGATGGATATCGTAAAAGGAGCTGTTTTAGCGTTTGCGCTCGGGCTTACTTATTATAAGCAAAAATAAGGGAGGGGACTCATGTGAGAGATTTTGCATCAGCTTACTTTACGATGAACGAAACAGATGCAGCGGAATATGTAAGGGAAAGGCTGAATATTTTTGCTGAGGATGCGGACTTGGAATGCCGCGAGATCGGGGACGGCAATTTAAACTATGTGTTTAAAGTGACGGATCTTAACAGCGGGCAGTCGATTATTGTCAAGCAGGCAGGTCCGGTGGCCCGCATTTCCGACGCTTTCAAAGTGTCTCCTGACCGCAACCGGATTGAAAGTGAAATATTGGCGCTTCAAGGAGAGCTGGCCCAAGGCTTTGTCCCGAAAGTGTATTCTTACGATCCAGTCATGAATTGCTGTGTAATGGATGATTTATCTGATCATGAGATTATGCGTTCAGCCCTTTTAAATCATAAAAAATTCCCGTTATTTGCTGATCAGATCACAACGTTTCTTGCGCGCACACTGCTGCTTACATCTGATGTCGTGATGGGGCATAAAGAGAAGAAAGGGCGAGTACAGCAATTTACGAACCCGGAGCTTTGTGAAATTACTGAAGATTTAGTTTATACCGAGCCATTCTATAATTGCGAGCAAAATGATGTATTCGAAGGAACGAAAGAGTTTGTTCATCAAACGATTTGGAATGACCGAGAGCTGGCATTAGAAACAGCCAAACTAAAGTTTGACTTTATGACCAAGGCCCAGTCGCTGCTTCACGGCGACCTGCATACCGGCTCGATTTTTATAAAAGAAGATTCAGTGAAAATTATTGATCCTGAGTTCGCGTTTTATGGACCGGCAGGCTATGACATCGGGAACGTTGTGGCGAATTTAATCTTTGCCTACGTTCATGCGAGCTACACAATCAAAGAAGAGAAGAGGAAAAACGAGTATCTTCAGTATTTAGAAGAAACAATTGCTCAAGTCATTGAGCTGTTTTCACGAAAATTCTTGGAGTTATGGGATGAAGCAGTGACTGAGCAAACCGCAACTGTTCCGGGCTTTAAAGAGTGGTATGTAGATTCTATTCTGGAAGATACGGCGGCGGCTGCAGGTCTTGAACTGTGCCGGAGGGTCATCGGCATTGCCCATGTGAAGGATTTAACCTCCATTTCTGATGAAGAAAACAGGGTGGAGGCGGAAAAGATTTGTGTAACAGCCGGAAAAGCGTTTATCCTTGAGCGGGCAAGTATCCGCTCAGGAAATGATTTTGTAAAGGTACTGCGCCGAAGCGTGGATCAGTTTAGTAAAGGGGCAATCAACCATGACAACACCAGTAACAGCCATTCAATCAGTACGGCTGGATGACAACAACGATATTCTTGTGCTTCTCGACCAGACCCTGCTGCCGAATGAAAAGGTCTTTCTGCAACTCTCAACACTAGAAGACATTTGGGAGGCAATCTATCATCTAAAGGTCAGAGGAGCACCCGCTATCGGGATTGCGGCGGCTTATGGCATTTATTTAAGCGTTAAGCGATCCAATGCAGCGTCTTATGCGGAGCTCGCTGATCAATTTCGAAAAGCCAAGCAATATTTGGCGTCCTCCCGTCCGACGGCCGTTAATTTATTTTGGGCGCTGCAGCGGATGGAAGACCGGCTGCATCAAGAAGCAGATCAAAGCGTTGCCGTCATTAAGCAAGCATTGAAGGAAGAAGCGGACAACATCCGGGCGGAAGATGAAAAGGTGTGCCTGGCAATTGGCGAACATGCGCTTTCATTACTGGAGCCAGGATGGGGGCTTCTTACTCATTGTAACGCCGGCACCATTGCAACCGCTAAATATGGCACAGCATTGGCTCCTATCTATTTGGGGCAGGAGAGGAACTATCAGTTCAGTGTGTATGCGGATGAAACGCGCCCCCTGCTGCAAGGCGCCCGCCTGACAGCTTGGGAGCTGCAAGAAGCTGGAGTTGATGTGACGTTAATTTGCGATAATATGGCTTCGATTGTCATGAAAGAAGGAAAGGTGCAAGCCGTGCTGGTGGGCTGTGACCGTGTGGCGGCTAACGGAGATACCGCCAATAAAATCGGCACATCCGGTCTGGCCGTGCTGGCAAAGCATTACGGCATCCCATTTTATGTGTGCGCCCCCTTATCTACAATAGACCAGGGGTGCACATCTGGTGCTGACATTCCAATTGAACTGCGCAGCAAAGAGGAAATAAGCACACAATGGTATGAGAAACCGATGGCTCCTCAAGGCGTAAAAATATACAATCCAGCTTTTGATGTTACGGATCATCACTTGATTACTGCTATTATTACTGAGAAAGGCATCGCTTATGCTCCTTTTGATGAAAGCCTGAGCCGCCTTCTGCAGAAAGAAAATTAAGCGGTCACTCATTGCAAGCATCCATTTATCGCCAAAAGCGGTTCGGAATCTTCGTACTCCGAACCGCTTTTTCCTACCTTTACCGGTCCTGTTGAATGGCATGGAAATCACCCGCCTCCATCCGCCAGCAATTGAACTGATTTTTATTTGGATCACACCGTAAAAGACACGCTAAGGGCAAGCCGCCTTTTTTACAGGAGACCAAGAGCTGAGGCGCACGGGATAAACTTCAATTATTTAGCTGAAACTAATCAAATCAATATCCCGTTTTTAAGAGCCAAAGAACAAAGGAGGATGGGTATGCCTTGCTATTCCAGTGACAAATTAAATGAATTAGTAATGGAAGCAAAAAAATATACAGCACAAGGAAAAGTAGCTGATTATATTCCAGCGCTAAAAAAAGAAAATCCGAATGATCTGTCTATCGCTATTTTTCATTCTGATGGCAAGTGCATTTCGGCAGGGGAAGTAGAGAAAAAAATCACTTTGCAAAGCATATCGAAAGTATTGACGCTGGCGCTTGCTTTAATGGATTGCGGAGAAAAAAGGGTGTTTGAAAAGGTCGGGTATGAACCGACGGGAGACCCGTTCAACTCTATCGTAAAGCTTGAACTGTACAATCCGTCTAAGCCGCTCAATCCGATGATTAATGCGGGGGCGCTGGCTGTGACAAGCATGATCAAAGGATCTTCAATTAATGACAGGCTGGAGCGCATCCGGGCATTTGTCCAACGGCTGGCGGGCGGCCAGCAGCTCAGCTATTCCGAGGAGGTCGCCCGGTCAGAGTTTGAAACAGCGTATCTAAACCGGGCATTATGTTACTTTATGATGGAGCATAAGATTATTGAAGAGAACGTAGAAGAGCTGTTAGAGCTGTATACAAAGCAATGTGCCATTGAGATGAATTGCCTGGACCTGGCCAGAATCGGCTTGGTCTTTGCGATGAATGGAGAGGACCCATTCACGAAAGAACAATTAATTCCAAAAGACATTGTCAGGATATGCAAAACCTTTATGGTGACTTGCGGCATGTATAACGCTGCCGGAGAATTTGCTGTCCGCATCGGCATTCCGGCAAAGAGCGGTGTCTCCGGGGGGATCATGGGAGTAGTTCCTAACCGGTTTGGCATCGGCATATTCGGTCCTGCTCTTGATGAAAAAGGAAATAGCATAGCAGGGCTGAAGCTGCTGGAAATGCTATCGGAACAGTATTCCTTGAGTATATTTTGAAGCTTTTAACTTCCTGAGAGCGGCGGCAAGCCCTTACTTGTTTGGCACGGCTTTCTTTGCTGCTAAAGGTGCGAGGGCTCTTGTTTGGTCAATATAAATGAATGCATCATAACGGCTGGCAATCTGGGAGGGAACATAATTTCCGTAAGCTTCATATTCGGGATCGTACACTACCCCGATCGCTCTATGGCCAATCCAGTTATTAAACAAGGAGCGGTTGTGCTTATTAAAGAGCAGAAGTTTGTTATAGGCGCCTGCTTGGTGGAGAACGGCTTCCCACGAATGCTTTTGTGCAGGCGGAACGTCGATTGTTTGAAACGGGGCTCCCCATTCTTCAGCCGCAATGACGGTGCCGTGATAAGTGCCGAAGCCAACAGCAAATACTTCTTCTTCCTGATTTTGTTCCCGGATAAGCTGGCCGACGTTAATCATCCCTTCGTTTTTCATATCGGTAGCCGATGCATCGCCTATATGGGTATTATGCTCCCAAACAATTAGTTTTGCGTCTTTTCCATGATAACTTCGCAATTCGTTGATCGTTTCTGCCATATGTTCATCACGGATATTCCACGAAAGGATGTCGCTTCTGACCATGGCGCGATAATACCGCTCAGCGTTTTTGGCCACTAGCGCATTGATTTTTAAATTAAGGTCTGCTTCTTCTGTTCCTGCATACTGTTTTTCGTGAGTGCGGATCGAAGCCAGCAGCTTAGAAACTTCTTCTGTGCATCCATCGGAAAAATTCAAAGTAGAAACAGCATAGTTCTCCGGCTGGCGGTTGAAGGGCTCAAAGCAGGAGAATGCTTTCCTGGCCAAAGTTAAATCAATGCCAGCCGGCTTCGTGCGCGATAAGTAATTGAGCACTTCCTCGATCGACTCCCATAAGCTGTATACATCAATTCCATAGAAGCCGACTTGCTGGCGGTCCTTCCTTTTTTCGTTATAAGCCCGCAGCCACTCGATGAGAATGGCCATTTCTTCATTTGCCCACATCCAGGCTGGCCAGCGATCAAAGGCCTGCAATGCCTCTTCTGCCTTCCTCTTTTCCGAGTCGTATCCTTTAATATAACGGTTCACCTGCTGGGCTGCAGGCCAGTCTCCTTCCACTGCAAGAATAGAAAATCCTTTTTCGGTGATCAGCCTTTTAGATAGGGCAGCCCACATAGAATAAAATTCAGAGGTGCCATGACTTGCCTCGCCTAAAAGAACAATGTTGGCTTCTCCGATAGCTTCGATCAGCTTTGTTAAATCCTCATTTGTTTCCAATGGGCTCGCATAGTTCCGAATGGCACCGGCAAGTGAATGATTCATAAATAAAAGCTCCTTTTTTTGATTGGTTATCAAGAGAGTCTGGTTTATTATGCACCTTTACAGCAACAATACCCGTGGCATGAGAGAAGAGAATCTTCCTGAAAATGTGAAGCTGCGGACGGTGGCCGGCCGCATTTTTTGATATAATGCTTTGTATATTTCAAAGAAACATAACAGAGGTGTGCAATGAACAAAACCATCGGTGTATTTGCCCATGTAGATGCTGGAAAAACGACTTTTTCCGAGCAGCTTCTTTATCATACAAACAGCATTAAGCAAAGGGGAAGAGTCGACCATAAGGATGCTTTTCTTGATAGCCATGAGATTGAGAAACAAAGAGGCATTACAGTATTTGCCGATCAGGCGATCATGTCTTATGGAAATTCTGTTTATTATTTAATTGATACGCCGGGTCACGCCGATTTCTCTGCGGAAATGGAGCGTTCTATCCAAGTGCTTGATTATGCCATCATTATCATCAGCGCCGTTGAAGGGCTGGAAGGACATACGGAGACTGTTTGGCAGCTGCTCCGCAAGTATAACGTTCCTGTCTTTTTCTTTATTAATAAAACAGACCGTACCGGTGCAGACGCTCAGCGAGTATTAGAGGAGATCCGGTCTGAATTAACTGGAGAGGTGTTTAATTTAACCGATGATTTTCATCAAGGACATATGAGTGACAATTTCATTGAATTTGTTGCTGAGCGGGATGAAGGCTTGCTTGAGCGCTACCTCGAAGGAGAGTACGAAGAAGATCTATGGCTTCGAACACTCCTTCAGCAGGTGAAAGACAGAAGGATCTTTCCATGTGCCAGCGGCTCTGCGCTTCATGATATCGGGATCGCCGCTTTTCTGGAGAAATTAGAGCGGCTGACGGAGACTGATTACCGGCAGGACGCCCCGTTTTCCGGACGGGTTTATAAAGTAAAGCATGATCTGAATGGAACGAGGATTACGTTTATTAAAGCGTTGAGCGGCACATTGCGCGTGCGCGACGAGATCCAGTACGGAGAGGGAATGAGTGAAAAAGTAACACAAATCAGGGTGTACAACGGCCATAAGTTTCAAACAGCCAATGAGGCGGCAGCGGGTGAGCTGTTTGCCGTGACAGGACTGTCGCAAGCAGGCGCCGGCGATGGGCTTGGCGTATTAAATGAAAAGGGCGCCTATGAAATGGTCCCGACTTTAAAGGCTAAAGTCAACGTCGACTCATCCGTTCATATCAAAGAGGCTTTGCGCTGCTTGAACATGCTTGATGTGGAGGACCCGTCTTTAAATGTCACATGGGAAGAAAGCTTGCAGGAGATCCATATTCACATCATGGGAGCGATTCAACTGGAGATTTTAAAGCAGGTGATTAAGGAGCGGTTTCGCTTTGACATCTCTTTCGGTGACCCGGAAATTATTTATAAGGAAACGATTGCTGCTCCAGTCAGCGGCTGCGGCCATTTTGAGCCGTTAGGCCATTATGCGGAGGTTCATTTAAAGTTGGAGCCGGCAGCCAGAAACAGCGGCATTGCTTTTGAAAATGCGTGTCATGTCAATGATTTAACGATCGGCCATCAAAATCTTATTCGCCATCATCTGTTTGAGAGAGAACACCGCGGTCTTTTAACAGGATCGGGCTTAGCGGATATTCAGATTACGCTTCTTACAGGCCGCGCCCATAACCAGCACACATCGGGCGGGGATTTTCGGGAAGCGGCTTATCGGGCATTAAGACAAGGGCTGGAAAAAGCAGAAAATCTTTTATTAGAGCCTTATTATGATTTTAAAATCAAAGTGGACATGGAGCAGATGGGCAAAGTGCTCGCGGACATCCAGACAGCCCACGGTACATTTGATCCCCCGCAGACGGAGGGGAATAAAGCGGTATTGACCGGAAAAGCACCGGTCGCGACCTTTATGAATTATAGTGCGGACCTTGCCGCTTTTACTCAAGGAAAAGGAATGATCACCCTCGTTTTTGGCGGATACGACTGTTGCCACAATAAGGAAGAGGTGATCGCGAGAATCGGTTATAATAAAGATGCGGACCCTGAATACAGCTCGTCATCCATTTTCTGTTCCAAAGGCCAGGGCTACACTGTTGCCTGGGATGAGGCGGAAGCGAAAATGCATTGCTTGCGGTAGGCGAACAGCAAGGGAAAATCATAAAGGGAGTGAGAGGATGAAAGGGAAGTTAGCGGATTTAAAGTTCAAAGAGTTTGAACTGGAAGTGTCTTATGGAAAAAATAAAGAGTATGAAGCGGAAATCGAGCGAAACAAAAAAAATCGTACAATTAAAGTAAAGATTGAAGACGAGTTAAACGGATTGGATGTGAAGGGGGAGGAAGCATTTAAGCTGCTTTACCCGCGGCTGAGGAAGCTGGACATCAGAAGAAAAATGTCTAAACGGCAAGCGATTAAAAAGGCGCTGCAAGCATTTGAACTGCCTTTTGGCTACAAAGAAATAGAGCTTGAAATTACGTTTAAAAATGGCAAAAAATTAGAAATAGAAGACGAAAAATAAACCGTTTCGATTCACACCGGTGCATAAGGCAAGGGCTATTTTGACATAGTAAAGGCATACCGTATTTGACAGAGAAGGAGGCCTTTATGATGGATCATACAGAAGCCAGCTGGAAAAATGAAAATGTCATTTCGCAATTGCGCAACTCTATAGATAACGTGGCAGAAGCGATGGGGCAGGCGCAATCAAACCCTACAGCTCAGGCAATACAGCGGGTGCAAAACACCGTTCATCAAGCAGATAGCGCTTTGCAGAACGCATGGACGAAAAGTGAACATGCGGAACCGATTCAACGGCTCGAGGAGCAGCTGAATTACAGCAAAAAGCAGCTGGAGCAGCTGAAGCGAAATAAATAAGAAAACCGGTGTCTTTTATCGCAATGGCTGTCTTCTCAGAAGAAAACGGAGCAAAAGCTCTCAAGAGAAGCAGTCAGCTGCAGACATGATAAACATCCCTTTTGGATCGGCCAAAAGGGATGTTTGCTGTTAGCTTATATTTTTTGATAAAGAAGCAGCGTCATCTGCTGTTGTTTGCTTCTTTGCTTCCTTGCGCTTGCTCGTAAATAAGCGGTAGACGGCTGGAATTAAGAACAATGTAATAAAGGTCGCAAACATTAGGCCGCAGATAATGACAGTAGCCATAGGGGCCTGATAGTTGCCGGAAGTGCCTGATGCCAAAGCTAAAGGAATCATGCCGCCAACTGTTGTTAAAGTTGTCATAAAAATTGGGCGCAGACGGGTTTTGCCTGCTTCGGCCAGAGCCTTCTCGACTGTATAGCCTTGTTTGCGGAGCTGGTTTGTACGGTCGATAAGCAGAATAGCGTTGTTTAACACAATGCCAATCAACATGATGACCCCTATGCCGGACATCAGATTCAGCTCTCGTTGGGTAACGAATAGCCCAAGGAGAACGCCAGTGATAGTCATTGGGATCACGGACATCACGATAAGCGGATGGCCTAAATGATTAAATTGTACGGCCATCACTACATATACAAGGAAGAGAGCAAGGACCAAGACGAGAATCATATCCATCATCAATTCCTGCTGCTGTTTAAGATCTCCGGCGGCCGCGACGGTATAGCCGGCCGGGGCTTTAAAATCTTCAATCAGCTTTTGCACATCCCGGTTTACAGCTCCCAAGTCTCTTCCTTCGATATCAGCTGATATGGAAAGAAGGCGTTCGCCGTCTGCATGAGAAATCTCATTAGGCGTTTTCACATTTTTGAAATCGACGAAGGAAGACAGTTTTTCTTTGCCCGTTTTGCCTGGCACTTTCACGTCCAAGAGCGCAGCTTGGGTATTGGTTTTTTCTGACCATTTCATCATTATCGGCACGGTTTCATCCTGCATTTTCATTTCGCCAGCAGGCATTTGCAAGAGCGCCTGTTCAATGAATTGCTTGATTTGTGTTTGTGATAAGCCGGCTTTCTCTATTTCTTTTTCGTTCAGAACGATAACTTGTTCATTTGAAGTTCGATTCATAGAGTGGGTTGCTCCAGTGACTCCATCAATTGTATGAAGCTCTTTCATAAAGTCATCCGCAACAGCTTGCAGCTCGTTGAGATCTTCTCCCTTAATGTTTATTTGGACAGGTGAACTGCCGCCGCCGGACATAGCGCTTTGGACATTTTCAATAGGAACGGTTTTCTGCAGGCTGCGCAGTGATTTCAAAATCTGTTCGTTGACGGTTTTTTGGTCTTCTTTGATCTGATCTCCCTTTGTCATGTTGATAATGGCATAGAACACACCTCCATTATCCATGATATAGTTAGAGTCCACATCCTCAATTGAACGCAGTTTTTCGTTCATTTTTTGTGCCACTTTTTCTTTCTCGTCAGGAGAAAGCCCCGTTTCCAGATTGACCATTAATTCCGTGTAACGATTAAACATATCAGGCATAATCGTCATCGGAATCTTGGCAGCAAGAGATAACGAACCGGCAAACATGATGAAAAAGAGAACGATAACTGCCAGGCTGTTTCGTTTTTTCTTAATGGTCCAAGCGATCATCCGGTTGTAGCCCCGCATGAAAGGCCCTTCCTTGAGTGTTTTCTTTGGTTTTTGGAGCTTTAACAGCTTTTCCGAAAGTGAAGGAATCAGCGTAAAGGCAATAATGACAGAGCTGATGAGTGTGATAGCAACGACTGCGGACAGCATGATCATAAATTGGCCCATATCGCCGCCGATCAGTCCTATCGGCAGAAATACAACGATAGTCGTCAGCATAGAGGCAATAACGGCTGCTGCTACTTCTTTTGTTCCTGCCAGTACCGCGTCAAAATTTCCTAGTCCTTGTTCTTTTTTTCTGTATATAGATTCCAAAATAACGATGGAGGAATCAACCATCATGCCAATCCCCAGCCCAAGGCCGATCAACGTTAAGATGTTGAAGCTGTAGCCGAACATCCACATGGCAGCGAAGGTCAGCAGGACGGAAGTCGGAATTGACAAGCCAATAATAAAGGTTGCCCGAAGGTTCCGCAGGAAAATAAGAAGTACAGCGATAGCGATGACGCCGCCAATCAAAATATTAGCGGTCACGCCGTCTAATGATTCCTTCACATAATCGGCTTGCGCTACGATTTCGTTTAATTCAAACCCTTTCACAAGCTGCTCTTTTTTGATCGTTTTAATTTCCGCCCGTACGGCTTCGGCCATCTCGATTTGCGTCACATCAGAAGTCCGGCCGACCTGCACAAGGATAAAATCTTTGGTCCCGTTTTTCCAGACAAAGGAGGAGTTTTCCTGCGGATGAAGGGAAACGTCCGCTATTTCTTTTAATTTTACGAAACCTGTTGGTGAGGGCAGACTGATATTTTTAATGTCTTCGATATTGGTTAGTTTTGTATCCCAGCGTAAAGAGGGGGACTCTTTGTCACCGCTTAATTCGCCTAAGGTAGCTTCATCATTTGCAGATTGGATAGCTTCTGTGACTTGCTGGATATCCAATCCTTTCTCGGTGAGTTTTTTGCGGTCAAATTCAATAGCTGCTTCATGCTCCAGCACACCGGAAAGTGAGACATCTCTAACTTCTGGCAGTGACTCCAAGCGGGGTTCCAGCACGTTTTTGGCAAAAGAAGACATTTCCTCCATATTTCCGCCGGATACATCTAGAAAAAATTCATAACTCTGGCTCGTTCCATATTGCCCCGACGTAAGATCGGTAATATCGGAAACTTCTGTTTTCAGAGCGTTAGCGGCTGATTCGACTTCCTTATACAGCTCTTTTCCGCGCCCGCGCTCAAAGGTGATTTGAAAGGAGCTGCGTCCGATATTTGTTGTGGATTGGGTGTTTTCTATGCCATCAATGGCCTCTAACCTCTGCTCCAGGGGGATGGTAATGGTCCTTTCCACCTCAGCAGCCGACATTTCACCAGCGCTTATTTCTACAAAAGCGCCATCCATTTCGATCCCCGGCATCAGCTCTTTATCCAGCTTCAGAATCGAGTAGCCGCCGATGATCATAATGAAGATCGTTAGCAATCCAATTAGGATTTTTCTTTGAACAATAAATTTTAAGGCGTTCATCATCATTCTCCTTTTTGTTAATTATGTAACGAGGACCTCAAGTTTCAACTATATGCGTTAAACAGATAGCTTAATTGCAATTAAAATTGAATTATTGCGAAAAATCCAAACGAGTAAAGTTCTGGGAAGATTGGTAAGGACGAACAGTATGTATTTGGTGAGTTCCTTCATCATTTCCCATCCTAACCTATTTCTTCCTCCACTATAATGAACCGCAGACAGATATTTCCCTAAGACTTTAGGCTGAGACGGCTGAAGAGGAGAGAAAGAGATAGCGGGGACAAAAATGGACAAAATGACACAAAATAAACGGATGGATACAGCATAGAAGTGATTCAACGAAAGCTTATTGTGGTACACTTGAAAAGAGTAAAAATGCATCATAAACAGAGGTGTGCATAAGTGAAAACAGTCTTAGTTATCGGCGGCGGCATTACAGGGCTATCCGCCATATATGAATTGCATAAATGGAAACAAGAAACCGGTTCAGAGGTTAGCCTTGTGCTTGCCGAAGCCTCTGGGGAGCTTGGCGGCAAAATCAGCACAGTGAAACAAAGCGGGTTTATCATGGAATCGGGGGCCGATTCGATGGTTACGCGCAAGGCGATTAGCCTGCCAATGATCCAGGAGCTAGGCCTGCAAGAAGAAATCGTATATAATGCCACAGGCCGTTCGTTTATTTATACAGGTGGAGAATTAAAGCCAATTCCTGCGGATGCTGTATTTGGCATTCCGACAAGTGTAGAATCGTTAGCCAAAACTACGCTCGTGTCAGCACAAGGAAAAGTCGAAGCGTTGAAAGACTTTTATTTAAAAAACGAGACCTTTACAAAGAATGACTCTATCGGTGACTTTCTTGAGTACTTTTTCGGCAAAGAATTGGTCGAAAAGCAGATTGCCCCGGTTTTATCGGGCGTGTATTCCGGCCGCCTCAGTGATTTGACGATCGCGTCAACCTTGCCATACTTGCTGGACTATAAGGAAAAGTACGGCAGCATAATTAAAGGGTTGGAGGCTAACAAGGAAAAGTTCCAAAGCAGCGGCAAAAAGTTTTTGTCTTTCAAAGGCGGATTAGACACTCTTATTGACGCATTAGCCAGCAAGCTGAAAGAAGCGGAAATCCGAAAGCATGCGCAAGCGGAGCGGATTGAAAAAATCAATGGCCGTTACCGCGTAGCTTTTACCAATGGCGAAACGATGGAGGCAGATTATATCGTCCTCAGCATTCCTCATACAGCGGCTGAGAAGCTATTTGATGATCAGCCGCTTACCCGGGCCTTTGCTCCTTTCAAAACAAGCTCGCTGATCAGCATATATGCTGGATTTGATGTGCCTGACAGCTTGCTGCCAGAGGACGGCACCGGTTTCATTACGGCGGATGATCCTGACTTGTTGTGCAATGCCTGCACATGGACAAGCCGCAAGTGGGCGCATACGTCGGCGAACGGCAATCTGCTGGTCCGGCTGTTTTATAAAAGCAGCCATCCATCCTTTGCTTCTTTACAAAGCATGGAGAAATCAGAGCTGCTCCGTCTGGCCATGAGTGATATCCGGAAAGCCTTGGGGATGGACTTGGAGCCGGCAGTCAGTGAGATCACTAACTGGTCTGACAGCATGCCGAACTATTTAATTACCCATCCTCAAACCGTCGAAAAACTGGAAAAGACGCTTGCGGCCGGTTATCCAGGCGTGCTGCTGGCCGGCTGTTCCTACTATGGAGTAGGCATCCCGGACTGCATTGAAAACGGCGAAGCGGTTGCCAGACAAATCATCGAGTCGTTTTAAAGAGTTTTCCGTCACCAAAAGAAAAGCCGGTCCAACAAGCTGCTGCTTGTGGATCGGCTTTCTTTTTAGCGGCTTAGCGGTTTCACACGCGCGTGCGTAAAACGCTCTTTTCCTTTCCGCCCGTTTGCTTTTTTGTTAAATAACGTATGAAAAATCAGGAACTGGATACAATAAGTACGTACGACTGAATTGTTATTTAAATGCTAGGAGGCAACAAAAATGGAACACGGAAAAGTTAAATGGTTTAACAGCGAAAAAGGTTTTGGCTTCATTGAGAGAGCAGATGGAGAAGATGTATTTGTTCATTTCTCGGCTATCCAAATCGACGGATATAAAACTTTAAATGAAGGCCAGGAAGTAACATTTGATGTGGAGGAAGGCCAGCGCGGCCTGCAAGCGGCGAATGTAATGCCGGTGTAATTCACTCTATATAAAAACAGACTCACATGCCGGAGTCTGTTTTTTATTGATCCATGCCGCTGGGCGGTGTTGTCCGCCCGCCTGCTTATTTATTGTGTTTTTCTGTCAAAGCCCAAGCTTTTTAGGGCTTCCTGGAGATTCACCTGAGGCTTGAGTTCATCGAAGTCAATACCTAGATTAACAATGGTCTGGGCAATTTCAGGACGGATGCCGGTAATAATTGCCTCAACGCCTGTTAAACGCAACGCCTGGATCACTTGAAACAGCTGATCCGCTACCATTGTGTCAATAATCGGCACGCCTGACACATCGATGATCATATGAGACAAGTTCATTCGAGCTCCTTCATTAAGAGCGACTTCCATGACAAGTTTTGCCCGGTGGGTATCAAGTGTTCCAACTAATGGAATGGCAGCGATTCCTTCAGCAACCGGGACAACCGGGACAGACAATTCCTCAAGTGCTGTATAAGCGATTTTCATCAATTTATTATTATGCGCTTCATAGACTTCCCCGATTACCTTTCCTACCTGATCGATTAAAGGATCAATCATTTTAGAGACATCGAGCATCGTAATAGCCGCAAATTTTCTTTGTTCCAATTCTTCTGTGAATACATCCCAAATGACTGTACGGTAAGTAGCCACCTCTCTTAGAATGCTGCTTAAGGAAATATTATGCTGGATGGCCATTTCAGCTGTTTTCCGTCCCCATTTCTCCACTTCTTGAGAAATAAAATCCACATCTTCATATAAAGCTTTTCCAAAACACAAGATTAAGTGGGCTCTGTACTGTCGTCGTTCCTTGAGGGAGGCGGTATTTTTCACTTCCATTTTTATGTTTTCAGCGGTCATCGCACCCTCTATTCTCTGTGCTAAAGTCAGATGGTTGTCCACAATTTTCTTCCCTATATACAATAGCTCATGTTTCATATACGATACCTCCCCTTGTAATAGTCTTGCTTTTATTATAGTTGATTTGAGGGCTCCAAACAGAAATACTTTATTTTTTCAGAAAATAGTTTAAGATAAGGGATGAATTGCCTTGTATAAGAAAAATGGATAGAGGTGGAAGGTGGATGGCTATTGTATTTGTCTTCATTGTACTTTTATTGAGTGCAGGAGCTTTCGGCACCATTGCCGTTAGTGCAAAAGGAGACGAGGACTATCGGAAGGCAACGAGAGGGAACATGGTTCGTTTGTCTTGGATTTATGCTGCGTTAGTAACCTTTTCGTTGCTGGCAGTAGGCGTGTATATCGTTCTTTAAAAAAGCTGTTGTAGAACCGGGAACAGATCAGTAAAACATAATTTCCTATTATACTAGATGGAGGGATGGGAATGAAAGCAGTAGTTCACGCAGATAAATCAGGAATGGCAGGACTTACATACAGAGAATTCGAAGAAAGAAGCCCTCAGGCAGGAGAGGTGAGCATCCGCTTAAAAACGGCGGGGCTGAACCACCGGGATTTATTTGTCCTTACCCGGCACAAGCCATCCGATCTGCCTTTGATTGTAGGTTCCGATGGAGCGGGAGTGATTGAAGCGATCGGTGAGGGCGTGACAGGCATGAAGCCAGGGGATGAAGTGATTATCAATCCGGGTCTGGGCTGGCAAACAAACAGCGATGCACCTCCGGCAGGGTTTGAAATTGTCGGGCTTCCTGATCATGGCACATTCGCAGAAAAAGTAATTGTTCCTGCTGAAAATGCTGTGCCCAAGCCGGCGCATTTAACGTGGGAAGAAGCCGGCGTTCTATCGCTGGCGGCTTTAACCGCTTATCGGGCATTATTTACGAGAGGCAAAATAGAGAAGGGGATGAAAGTGTTGATCCCTGGCATTGGAAGCGGGGTAGCTACGTTTCTGCTGCAATTCGCCAAAGCCGCCGGGGCTGTTGTTTACGTGACTTCGCGTTCGCAGGAGAAGGCGCAAAAGGCGCTGGAGCTAGGTGCAGATCAGGCACTCGACAGCAATGAAGACTGGGAGAGGGCGCTTGACGGAGAAAAGATGGATCTTGTGATCGAATGTGTAGGAGCAGCTACATTTAATCAATCATTGGCGCAGCTGCGCCCGGGCGGCACAATCGTTACGTTTGGCGCCTCAGCCGGAGATGACGTGAATATAAATTTACGCACCTTCTTTTATGGGCAATTTAATTTGCTTGGTTCTACAATGGGAAGTGCTGAAGAATATAAGGAAATGCTCAAGTTTGTGGAATGCCATCAGCTAAAGCCGGTCATCGATACGGTCTATCCGCTTAGTGAGTTTCATCAGGCTTTTAAACGGCTGGAGGAAGCAGAACAGCTAGGGAAAATCGGCTTCTCTATCAGCTGACCAAAAACCCCGGCATTTGTAATCACCGGGGTTTTTCAGCTTTTGTCTTGGTCGGATGACTGTCTTGCTTTGTATGCTTCAATGGCTTTCGTTAAAGCAGGCGAACAGGAGCCCCGGATAGCTTGAAGAAAATCGTGCTTATCTTCAAAAGAAAAGGTTTCTTCTGTACCATTCTGCCACTTTCTGTGCTGTCTCGCCTCATTAATTGACTCCGTCCCGCTTGTTGAAGCGCGTGCAATCAGCAGCTGTTTATTAAAGGGGGAGTGCGGATGGGCATGAATCAGCTGCTTCATTTCAGACAGCTTTTCCCACGGGGCTGCCTGCCAGTCAAAAGCGTAGCAGAGGTCCCAGTCTCCTTGGCTATTCTGGCATTCTGCGGCGATGGTTCCTTTTTCCGTCCGGCGAGTCCGCAGCCTGAAAGTGCCTGCAGGAGAGATAACCTCAGGTCCATCCAGCTTCAAAGGAGAAAGGGCCAGCCGATTGCCGAAGCCGCTGTCAGCTATATATTTTCCATCATTCAACTGCAAAAGGACAAGCGCATGAGTATGCTCAAGAGCCCATTTCCCGTCGTTATTTACAGTAGCGGCCCCCAGCTCGGCATCAAAGCCAAACTCTTGCAAAACAAGGAGCAGGAGCGCATTGGTTTCATAGCAAAGCCCGCCCCGCTGCGTCTGCACCATCTTCTTTGTTAAAAACTCCGGAGTAATTCTTTCTTCATTTCCAGTCAATACATCTACATTTTCAAAAGGAAACCATTCAGCAAATTTCTCTAAGATAAATGATAGTTGTTTTACCGGCGGCCAGGATTCCGCGTAGCCGCTTTCTTTTATTTTTTCTGCTAGCTGACTCATCGTTTCCCTCCTTTTTAAGGGGTAATTGTCATTGCAGCATAAATCAAAAGATCATCTCTATTAGTATAGCAAGCAGTGAATACCCAAACAAGAAAAGCGGCCTTCTCCATAAAATGACCCGGACAGAATAGACTATTTTAAGAGTTTAAGAGGAATTCTTCTAGAAAAACGCCAGATTGTTTAGTAATTATTCCTCTATTTATAATATTCAGATTGTTATAACATGCCTCTAGAGGTACAAATAAACTTAATGGAGGGAACAAATGATGAAGAAACCAATCGTAAAAATCGCGCTTGCGGCTTCACTAACCTTCAGTGCATTCGGCACTCAGGCTGTATTGGCTAAGCCGGCTGAAACAGTAAAAAATCAGCCTTATAAAGTGTTTGATCAAAAAATTGTCAATCAAATTAATGTCGATAATATTTACAACAACATTGATTATTTAGCAAAGGTGCCTCGTGTAGCAGGCACGGAAGCAGAGCATGACGCTGTTCAATTCATTAAAAACACCTTTAAATCCTATGGTTATGATGCCGAGGTGCAAGAATTCACCTTTACTGGTTATACACCGCCGAGCACTACGGCCTTATCTGTAGAAGGATTTACTGAAAATCTGAATCCGTCTTCTTTTACATACACAGTCAGCGGTGACGTAACCGGGGAGATCGCTCTTGCTGGTTTAGGGAAAAAGGAAGAACTCGCCGGTGTGGATTTGACGGGTAAAATCGCGCTGATCAAGCGGGGCGAAATTTCCTTCGGTGAAAAAGTCCTGAATGCAGCCGCAGCCGGAGCAGCCGGTGTAATTATTTATAACAATGCCGATGGAGCGTTAAACGGCACGCTCGGCGGAGCAAACGATAAATATGTTCCAGCTGTGGCGTTAACTAAGGCTGAAGGAGAAGCCCTGGCCGCTTATGCGCAAGGTCAGCCGGTTAATGCTTCTTTAAAAGTCGAGGGAGCCAAGATAGAAGAGAGAAAATCTCATAATGTCATTGCTACGAAAAAACCGACAAATAAAAAGAAAGCTACTAACGACGTCATTGTCGTCGGCTCTCACCACGATTCTGTGGAATTGGCCCCTGGAGCTAACGATGATGCATCAGGAACAGCTATGACTTTAGAGCTTGCCCGCGTGCTGAAAGATGTACCGACTGACACGGAAATCCGCTTTATTACATTCGGAGCAGAAGAGCTTGGTCTGATCGGTTCCACTTATTATGTGGACAACCTTCCGCAATCTGACTTAAACCGCATTATTGCGAACTTTAATTTGGACATGGTTGGAAGCAAGGATGCCGGCGACTTAGTAATGAATACGATTGACGGACAGCCTAATCTCGTCACAGAATTGGCACAAGCATCCAGCCAAAGGCTGAATGGCGTACCGACTCCTTATGCGGAAGGCGGGCGCAGTGACCATGTGCCGTTCGGCGAAGCCGGCATTCCAGCCGCCTTATTCATCCATGAGCCTACTGAGCCGTGGTATCACACTCCTGAAGACACCATTGATAAAATCAGCAAAGAAAAGCTTCAGGATGTAGCTGAAATTGTCGGCACAGCTGTGTATGACAGGGCGCGTTTTGACCACATGGGCCCTAAGCCGAAAAAAGTGAAAAAGGCAAAGAACAAGGAACTTTACTACAATGAAAATGTAAAATAATTTGTTCTGGTTTCCCCGCTTGTGAAGGGCTTTAACAGCCGCCGCCATCATTACCGGCGTTTGGAAAACAGAAGAAAAACGCAGCGAGCAAATAGCCGCTGCGTTTTTTGCTGTCTTTTTCATCATCCATGTAATACAGCGAAACCATCCCATTTTTCAGAAGCGCCGAAACGATCAGCAGCCTGAACCTCTCATGCTGAGAATAGCGATAGATATAAGTTAGAGAATTCAAAAAATATTGACATATTTATAAGCGGTTATTTATAATTTATCAAAAGTGATTCCTTTATATAGAAAACATTTCCGTTATACGGAAAATGGGGAGGGAGAAGTCAGCTGCTGGCAGTGTGACAGAAGAGAGTTCTTATTAAGCGATTAGGGGGTTAGGGAATGGAAGGGATCAAAAATCACGAACAACTAAACCGTTCTATGAAAAAGCGGCATTTATTTATGCTTTCGCTCGGAGGGGTCATCGGCACAGGGCTATTCTTAAATGCCGGTTATACGATTAATCAAGCAGGCGCGGGCGGAGCCTTGGTTGGCTATTTGATTGGCGGCGTTATTTTATACATGGTGATGGTCTGTCTGGGGGAACTGGCTGTACATATGCCGGTTACGGGTTCATTCCAGAAGTACGCTGCTAATTACATCGGTCCTTCAGCGGCTACTGCTGGTGTTGAATTTACAGCGGCCGGGATTTTAATGAAACATTGGTTTCCCCACACTCCTGTTTGGATATGGTGTGCAGTATTTATCGTTCTGTTATTTGCCTTAAATGCCTTGACGACTAAAGGATTTGCTGAAGCGGAGTACTGGTTTGCCGGGATCAAAGTTATTGCGGTTATCGCATTTATATTTATTGGGATCGCCGGCATATTTGGAATGATTCCTTTAGCGGACCGTCCAGCTCCATTTTTTGAAAATTTGGCGCCGGCAGGCCTGTTCCCTGCAGGAATCGCTATTGTGTTCGTCACGATGATGAATGTTATTTTTTCCTATCAGGGCTCGGAATTAATAGGCATCGCTGCCGGAGAAAGTGAAGAGCCGGAAAAAAATATCCCGAGAGCGATTCGCAATGTGCTGTTTAGGATCATTGTGTTTTACATTGCTTCTATTATTATTCTTTCCGCTATATTTCCTGCCTCCGAGCTTGGCTTGCTGGAGAGTCCTTTTGTGACATTAATGGAGCTGGCAGGAGTTCCATATGCCGCTAGCATTATGAATTTCATTATTTTAACGGCCATTTTATCAGTTGGGAATTCCTGTCTGTATGCTTCTACCCGCTTGCTGTGGGCGATGGCGCATGATGGCATGGCGCCGAAAGTGTTTGGCAAGCTGTCCAAAAGGAAAGTTCCATTGAATGCCTTGCTGTTTACGATGAGTTTTTCGCTTTTGTCCTTGCTGACCAGCTTTATTGCGGCAGATACCGTGTTTGTTCTGCTTATGTCGATTGCCGGGATTTCTGTTACCATTTCATGGATGGGGATTGCCCTGTCGCAATATATGTTCCGGAAAAAGTTTTTGAAGGGCGGAGGGAAGCTGGAAGAGCTGAAATACAAAGTGCCATGGTATCCGTTTGTCCCGCTGTTTTGCGTTGGGTTTTGCTTGTTGATCCTCGGTTTTCTGCTCTTTGATCCGACTCAGCGGATCGGTGTACTTTACGGAATCGGCTTTTTAATTGCCTGTGTATTATTTTACAAATTGAAATTGGCCAAAAAAGCAAGCCTGTCAGAGCAGGCGGATACAGAGGACGAGCATATTATTTGAGCGGCTGAGCATAAAGAAAAGGGGATGTCTTAAAAGGTCATGAAGAATGACTTTTTGGGACACCCCTTTTTTCGATCTTCTTCAGATTCATGTTAGAAAAAATGAGTTTCTCTCTTGGCAAATAGCCGTGCATTAAGGGCCTGTATATCCTAATTTAGCAGACATGCGCTTGCCCGTGTCCATCACATGTTCAATCAGAAAATCCAATCTGTCATCGGATAAGTTAAAGCTGACAAAGCCAATACTTACGGCTCCATGCACCTCTCCAAAATGGTTCAAGATCGGAGCAGCGACTGAAGTTGTTCCTTCTGTTCTTTCACTGTGGCTGATGCCGCATCCTCTTATTCTCGTTTCTTTTAAAGTTTGCCAAAATTCCGGCCGCTGCGGCTCTGGCAAGAGTGCATCAATAATTTCTTTTGCTTGCTGGTACGACATGTAAGCAAGCATCGCTTTATTGGCAGCACCAATATTCATTGGAATCCGCAAGCCAAGCTGATCATATACACGAATCGGGTTTTTTTCACTGTCGATTCGCTCAATAATGAGAGATTCCATGCCGATTGGCTGACTAAGATAGACGCTTTCGTCCACTTTGTTCATCAGCCGCTCTAATTCTGGTCTAATCTGGCTAATATAATCCATCCTGTCATACATGCGCAGACCGTATTCGAGCCAAATATTTCCTAATCCATAATGTTTCGATTGCTCGTCCTGCCTGATGAGTCCATGCTTAGACATGGCCTTGAGTAAGCGGTGCATGGAGCTGACAGGAAGGCCGCACTTTTGCGATAGCTCCGTGATGGAAAGCTGACTGTCTGATGATTGAGAAACAAGCACTTGAATGACGTGCATCGCACGGTCGATTGATTGCATACTTATATCACCTGTCTTTCACTATAAAAGTCGCAATTCCTCTTTTCTAAAAATTTAAAACATATTGACATTATATCATATTAAATTTTATAATTTAAGAAAAATTCCTATTGATGGAATGCTTTTTCATTATACGGAAAAAGGGGAAGAGAGAATGACTTATTGCTCATCTATGTACCGATCATTGGAGCGGGTAATTGTGAAACATCCAAAGGATGCTTTTATTAGTCAAGAGCACGTAAGTAACGAGTGGAAGAAGTTCAACTACATAGAAGAACCTAATTTTGATGAAGCACTCAAGGAATATCAAGATTTCATCTCTATTCTAGAGCAGCATGTTCCGCATATTGATTACTTGCCCTTCTCTTCAGCGGCAGGACTGGATTCCTTGTATGCGCATGATCCAGTGAAGCTCACAAGTGAAGGAGCTATTATTTTAAAATCGGGAAAAGCGTTAAGACAGCCCGAGGCAAATGTTTACAGACAGTTCTTGAAGGAAAAGGATATTCCGATTATCGGTGAATTAACGGGTGAGGCCGTAGCGGATGGAGGAGATCTGGTCTGGCTTGATGAGCGCACGCTGGCTGTTGGGTTAGGATATCGCACAAATGAGGAAGCAGTCCGGCAATTAAAAGAGCTGACGGCCCGCTTCGTTGATGAATTGATTGTCGTTCCTCTTCCTCACGATCAAGGGGAGGAGGAATGTCTCCATCTTATGTCGTTCATCAGCATGGTAGATCATAACCTGGCTGTTGTTCATTCCCGGCTGATGCCCGTCTTTTTCAGGCAGCTTTTGATCAAGCGGGGAATTCAGCTGATTGAGGTCCCTGATGATGAATATACGAGCTTAGGCTGTAACGTGCTGGCATTGGCTCCGAGAGTTTGTGTGATTGTTTCTGGAAATGATGGTACGAAACAGCAGCTGCTTGATGCCGGAGCTGTGGTCTATGAATATAAAGGGCATGAAATTAGTTTTAAAGGAACCGGCGGCCCGACTTGTTTAACTTGCCCAGTGGTCCGCAGCTAATAATAGAATTGGGGGAATAAAGTATGTTTAAACATGTGATCGTTAAAACACCAGGAAGAAGCTATGTCAATGGATTAACTACATCAGACCTCGGAGCGCCAGATTATGAGACGCTGCTTGAGCAGCATGCGGCCTATGTAGAAGCGTTAAAAGCATGCGGCGTATCAGTTACACATTTGCCGGCAAGCGAGGAGTTTCCAGATTCAACCTTTGTGGAGGATACAGCGGTTTTAACTCAAGAATTTGCTATTGTCACTAATCCAGGGGCAGATTCGAGAAACGGTGAAATTAAGGAAATGGAACTTGTTCTTAAAGACTTTTATAAGCGGCTTTATTCTATTAAAGCTCCGGGGACATTAGACGGCGGCGATGTTCTTCAAGCAGACGACCATTTCTATATTGGCATTTCAGACCGTACGAATGAAGAAGGAGCACGCCAATTTAAAGAGATTGCAGAAGCGGAGGGCTATCAAGCAACGATTGTGCCGCTGCAGAAATTTTTCCACTTGAAAACCGGTATTGCTTACCTTGGGAATAACCTGATGGTTGTTGCTGGGGAATTTATTGATCATCCGGACTTTGAAAAGTACGATAAATTGACGGTGCCGGCTGAAGACGAGTATTCAGCGAACTGTATTCTTGTTAATGATTATGTCATTATTCCAAAAGGATATGAAGAAACAAAGCGCAAAATGAATCAGGCGGGCTATCAAACGATCGAATTAGAAATGTCTGAATTCCAAAAGCAGGATGGCGGGTTAAGCTGCTTATCGCTGCGCTTCTAACATTGACCGCTAGTTTTCCTTATATAATTAAGGGAAGGCTCTCTTCCAAAGATTCTGTTAAAGAACAACAGTGTGTATGAAAACAGCTTGAAAGAAAAACGAATTGGAAAGGTGATTTTTATGAGCCGATTATTATGGGGTACGCCTGAAGCACTGCGAGAACTGTTATGTGAACTTGTCGGCTGGGACAGCCGTACTCTCACAGATGGTGAACGCCAATTTGCTTATCATGTTCAGAAGAAATTAAGCAAGCTTGATTATTTCCAAAAGCACCCGGAGCATTTATCTCTTCATGAAGCCGATCTTGGCCGCCATTTTGTGACTGCTTTTTATAAGCATCCTGATGTGGAGGATACGGTTGTATTAATTAGTCATTTTGATACTGTCCAGATAGAGGAGTATGGCGATCTTGAGACGCTTGCTTTTCAGCCGGAAGAGCTGACGAAAGAACTGTTGAATCGAAAAGACAGCTTACCAGAAGAAGCGCGGCTGGACCTTGAATCAGGCAAATATTTATTTGGCCGGGGAACGATGGATATGAAAATGGGGCTCGCTCTCCATATGGCTCTTATCGAAAAAGCCAGTGTGGAGCAGTGGCCGATCAATTTAGTTTTGTTAACGGTTCCTGACGAGGAAGTCAATTCTTCGGGCATGAGGGCAGCAGTGACAGAACTTGTAAAGATGTGCACCAAATATAAAATAACTTATAAATTGTTTTTAAATAGTGAGCCGTCCTTCTCCCAAAAGCCTGGGGATGAAAATCATTATATTTATTCAGGAACATTGGGGAAAATTATGCCGGCTGCGCTCTTTTACGGAAAAGAAACGCATGTGGGCGAGCCCTTAAAAGGGATGACAGCGAATTATATAGCTTCCTTTCTGACACAGTTGATGGAATGGAACCCGCTTTTTCACGAAAGTGACTTAGGAGAAAAAACGCCTTTGCCGGTTTCTCTCCAGCAAAAAGATTTAAAAGCCCAATATTCAACCCAGACTCCTCACCGGGCGGCGGCCCTTTATAATGTGTTTCTAATGAAAAGAACGGCTTCTGAGATTATGGATTTATTTGAACAGATTGCCGGTGAGGCAGCAGCCAGATGCAATGCTTCTTATCAATCCTTGTGCGAGAATGAAAAAGTGGAGGGGATCGGCGAGGTTCGAGTGCTTCGCTACGAAAAGCTGCTTGCTTACGCAGAAGCAAAACTGGGACGAGAGCTTGTTCAAAAGATGAAAAGCGAAGTTCAGGAGAATAGCGAATGGGATGAACGCGAAAAGTCGGTACGGATTGCTGATAAACTGCTTATTCAATGTCAGGAACTAGCCCCGGCCATTGTCTTATTATTTGCCCCTCCTTATTATCCGGCTGTTAACACATCGAATGATCCACTTGTTGCACATTCGATTAAGGTGCTGAAGCAAGCGGCCGCCGGCTTTGGCTTGGAGGTCCATCAAGTCCATTATTTTAACGGATTGTGTGATTTAAGCTATGTCCACTACAATGACCAGACAAATGGCTGGGCTGCTTTTGAAAGAAACACCCCGGTGTGGGGAGACTTGTACAGCATTCCTTTTGCAGATATGCAGCAGCTTCAAGCTCCGGTATTAAATGTCGGGCCGTTTGGAAAAGACGCTCATCAGTTCGCAGAGCGTCTGCACATAGACAGCGCCTTCGTTCAGACCCCGGCTATGCTGGAGTCTGTAATTAAAAGCTTGATATAGAGACAAATAGGAAAGAGGCTGGTTCAAACAATCGTTTGAGCCAGCCTCTTTTAGAGCTGTTGTTATTTCCAGGCAGCCGCTTTTTGTCTTTTTTGCCATGCCATCGATACGAGCATGGTGAGCAGCAGGACAATGAGTCCCAGTAGAAATGGATAATACATATGAACATCGTAGAGAAGACCGGCGAGTGTCGGACCAAGAACATTGCCGATACTCATATAAGCATTATTCATTCCCATTGCAAATCCCTGTTCATTGCCAGCCAGTTTGGAAACGAGTGTATTCAGTACTGGACGCAGAATGGAAGAGGCGAGGAAAATAATAAGCGTAACAGCGAAAAACAGGGCATAGCTTCCTGCTAAGAAAGAGAAAAGAAAACCGATGGCTGTCACTGCAAGAAACATATTTAACACGGCGCCTTCCCCGTATCGTCTAACAATGCGGTCAACGACAAATAATTGCACGATGACACTAATAATCCCGGTCGAGGTGACCATGACGGCGATTTCTTGCGGGGTAGCCCCGAACTTATTATCGATAAAAAGCCCAATGACAGACTCATAGGCCATTAAACCGAAGCTCATGACGAGTGTAATAACAAGCGGAATGAAATAAGGCTTGTTAACGGATTGGGCCAGCTTTTTTATCATCGGGTCTTCAGCTGCTGCCGCGGCAAAGCTGTCTTTTTCTTTGCTTTCCTTTAACCAAATAGCAGAAAAAACAACTGCAGCGACACCGATAATGGCTGACACAAGCAAGGGCATTTTCAAGCCGAAGTCAGCGAGAAATCCTCCGATTCCGGGACCAACAACGATGCCAAGAGACATGGAGGCGGAAATGAGGCTATTTCCTTTGGCTCGCTGGTCCATTGTGGTGATATCAGCAACATAGGCGAAGATTGCGGGAATCAGCAAGGCTGCGCCAATCCCGCCAATCACCCGTGAAAGGTACAAAATGCCGATGGTGTCGGAAAAATAAAAGACAAACATAGAGACCGCCAATCCGCTCAGACCGGCTATAATCATAATGCGCCGGCCGTATTGATCAGCCCATTTTCCTGCGATTGGCGACATAATCAGCTGGGCGCCGGCGAAAATGGCGATGATTAACCCGGCGGCGGTGCCTCCTTGGCCGATGGATAGCAAATATGCCGGCAAAATTGGGATAATAATGCCAAAGCTGCCGACGGCTATAAACATATTAATCATTAGAATCATCATTTTTTTACGCTGTTCCGGTAACAAACAAAACACCTTCTTCCTTTAGACAATTTCTTCTGAAAATGCCAACAATTCAATATAGCGGGAGATGAAGGAAATGTCAATTATATATGTATGATTGGATGTTAGGGACGGGAGAAGGGGAGAGCAAAATAAATACCCCCCTGCATAAGGGAGCAGGGGGGATTAGGCGTGAAAGCCAATAAGAGTAGCTTTTTTGTCAAGACCAACCGTATCTTTATTTGGGAAAGTAATGACCGAGCTGATATATTCCCATCTAATAAATAGGTGGACAGCGCAGGTTTCCTCTTTCTGATGCTCAAAAGGGATTTCATCTCCCGCCTCGTCCATGACTTCTGTCCGCTTATGGCAAGGGTTTTCTACCCAGATGCCCATGCTTTCTGTATGGACAAGCTTCACCATATACCACTGATCGGGCTGATAGATGCCAGTGATGGAGCCAACAAGGTCTTCCGGGAAGTTGCGAAAGCGAATTTGAATTTTCTGACCGGTAAAATTATCGAGATACATGATCATCGCTCCTTTATATGAGTTCCTTTCCTCTTTCTTTTCCCGGTATTTCATTAATAAAACAGAAAAATGCTGCCGATGCAGATGGCAGCATTTTTCTGTGGAAGGTATGAGGCAGGCCGCAACTTGCTGCGGCCGTTGATCGCAGCTTGATTATTTATTTGGCTGGGAAGGAGCATCATCCATCGGAATTTCAATCAGCTGATTAGAACCGGTAGCCTTTGGCATTTTGCCATCCCATTTTTCGATCCATTTATTTTGGATGACTTCTTTAGAAATGGATTTCTTAATAATTTCATTGTATTTGGCAATACCTTCAGCTTCGATTTTTTTCTTTTGGGCTTCTGCTTCAGCAATTTTCAATTCAATTTGTTTTCTCTCAAGCTCTTGAGCAGCTTCGACACGCTTATCAATAGCTGCTTGAGTTGATTTATCTGGCTTCGGCACGCCAAGCGTCAAATTATCGACGGTAAACCCTAACCGGCTGATATCATCGGCGAACAGATCCTGCACTTTTGAAGCGGCTTCAGATGATTTTTCACCGTATGTATCGATGACCGAGTATTTAGCAATTGCTTTACGCCCTGCAGCCCATAGGCGTGTACGCAAGTAGGATTCTTCAATTTGTTCGACTTCTACTGGACCGAATTTATTAAAGACAGCCACTACCTTGTCAGGTTGAATGCTATAGTTATAAGCAAAGTCGACAGTCACGCTTTTTCCGTCTGAAGTGGCCACTTGAATATCTTTATAATTGACCGTTTGCATTCTGACAGGGTACTTTGTTACTTTGTCAAATAAGCCGACCAGATGCCATCCTTGACCAAGCGTTTCGTTTTGAACGCCGCCGTTCGGACTGTAAACGACACCTACGTATCCGTTTGGGATTTTTTCAATAAAAAGGGAAAGCAACGCGATACCGGCAATTAAGGCAATAGCGATAATTGTGCCCCCCAAAATCTTGCGGTTATTTGGTTTCTTTTTTGTTTGTTCCATTTTCATCCTCCTCTAATTTTTCTTTCAGACGATGAGCTGTATCTCCTACCTTTTTAAATGAAGGAGAAAGCATTAACCAAATGCCAAAGCAAATAATAAGTATAATGATGACTGAACCTATAAATACTTTCATTTTATCGCCCCCGCTTCTATTTTGACATTAGTTTACAAGTTTGTCATCATAAGCAGTCACATTTAGTAGAATTTAGTCGAGAGCTGATCAAGGTGCTCTTTGTAAGAGGCAGGAAGTGCAAATAGTTGGCGTCTTTATATATCTATGTAGGCAGCTGGAAGAATGAACTTCATTTTAGGAAAAAAAACAAACACCGGTCATCGACCTGGTGTTTGTTTTTTTCGCTTCATCAGCTGCAAATCAATAAACAGCTGACAGTTCATATTAAAGTCGTTAAAGTCGATATCAGTTAAATCGGTAATTTGCTTCAAGCGGTATTTTAATGTGTTTGTATGGATAAATAGCTGTTCAGCAGCAGGCTTAATGCGGCAGTTGTTGAGCAAATAAGCTTCCAGTGTCTCTAGAAGATTGGATTGGCTTTCTTCGTCCTTTTGTTTCAGTTTTAGCAATTGTTCATTGGTATACTGTGTTTCGCTATTAAAGCGGGCCAGCGCTTCGAGGTAACGGAACACTCCTATTTTGTTGTAAGTCAAGGCTAAAAGGGAAGGATCACCTAGAAATTCAGCTGTATGGATCACCCGCAGCGCTTCGAGATAGCTTTGGCGCAAATGAAGGAGGGAAGTATATTCGCCGCCAATTCCCGCATACACTGATTGAGGCTTGCATTGGGTTAATACAGTGTTTGCCAGCTGTTTCGCATCCTCCGTTAACCGGCCTCTTGCCGTCGAATTGCTGCCGATAATAACAATGATTTTTGATTTATCCGTGAACAGGTAGGAAGGGCGGTTCAGCGCATGGACAAACAGCCGAATGGTTTCTGTCAGTTCATCGAACAGCTCTTCACTGATTTGCGTGATTGTAAAGACTGTCACGAGAAAAGCGGCGGGCAGTACGATGTTGGCGTTTGCTGCTTCCCATTTGATTTGATTTTCCGTCCGGTACGTTTCATTAATGATCTTCTGATAAAATTGGTGCTTCTTTTCATCTTTCATGACTTTCAGCTGATTTTCTTTATATAGAAGCCTTCCTACGTGGATGGACACCTTTTGCAAAAAATCCATTTGTTCGGCTGTTAAAGGCGGATCAGTTTCCTGAACCCAAATGTATCCGAAAATTTGATCCTTATATTTGGCACTTACGACGACACGGGGGTTTAATCCGATGTCTTTGATCGGGGGCACATGGAAAGGGCCAGGAATGGTTTTTAGCTGTTCCACTACGCCTTCTTCCATAAATTTTTCTAATATCGGGATCGGCCAACGCTTAGCAAAGATGGTCTGCTGGTTGGCTTTATCAAATTGTTCTATGTAATAAGAACTGTAGGCCAGCAATGAGAATTGATCACTTTCTACAACGACAGGTTTTTTTAAATAGGTACTGACCATTTCAGTAATATCATTAATAGTTGTCAATGCAAGAATCTTTTCCAGTGACTGGCTCATTCAGTTCCTCCTCCGCGTTTTGGATAGTTATCAAGTTAATCATACTGATAAAGCGGCTGAATGTATAGAGCAGAATAGTAAAAAGGACCGAATGGGGGATAGTTCCATTCGGTCCTTTAAATCATGGCCGGCCAGCAGGGCTGACGGCAGCTATAAAAAATTAACGTTCTTTTTTAAGAATCTCCACTGTTTCTGAGAACTCTCTGTCAATTTCAGCATTTGGTTGATATGTGGCAAGACTTACTAGATAAGTCACAATCCAGCAGAGGATGAAGCCAGGAACAATCTCGTACAGTGTGCTTGACAATGCATCGACGTTCCCCCAAATCAGAACAGTTACGGCACCTGTAATCATCCCCCAAAGAGCACCTTTAGCAGTGATCTTGCGCCAGTATAAGGAAAGCAGGATGATTGGGCCGAAAGAGGCTCCAAAGCCGGCCCATGCGAACGAAACGATTTTTAAAACCGTATCGTTATTTGGCCAAGCGAGTATCATCGCTACAATTGATACGAGAAGAACAGCTATTCTTCCATAAAATACGTATTGTTTATCTGATGCATCTGTTTTAATAACTGCTTTATACAAATCTTCAACCAGAGCTGAAGATGTAACGATCAGCTGAGAAGAAATTGTGCTCATAACAGCCGCAAGAACTGCTGCTAGCATAATACCCGCAATGAACGGATGGAAGATGATTTGTCCCAGGGCAATAAACACTGTTTCTGCATCATTCAGTGTCGAGCCGCTTTGATGGTAATAGGCAATTCCGACAAGTGCTGTCGCTACAGCTCCAAAGAGGCTGAGAAGCATCCAGCCGATTCCGATACGGCGCGCGCCTTTTACTTCTTTTACTGAGCTGATTGCCATAAAGCGTACAATAATGTGAGGCTGGCCGAAGTAACCAAGGCCCCATGCAACCGCTGACAAAATTCCGAGGAAAGAAGCGCCGGAAACGAAGTTTAATAATTGCGGATCAACATCGCGAATGCTTGCTGCTGTTTCAGAGAATCCGCCTGTAAGAAATAGTCCAAAGATCGGTATGAGCAGAAGGGAAAGAAACATAATCAGCCCTTGAACAACGTCGGTGTAGCTAACCGCCAAGAATCCGCCAAATAAAGTGTAGAAAATAACGACAGCAGATACGATTAAAAGACCGGCATGGTAGTCAAGTCCAAATGAGCTTAGGAAGAACTTTCCTCCTGCAACCATTCCTGAAGATACATAGAAAGTAAAGAAAATTAAAATAACTATGCCTGAAGCAATGCGCAAAAGCCGGGATTTATCTTTTAAGCGACTTTCGAGATAACTTGGAATGGTGATGGAATCACTTGATACTTGCGTGTAGACGCGAAGACGTGGTGCAACAAGTACATAGTTTAAGTAGGCGCCGACTGTCAACCCGACAGCAATCCAGGTTTCAACAAGACCGTTCAAGAAGATGGCGCCCGGCAGACCCATAAGCAGCCAGCCTGACATATCTGCAGCTCCGGCGCTCAAAGCCGTAACCGCCGGTCCAAGTGAACGTCCGCCAAGCATGTAGTCAGTCAAGTTGGATGTACGTTTAAATGCATACCAACCGATGAAAATCATGGCAGCCATGTAAATAATAATCGCAATTAATTGATACATTTCATTGGACATGGTAAAACTCCTTTTTAGATTATTTTCACAGCATTCATTTATTATTGCCTAGAAGTCATGCATAAGTTGATTTGCATGAGAATATTAAAAGTAGAGGCTGTCCCATAAATAAACACCAGGCATCTATCTCTTTCAAAAAAAGATGAGCTTTTATTGAAGAAGGAGAGGAGGGCCTGGCAGGCGGGGCAGCCTCCTTTGAATGGTACTTTGTTTAA
>NZ_BCVF01000036.1 GCF_001591605.1 Bacillus badius NBRC 15713 | reverse complement strand
CTTCCGATCATCCTGCAGCCTTCCTTATTTAAATAGTAGACATTGGCGCAATCTCTTTCCGGATGACGGCGGACGTTCAGCCACTCACTCATACCTTGCAATATCTTTAAGGCGTTTCTTTTTTGACCGAGCGCATGGATCTGCTGCAGCTGCTCCCTTGTCGCAAATCCCAATCTATCTAAACTCAATAAGATTCTTTCTTGGCGTTCTCTCTTTCTCACTAAGATGGTTGACATGCTTATCTTCCTCCTTGGGTTGCTCAATCACTTCACTCGGCGGCACAACAGCAACGGACGGTACAATATAACTCTGCAGGCGTTCCATCATTTCTTTGTTGTCGATCAGCGGTGCCTGTATTTCTTTCACTTCGTGTGTTTTGTACAAGGCCCTTCCCTTTATGTCAGACGGCAATTCTTCTGCCCCTGTCACATCTATCGCCACCTTACTTGCGATACTGGTAGAGAGTCGGAAAGAGAGTTTGGCATCGGCGTTTTGTTTAATCTGCCGTGGCACGGTGTCGGCTGTTGGATATTGCGTGCAATAAAGAAGACGATAGCCCAAGGCTCCAGCAATCCTGGCTATTTCACATAACTTCGCTTGGCAAAATGATAGCAAGGCTTTTGTTTCTTTATCCATCCACTTTTCGGGCGCCAATTGTGCTGCTTCATCTACAATGATAAATTTCCTCTTTTTAATAGGCGTATCAACAACGTTGGACCAATTATTTGTACGAAACTTGTGATACTCTCCCTCGATCTGATTCAACATCCTATCCAGCAATAAGGCGGCATCTTCTGGATTGGCAACCACTCTCTTTACTTGTTTCAACCTTTCGTATGGACCAAACTCTAGCCCTCCTTTTAAATCAATAATATAAAATTCAATGTCATCTGGATTGTTTTCGATCAATCGCGTCATGGCATGTTTTAAAAATACTGTCTTGCCAAAACGTGTGGTCCCGCTTATTACCATGTGTGGGGTATGGTCAAAGTTGTGATAAACATAGTCATCAAATCCAGACCCAATAGGGATGGTCCATCTATTGGTTTGCGGCAACTCTTTATAAGGAAGCAATTTAGGGATTTTTGTATCGTAGACTTTTACTTTTAGCAAATCGTCAAAGGTGACCCGTACTGTTTTCTGCAATCCCACTCCTAAAATGTTTTCTTCGGCAATTTTTTTAATCTTTGTTTCGGACATGCCAAGCGGCAAAGCAAACCAGTATTCCATGCCGACAACTTTCTTCCCGTTTAAGATGGCTCGCTTGCTTCGAAAGTCCGGAATGGTTAATTCTCCTTTCTTTTTCATCCCAAATTCAGCGGCGGCAAAAATGGCATTTATCTTCTTTACTTCATCTTTTTTACTCGGCCAGAGCGCGGCGGTTGCCATGGCGACAGGAACAGCTAACAATTCAAGCACGATGATTCCTCCTTCCGGTATCTACTGTTTGGCGAAGGAAACAGGAGATAGAAATGTGATGAATAAGAACATTTCAGTTACGATAAAAACAGGTAATAAAACGGGTGAAATCACACACCAAATCAAGCAAACGAACGGACCCGGGCAAAGACTGCCCCTACACTTATCATGCGTCCAAACGAACGCCATGGCGTGGGAACTATAAAAACTTCATTAACTGGACAACCAGATAACCGATAGCCCCGTATTTGACCAGTTCACCCGTGAACGACAATAGCTGATGATTGATCGACACCCCCGCTCGTTCCAGCGCCCAGACCCCCGTAAGGACACCACCGACCGAACCAACAAAGACTAAACCAAATGTGTAAATATCCATGATGTCAGCTCCATATCAAAAGGATTAAAATTGTTCTCTATTCCCCAGCGGATCACAGCTGCACGATGGCTGATGAACTTGTAAATCGCTTCAGTGATTGGTGTGGATTCCATAATGGATCTGTTCATGGAATCCATGTAGCAAAACAAGTCATCGCCGCAGTATGCTTTCACCTTCTCGAAATGACTTAATGACGGCGTGCTGTCCTGCTGATACCAGTTGGACTCACGAATCATATCGGCCGCTTTATCTAATGGAGTGTAAAAGCCGCATCGGTCGTGATAGTCTACAAACTTCTCATAGGTGCCCGTAGCACGGCTGCAGGGCACGCCATTAATCTTTACAATCATTGTTATCACTCCCCTTTGTGACGATTCTATGTGTTCAATCAGTTTGATATTCACAAATAATTGTGATTTTCAAAAAGAGGGATTGTACTTTTTTCGCTGAATATTTATATAAAGAGGTGAGAGGATGAAACTAACACCACGCATTGAAGGTATGCTAAAAGAGAGCAAATACAAAAGAGATTACATATTAGAGCAAGTTGATATTTCCACTAACACTCTGACTAGTTGGATGAAAGGAAGGTCTTACCCTCGCATGGATCAAGCGAAGATATTGGCGGATTTGCTAGAGGTGGGCATTGAGGAATTATACGAGGAAACAAAAAAAGACCCTCCAACTTAATGGAGGGTTACTGTCAATCTTCTTTCCGTATTTGCGGGTTAAAGCCGAACTCTCGGCTGATCTTCTGCTGGGCGGTCATGGCGGATTCGAGAGTGTTAAATACACCTGTCCAGACTCGCTTTTCTTTGGGAAATGGCTTGTACCCTAGTTTGGCACCGATTAATTTGGCTTGTTTTTTAGCTTCTTCATCAGTTTTAAAGATTCCAGTATAAACGCGGTACTTGCCAGGCGTACTTGTGGATGGCTTGTTTGAACCTGCTGCAACTTTATTTGTGATTGCTTCTGCAAAGTCCTTCGCAATCTGATCAATATTCTTTTTCAGATAAGCAACTTCAGTTGGATTGGTAACAAAGCACACTTCCACAAGACGATAGTTGACACCGATTCGCTTGGCTGTATTAGCGTTTAATAAATTATCTCGCGGATGAAAGGCTCGATCATGGCGCCATCCGAAATGCTTTTTGATCACATCAGCAAGCCGATTATCCAGCGAATCTGCTTTAAGTCCAGCACCAAAAATGATGTGGCCACCTTTGCTTGTTTTTGAAGCGGCATCCAAGTGAAATTCGATGACGATTTTTCCTTTTAGTGAATGAATACCACGCCCGTCTTTCGTTTCTCGATAACAGTTTTTTGACATATCATATATCTCAATCTCTCCACCGCTATATTTTTTGATGCGTGGGGCCAGTTCTTGACGGATAAAATCACGCTCATTAATGCCATTGTCTGCAGCTCCCGGATCTCCTGCTCCATGTCCACATACAATAATATTTTTACTCATCATTTTAGCCCCTTCCCTTTGGTTCTTTGTATCTCATGGCTAGATTGCTGTCTGCCACACCTTTTGTTGTCGGATCATTCAATGCATTAAATACGCTGACGCCAACGATAAACAGCACATAAGGATTAGACAGGGCATTCAGAGTAACATCCAACAAAATAGGCCAAGACGTAATGTCCTGACCTGTTAAGCCGAAATATGCACCGACTGGCACAACAATAGATAAAAATAGTTGGAACCAAAAAAGCGGGTTCTTTGCCCGCACCTTCCAGTTGATATTCATTTATTTACCCTCCAAACGCTTTTGTAATTTGATCCCAAAACACTATGACAGCTCCTATGATCCCGCTAATACCGGTGCCGCCGATCAACCCTAATGCTATTTCTTTCCTCGAATTGATTTTCAACTTAGAGACTTCTCCTTTTGTCTCTTCCTGTTTAAGGGAGATACCCAAGGAGTGTTCAATTAAGCGATTAAGTAAATCCTTTTGATCACTGGAAGATTTTATGACAGTATTTTGTATTTCGATTTGCCCCTTTTCCATACTGTCAATTTTCTCTATGACTTTCCCATAATTAGTTTCTAGATGCGTTATCCTTTTCTCGTGATCATCTATTCGATGTGCCACTTTATCATCCTCCATACGGACCCCCTCCTCACAACTTATATCCCTTTTCTTGCATAAAAAATACACCGATTGCCAGCGGTGTTTGTGTGGTAATTCTAGTTTTGGTTGTGTCGTATTATCGTCCTAAAAAGGCATAAAAAATAACGGCCTAAGCGTTTGTGTAATCCATGCCGGTTATTTCTTTAAACTCATCCTCTGTTATTTTGTCCCGTTCAACAAATAAATTTATCTGTTCAATCGTTACCAACTTTCTTGGACGATTCCATGCCATATTAAGTAAAGCAAAATCGTTAGACCGTTCCATCTGTCTCTACCCCCTCTAACACTTTATCAATTTTTACAGAGTAGTCTTGGTGATACTGACATGGGACAGACATGTACTGCGTTTTTAAATCTATTAGACTTTCAGTAAGTACCTCGTTTTCTGCTTTCAGTTTTGCGTTTTCTTGTAGCAACCGTTTAGCATTTGGATTATTTCGAATAGCTGAGTGAGAAGTAACATTCTTGATTTCGTCAACTCTGTTCACCCAAATTGTTTGTTCAAATTCGTCTCCGACCTCAAAATCATCTGATTTACCGAAATCATAGCCACCCACGGTGACAGGTTCATTTTGATGAATTTCAACTACTTGCTTTGTTTCTAAATGATACTCCAAGTAAACCATAAAAACCTCCTATTCTAGCCAAATAGCGTATATTTTGGCTTCTAAAAAGTTGTAGTTAGGTACATACGACACCACCTGGACATAAAAATCTCCACTTAGCGAGGAAACATCAATAGTTGTTTCCAAACTAGTGCCATCATCATACAACGTATTTCTAGCTACATATTGTTGTTCTGAGCTATTTTTAGTTTTATCTATCTTAAAATACAAATTTCCTCTGTCGTTAGTGCTTGAAAGATCATAAATCATTTTTAGACTATTAAACTCCGTAACATCAATAAGAGTGTCTGTTGTAATACCGATTTTATCGTATTGGTCATCGTTTTTGATGAATAAACGTATATGGTCGCTATTCTTAATGATACTTCCTCGACTACCACTTCGATAACCTTCTACTAACAGTATATTTTCTCTTCCATATTCATAAATTTTTAAGGCGTACTGTATAAACTCTTTCCAAACTCCCGCTATATTCCCCTTTGGAATGAATTTCTTCCAAATTCCTCCCATATTTACCCACGCTGTTTTTACATCTCTATAAGTCCCGCCGATATTTACCCATGTTTTCTTAGCCATATTATCACCTATTCGTATTGAAAATAGATATCGCCATCTACTCCGCCAGTAGGATCAGTAGTTCCAAATGTAATCTTTCTTCTGTTTTCTACAGGAAGAGCATCTTGTTTTCCATTCCATTTTTCCCTTTCAGCAGCCTTCAGGTGCAGCGTTTCATCCGCCGAATGCGTCACAAGAGCATCATTTACTTTCTTAACGGCATTGGCAGTGGCCGCCTCTGTAGTAGATGTGCTGTTTGTTGTATCGTTTAGCTTTGTAGCGCCTTTTTGGCTTGTGCTAGCGTCAGGTAGTTGTGTTGTTGGCACCTTTTTACTTTCATCTAATTGAGCTAATCCGCTTGACGATCCGGCTTTCTCGTCAATAGCATTAGCCAACTCATTCACAACTTTCGGTACATCTGCGGCTATATTTAATGTTGTTAATGGCAATCCTAACTTTTCTGTTGGCACATCACGCACCCCCTAGTTTTGTAGTCAGTAATTCTTCGAACGTTAATCCGCTGTTTAGTAAATCCTCGAATGTAGCGAAGTTAGCTTTTACCATAGCGAATGTATTATATTTAAACTCATAAAAGATTTCCAAATGAGCCGGCACAATGTCTCTTAACGCCTTTTGTATATCGCTTAAATCCGGCGGCAGTCCTAATTCAGAAATGAATTTAATTGTGACTGTGCCGTCACCCTCAATGACTTCTACCTCGCCAAACTCAAAGGATTCAGCCGTCAATTTAACAAGTTCCTTTGTAACTGTTCCAATCCCTCTTAATTTAGCTATCACAACAGAACGGCGCTCACTAAGTGACTTTGATGTATCTACAGGAATACCCAGCATAACTTCCCATTTGATTAACTTTTGAGCATCGGCTGTAAGTGCTGACCTAGAATCGACATAACGAAAAAACTCCACGGCAAATAACGCCAGTTCCTCTGCGGATCTGTCGTGATGATTTTTCATTTCTTTTATGTCCTGCCAAAACATCGGGATGGCATATAATAAACGCTCTCGTATTTCGTTACGGCTGAACACTAAAGTTCACCGCCCCTACTACCGCTACCTCGTTATCAGCTAACTCGATATTGGCTTCGCCGCCGTTGACGAGTAATGATGTCCAGTCGAGGACACCCTCTTGTTCTAACAGTAGAGCAGCTAATCGAGAGTAACGGACAATGTTTGTATCAAATGCTGTGTCCTTAAATATGAGCGTCAACATTTGCGTGTAAGCCTCTTTGATTGCGTTAATATCGCCGTCAGTTGTTAGAACTAGTGTGGCAGTTACGTTGATAGGTTTTTCAATGCAAGCTTCCACAGTTACATTTGCCCCGATAGGCTTCACCTTATCAATGTATTCAGCTACTTCCTGTACCTTTTCTTGTGTGGGTGCCCGTCCCTCATTTGACAGTAAAATAACTTTTACAGTGTTTGGTCCGTTCCATGCTGGATATACTTTGGCGTTTTCGATGCCTGGGACTTCCGTTGCCCATTGTTTGTAATGAGCAGCATTGCCGCTTGTCGCTGGGTTACGCCGGTTGTTCAAAAATCTCGATGCCAATTCTTCGTCTGATTCCTCGTCAAAGCCGCCGTCTGTTTCCGTTAGATTGGTTACTGTCAGAACTTCCGCTAAATCGCCCACAACACCTGTGATGGCTCCGACAGATACATTACCATCAGCGCCCTCGTAGATAGCCGTAACAGGCACTGTGACGCCTTGTGGTGTAGCTATGACATCAATATCAGTCGCAAACAGCACGTTGAGTGTAGCAGGCGCAAATACCTGTGTTCCCGCTGGTACAGGAGTAGGTTCCGGCGCTTTGAGTATCACTTCACCTTTAGCTTTGCCACCGGGTTTTCTCGTCTCTCCCCACATCGCTACAAAGTTATCTAACTTGTAGCCGGACATGGTGATCTCACCTTTTTCATTGACGATAAAATCTTCATCTTCCTGCGCTTTTAGCTCGGCGTATAGGAGAGATATTTCATCCGAGACTGGAGCCAAAGCAGTAAAAGTCGGTGCCCCTTCCCGCTTGTCGATGTCAGACGGTGAGTTATCCAGCATGTTCATGAGTATTTGCGCTGCCAGTTCATCGTTTAATGTATAAATCATTCTCTCACCACGCTTTCTGCCTGTCCGTTGACGCGGATGTCAATAAACGCCTTGTTGCCCTTAAAATCTACTGCCACCGTTATATCTGTTAAATCTTCATGTTGTACGGCTAACTCGTTAATCCCACGCAGGATTTCTCCTTCGATTACTTCTCTAGGCTGCTGTTCTTCAATGAGCCGTTCGAACGGCGTGCCGAATTCGCCGTTTATCGTGTAATCATATTTTTCGGTTAGGCAACCAAGCTTAAGCCATTGTATTGCCTTATCTTGACCGGTGATTTTTTGTGAGGTCCACCGACCATTTTCAAAGTCGATATAATAATCGACCGCACCGGAAGAAGGCTGTGATTCTTCATTTTCTACCGACTGTACATCTATCTCCATTAATTGTACGTTTTCAGGGATAAGCGCCATGGTCACCCCTCCTTATCCAAAATAAAGCCGAATATTTTATTGCCTGTGTCATCGTATACAACCATGACACGATCACCGACTTCCAAGCCGTTATCAATCATGATGGTTGCGTCTCGTTCTCCTAAGCTATCATTAAAAATGATATGCGCCGGATAATAAGCGGGCATTAGATGAGCGAGCGGAGTAAGGGATGATGTTTCTGCTCCATTTCCATCTATTTTCACTTCAAGTGGAGATGTCGCTATCACCGTTGCAAAATCAAGTTTCACATCTTTGTTGTAGCCTTGTTCCTTCATCATCTTCGCAAAGTCGGTAAACGGATCGCTCTTTTCTCTTGGTATGTGTCTCATATCACCCCTCCTTATAGCACCCGATTAATTTGCATAAAATGTTTGCCCCAGTATTTATGGTTGCTCGGCAAGTATCCATGCTCTTTACATCCACTCGAAGCTAAACTCACGCAATAGCCCGGGCGTGTTACAATACCGACATGACTAACAGCGTTGGCTCCGCGTTCCTTAATGGTTCCTTTGAAGAATACTAGATCACCAGGTTGCGCCGCACTTGTCGCTATCTTCCTGCCCTTTGTGATTTGTGACATGGTTCCATGACCTAAATTCACACCGATCTGTTTAAAGATAAAGAAAGTGAACCCAGAACAATCTCCTCGACCGGAAGGAATATTTTTCCCGCCGAATTTGTAAGTGAGTTTGCCTTTGTAACTCCTTGCTAACTCAACAACCTTATCTCTTTTCGGATCACCGGTTTTCGCGCCTTTCCCTTTTCCTTTGCTTGAGCGCTGATCTAGCTTCTTCTGCCATGCCGCTTTGATGCTGTTCCACTTCGCGGCTTTGGCACGAGCGTCAGCGGCTCCCTTTCCTTTTTCGAGAATCGCCACTTCAACGTTTCTACGACCGAACCTAGATGTGTTGGTGCGCCCCTCGATAAGAACATCCACCCGTTTTCCGCCGTTTTCGTTTCTAATGGCTCCTCCGGTGTCTTCTGCTAAATACAGGCCTGTAAACTCTGGCATAGTCGGCACGTTGATATGGACAACAGACCCGTAAGGGATAATCTTAGGCGATACAGCAATGGTGCGTTTATACGCCCATTTGGTGCCTGTAGCTGTCTTGGAGTAATCACCACTTCCGTTGATTCCACCTAAGCGCGGATCATAAGCAGTGCCGATAAATCCAGACACATAAGAGATGTCATCTAGTTTGCTGTCTAAGTCGGCAGTTTCGCCACCTTCTGCTTTATCTTCATCCGGCTTTTCGTATGGAACAAACTCTGGATTGTATGATTTGGATAACTCCAGCTGCATGGTGCTGTATCCGTTTTGACCGCTATGGGAATGAGCGGTGACAAAGTAATAATCATTCATTCCTGTCATTTCATCGTAAGCCTCAATGAGTGTACCCGCCGAGATGTTGTAATCAGCTAACGCTTCCACAGATACATGGTCAGACGGCTTTTTCAGTTCGTCCAGGAAACCTTGCGCCAACGCAGAAAGACCGCCCGGCCCGTACACATCTTGTGTATGTTCCACAGCGGTCAATGTTCCGTATTTCTTTTTAGCAGCGGCATCGACTTTTACCACACGGGTATTTCGTTGAGATTCCCCACTTGTCATAATGACTTGCGTTTTTACTTCTTCAATCGAGACTTCACGAGTGGATCCAAGCAAGTTTTTACCCCGCTCGATAATCATTCGATTCGGTGACATGGTAACTTCTCGCAAAGACAACTTGCCATATTCAGAGCGGATGTTATACCGCTTTTTCGTGCGTAAGTAGGTTTCAGTGAGCACCGTTTGGATAATCTCCCACAGTGTTTTCTCAATGAATTCTAATTCGGCAAAGACATGTTTTGTCTTGTCCATATAATTGACGCCCACGCCTGCCACGCGGCATAAATGAGCGATAATTTGGTCAGCGGTCTTATTCTGAAACTTGATAGTGATTTCATTTTGCTGCAGATACCAATTGTAATCCTGTACCCGCAATTGCTCTGTTCCATCACCGCTGATTGTACGGGCGGTAATAACCCCTCTAAATAACTCAGTCGGACCCGGGAATCCTTTGCCGGTTGGATATTCCAGCATAACCTTGACCATATAACCCTCTTCGAAGGGCAGCCAGCGCCGGTCGTTTTTCAATTGCTTATTATAGGTTGTGATCTCAAACGTTTCGCCGGCAATGTTAATGTCGCCGCTCCACTCATGCCCTGTCACAAACTCGGTAAAATCATACCGGTAATCCGGCGTGTATAAATAAAAATGAAGCGTGGGCTTCATCCGTTCGTCAAACTCTTGATATACCCGCTGTAACGCCATAACTCGCCTCCTTCGGCGTGGCTGTTACGCCTGTGCCTATCGTTTTCTTCGCTGGAATTGTCAGCTTCTGTCCAGGAAAGATATTGTACTTTGCCTTGATCTTTGCTTTCTTATTAGCGGCATCAATCAGCTTTTTATTAGCGTTGTAGATGGTCATGTAATCCGCTGTATCATAGTATTTCTTAGCAATGACACTCAAAGACTCGCCTTTCTTCACCGTGTGTGTAGCGGGCAGTTTCGGCTTCGGTTTCTTGCTTGGCGGTTTCGGTTTTGCCGGTGTTTTGCCGCTTGTTTTTTTAATCGCTACTTTTCGGAATGTTGGCGGCTTGTAATTGACAAATTCCACTGTAAACCATACATCTCCCAGATGACCTGCCCGCTCGTTGTCATAGTTTAATTGAGTAATCACGACGGTACGATTAAGCCCCCCTGCTTTGGAATAGAGCTGCAGAGGGACTTCTTTATCGCACCACTCACGGAGTTTGCCGATAGACAGTGACGGTATTTTATAGGTGCCGGGCGCATTGACAACATAAGAAGGGTCATGATGAGCAGGGAAGAAAGTTTCCAGTGTGAAGCGGTCTAACTTCGCCCCGCCAAACACCGTCCGTTCCCCTACGCCGAGTATTTCAATCACTTCCGCCTTACCGCCGACTTCTGTCGGAAAGCTTTCTGGAGGAACAGGAAAAACGACGTTGGAGGATGCATTACCGACCTCCCACGCCGCTACATAGATTGGTTTTCTCATTATGCACCCCCTGCGGCAATGACGTGTTGAATGTTCAATACCAGTTCGCGAGCCATTTGTTTGGTTGTTTTCTGCGCTCCGTGTATATGAATACCGCCGTTAATGGTAATGTGCTGTTTGGTTGGAGCGGCTGTGCCTGTCCCTTTGGAAGTAGATGCACTTGCTTTTTTGCTATCAAAAGCGGATGTATCAAGCACTGGGCGTTTGCCATTGGACCTTAACACACCCATTTTGCGAAGCATGTCTGATTGTTGAGCAGTTAAAACTGACTCGTTCTTGTGCAGCTCTGCTTTGTATCCATCGAAGGGAACTTTTTCCAATCCTGTACTATGCCCCGGAAGTTTAGGTGCGCCCGGAACAGCTAAAGTGTTAGGGACGAATCTAGGCTGACGAGTCATAGGCATTTTCTTAACTTTCTTCGGCTTGTGGTTCTTGTTGCCGAGTTGACGATCTCCCCAGCTTACCTTACCGACTTTCCCGATGTTGACGCCTGGCACCTTGTTAATAGCGCCAATCAAATCATTCACCATGTCAATGATCGGATTGATTGAAGCAGCAGCGGCTCTTTGCATAGCGGTCCAGACATTTTCCCACACGCTTCTAGTTGACATCCATCCTTCTGCTAGTTCTGCAGCTGTTCCAATTAGTAGCTTGACTGGAGTAAGCACCAATCCAACAACCCCATCCGCTTCTTTTAACTTATCCCACAATTTGATGGTTGCACTTTTAACTGTATCCCAGTTTCTATAAAGAAGGACCCCTGCTGCTACAAGAGCGGCAATACCAGCGACAACCCAAACGAACGGATTCATTAACATTGCTGTGTTTAACCCCATTTGTGCAAATGTGGCGGCTAATGTTCCTAATCTATATGCTTCCATCAAACGCGCAATAGTTCCAACAATGGTCATGCCGATCATGATTCCTTTAAACGTGAGAACAGCAGTAGCCACACCGATGATTCCTTCTTTTAGCGGGCCCCACACTTTCATAAACTTATCAAAAGCCGCAGGGAGTTTTTCCGCTATATCTGTTGCTTTATCAATGATGTTTTCTAATGACGGCTGCAACTTTTCATAAATCGCAAGAGCAGCTTCCTGCATGACGGATTTAAAGATTTCCCACTTTCCAGCCACGTTGTCAAGTTGTTTCGCCGCCATTTCAGCCGCCGCGCCATCGGCGTTTTCAAGATCTGTTGTCAGACCTTGCAACTCCTTAGATCCAGCTTTTAGCAAGATGGCCCAGTGTTTAAATGATTCCACACCGAATATCTTTTTCAGCGCTCCTAGTCTTTCTTTTGTTGTCAGACCATCAAGCTTCCCTTCCAATTCAGCAATCATTTCTGGTAATGACATCATTTCGCCTTTCGCGTCAAAGAAGGAAATTCCTAACTCCTCCATTTTTTCACGAGCGCCTTTTGCTGGCTCGGCTAAACGTGCTAAAGAAGAAGCAAAGGCTTGTCCAGCGATCGTACCTTTCAAACCTGCGTTTGCTAACACCATCTGCGAAGCCGCTGTTTGTTCTAAACTCCATCCAATAGTATCAGCCATAGGGGCAACGTATTTCATGGCTTCGCCCATTTGCTCAACGTTGGTATTTGCGTTGGCTTGTGCATAGGCGAATACATCAGCAGAGTGAGCGGCTTTATCAGCACTTAAGCCAAAAGCCGTCATAACATCAGAGGTAATGTCTGCTGCTCGATCAAGTTCCATAGCACCGGCCGCAGCCAAGTTCAACATGCCTGGCATCGCTGAAATGATTTGATTCGTTTTCCAGCCAGCCATCGCTAAATATTCCATACCCTGTCCAGCTTGCGTTGCTGTATATTTAGTTTGTTTTCCAAGTTCCCGGGCTGTCTCGGTTAGCCTTTGTAACTGTTCGTTAGTAGATCCACTGAGAGCACCAACACGACTCATTTGTTTTTCGAACGCCATACCCGTGCCGATAACGCCACCGCCAGCGGCAAGAGCACCCATTGGAGCGCCGATAGCAAGTCCAACCTTCCCTAGTCCGCCAATAACATCAAAGCGCCGTTTTAATTGCTCTGCCTGCCTATTGACCGCCCTTAACTGTTGGCTGGATTGCCTTAAGCTATCACGAAGACCGTCAGACTGCCGTCTGGAATCACGCAGATTGCTGTTTAGCCGTCCGTCCGGTCTTGGCGCTCTAATCCTTGATGTTGAATCACCAAGACGCTGCGCATTGCGCTGTGCATCCCTAAATGATGATGATAGGCGACGGGTGGACTGTGCGGAACGGTTAATGTTTTGCGTCACTCTACTGACCGTTTGCCCCGCTTTTGCTGCCGCTTTATTCATTTCACGCAATTGCCTGTTCATCTTTTCGACTTGTTTATACATCTTCTTAACTTCGTTTGTACTCTTGCGAACAACGTTAGAAAATTGGTCATTCAGTTTAAAAGCTGCGCGTAAATCAAAAGCCATGCCGTCACCTACCTTTTCGCGCCGTTATTTTTCTGCATTTCTTGAATTTCTTCAGCTTCCAGCGTGAGAGAAGCGACTAAAGCGCGGCGGCGCAATGGATCCATTGTCAGAAAGTCAATAATGTCATATTTATTCTTGGTGTTTATTCTGACGTTGTGTGCCATCCGCATCATATAGTCGCTTTTCATTAGTTTTTTAACTCTTCCACCTTTTCAACTTCTTCCTCTTCAGAAGCACCAGAGATTTCATTGATAATTTCGAGGACTCTGTTGATTTCTGCAATGGTGAACATACGGCTAATGGCTTCATTCGTGTCCTTTAATCCGTTTTCTTTGAGAGTCTTTTTATCTCGAAGGTTAATTGGCTGTCCGTCAATTGCTACGATGTGAGCGGCCATCCAAGCGGTTGTATATTCTTCTTGATTAAATTTAGTTTTTCCGCCACCTAAAACAACGGTGTGTTCTTTAGTCAGCATTTTTTGTTCATCCCAAGTAAGAGACGCTAACTCAATTTCTTTTCCTACACGCGGTAAGTATTCTTTCTTCCGTTTGCGTACATCCTTTTGTAGCCATTCACCTAAAATCGCTTGACTCATATTGTTTCCTCCTTGTTTTTGGCAACAAAAAAGAGCTGACGTTTGTCAGCCCTTCTTGTTTATTCCACATTATTAAAGATGTCTTTTGCATCTTGATCGTTTGTTTCAATAACGAATAATCCGTTTTTATCCCAGTCAGCCAGATTCGGAAACCCTTCTTCCGCTTCGTCCATCGCTTCTTGGGATTGATATTCATAAATTTTTACTGGTTCATTTCCATTGTAAAAAATAATTCCATCTATTGCCCCGATCATGCTGTATGCCGGTTTTTCTTCCGGGTCCACCTCGATGCCCTCGCCCTCGAAAGCTTCGATAAATGTATCCATGCTAAGGTCTGATGTTTCTTCGGTAGCATCTGTCGTTTCTGTTGTTCCTGTTGTTTCTGCGGCTTCGTTGTCATCAGCTGAATTACACCCCACTAACGCAAGACATAACAAAATGGCCAATAAAAGTTTTTTCATCATTTATTCCCCTTCTTTTCCTATTTTTCCACATTATATTATATGTCTAATCGAAAAAGAAGGGGAAGTTTATATTAAAGGTCCGGCACACCTTGTACAATCTCGTAATCTTCAGCAACAAACTCAAATTCCTGCTCGACTGGAGAGCCGTGTTCAGCAATAAATACCGGCCAAGATGTGAACTTGATGCCCGATACCTCCACTTTGTACGGACCACGAGCGGCAGGATCTTCATTGACCATGGTCATATTCGTCACAAGCGGCGGGATAGACGGGTCTTTGGCAGCTGATAGCCGCTCGATAAACTCGGAACCGTATTGCGATCCTTTCATAGATCCAGTGATTTCAAACCCTACAAATTTTTTACCGGGGTTTAGTTTGCCGGACTGTGGGATGTCCTCGTATTTTGCTTCTACCTTTAATTCAACACTATGAAATTGAGCCAACCAGCGGCCGGACTCAAAAATTTTGGCATAGGTTCCGGAAAAGGCTTCGTGTGCTTGATTTGGATTCATTATTTACTACCTCCTTGCGACACCGTGATATAAAATTCCTCCATTGTTTCAAGGTCAGTAGCGACCACATCGACAATGACTTGTTGTTTCTGCGGGCCCGGGAGGACTTTCAGCGACCAATCCGGATCAATGATTTCCCGATCAGCAAATGGCTGCATAAACTTCGACTTCAAGTTTCCTTCCGCTGACAGCCGCTGATTAGAGCCGTTCGGAACCTTGCCGATAAACACTTCTTCCAGATAAAATTTGATGTCACGGGTAAAGGTTTGTTTGAACGCCAGATTCTTTAACGATGTAGCGGCAGTAGTAACTCCTCTAACAAGCCGCACCTTGCGTCCTGTATATTCGAACACCATTGCTCCTTTGGATAACGCTTCAACGATCTGTGCGTTTGTTAGACGGACAGAAACGTCAGTCGCTCCTTCTACCTCTGCATAAGTGAGAGATTGAGAGAGCGGAGTGGATGCAAATTTACCAGCAAGCCAGTTCGCTGCTTCCCACGATTTCCATGTGACATCGCCAAACACTGGCGCATTGATAACTGTTGCCACCAATTCGCTTTTATCTGCCACTGCACGAGCAATGCCGGCCGCTGTGTCTGTGTCGTCGTCCACGCCGTAAAATACCGGTAGGTAACGTTCCTCTGTTGCTTGGCTTGTCGCCCAGCCAGACCAGCTTGTGCGTGCGTCTGCTGTGAGCGGATGGTCAAACGTGACCGCTTCAAAGAAACGCAAAGAAAGCGCCGTTTGGGCGCCCGTGTAGTCGTATTCACTTTCTGGTAATTCCGGTGCCTTCTGCGTGTAAACAACCACCTTGCTGGCTCCGCCTTTAAATGCCCGGCGAATATCATCCATTTTCGATGTGCCGATGATTTCTCGCGCCTCTGACAAACTTGTAAACTCATATGCTGTGTCGGGCGTAGCGGAAGCGTTGTAATCTTTCTTGACGATGGCTACCGCTCCGTCAGACCCTTCGATGGCTTCTTCAACAACTTTTGGAAAGTTGAACCAAACGCCGGGCCGCCCTTTATTCATGTCTGTAAAACTCATGGCCTAACCTCCTTGTTAAATGCGATTTCTTGCATCGTTTCAAACTGCTCAACCGACAAGACATCACTTGTCACGGTTTCCAGCTTTGCGAGAATATATTTCAAGTCACTTTCGTTTTCGTTCATGGGGCTTGGGCTGAACGCCTGCACACGGATATACCGCATCGTGTTCTCGTCCTCGTCCAAAAAAGGAATGGTGATGCCATGCACGAACGCCCGCCGAAGTTTATCCAAGCTTTCTACCACTTGGGCAGCGTGGCTGTGAAAGTAGATGACATCCCATGTAGTCACAATGCGCGTTTGAACGCCGTTGATCGCTCTTTCCTCTGGCACTGGATTTATCATGACGAGAAGGTCGCTCTGCGGCGTCTTAGGAAGGTTTAAGAGCGCAATCTTCGCTGTCGGCAACACTTGCTTACAGAACAGCTCTAGCGCGTCCAGTAACGTCAGTGTTTTCATGCAATCACCATCCTTTCGGCCTCATTTTTTGCACAATCGTCCGCTCCACCGTTGCCAGAGAGCGGTCGGGATCGTTGGTTGCTTTCAGCCACTCAAGGGATTTACCGGCTTTTTTCGGCCTGTATCCCTTCTGGCTCCCTACCTCGTGCAAATAGTAGGCATAATTAAAACCGGTACTGGAGTAGGCGTTGGAGATCAGTTCCCCTGCCATTTCAGCCCGGTTTATTTCGGTTTCTATTTCATTTTTTAGGTTACTTGTATCGACAGGAGCCACCTTCTTGGCTTCCATCATCCACTCTTGCAGAGCGGCGTGTATGCCATCGACAGCGGCATTTTTGAGATCATACGGCAGTCTGTTTAATTCCCGCATGGATTCTGCATAGTTTTTAAATTCAATCATCAGCAGTACACCTTCGTATACACAGTTTGCCCGCCTAATCCACGTTTCGGTTCATAACTAAGCGGTTTTCGAACAAATACATCGCCGTTTTCGTTGATATAGGTAACCTTGTCGTCATATCCCACCTTTACCAGCCCTTTGAGTAAAAAGTGCATGTTGCTGACAACCTCTTTGCCCAGCTGGTTCTTTACTTCCTCGATTTTGTCCGTCACTCTTGCTTCATACTGGACAGGCGGACCATGAATAGCCTCGCCATACTTGTTCTCTCCCGTTTTGTGTTCAATCTGAATAATTTGATTGGTGATAATCATATTAACCGACCTACATAAGCACCGGGATTCAACTGTTTAGCAAGGAGCGCAAGTATATCCGGACAGACGCCGGGATAATTCGCCCACCATGATTGATAGGTAGCAGAGTCAGAACCAGCAAAAGTGACAGATACATCTTCAAGTGAATAAGATTTGACACCTTTCTTCTGCAGCTGGTCGATAGCCGACAAGTCACCGCCATTGCTTTTCAACGCACACATCACCTGCATGGCGATAATCTTGGCTGTAATAAGCGGTTCTGCAATGTAAGTGATAAGCAATTCATGAGCGGTAAATACTACCTTCTCCCGCTCCACTTGATCCAGCGCTGTATAAGCTTCTGTATAAGCGAGTTTGTGCAAGTAATCATCGACATCTTGAAAGCTGTACATTACTCGTCACCTTCTTTATTCCGTTGCTTCCGCTGTTTCGGCTGCTCCTTTTTCTCGACTAGTTCACCTAAAGATTCTGCTTGTTGAGCGGTTAAATCCACTTCGTCGCCAATAGGAACGATTTTGCCGTTATGAAGAAGAGTTGTTTTGGCAATATACATATTCTGACCTCCTTTACAAAAAGAAAAAGAGCCCGTTTAAAGGCTCTTACAGTACGTTTAGATGTACGATTGCTTGCGGTCTAGTCAATGCAGGGAATGCCGCTTCCCCGATGATGATTCCTTGTCCTGGAGGGTTTGTGAAGATTTCCGGTTGAGCAAACTTACCAGGCTCATAATTATTTTCCACTGTTGGACCTAAGAATGTTTTACCGATGTCAGCACCGATCAAAACAATTCTTCCATCTGGTAACAAAGGTTTCTCAACGCCATTTTCAACAATCACGTCATCATTAATGGCGTATGGCGGCAACCCCAGAGAAGTAATCACATTTTGCATTTGTTGACTAGTAACAAGACGCCCTTTGTTCGCTTCTCCATTAATCTGTACAGAGATTTGCTCGTTTTGAAGCAAGAGCGCCTCTGTAGCGGATGTCATGTGCATGACAATAGGTTTTTTGCGGTTGTTTTTCGATTGGAATTGCTTAACCGCTGCTTGCAGATCGGACAAAGGCTTTGCTGTCGCTTGATCCCACTTGGTTGTAACTGTGATTTTGTTGCCAGCAGGGATATCGAAAACAACATCAATTTTAACGTCATTTTCTTTGTCTTCGTAATGCAGTTCTCCTTCGTAAATAGCGGCCGCTCGAAGAGATTCTTCCCGGTCATCTACACCTTCTGATAATCGATCCGTCATGTTATATACGTATTCAATAACTTGAGCACGTTCTGCATCAGAACGAGGACGGTTGAATTTCAACAGTTCATACTCGTCAAGTTTTTCTTCATGCTGAATTTTTGCAATCTCCCCGTACATACGAGCAAGCGTCGGCTTGTCACGCAAAGGAGCGGAAGCATTCCAACCCGTGATGCTGGCAGCTTCTGAATATGCACCATCAATCACGTTGTAAGCAAATTGCATGTCGTATGTCCGCTCGATCGGCAAAATGTTTTTCAGTAAATACTCACGAGCCGGAGGGATATTCTGCACGTATCCTGTCAATTGTTCTTTTCCGAATTCATCTAAATGTAATGGCATATTTTCTACCTCTTTCCTTTGTTAGTTTAATTAAATATCGAATGTTAAACGGCCTTTTGTCGCCGCTTTGAAGTTTGCTGTCACACCTGTACATTTGGACTCGATAGGATGACCACCCATCACACCGCCAACAACAGGATTCACGCCCGCTGTTACCTTCACATCATGAGAAGTTAGACAAGCAGCAAGCATTGTTTCTGGTGTATCTGCTTGAACAGGCTCAAATAAGCCGCTCGTTTCGTTTTTAAATACCGCTGTCCCTGCTTTGACATATTGACCAGCTGTAAATTTGGAAGCGTCCAGCGTTAAACCAGCGGTCTTAAATTCCATGCCGACAGTGTTTCGTAAAAATTCCTTTTGACTGATAATCGTGTCACGTTGTGGCTGTAAATTCATTTAGTTTTCCTCCTTTTGGTGTCGCTCTAAGGCTCTTTGTTTCCCTGCTTCATAAGCGTCCTTTGGCTTTGGCGTATTCCCTCTTTGCGGTGATCCTGGTGTGTATCCACTTGGCTTTGGCGGCTCTGCTTCTCCTTCAAACAGATAGCCGTCAGACTCCCTCAACTTGTTCAGCTGGTCATCTAATCCGAGCAGTTTGTCACCATCTAGCTTAATGGCCTCCGTATCCAATAAAGCTTTCACTGCGAGTGGATTGCGTGCTTTAGCGCCCATTAATGCTCGATCCAACGCATAGTCGTAGGTTTGTTTGTGGAGTTTCGCTTCATATTCAGCGGCTTTCTGTTTGTTCGCTTCTTTTAACACTTCTAGCTGTTGTTTCAGCGCTTCATTATTGCCGCTCTGTGCGCTTAATTCCTCTAGCTGGGTGTCACGTTCTTTCAGTTGATCTTTCAACGACTGCGCTTCTGTTTGAGCGGTTTTAAGCTCCTCTTTCGTTGTGTTCACTGTTTTCCCGTGTTCAGCCATAATGGAATTGATAGCTTCCTCTTCTAGTCCCAAGCCTTTTAAAAATTCTCTATTCATTTGTTTCATTACCTCCTACATTTTTTAACGATGTATTGTCACCGATTGGATTGCACATGTAACGCCTGTGCGGTCGATCCACAGCTTTTAGAGTCATCATGGATTGGACATAAAAAATAGCCGCTATCTTAGCGACTTCACAAAGCTTCTATGCACTCGTTCACCATGATTCATTTCCTTTGACCACATTCTCAAGAAAGCGGATTGTTGCTGTTCAATCAACAATTGCAACCACTTCATTCTTCCTCCTCCACCCAATCATCAAAGTCAACGCCATCCGATATGCTGATGATCTTTAAATAACAGCGGCAGTTGCAATCTTCAGAGGGCATGCCAAATAGGCGCGGGGCTCTTGCTCTCGCACCTGCTACATAAAAATAGCCCTCTTCATCTGATTTCTGTCCATGTAAATATCGGTGTGATGGGCGCGTCACTGCATCCCTTAACGCCCACCATTGTGTTTGTATTCGCACACCCTGTTTCTTCGCCTTCTCGATGCTCTTAATTTGAGCCAGCGACTGCATTCGAGCGGTTTCATGCTGCACAATGTTCTTGATCCGCTTTTCATCCGAGCCGACAACCTTCTCCACTCGTTTCATCAGCTGATCTTGTGTTTCGCCTTTCTTCCACCCTTGTTGCAAAGAGCGGCGTAGCTGTTTCAACGTTTTTCTTCGGTTGTAAGTCATCGTCTTGTTGAGCGGATAGCCCTTTTTCATTCGTTCTTGGATTTCTTTCTCTGCCAGTTCCCGGCTGAGTTCCCAACCGACTGCCTTTGAGTATTCCTTCATGTACCGCTCATACGCCCATTTAAATCCACCTAGCGCTTTGTTTAACACGAGTTCCTTCACTTGGTTGTAATGACTCGTGAGAGTGGCTGAAATGGACTGGAAGAAGTTTTTCTTGCGATTCCGCTGGTTCATTTCACGATTAGATAAGATACCGTCTTTTGCATAGGAGCGGTAGGTTTTAAACACCTGTATAGACAGAGCGGCAAGGAGAGCGGCAGCTAACACTTTTGCTTCGGGTGAGTTTTGATCTTGTTCTAGCTCATCCTGCAGTTTTTCATTGTCGATCATGACCGCTCACTCCTCTATTAACGAATGAAATCAAAGCTCTTTTGTCGAACTCCCCGTCTGTTTCGGAAGCGCTCTTTCTTCTCGGCAATCGACTCTCTGATTTCTTTGCGTCGCACGGCAATCTCAGCAGAAATCCGCTCGTGTTCCACTTCACTCTTCTGATGATCTTCAATTAGGTTATTTATAAACGACTCCGCATTCATCATAATTGCTCATCCCCTCCATCATCCGGGTAAGGATTATCGTCAATCTCACCCTCTGCTTTAATCCGCTCTATTTCTTCCTGTATCCAGTCATCAGCGGCGTGAGGGTGAATGGCTTTGATTGTTGTTTCAAGCGATTGCACGCCATCTGTGTAAGCTTTGGCGTTCTCTTCTAATAATTCCTGTCTACTAATCGGCACCATGGCTCTTGTTTGAATTTCCGGACGCTCAATGAGTACCGAAGAATTATCTTGATTAGCTAACCATAGGCAGTTTTCGAATAAGTTTTGCAGGAAGTAGACATATTCCTTTTGGATCTGCTCCGCTTTTGTGATGGAAACGAATAAGTCGTAAAACTTCGCGATGCCCGACTGAGCGGCTTGTTTACTGCCTTCACCTAAATAGAAGTCCACCGCTTTTTCAGATGTGCTCGTTTCCATCAGCATGAGTTTCATTAAATCTTTCACCCATGTAAGATCACCAATCTTAGTGACATCAATCTGAATGATCTCCATTGCTTTTCCTTCTTCATCAAAGGTGACCACTTCTAAATCCCTGTGATCAATTCTGCTTTCTCCACCCGGACCATATCTCTGTAAAGCGGCTTCCTGTAGAGCTGTGAAGATTTCTTTGGATACAGCAATACGAGGTTTTCCATTCCGCTCAAAGGTAATTGCATTACGAGTTAATGTCCAGTTGATTTCATCTTGCTTGCCCTCTTGATTCTTCAGACAGGAGCGGCCGAGCGGATTCATAAATGTTTTCTCGTTAGCCCAATACTCCACGAACGGGCGGGACCGCCCCTCAAACACTCTGTCCAGCACATCTAGTCCTAAGAGTTCTTTTGTTGTCGATTCATCCAATTCAGTTAGCTGTCCGCTGCCTTCCTTCAGTTTGTACAGACGGTTAGTCGTAAGCAAGTTCCCGCGCTCCACCCGTTCTCTATACACATGTAAGTACCGGTCACTGTTGAATTCTCGCTCATACACTAGGTCTACGCCTTTTCCATCATCATGAGGAAAGTAGACATCACGCTGTTTAAAGTCAATCCGAATGCCGTCATCATCCATCCATGGAACACCGACTAAACCGCCGTCTAATTGTTGCTGCACGATGTTTGTCCAGTGCTCAAAGGTGAGGTTGGAGTTCTTTACAATCTGCTCAATCAATTCCTGCTGCAGATCGTACACTGTGTTGTTCGCTTCATTTCCTTCGGGCCCGTCTATCAGATCAGCAGTTTCTTTACCCATAGCTGCCAATTGTTCCGCTTTTGTATTCAGAGAAGAGTTAATCTGTCCAATAGAGCGGCTGACCAACATTGCAGGAATTTCCGGTATCAAGCGCGACACATTCGCCATGATGTACGGCGTTTGCACATTCTTCGCTTTCACTGACCCCTCCGTGATGTTGTCAATGATTTCCCCTTGTTCAATAAGATTCTTGGCTCTGGAGAAAATTTCAGCATGTTTCCCTTCGTATAAATCCCGATAAAAAAAGACGTTCCCATGAACGTCTGTGATTGTACTCTTATTCCATTCTTTTTTTGTCCAGTCAATCATTGATCTTCACCGTACCTGTTCGGATGTCCTGTTCAAAATCTTCCCTTGTATAAAACCCAGCAATTCTAAAACCAGGCCGTAAATTTCTTTCCAAGTCAATCATCGCTTCTGCTTCTTCGATATAAGCCACATCTTTGTTATAGTGCATCAATTCCAAAGCCTTCGAGCGATCCACACTCATAAAGCACTCGTCCATGAAAAGACCTTCATAATTTACCGCACTATACAGCATTGCTTTCTTCATAACAATCACTCCTTTCACCATGCATTGGAACTGCTGATATAAGCGCCCGCTTTCAAGTCTGACACCTCATAATCATCTAACGCATACCAAATAGCAGACAACGTGTGAGGGTCAATAGTGAATTCATCATATATAATTTCATCCAACTTATTTTTCTTATAAGTGAGTGTTTTCAATTCGTATATTGTGTTTTCACATTGATCTGAACAGATGATCTGTTTGAATCGCTTCACTTTTTTCGTGTACGCCAAACGGGAGCCGGCAAACTTCTTTGCTCCCTTCATATTGAAGCCTTTCTGCTGGAAATACTTAATCGTTTTTGGTTCCGCTGAATCTGCTCTTATTAATTCTCTTGTTTTCTTAAACTCCGCAATTTCTTCCGCTGTTTGGTCATCCGTCATTTGGTTTTTGTAATACTCCCAGTAAATATAAAGAATCTTCTTGTCATGATCTACCGCTAATCGAACGATTGCATTGTAGGAGTGTTCAAAACCAAAGTCCATGCCGACTCTTTTTAGCGGGGAGCGGATATCCTGGATAGCTGCCATTACTTTGTCGTGCGATTCTACTTTAAACTGCGGCAATACTTTCACGCCATTCACACCAAAATGACCTTTCCGAGCGACACGGTAAAGGTCTGGATCATACTCTTTCATTTCCTCCAATTGCGCTACATAGCTTTCTGGCAGAAATAAATTATCATCAGCGGTTGAATGGTGATAATACGTATCGCCTACAATAATTGTTTTCTTTTCATATAGTTCATTGTCATCTAAAACCAGCCGCTTGTTTCGCTCATCTTTGAAAAAGTGTTTGAATGTCCAGTTTTCCTCACCTACCGGATTCGTTGAAAGAATCATATGCAGCTTCAATGTTGGGTGACGTAACCGCCCGATCAACTCTTTAAACCCTGCATATTTCACTTCTGAACACTCTTCAATCCAAATGATCGAAATGTTGTTAATGGATTTCAGCTTTTGCGGCTTATCCATTCCTTTGAAGATAATCTTTGAACCGTTCGGAAAGCGGATTTGCATTGGAGAGGTCATACATTTAATTTTGCTGCTCAATCCCATATCTTCAACTAGTTCTTCTAACAGCGAATACGTAGAATCCCTATGTGTGTCGTACACTTCCCGAACAATCAGAGCGGTACGTTTCTCTTCAAGCAGCTTCAATATCAATTTAAGCGCAATGTGATAGCTTTTGCTGGAGCCATAGCCGCCGACTAAAAATTGATACTTCTGCTCCCAATCAAAAAGAAAGTCCTCAAAGCGCGGATTTACTTCTTTCTCGACTGCCAACGTACTCATGAAGCATCACCTTTTCGTTTAATCACAATTTCAATCGGTTTATCATCGTTATCGCCGCTCATCTTTTCTATTTCCGCTTTTGTTTTAGCGATGTCCATTTTGGTTTTTTCGTTTTGCAGCTTCTTCTTATCGTTTTCAGATAACAAGTCCGTGTATTTGGAAAGGAAGTCGAGTGCCCTCATCTTGTCAGCCAGTTTTACGGAAACACCATCTTTTCCTTGCTTCACTTCGGTAATAATAGTTCCATCAACCTCTGCGGACTCTTTAAATTTCACACGATTCATTTCGTATGGATTGCCCAGATCGTCTGTTGCCTCTTCACGACCAAATTCTACGAAGTCTGTTATATCAGCAAAGGCGATGTCGATGTACTTCTGAAGAACTGCGCTCGCATCTAACATTATTCCGTCAGCTACTTCTTTTTTCATGCGTTCAATCTCTGAAACAATCTTAGTATTTCTTAGTAAGCCATGACCATTTACCATTGCTGTTGAATATGCACATTCATAGGCTTTTAAATAAGCTTTCGTAGCATTGAAATACTTCACATAATACAAACAAAAAAGCCATTGTTTATCAGTGATTCCCTCACTTTCAACAATAGGCTCGTTTTTCGTTTCTCTATGCCTGTTCTCTTCTGTTCTTCGCTTGCTGTGCGTTGCAACGTTCTTGCGTTGCGTTGCATTTTCGTTGCGTTGCCAATTCTCTCTGTTTTTCCTACTTCTCAAAGTAGAATCTTTTATATCATGCTTTTCAGCTAATGCTTTTAATGTAATATCAGTGGATTCGTATTCTTGTCTTACCTCATTCCAGTTAATCATGTTACATCAGCCCCGCCTCCAATAAAAAAAGCATCCTTCAAGGGTGCTTTAGAAAAGTTTTATTTGTAATTTATTATCGTTTATTTCGTATCCCATCCATTTCAGTATTTTCATTTCTTTTTCTATACTGTAAAAAGGTTGTTTAGGATACCATTCTTCAATCGTTTTCGCTTTCTTATTTTGATTGCAACCTTCACAAGCGGGAACGACATTGCTTATTGTGTTTGCTCCACCTTTTGAAAGTGGTATTATATGTTCTTGTTGTAGGTCATTGTCTTGCGCCCCGCAGTAAGCACATTCCTCATTAAAATGCCGTAAACTCTCTTTCCAATCAAAAAGGGAAAAATCATTCACAATAGCATTTTCTTTTAAACTTCTTCGGTTAGCTGAGTATATTCGGTGTTGTTCTCTGCATAAGTCACTTTCATAGTAATGCTTTTCGCAGTAACCGTATTTTCTGTTTTTATTTTTACATCCTTCGATTTTACAAGGAACATTAATAAGTTTTTGGACAACTAATGGGTCGCCGTTGGCTTTTAACCTATAATGATGTGTGCGGCATAATCCTTTTCCGTATGCATCACGTTCACAGCCATTAACTGAGCAAACTCTTTTTCTGTGTTTTTTATATAAAGGGTCGCCGTACCTTTCCCATCTATAGTGATGCATTTTACAGTAACCTTTAGCGTGATGTTTCCTTCCGCATTCCTCTACTTCGCATTTTTCTCTATTCTTTGATTGAATTTCCTTAACAACTAAGGGGTCACCATATCTTTTAAATCGGTAGTTATGACTTCGACAATATCCGTTTGCAACATGCCGTTCTTGACACCCTTCTACATTACATATTTTCATTTCCAACACCTCCGACAGTGTGTCCGATTTATTAAATACAGGAAACAGGCTCGGATACCTGCTTTCAGAAAAGGTAGCTACTCCTTCTCCTATCCTGTACTACTATTATACCATGAATCGCCATGCAAAGCCTTATATATCAAGGTTTTTCGGCGCTTTTTACTCGATGCTTCTCTGTCAGTTTCACATCGTATCAACCCCTTGTGTTAATCACTCAATAAAATAGGACAGCCGCTTAGACTGTCTCTTCTTTATCCTCTAGTGTATTAGGATGAATTGGCATGTTGCACAATCGACTAACCCTCAACTTCTTGAGTGGATCTCCAAAACACAGATTGTTATCCTTTAATACTTGATGCAGTATAATAGACACCCGATTAATCATGTCCTCATCCTGCTCCTCAATGCCAGCTTCATAAAACACACCATGCAGTAATTCATGAACAAACACTTGCTCTTTACGGTCAGCAGACAGCTCTTCATCTACTTTGATAACTCCTCTTGTATAGAGTATCTGTCCTAGATGACTAAATTCAGCTTCGAGCCCTCTAACTTCTTGTACATCATAGTTAATGCCGCCGATCTTCACCTTGTTTGGTAACATCCCTTATTCCTCCCACAATACCGCACATGCGATCATGATAGTTACACTCAATGCAATTAATCCATTGAATGTCAAACCGGCTCCTCGTCCACCGTTACGATCTTCTTATACGTAATCCCGTTTAATAGCCCAGCGATGCTTTTAGCATAATCCATATCTCTAAACAGCCTAGCATTTGTTTTGTCGTTGATTAACTCAATGTACTGGATTACTGTGGTTCCGTTGTTCTCTGATACCGTGGGATAATTTGCGATATATAACTCTCCTACTTTGATAAAGTATTGTTCCATGAGGATTCCTCCTTTTTGTCTGCTTGCCACCCGTATGTTTTGATACAGCGCCAATATGGGCACATGACAGCTTTTCCGTTTTGCTTATGGGCGTATAAGCAGGTTTGGCATTTTTTCATGTTGTTTCTCTCCCTTTGTTTTCTCCTCTGCTGATATTACTCAAGGAATAATCTCAGCACAAAAGAAAAACACCCGCCTAAGCGAGTGCTTTATTGTAGTATTCCGTTTTCTTTTGCTCCATCTATAATCCCTTCGGCTAACTCTCTAAAGTCATCCATCATCAAGAAAACGATTTCTCTATAAAGAGTTAATAAACTATCCAATTCCTCATTGTCTTCTGCTCGTGCTACTCTCTTCAAATACGATTCAGCCTTTTTACATACAATATCGTTACCTTGGATAAACGCAGCGTTATATAATTCGGCAGCACGCACTATTGCCGTTTTTTGTTCTTCGGAAAACATTCTCATATCCTCCTTTTGATTTCATCGCTTATTCTTTTTTCTTCTTTAGCCGCAATCGCTTTTTGTTGCCGAATTTCTTTTTCTTGTTTGCTTTGAATGTTAGTTTCCTTTATAAATTCTTTAATCAACTTTTGCGGAACTGAGTATTCTACAGCTGCGTGTTTAATAGCTAATTCTTTCGTTGTGTCATATATAGTTATCAAATCCATCGCAAGGAATATTGCTTTAAATTCATTCCCCTTTAATCGAATCCCATTCTGATTCAATACGTCTATCAACAACCCATAATTAGGAGATTTCTCTCTTGTTTTGTTAGGTTGTTTTCTCCAAATATACTCCCTTACATCCATACGAGCCTTGCCGCGTTCCGCCATTCTCGATTCGTTATTATGAGTCGGATGAATGACATAATCGCCTTCCCCAACGCTCGTTATTGTGTGAAGAACCCAATCATCTTTTATTTTCATCTCTATCTCTTGTGAAGATAACAATCTATTTCCGGAAAAATAGAAAAAACCATCGTCGTGTTTTTCAAGATACCCCTCGAAATAATAATCATTCATTTTAACACCCCTCCATACATACAATTATAATACGTATATACGTACTTGTCAATCGTACGTATGTGTTGTATATTGTGTTTAGGAGGGTTGTGCCATGAAAAAAAAATTTACGACAACTATTGATGAAAATTTAATCAAAGAAGCAAAAATAAAAGCTGTTGAATTAGATGTTAGTGTCGCTGAACTTATAGAAAGATTGTTACGTGACTTTTTGAAGAAGGAAAAATAATCCTTCTTTTTTTGTTATTTCAATAAAAAACAGCCTTGAAGCACTATGCTACAAAGCTGTTCAAAACAAGAAATACGACTCCCCAGCCAATAGAGGTTTTCTCCCTCTAAACTGGACACCCGCCGAAAGAAGGGGATGAAAAGGACGGATGCGCAGTTTACAAAGAGAAAGCCGCCATGTAGACGGCTGATGTATTCATTGTTTTTAGCTGCATGGGTGCGGGGCGTTTTCCAGGCGCTACCCGCTAGTTTTTTTATCGCCTATGTGTTGTAGGTATTTTCCTACAGTACCATTATAAGCTTTTTTTAAGCGTCAAAAGTGCCATAATAGTGCCGATCTTATCTCCAGCCCAATACTTCTCCTGTTGCTTGCATAATTTCATCACGCCATCTGATAGCCGTTCTTCTTCCCACATTGAGTTTCTTAGCTAGTCCATCCCATGTATAATCTTTCTTTGCTGACCAGTACCGCAAGCGAACCAGCTTCTTATAATCGTCCGGCAGAGCGTTAAAGACTTTCTCGATGGCTTCTGCTATTTCTTCAAGGTATTTCAGCTTCTTATTCATCGTTAAGCGAATTGCGATAGTTTCGGTAGGAGCAGACGGGAGGGAAGATCGCCCTCCCCCTACATTCTCATCCTCGTTGTCTGTGCAGAACATAATGTGTTCTCTGATTCTCTTGATTTCCGTAACTGTATCATGATAAGCGAACCATTCCGCTTCTATATGCTTAAATGTCGGTTTTGTTAGTTTGATTGCTCCCACTCTGTCTGCCCCCTCTGGTTATTCTGCTTTGTTTGTTTCCTTCGGTCGCTTCAATTCCTTCTCATATTGCCCAAGTTGATTCCAAAAATCATACAGCTGCGTTTCTAAATGCCGCTGTTGCCGTTTCATCTTCACTAACTTGATCACTAAGAAGTTGAATCCTGAGAGTAATACTGTGATCGTTGCCCATATTCCTATCATGAAATATCATCCTTCCTGTTTGCGATAACTTCTAACAGTTTGAACACCGCGCCACCGAAGAAGAAAAACACATAGTATCCGGCTGATGTTAACTCAATCCCTGTCCATTCCTTCACACCTTGGATAAACAGGCTATCAAATTCAAAAAGACTCAATATAAAAGCGAGCAATAATCCCTCGATCATTTCGCTCCACCTTCTGCATCAATTGCTTTAAGCATGTCTTTGAGAGTGTTTTGCATCCCTGCATATGATTGAGCAATCCCTTTCCAAGTAACGTAATAGCCCTCGTATATGCCGCTCTTTTCTAGGTTGACTCCTTCAGCGATCTTACTCTTATAGTTTGAGTCGTTAACAGCCATCTTGTTTGTTTCCCGCTCGTACACATACATCTGACCGCGCTCTGTGCTAGCCCGTCCAAAGTAAAATTGATACTGGCTCTTATAGAATCCCGCTATCTTCCATGCTTCCCGTTCTGCTCGGTTGTAGTAATGTTCCAGCTTCGCAATCTGGAAGGGAGATAACGAGTCAATGTGTTCTTCCATAGCGTTAATGGATTTCAATAATTCGTTATGAGTCGTTATCGCTCGGGCTGCTCCTGTTGGCAGTTCCTCCTTGATTGCTTCTTTTACTTGTTCAGGAGAAAGGATTTGTTCTTGCGCCGGCAGATTCATGCTTTAACCTTCACTTTCAACAGAGACTCAAAACAAGTCTCACAGTAGTGTGAACGTGGATTTTCTTTCTCTTTGCCGCAATTAATGCAATGTTTTGGAATCATCTTCTCACTCCTCTTCTTCAACCTCATTTGAATCCGTTGTATTTTTGGAATGCCTTAATTTCCTCTATATCTTTGATGGATTGTTTTAATTTATCTAACGTGTCTTTGTATATCAGATAGCCCTTCTTGTCGATCTCTGGGCAATCTGGATGCGTTTCAAGCCATGAATATTCATCATAAGACCTGTGTAAGTTGTATCGGTGTGCTTCGCAATGCGGGCAAAATCTTTCTGTTTTTGTTAATGCACCTTTAAGCTTCGAATCATAGTATTTTATAATTTGTTGATATGCTCTTGAATACTTACTGCATGTATCACATTTGAAAAGCGTATTGGCTGCTTTTATAGCATTTTTGAGATTCCATTTTTCTTTTTTACGTTCCTGTACAGCTTCATATATTTTGGACGCCGATAGAACAATCCCAAGCACTCCACCAAAAAACACAAGAACGAATAAGAAGCCCGCAAATGGGTTCATCTTCTCCGCACCCACTTTCCTTTTTTCTTCGTCATGACAACTAGTTCTGCTCCATGCTGCTGTTCAAAGAGTTTTCGTCTTAACGGGAAATCCCTAGATACCGGACCGCTCGTTTTTACGTCAATCACTTCCCGCCTACCGTTTTTATAGGTGACAAGGAAATCAGCTGTGTAAATCGCTCCCTGTTTCGTTTTGACACCTTTCCCTCTGCACAGAGTACATTTGTTTAGGTTGCCCGTTTTCTCGTTCCTGCGGCTTCCTGCGCCGTTACAACGCGGGCATGTCACTTCATATGGTTCGATGATCGTAAACTCCGGCTGTAGCTGTATGCTCTCCACAGCCGGGTTGTTTTGTAGTTCGATGTAGTAGTCTCTCTCCCAAGCAGAATCCCAGATGATTCCGTCGTATTCCACTTTTTTAACGTTGTATTTCACTTCCTACCACCAACAAACTCGTTATATAACCCCTCAATACTTTCATCTTTCATGCAATCAAAGTAACTTCGGTTATATCCAGTGAAGGTGATTAACCACTCAATGAGATGTTCGCGCTCTTGCTTACTCATTCTTCATCCTCCCTGCTTGATTTTTCCGCCCGTTGATATAATCATCTGGTACCAGCGCATACACCTTGCCGCTGATATGTAGCTTTGTAGGTACGCCGTTCTTTTCTTTTAGCACGGTAGCCACTGGCCGGTATTTGTCTCCTTTTTGCCGCATTACTTCACGTCCACTCGTTTCATGCTTGCTTCAGTTGAAAAGCCTTCTGGATATCGCTTTTTCAGCTTTTCTATATTCATTCCAGCTGCTTCCTGCAAACTAAATCCATAAAGAGTAGCAATGCCAGCTAGGTAATGAAGAACATCCCCTGCTTCTTTCTTCACTTTCTCTAAATCCGCCGGATGCCCATGAAAGATTTCTTTCTTGATAAGGTCTCCCAACTCCCCAGATTCGCCCATCAACCCAAGAGAGTAATTAGCTACCGCCAAGAATCGTTTCTCAGCATTGTCATGATCTGGCATAGTTCGTTTACTTAGTTCTTGATATTCGTTAAAGTTCATCATCTAGCACCTCGTCTATTTTGATTTGAATCTTTTCAAACTCCACATCTTCTTCCTCTTGCTTTTTCTTGCATACCGGCCCCATGCCTACATCTATGCTCTTTTGCGATCTTAACGGGCGGTTGCAACGCTCACATAGTTTCATTGTGCTTTCCTCCCTAACTTGTTAAAGGCGGTGCGTTCTTTGATTTGTCGATGTGTATGTGTGGGAATCGTGACAGCTTCCTCTTTCGTATATCCGCGATATTTCCATCTTGCATAAGCAGTAGCATGCTTGATCCCGTTTTCCTTCATCTTCTGTTTTTGTTCCGGGCTAAACACACAATGCTTTTCTTCAAATCCTTTTTGCAGTCGCTCGAAAGTTTCTTCCGGGGTAAATTTCGGGATCGCCAGAGCTTCATCACGGCTGATCCCCCACTTCCTCATTCGTTCTCTAACTGTTGATTCACCTAATTGGCTTTCTTTCAGTTTCTTTCGTTGTTCTGGTGTCCAAGGTTCTCGTTTAGCCGTTGGCTCTGTTATCGCTCGGTCAATGTCAAACCCGCCGTATCTGACTCGATATTCCAAGGTCCTGCGATTGATTCCGTTCTTCTCAGCTGTTTCGTAATCTTCAGGAGTGATGTACGCATATCGTTTCAATGTTCTTCACCCTTTCGCCGCTGCAGTTCTCGTACAGCGGCATATTTCTCTTCTAAACTGCAATTCTCATAGAGACAGATTGTAAGTAGTTGTTGTTTAGTTGCTCTCTTCATGGTTTCACCCCAACCTATGTCTGCTCAGTGTTTGCTCATAAGCGTTGACCAAGCTATAAATTAAAACCCAGTTATCTTTAAACTTGTTGTACTTGCTGTTTCCACAAATGTTTAATGTCACGAGTTGGGCGCTTCTAGCTGGTATGATGAATATATTTTCAATTTCCTCTCTTTCATCTAGCGCCACACAAACGTATATATCGCAGGTTGCATACTTTTTATGCAACGCGAAGGTATGTGCTCTTGTTCCGAAATGAAGATGAGGAGCTGCTACTTTGACATCCACCTTCACACATTCATTTACCAGTAAATCGTAAGGGTGTTTTGTGCTCATTTCTCGCACATACAAGTGGTTTGAAAACTCTTCTATCTTTTCTTTGATTATCAATTCGTATTTATTGCCTTTAACTGTTTCAGAAGACTTTAATTTAATTCCCAACCTCTTTGCCCATCCAGAGTATTTCAATTTAGATTTAGAAATGGCACAATGAAGGTCATTTCTGCCAATTGCCTGTAATTCATTAGCAACCGGCATCCGTTTTATGTGAAGTGCTTTCATGCATTTAATGATTTCTTTTTCTATCAATTCATCCGTCCACATCTTCTCCCGTTCTTTCATCGGAATGTTCAACCTTTCGGACCATTGATACATTCCACCTGTCAGACCGATCGCTCTTGAAAGGCCAGTCAGCTTGTTTTCTCTCATTTCTGTACTTGTCGGCATTCTTTGGACACCTAGCTTATCCATGAGCCCTAAGACACTTTTCTCTATCGCTTCATCAGTCCATTTCATTAGCTACACTCCTTCAAAAGGGTAATGAATCATCTATATCAATTGGTTGCCCATTATTTGCGAATGGATCTTCATCTGCTCGTGTATATCCCTGGTTGTTTTGCTGCCTGCTTTGATTCTGTTGCTGGCCGCTGCCTTTCGGTTCAAGGAACTGAACAGACTCAGCGACAACCTCGGTCACGTAAACACGCTTCCCGTCTTGCCCCTCATAGTTCCGAGTCTGGATTCTTCCGTCCACTCCAGCCAGAGAGCCTTTCTTCAGGTAGTTAGCCACATTCTCAGCTGGCTTTCTCCAGACAACACAGTTCACAAAATCCGCTTCTCGTTCTCCTTGCTGGTTAGTGAAAGAGCGATTGACAGCTAGTGTAAAACTGGCTGTCGCTACTCCATTCGGTGTGTAACGTAATGTAGGATCGGCAGTTAATCGACCCACTAAAACAACTCGGTTCATCATGTTTATTTCCTCCTGTTCGGTTGCTTGTTCTCGTTTATTGACGATATAGTTATATTGGTGAATTATTGATTTTTTTAGATTTATGCACCAAAGGTTTATATCACAGTTTCAACGAGTTACGACATTAATCTATTGGTATTTCAGCTTTACATTTATCAATAAATTCACTGTATTTATGGTTTTCTCCAACCACTCTTTTCAAATCATGTAGAGCATAATGCTTTAATGAACTTGTTGGCAGCCTTCGAATTGACCACAGAGCGATAGATACTAATTCATCAACTTTCTCGGCTTGTTCTACGCACCAATCCATCTCTTCAATCGAAACGTTGATATAATTGCTGACGCCGTTCGAATCTTTGGTGATGCGACTTTTAATATCATTTATCTTAAAATCATAATGACAATAGCATCGTTGACAATGTACTGGCTTTCTTGTTTCAGCTTCGTTTAAAATATTAATACCGCTACATTCAGGGCAGGTACTTTGATATTTCGTTTCCCTCATTTTCGTCATCCTTTCAATGTCGCTTCTTGCGTCTACTTCGCCTTATACTCCCACACGTTCCCTCGCTGGATTAATACATCATGCGTCTTACTAAATCCGCTCATTTTCTTAATCTGCTCTTTGTTGACTACCTTTTCAAAGACAGTAATGATTGTCAGTTGCTCATTGTCCAGTGTGGCTGCTTTAGTTTCAACAACGCGTCTGGTCACGCTTCATCCGCTCCTGTTCGTCCATATAGGTTTCGAATGCCTTTTCAGTGGTATTTGGTATCAAGCCTGCTTTGAACAAGTCGAATTTATCTGCCCAATACCATTCCCCAAACTGCTGAGCCCGCTGTTCTCTCAGCATGTCTGCAAATTTCCGATTAGTGTGAGCATCTGAATGATGATCGTTGCATAGTGGCATGAGGTTTCTGTAGCCACCGCGGCCCTGTTGGCTCCTGTACTTTACATGGTGCATTTCAATTCTAGGATCGCCGCACATCACACAGCATTCGCCAAACGCTTCAATTGCCCGATTGTATTCTTTTTTGCTGATTTCTCCTCGTACCTTTGCTTTCGGGATCACTCGGCCTTTGTATGTCTCGGCTTTTCGTTTCTGCTTTTTCGGTCGGCGGGGTTTGAATTTAGGTCTGTCTTTCTCTTTCTTCTGATGACCGGCCAGCTGCTGCTCTTTTGAATAAGGAGAGAATTCTAAGCCCATCAGACGGACACCTTCGGCATGTAGATTTCGACTAATCCCCATAGATGGCGATTCTCCTTTGTTAAAACCTCCATACTCTCTTTTAGGCTTCTGAACGAGTGCCGCAAGTTCTCCAACTCGTAATCCTGCTGTTCCAATCGCTTCTGAGCCAATGCTCCTTCGTCCCGAGCCATCCGCAAGGCTTCAGCCGACTTCGTATACTCCTCACTCACTCGATCCAGTTCACTTTCAGCTGTTATTCTAGCTTTGGTTAAGTTATCAATCTCTTCTCTATATTCTTTGTTGTCGTTGGCTAATTGAATGTTTGCTTGTCTCAAGGCTTCTTTATCGTCATCACGCTGGCTTAGTTCTTTTTCTGCTTTCTCCGCTCGTTTTTGCCAAGCTGCTTTTTCGTTTTCTAATTGTTTGACCGCCGCTTCTAGCACTTCGTATTTGCGCTCTCCTGCTGGTTCTACTGTCTGTTTGATAAGTTTAGTAGTTTTACTCTCGGTTTTATTTCTCAGCTGTTTGAGAGCTTGTTGAATAGCTTGTTCGTTCTTCTTTGCCCATTTGTGCACTGTTACGTCCGATACACCTTTTATCTTCCCAATTGCCACATACGATTTATTTTCAATATGCTTCAGCTTAACAAATTCATCGACCGTCATTTCTAATTTTCTCACTTGTTTCTCTCCCCTTTCGTATGCGTCCCAATATTTTGAGATACTTCTTTGCAATCTTGACACTTGAACTTGACTTACCCCTAAGATCTTGCCGATTTCATTCTGTGTTTTATCCTCAAGCCGCAACTGCATAATCAGCCTTAACTTTTCAGGCAAGAAGCTTAAAAACTCTTCTACAATCAATCCGCTCATGTCTTGCTTTTTTCCGACTATTTCGGATACGGATGAAGCCGAACCATCTTTTCCTTGGACGTCTGCATCTAAATGTGTAAGATTCATATCTATAAATTCAAGCGCTGTTTCCACGTCGTTGACAGGGTACTCGATTTTCTCTGCTATTTCTTTCGAATCGTAATCCTGCAGCTGTTGAGTATTTATTTTTGTAATAATTTCTTTGACTGATCGACTTATTTTCATTTCGTAACCCTCATCGCGAATCAGTCGTTTGATTAATCCTTCTACCCAAACACCCAGAAAAGTGATAAATTTAACACCCGCTTTACTGTCAAATCTCTCAAAAGCCTTAATCATTCCTTCTTTAGCAACAGTCATTAAATCATCTAATTCTAGACCGTGCCGATATGCTCTTTTTACAAACTTGTGAGATAACTTATACAAAAACTTGTGGTATTTCTCCCACACATCTTCTAGAGACATGAGCTCCCCATCAATCTCCCTTTGCACACCCTCACTTCCCTGTCATGATTTCTTTTATCAAT
>NZ_BCVF01000035.1 GCF_001591605.1 Bacillus badius NBRC 15713 | reverse complement strand
ACGGGGCGGCGGTGATGAAGATGCTTTCGAAGCACACTCCCATTCAACGGAATCCAATGGAAACAATTGTCTGGTTCGCAAAGCAGAGGCAGCGGTTGATTTTTCTTTTATTGATGACTTGGCGGGGTCCGAAAATGGTCTGAATCAGCAATTCGGAGAGGTCTATCTTTCTATCGAATAGCTTGAAAAGGGTCTTTAAAAAATAGAAAGAGGTTCGGCATGATTTGATTCCGAACCTCTTTTGTTCATTCTTTTTAATAAATTCGGTCTTGCGGACGCAGCTGGTCAACCGGAACAAACACTTCCAGGTGGCGATATAAATTTTCAAAATCTGCCGGCAGTGTGCCGCCCGGTTCGCCGTCAAGATTCAGCAGCACCTTTTCTGGCGCGTGCACTTTAATGCGGTTCGCCTTTGTGTAAATCACATGCGGGTCATTTAAATGCTCTCCACGCAGGGCAAGCGTAGCAATCCGAATAAACTCCGCCAAATTCGTTTTCTTTAAAATCAATAAGGAAAACAAGCCATCGTTGACAGAAGAATCAGGCGCCAGCTTCTCAAAGCCGCCGACAGAATTGGTCAGCCCGATTAAAAACAGCATAACCTCTCCCTCGAATAACTTGCCATCATATTCAATCGTCACTTCAGAGGCTTTAATGGAAGGAAGCATTTCAATGCCTTTTAAATAGTAAGCCAGCTGGCCGATCATCGTTTTCAGCTTGCTCGGCACTTCATATGTCAGCTCAGTCAAACGGCCTCCGCCGGCGATATTAATAAAGTATTTATCATTCATTCGTCCGATATCGACCGGGATGGTTTTCCCGGCTGTAATCACATCTACAGCTCCATCAATGTCGCGGGGGATCTGCAGGGCCCGGGCAAAATCATTGGTTGTCCCCATCGGAATCACGCCGAATTTCGGGCGATAATCCTTTCCCGCTAAACCGTTGATGACTTCATTCAACGTTCCGTCACCGCCAGCTGCAATCACTACATCAAACCGGCGCTCTACAGCTATTTCAGCCGCTCTTGTTGCATCACCTGAACTAGTAGTCGCATGGGCAGACGTTTCATAGCCGGCTTCCTCAAGCTTTTGCAGCACCTCCGGCAAATGCTTCTTAAACAGTTCGCGCCCTGAAGTAGGATTATAAATAATTCGTGCTCTTTTCATCTCTATCCATCCCAGTCTCATTTATGATCATGTTTAATTTTACCACTTACATTCCGCCTTATATCTTACTACTTTTTTCGTAAAAAAGCTATTTCTCAATTTTTGGCTATTTTGTAAACAAATGAACACCTCGCTCATTCAAAAACGCCAGCGACTCCTCTATTCCCTTTTCATCAATCTGGAAAGCCTCCGCCACAGTGCGAAGCCAGGGAGTCTGTTCACGAAAATGATACTCCCGAATATCCCGGTAATTGATTACTTTCAGGGTTTGATTTCGCAAAAAATAACAATTGTTTCCTTGAAAACGGACGGCCGAGATTCTTCGCATCGTAATATTACTGCTGCAGTCCTTATAAGAGGCCGCAATATCCTGCTGTAAATCTTCTTCTGTCAACGGCTCCCAAACGATCTGCTTCGTTACAAATGTTTTTCCATGCGATCGCCGTTCAAGCTGGAATATCTGCTCATTGCGGCTTGTGAAAATAATTTCTTCTCCAAACCCGTGAAGCACATGCCTCGGGCGGCTGTTTAACTCAATCGGGCGGGTAATGGGAGAACCGTAGCCAACATCCACATAAAAATGACGGTCGCCCATATGAACCATAATGGCTGCATGCCCAGGAAGCACACGGACAAATGAACAGGAAAAGCCCAATTCCTTAAGCAGGCGGGCAAAGTTCATATTCAATGAATAACAGGTGCCGCCCCATCCTCTGTTCGTAAGATTAACGGCAAATTGCGCAAACCCCGGCACGCGGCAGCCATGTTTCGTAAAGTAATGAAATTTGCTGAATGTTTCATAGGGAATCAGCGACAAATGATGCTGGATAAGCCGCTGCAAATAATTTAAGCTTGGTTGTTCTTTGTTCATTTTCAGCTGTTCCAAATATGCTGATACAGCATCCATATGTCCACCTTCTTCTTTCTTTTGTTTATCGTAACATGGAAACCGGATTGTTTCCCGCAGGAAGTTTGGCAAAAAGAAAGGTTGGGCCATATTGCACGAGCGGCCGGCAGCAAAGAGCCGAACAAAGCGGACTTAGTAGTAAAATCGGACACAGCAAAAAGGCCTCCGGAAAAACTTCCGAAAGCCTTTTGAAAGAGGCTGTTAAAACAGCCGCTCAGCTAAGGCTGTTTTAATGCTCCGGTATACTTCCTGCCACAGTTCCCTTTTAGTAAGAAACGCATCCTGCAATTCCTTATACATTTCCTTTTGCTTTTCCGCAAACTCTTCATGATCAAGCGGCGGAAGACTGGAGCGCTTGCTGTTTACCAGTTCCTGCAGCGCTTGGGCACGCGGTCCCCAAACAGCCTTTTCTTCTCCCTGCTCGTTTATAAAGATGAAAATCGGTATTGCCCGGGACGTTCCATTTGTCAAATATTGATCCATCAGCTCTAAGTTTTCGTCTCTATATAAAAAGCGAACTTCCATGCCGGCATGACGGGCAATTTCAAGCAGAATCGGTACATTCAGCATAGCATCGCCGCACCAATCCTCTGTAAGCACAATCACTTTCAACGGCTCTGCCTGCAAACCTGTTAAAAAAGAAGCTTCATCTTTTTGAATATGAAAAGAGGATTGAATTTGCTGAACTCTTTCCTTATTTTCTTTCATCTTATTAATGTATTCATCTGCCGGGATACCCTTTTGAAACCAATCCATCAAATCCATGGTCTTTTCCTCCATTTATTGATTAAGAAGCCTCGTTACTTCTTCTTTGTTATTCGCTATTCTTTCCAGAAATCCTTTATTCTCTCCTGATTTGTCAAGCTCTATGAAGATTTTCAGCCGGATAGACAGTCACTCTTGTTTATCTAAAGCAATTTGTCAGAGTCTTCTTGACCGCTCCGCCTAAGCATCCAGCCTGACAGGAACAGGGCCACAGTTATGAACAGCGCAAAAAGCAGGCAATGATCCATGAACTGAATGGCTCTCCTTATTATCTCATAAAGTGCGGCTTTTTTCTAAAAGTGGTTGATTTAATTCAGCAACCACTTTATAATTATAAAAAATTATTAATATTTATAAGTTTTTATAAATAAAAATACAACAGGAGGCTACAATGAAAGCTGCAGTTATTGGGGCTACTGGATATGGAGGAATTGAGCTTATACGCCTTTTATCCAATCATCCAGACTTTTCCCTTCATTCTGTCTATTCATCAAGCAAAGACCAGGTGCCAGCAACAGAAGATTATCCCCATTTGAAAGATATTTGTCCTTTGCCTTTAATGAAAATTGATCCTGAAGAAATCACAAGCGAATGCGATGCCGTTTTTCTGGCAGTTCCTTCTGGAGCTTCTTCCGCTCTATCGCCTAAGCTTTTGAAAAATAACACGAAAGTGATTGATTTATCTGGCGACTTGCGCCTGAAAAATCCAGAACATTACGAAAAGTGGTACAAAAAAACTCCGGCTGATCTTCACACGTTAAATCAAGCGGTATATGGCTTAACAGAATGGAACAGGGAAGCTGTCAAAAGCGCAAATCTCTTGTCCAATCCAGGCTGTTATCCGACAGCTGCCTTGCTCGGTCTGGCTCCGGCGATTCAGGGAGAAGTCATTGACGAATCAGGCATTATCATTGACGCTAAATCAGGTGTATCCGGTGCTGGCCGCGGCCTTTCCCTTGCTGTTCACTTTGCGGAAATGAACGATAACTTTAAAATCTACAAGGTAAATCAGCACCAGCACATTCCTGAGATTGAACAGCAGCTGCTTCTTTGGGATCACAAGGTCAGCCCTGTTACTTTCTCTACTCACCTTTTGCCTATCACCCGAGGAATTATGACAACAATGTATGCTCAGCTGAAAAAAACAATGACAGCGACTGAACTGCACCAGTTATACGAAGAAGCCTATGCAGATGACTTTTTCGTCAGAGTCCGGCCACTCGGCGAGTTTCCGGGAGTCAAAGAAGTCGCGGGCTCGAACTTCTGCGATATTGGAATAACTGTTGATGAACGCACGAATCGAGTCACTATTGTGTCAGTTATAGATAATTTAATGAAGGGAGCAGCAGGCCAGGCCATTCAGAATGCCAATTTGATGTTTGGTTTTGAGGAGACTGCCGGCTTGAAAGGATTCCCGATCTATCCATAATCCACTTTTAGGAGGTTCCTATTATGAATGCCATTAAAGAAACGGTCCATATTCAAACATTGACGCAAGGCTCCATTATCTCGCCAAAAGGGTTTTCCGCTGCCGGCGTACATGCGGGCTTGCGCCATTCTAAAAATGACTTAGGGGTTATTTTCAGTGAAGTTCCTGCCGAAAGTGCCGCTGTCTATACGACAAGCCACTTTCAAGCTGCCCCGATCAAAGTAACACAAGACAGCCTGTCAGTGGAAAATAAGCTGCAGGCCATCTTGGTCAATAGCGCCTGTGCCAATGCCTGCACCGGCAAGCAAGGACTAGCTGATGCTTATCAAACACGTGCATGGCTGGCAGAGCATTTAAATATTCCTGAACACTTGATCGCTGTTTCCTCAACCGGGGTCATTGGTGAATATTTAAAAATGGATAAAATAAAAGCCGGAATTTCCAATTTGCATCCGGTGCCTGAGGCAGCCGCGGCCGAACAATTCGAATCCGCTATTTTAACAACGGACCTGGCTACAAAAAAGTGGGCTGTACAGGCGACCATTGACGGCAAAACTGTCACAATGGGCGGAGCTGCCAAAGGTTCCGGGATGATCAATCCAAACATGGCGACCATGCTTGCGTATGTGACAACAGATGCAGCTATTTCTTCTGTCCATTTGCAAACGGCATTAAGCGCAATTACAGACCAAACGTTCAACCAAATTACCGTTGACGGCGACACTTCAACTAATGACACAGTCGTGGTGATGGCCAACGGGCTGGCTGGCAATGCGCCGCTCTCCCCTGATCATCCGGAGTGGACGGTCTTCCTTTCAATGTTGCATCAAGTCAGTGAACAGCTTGCCAAAAAAATTGCCCGTGACGGCGAAGGGGCTACAAAGCTTGTTGAAGTGGAAGTTCTAGGTGCCGCATCGGATGAAGAAGCCAAGAAGGCCGCCAAGGAAGTCGTCGGTTCCAACTTGGTCAAAACAGCGGTCTATGGGGCGGATGCAAACTGGGGAAGAATTATTAGCGCTGTCGGCTACAGCGATATTGAAGTCAATCCTGACACCATCGATATCTCTATCGGCGATCATCTTATCCTCTCTCAAAGTGAAGTAGCCGACTATTCAGAAGAAGAAGTCATTGCTTACTTAAAAGGAGAAGAAATTAAAATTACCGTCAACCTGCATTTAGGTGCAGGCCATGGCTTCGCTTGGGGATGCGACCTTTCTTACGACTATATCAAGATTAACGCCAGCTACAGAACATAATTTGTCTTATACAGGAGCCTGCAGACGTTGGCTCCTTGCTGGCTTTTTACAAGGAGGAGCTTATGAAAACGATCGTGGTAAAATGCGGCGGCAGTGTATTGGGAGAATTATCGGAAGCCTTTTTTGATAGCATGAAGGAACTAAAGGAGCAAGGCTATGCGATCGTATTTGTACATGGCGGCGGTCCTGAGATCAACTCTATGCTTGAAGCACTGCAAGTGAAAACAGAATTTAAAAACGGTCTGCGTGTGACATCCGAACAAGTACTTCAAACAGCCGAACTGGCTCTTGCCGGCAGCTTAAACCGCCAGCTTGTCAGACTGCTTGAAAAACACGGAATCCCGGCAATCGGCTTAAATTCCAGTGACAACCGGCTGCTTGAGGCCGACTTTATTGATCAAGAGCAGCTCGGTTACGTTGGAGATGTAACAGCCGTGAATAGCCGGTTGATTCAGCTATTATGCGGGGAGCAGCTGCTTCCTGTGATGACTCCGCTCGCGGCAGGTCCGGACGGCACAGTATTGAATATTAATGCAGACCACGCGGCCTGTGCGGTAGCCAATGCCCTGCAGGCGGATCACTTTCTTATGGTGACCGATGTGGACGGCGTCTTAAAAGACGGAAAGCTTGTGCCGACGCTTACTGAAACAGAAACGAAAGTACTTATTGATGATGGAGTCATTAGCGGCGGAATGATTCCGAAAGTCCATTCTGCCTTAAAGGCTTTTTCCGATCATGTGCAAAGCGTGCATATCGTTTCAGGAAAAAAAGCCTTTTATGAACAAGGTCAATGGCTTGGAACAAAATTTGTGAAGGAGAAGATAACAGTATGAGCAATTTGTTTCCGACTTATGCCCGCTGGGATGTAACCCCTGTGTCGGCCAAAGGAGCATGGCTGACAGACAAAAATGGAAAAACATATTTAGACTTTACAACCGGGATCAGCGTATGCAATCTCGGGCATGTGCCTGATCACGTAAAACAGGCGGTGAATGACCAGCTTGAAAAGTTTTGGCATACATCCAACCTCTTTCAAATTGAACTGCAGGAGGAAGTAGCTAAACAATTAACAGCTGCCTCAGGGCTTGATTTAGTCTTTTTTGCAAATAGCGGCGCAGAGGCGAATGAAGCAGCCATCAAACTGGCACGCAAAGCAACCGGACGATCTAAAATCATCACATTTGTTGATTCCTTCCATGGACGCACATTCGGTACGATGGCAGCAACAGGCCAGGAAAAGATCAAAACCGGATTCGGCCCCATGCTCGAAAAGTTCGAATATGTGCCTTTCAATGATCTAGAAGCATTGAAAGAGGCATTGGATACAGAAACGGCGGCTGTTATGTTTGAGGTCATTCAAGGAGAAGGCGGACTCAACGCCGGCAACCCGGAGTTTTTGCGTCAGACAGAAGAATGGGCTCATAAAAACGGCTCTCTTATTATTGTGGATGAGGTCCAAACGGGTATCGGACGCACAGGCAAACCGTTTGCCTTCCAGCATATCGGCCTTGATCCCGATATTGTTTCCAGCGCGAAAGGCATTGCCAGCGGCCTGCCCCTCGGCGCCATCATCGGCAAAAAAGAATTAGCTGAAGCCTTTTCGCCAGGATCGCACGGTTCCACATTCGGCGGCAATCCTATCTCTCTTGCCGCAGCGAAAGCAACGCTTGAAACCATCTTTGATGAAAGCTTTTTGACACAGGTAGAACAAAAAGGAGATAAGCTTTCTTCCTTGCTCGCAGAAGCCCTTTCTTCTGTTCCGCAAGTGAAAAGGCTAAAAGGCAAAGGCTTAATGATTGGCATAGAGCTAACTGAAGAAGCTGCGCCGCTCCTCTCGGCAGCGCGCCAAAAAGGACTGCTCATTCTAACAGCCGGCACGAATACGATCCGTCTTCTTCCGCCGCTGAATGTGACAGAAAAAGAAATTGAGCAGGCAGCAGCTCTGTTGATTGAAACAATTAAAGAGCATGCCTGCGAAAGCACAACAAAAAACGGGTGACTCTTTTGCAGAGTCACCCCTTCTCCCTGAGATTTCACCTCACCAATTCCGGCCGGCTCCACCGCCTCCGGATGAGCCGCCTCCCCCGCCGCGGCTTCCACCTCCGCCGCCTCCGCGGGACAAAAAGACAAGGAAAATTTGAGTTAAAAAGCCGCCAAAAAATTTCATATCCAAAAAAATCACGATGGCAGCAATAACAATAAGCAAAAGCGGAGAAATCCCTATGCCTTCATCTGCAGCATAAGGCATTGCCTCTGCTGCATGGCCATCCCAGCCATATTCAGCAGCTGTTTCGTTGTACAGGGCTTTATAAGTATTCATCACCGCCTTAGCCGGCTCTTCATTTTTCAGATAAGGCGTCGCGTATTCATCTAAAATCCGGCCAACCTTGCCATCCGGCAGCGCTCCTTCCAGTCCATAGCCAACCTCCACCTGAATGTGCCGCTTCCCTTCTTCCTTTTCTGTTGTCAAAACGAGCAGCACTCCGTTATTGTCCGTTTCTCTTCCCAGGCCATATTGCCGAAAGGCTTCATTGGCATATTGAGTGATTGGCTTTCCTTCCGTCGTGGGCACAATCAGAACAGCCACTTGAGCAGTGGTAGCATCTTCAAGCTGCCGGCCCAGCTGGATCAGTTCAGCTTTTTGTTCAGCGGACAATACACTGGAAAAATCTTGAACATAAATATCTCCCCGCGGAGCAGGAGCGGCTAAAACCGGCAAAGTAAGCAATTGAATGAAAAGAATCGCTGCTGCCAAAAAGAAAGCAGCTTTTCTCATCATTCCTGTACACCCTCAAAATCTACTTTCGGCGCTTCCTTTGCTCCTGCCTCGGCCTTAAAGTACTCTTTTTCATCAAAGCCAAATATTCCTGCCATCAAAGAACCTGGGAATCTTTTTACTTTTTTATTGTATGCTGCCACTTGGGCATTGTAATCTTGACGGGCAACAACTAACCGGTTTTCCGTTCCAGCCAATTCATCCATCAATTGCCTGAAGTTAGCGTCCGCTTTTAGCTGCGGGTAATTTTCAACAACGACCAGCAATCGGCTCAACGCCCCGGACAGCTCATCATTCGCCTCAGCTTGTTCTTGCGGCGATCCGGCTCCGGCTAATTTTGCCCGGGCATCCGAAACATTTTTTAACACTTCTTTTTCATGACTAGCAAAGCCTTTCACCGTATTCACTAGATTAGGAATCAAATCCATTCGCCGCTGCAGCTGATTTTCCACTTGGGCATAAGCTTGGTCAACATCCTCCTCTTTTGCAACCATGCTGTTATAGCTTGTTATGAGCATAGCCGCCAATACAATAACGATAATGGCAATAATAGCGAGTGGGCCCAAACTTCTTCTCATCATCTTCACCTCTTTGTTTTATCTTTTTATATTTACCTCTTTTTATGCAGATGGAAACCAAAATAACCTTCCGTTCTGCAAGAGCGGAAGGTTATTTCACTGCAACATAGGAAGAAGTGGCAGAAACAGCGTGAATAAAGCGGGCCGCCTGCTCCGCAATGAGCTCCTTATCGTAATCCATAGAAGCGACATGATAGGAGTTAGGCAGCGTAACAAGCTGTTTGTTTTCGGAGGCGAGTGCCCGATAAATGAAAACCGTGTTTTCAGGAGGAACGACATGATCTGTCATTGATTTTATGCATAAAGCTGGAATGGAAACTCTTCCGATAATCGGAGGAAGTTCAGCCATTAATTTCTGCAATTCGCGAATGGCCCGGACAGACGCTTGTTCATACGTAATTTCCTGAACGCCTTCTTTTTTTATGTCAGGGGCTCCTTCTTTTATAAAACGGGGAGCTGGTGATGCCTTCAAATATTCAAAGGCAGGCAACGTCAAAGCTGCATTAATGGTAACTATGCCTTCAATGTCCTTGTGCTCAGCAGCCAGCTTAAGAGCTAACGTCCCACCCATTGACTGTCCCATCACAAACACTCTTTTTCCGCGCTTTTTCAACTGTAAATATCCTTGCTTCAGGCTCTTATACCAATCCTCATGCGTGCACGGCTCCATATCAAGGTAATGGGTGCCATGCCCTTTTAAACGAGGAGCCAATACGGTAAAGCCCTGCTTTGCAAGCTCTTCCCCCAAAAACCGCACACTTTGCGGCGTACCAATAAACCCATGGGACAGCAAGATACCAATTTCGCTCCCTTCAAAGTAAAACGATTCTGCTCCTGGAATAACTGTAAACTGCTCTTTCATTATTGGCTCCCCTTTCAATTCCGATTATTTTTATAGGTTATGTATATATTAGCGTTTAATTCCCTACAAGTCAACTTGGAATTAAAACTTTCTCTTTCCTATTTAGACCAGAAAATCATTTACTTTTCCCTGCTGCACAAAGATCCTCTCGCCTTAGCTTTAGAAAGAGATTCAAATGAAGGGGATTCTTTTTTGATGAGAGATTTCAAAATAATAAAAGCCGGGTCATCGTATGGAAAATAAGATGACCTTTCATGCAGAACCTCTTTACAAACGATGCTCATCTACTTCTACATTGCACCAGCTCTTCGCTCATAAGAAAAAGCCTCTCAAGCAGACAGCTTGAGAGGCTTTGGGTTTACCGTTTTTTAATTTCTTCAAGTAATAATTTATTCAATACAGACGGATTGGCTTGTCCTTTAGATGCTTTCATGATTTGGCCGACAAGGAAGCCGACTGCTTTGCTTTTGCCATTTTTAAAGTCTTCGATAGATTGAGGGTTTGCATCTAGTGCTTCTGTAATAAATTGCATCAAAGCCCCTTCATCCGAAATCTGCACAAGTCCTTTTTCCTTGACGATTGTTTCCGGATCACCGCCGTTTTCAACAAGCTCTTTAAAGACTTTCTTCGCAATTTTAGAAGAAATCGTGCCTTTCTCGATTAAAGCAATCATGGCCGCCAGGTTCTGCGGTGTCAGGGCAACCTCTCCTAACTCTTTTCCTTCGGCGTTCAAGTAAGCTGACACTTCACTCATGAGCCAGTTAGAAGCCAGTTTAGGATCGGCTCCTTCTTGAACAGTCGCTTCGAAAAAGTCGGACATTTCCTTTGTGATCGTCAGCACTTTGGCATCATGCGCCGGCAGGCCCAGTTCGTTCATATAACGTTCTTTCCGCTGATCCGGCAATTCCGGAATAGAAGCGCGGACACGCTCTTTCCATTCATCGTCAATATACAATTCGACTAGATCCGGCTCAGGGAAGTAGCGGTAGTCATCAGACCCTTCTTTCACGCGCATAAGCAGGGTTTTGCCTGTCGCTTCATCAAAGCGGCGTGTTTCCTGTTCGATGACACCGCCGGAAGACAATACATCTGCCTGGCGCTTTTCTTCATACTCCAGCCCTTTTCTAACAAAGTTGAAAGAGTTTAAGTTTTTCAACTCTGTTTTCGTACCGAACTCTTCCTGACCGTATGGACGAAGGGAAATGTTGGCATCACAGCGAAGAGACCCTTCTTCCATCTTACAGTCGGACACTTCAGTATATTGAACGATGGATTTCAGCTTTTCAAGATAGGCATAGGCTTCTTCCGGCGTGCGAATATCCGGCTCAGAAACGATTTCAACAAGCGGCGTGCCTTGACGGTTGTAGTCGACAAGCGAATAACCGTTCCGGGAATGCGTTAATTTTCCGGCATCCTCCTCCAGATGAAGACGGGTAATGCCAATCTTCTTTTTCTCGCCGTTGACTTCAATCTCAATCCAGCCATTTTCGCCAATCGGCTTATCAAATTGGGAAATTTGGTAAGCTTTTGGATTGTCAGGATAAAAATAATTTTTACGGTCAAATTTCGTTTCTGTGTTAATTTCACAGTTTAATGCCATAGCCGCTTTCATCGCAAACTCTACTGCCTGCTTATTTAAAACAGGGAGCACACCTGGATAGGCAAGATCGATAACTGTTGTATTTGTGTTCGGCTCTGCTCCAAAATGAGCGGGAGCAGAAGAAAAGATTTTTGATTCTGTTTTCAATTCTACGTGGACTTCAAGCCCAATAACCGTTTCAAAGTTCATGTGTGTCACCCCTTACAGCGATGGTTTCTGTTGATGAAAATTTGTTGCCTGCTCATATGCATAAGCTGTGCGGTAAACTGTTTTTTCATCAAAGTGCTTGCCGATAATTTGCAGACCCAGCGGCATGCCGCCTGAGAATCCGCATGGCACGGAAATGCCCGGAACCCCTGCAAGGTTCACTGGAATCGTTAAGATATCGTTTGCATACATTGTCAGCGGGTCAGCAATATTTTCACCAATTTTAAAAGCAGGTGTCGGTGTTGTTGGCCCAATGATGACATCGTACTTTTCAAATACGTCTTCAAAATCTTTCTTGATCAGCGTGCGGACTTGCTGCGCTTTTTTGTAATAGGCATCGTAGTAGCCGGAGCTTAAAGCAAATGTACCGAGCATGATGCGGCGCTTCACTTCATCGCCAAAGCCTTCTGCACGCGTGTTTTTGTAAAGGTCGATTAAGCTTTCCGCATTTTCTGTCCGATAGCCGTAACGGATGCCGTCAAAGCGGGCAAGGTTAGAAGATGCTTCTGAAGAAGAAAGTAAATAGTAAGTGGCTAAGCCGTATTGTGAGTGCGGAAGAGACACTTCTTCCCATGTAGCACCCAAGCCTTCCAATACCTTCAAAGCGTCCATGACAGACTGACGGACATCAGCTGCGACACCTTCACCTAAATACTCTTTCGGCACCGCAATTTTCAGGCCTTTAATGTCGCCTGTTAACGCGTCGGAGTAAGTGTCAACTGGCACGTTAGCGGATGTGGCATCCATTGGATCCACTCCTGAAATAGCCTCCAGCAAACGGGCGTTATCCTCTACGTTGCGTGTCAGCGGGCCGATTTGGTCTAAAGATGACGCAAAAGCAATCAAGCCGAAACGGGAAACACGGCCATATGTCGGTTTCAAGCCGACCACGCCGCAAAAAGCTGCCGGCTGGCGAATGGAGCCGCCTGTATCAGATCCGAGCGAGAACGGAACTTCCCCTGCCGCAACCGCTGCCGCTGAACCGCCCGATGATCCTCCCGGCACTCTGCTTAAGTCCCATGGATTTGCTGTCTTCTGGTAGCTGGAATTTTCAGTGGATGACCCCATGGCGAATTCATCCATGTTTAATTTTCCGATGGTGATAGCCTGCGCGTCCTGAAGCTTATTCATCACAGTCGCATCATAAATCGGATCAAAATTATTTAAAATCTGGCTGCCGCTCGTTGTGCGCAGTCCTTTTGTGACAATATTATCTTTAATTCCGATTGGCATTCCAAACAGCAGCCCTTTAGATTCATCTGTACCAACCTTCGCCTGCAAGGCCTCTGCTTGTTTGCGGGCATTTTCTTCATTCAATGTAATAAATGCTTTGACTTTCTCTTCTACTTCGCCAATTCTTTTATAAGATTCACCCACTAAATCAGGGATCGAAATTTCTTTCTTATGTAAAAGGTCATGAAGTTCAGTCAACGTATGATTAAATAATGACATTTCGTTCTCTCCTTACTCAATGATCGCCGGCACTCGGATTTGTCCATCTTCGTGATCTGGAGCATTTTTCAATACTTCTTCACGCGGCAACCCCGGCTTGGATTGATCTTCGCGCAGTACATTTTTCATGTCTAATACGTGCGACGTCGGTTTCACGCCTGTTGTATCAAGTTCATTTAACTGCTCAGCAAATTGAATAATACTGTCAAGCTGAGCGGTGAATTTTTCTACTTCTTCATCTGTTACCGCCAGACGCGCAAGATGAGCGACGTGTCTGACTTGCTCTTCGGAAATTCGTGACAATTCCCTTCACCTCCAAGAAAAATATAAAACGGTCACAATACTATTCATCTTATCAAATAATAAGGCGTACTAGCAATATGCCAACGGATTTCTCCAGCCTTTATTGTAGCACGCTTTTGTCCATTCAAATAGCTTGTATTCCGAAGAAAATCATTTCTGGTCTTTTCAAACAGAAACTCAAAAAAAGCTGCCTCCATTAATGGAGGCAGCTCGTTGAATCAGCCCTGTGTTTGAAATTGCTCTTCCTCGGTTGAACCTTTCAACGCAGTTGTGGAGGATTCGCCGCCGGATACGACCATTGACACTTGGTCGAAATAGCCCGTGCCCACTTCACGCTGGTGGCGGGTAGCTGTATAGCCGTCTTTTTCGGAGTCAAATTCCGCTTGCTGCAGCTCGGAGTAGGCACCCATTCCACGATCTTTGTAGCCAAGCGCGAGCTGGAACATGCTATGGTTCAAGGAGTGGAAACCAGCCAATGTAACAAACTGGAACTTATAGCCCATTTTGCTAAGCTCTACTTGGAAGGTTTCAATTGTTTCGTCATCAAGTTTCGCTTTCCAGTTGAAAGAAGGTGAGCAGTTATACGCAAGCATTTTTCCAGGGAACTTCTCGTGAATGGCTTCTGCAAAACGGCGGGCTTCTTCCAAGTTCGGCTCGGATGTTTCGCACCAGATCAGATCAGCATACGGAGCATAAGCCAATCCGCGGGCAATCGCTTGATCTATCCCTGCTTTTGTACGGTAGAAGCCGTCCGGTGTACGCTCGCCAGTGATGAATGGCGCATCGGCCGGATCAAAATCACTTGTAATCAAATCTGCGGCGTTGGCATCTGTACGGGCAACAAGAAGAGTCGGTGTTCCCATGACATCAGCTGCAAGGCGGGCAGCAATCAAATTTTTCACTGCTGTTTTCGTTGGAAGCAGCACTTTTCCTCCTAAATGGCCGCATTTCTTCTCTGAAGAAAGCTGGTCTTCAAAGTGAACGCCTGCTGCCCCTGCTTCAATCATGCCCTTCATTAATTCAAATACGTTCAGCTGGCCGCCAAAGCCTGCTTCCGCATCTGCTACGATCGGCGCAAAATAATCAATGGAGTCATCGCCTTCCATGTGGGCGATTTGGTCGGCGCGCTGCAACGCTTGATTGATGCGCTTGACTACGCTCGGCACACTGTTTGCCGGATACAAGCTTTGGTCCGGATACATATGACCAGAAAGGTTTGCATCCGCTGCCACTTGCCAGCCGCTCAAGTAAATGGCCTTCAGTCCGGCTTTTACTTGCTGGACAGCCTGGTTTCCAGTTAAAGCACCAAGCGCATTAATGAAATCTTCTGTATTTAAATAGTTCCATAGTTTTTCAGCTCCGCGGCGTGCCAGTGTATGTTCAATATCAATAGAGCCGCGCAGCTTAATCACTTCCTCCGCAGAATATGGACGAGTAACCCCTTGCCATCTTTTATCATTCTCCCATTGCTCTTGTAATTGCTGTACGCGTTCGTTTGTCATTTTGATTCCTCCCATACGTTTTTGTGAATGTGATGCAAGGGCTGTTTGAAAAAGTTATGTAACAGCACTGCCCTTGTTTTTTTCGGCATTCCCTCTTTGCATGCCCGCTGCTTCTATGTTCGTGGCTGATTAGTTGATCACTGATTGTTATAAAACAGTTAACTTTCTATGTTTGTATTATATAACAGAGATAAAAAAATGGAAACCTTTTTTTCAAACAATTTTAAATTTTCTTTTCGACAAAAAAATAAAAGGCTGCCGAGAAACGCTCGGCAGCCTCTGTTATTCTCTTATTCCCACAGCAGATACTTCTTTATTTCCTCTCCATCTGACGAGCAGCTTCTTGCTGCTGTCTTCGTCACTTAAGTTCGCGGGATCCAGCAGCTTCTTTAATTGAGCAGGATCTTTCACCTGCTGAGCCGGCACCGGGAAATCACCGAGCGGAGATGCTTGATCGACGAAAGAATTTTCATTCATATAATCAATGAACTGCTGGCGGCGTTCTTCCGTATCCGTTGTAAGGATATACGCTTCCAACACTTGTTCAGCTGAGGCAAAGCTGCTGCCTCCCTTAACCTTTTGACGAATATAGTTGACTGTCTGTTCCTGCCCAAGGTAAATGGGTACCGATAGCATTTCCCCGTCGGTAAACCAGACCTGCACTTCGCCAACATATGAAAAGTCATACTCTTTAAACTGAGGCGACGTTTCATTTAAAGCATCGTTCTTCATCATTTGGAGCAAATCCATCATTTCTTTCTGCTCTGTCACCCGGAGCTGTCTTGTGGCTTGAGTTTCAACGACCGTTAAATAACTAATTTTTTCAGGCCGGGAAATCGTAAACAGCGGATTAGACTTTCTTTTAAACTCCGGATTATTTCTTATTTCTTCTGTTATCCCAGCTAATTGTTTCGATTCGACATAATAATGGCGCTGCACTTGGCTGCCGTCCTTCAGCTTATACTTAATTCCGACTGGGTACCCTCGCTGCCTGGACGGCTTTCCTTTCTTCACCAGCTGTTTATGAAGGGAGATCGCTTGCTGGATCGATTCTCTTTCCTTCAGTTCCCCTGTCATCGCTTTATCTATGGCAACAGAATCAGGAATATACGATGCATTGTCAAAGAAATGATCTCCGATATAGACGGATGTAACCTCGTTTTCTTCAGGAACTTTCTTCTCATATATATTGGCAAAGATAACTGTTGGCACAAGTAAAACAAGGAGGGCAGCGATATAAAGAACGAACCCTTTCCATGGCCATGCGAGGCGCAAGGTTTTCTGAACGATCATTTGCATAATCGTATAGCCGGCAAAAGCTCCAATGAGACAGCCAAACATCGTCCAGCCAAACGCTCCATCCAAAAATTCTGCAAAGTACAGCCCGCCAGTGAGCATCGCCATCAGCGTCAGGCTAAAGATAAATAAAGAGCGGAAAAACGGAAAAGCAATCGTCTCATCTACGGCTTCCGCCGGTCTGATTTTATAAACAAAATACGAAACGGCGACAAGCACGACAATCAGTGCGATATAAAGAGTCAGCTCTAAGCCGCTGAAGGGCTTGTTCTCAATCAAAGAGCCCCTTATCAGGAAAATTCCTTCTTGAAATACATTTTCTATATAAGCATCAGCAGCCAGACCGTTCACAAAAAAACGGGCATTCGACAAAACCAGCATAATGAGCGCCCCCGGCAAAATGAAAATACCGTAAGCCATCACTCCTTGCAGCAGCGTAGAGCCGATAAATAAACCAACGAAAACCGTTACTGCAAACAACAGCAGAATAATGACCAGTGAAAGGCCCATCCAGCTAAAGACATCACTGATTGTGTAAAGCGGCAGCTTAATAAACGGCCGGATCAGCAGCATCACTATTCCATTTAACACAACCGGAAGGGTCAGAGCTGCACCGCCCGCTGCGTATACATGAGTCAATAAAGTTTCCCGCTTAAATGGCAGGCTGTTCATAAAATCGGACGAGCCTTTTTTCGTCATGTAGCTTGTTAAGACCAAGCCGGTAATAACAGGAAAGACAAGGAAAGTCACGTACTGAAACCCATAAAAGAAATGAAGCAGTCCATTTTTCCCTTTAGCAGGCAAAAGCTCCTCCGGCGTCTCCGTATTCAAGAAAACCATCCACATGCCGAGCGGCAGAATGATTAAGAGTGCCAATACAAAAAAGATGCTGATCCATAAAACAGAGCGGACATGCTGCTGAAACAGCCCCTTATTAAACGATAAGATTCCGGATTTCATAGCCGACACTCCCCATTTCATACGTAAATATCTCTTCAAGCGTCAGCGGCAGGATATCGAAAATAGCCGGTTCAAATGATTGAACATGCCGTTCGATGTCCTCCTCCTGTCCGCGGACGATGCAAATAAACACGCGGCCCCGTTTTTCATAATGAAGAAGATTCAAGCCGTCCAAGAACGACTGGTCAGGCACTTGCCGGAAAGCCACCTGCACCTTGCAAATATCCGTCTTTAATTCTTCTAATTCACGTTCAAACAACAGACCGCCTTTATGCATAATACCGACACTGTCACAAAAGTCCTCCATCTCGCGAAGGTTGTGGGAGGAGACAATCACTGTCATTTCCCGCTCGCTTACATCTTGGATCAAGAGGTTCTTTACTTGCTGGCGCACAACCGGATCAAGACCGTCAAATGGTTCATCAAGCACAAGCACGTCCGGCATCGCTGATAAAGTTAAGATAAAGGCCGCCTGCCGCTGCATCCCTTTAGACATCCGTGAAAGCTTGGCATGCGGGTCCAGAGCGAAATGCTCATACAGCTGAACGAAGCGCCGGTCATTCCAGCGTGTGTACACCGCTTTATAAAAGGCTGCCATCTGCATCAGCGTCGATTGCTGAAAGAAATAGGGCTGATCCGGGATAAATATTGTTCGTTCCTTCACCTCCGGCTGCTCATAGACGGCTGCTTCCCCAATTTTTGCTGCTCCCTTATCTGGCCGCATGATTCCGGTAATAATTTTTAAAAAGGTCGTCTTTCCAGCCCCATTGGAGCCAAGCAGCCCGTAGATAGATCCTTTTTTCACATGAATGGATACATCCTTTACCGCTTCATAGCGGCCGAATCGCTTCGATATGTTTTCAGCTGTAATCATCCTCGCTCCCCCTTTCCGGCTCATCCATCGTTTCGATCAAACGAATAACATCCTCTTTTGATACGCCTAAAAATAAAATCTCGCCTACAACCCTCTCCAGTTCCTTCTTCAGCACCATCATCCGCTCCTCGCTGATTTCTTTTTTTACAGGGGCGACAAAGCTTCCCTTGCCCGGGACAGAATAAATATATCCTTCCCGCTCCAATTCGCGGTACGCCTTTTGAATCGTATTAGGATTTATTGTCAAATCCTGAGCCAGTGACCGTACAGACGGCAGCTTTTCGTCTTCCTTCCACACTTCGCGAATGATCAGTTCCTTTAACTTACTCATCAGCTGCTCATAAATCGGCACACGGCTCCTCGTATCAATCGTAAACATCGCTTCGCTTCCTTTCGGCAAACCGTATTAACTGTATTAATATTTATAATACAGTTTTCAGGAAATATCAACCTTTTTTAAATAAATTTAAAAACAGCAGCCGAATTTAACGTTTTCGTCCCTTTGCATCAAAAATTCTCTTTATCTTTCCATGGTCTTGGCTGCAAAGCTGAGCCAATCCATCCGTCACAAAAAATGGTATAATTTGAAAAAAAGAAGATATAGGAGTGAGTGTATGGGATTCCTCGTTATAGCGATCCTATTAGTTTATTTATTTGACTTCACAAAACTGAGAAAGCAAAATCAAATGATAATTGAACAAAATGAAAAAATGATTTCCCTTCTGGAGGAAATCAAAAATAAATGAACGGCCTTTTCATAACAGAGGTGTTTGTTAGACTTCAAGAGTTCAGAGAGAATGGCAAACGGCTCTAAATCTATAATTCAAGTCTTCTCAGATCTCTTCCAGACCTAGCCGGCTACTGCTCCCAGACATCGGCTTGCAAACAGGGAGATGGAACTAACGATCCTCCGCCCGCGTTCGCAGGCAACAAAAAAAACCGCAGGCAAACTCGATTTCCATTCAAGTTTGCCTGCGGTCTGAAGCAGGGTCTGTCCCCTCTTTTCAGTTACTCATATATATGCACTTGCGGTTCTTTCTCGTTCGCTTTTTTCACAATCAACGCTTCTGGCCCATTGACTGAGGAAATCGTTAACTCGATTGGGATATAGGCCGGGAAGTGATCCATCACTAGCCCTGTCACATACTGTGTAAAGCCAATGGCCTCGGCTTTTCCGTAAAATTGAATAGGGATTTTGATTTTCAAGTCAACAAGCTCTTCTCCATTATAGAGAGCGGTACCGACAACGCCATTATAGTTTTTGAATTCCTTCTCCAAATCCTGCTTGAAGTTCAAAAAGTAGGTCATATCATCCCTATGGTCTTTTTCCGCTTCAGGCGATGGGAACAGGTAATATTTCTCCTTCACCTTCTCCCATCCTCTAATGTCGCTTTCATCGGCATCAAGATGGGTATAAGCGATAAAATTGCCGGGCACAACTGAGTTTTTCGGCGCCTGCTTAAATAAAGCAATCGTGACAGGCACATCCTTTAACCCTTTTGTTTGCCGGACTCGTTTGGCTACCTCTTCCGCTATTTTCTTCCCTTCCTGCTCAACGACTTCATCGGCCAGTTTATTTTCATATACCGCCCCGTATTTCTCTTTCGTGTAATAATGCACTGAGTTCAAAGCCAGGCCGATAACCGCTCCCGATAACTGCAAGGAATTGTTTTCTGTTTTAGTTAAATAATCGTGCTCCATAATATGCGACAAATAAATCGGACTCTTTTTATTCCGCTGCTCCACAGAGCCTTTTTCATCATCTATCGGATTCAGCCCCAGGTTCTCTTCCGGCTTCAGTTCTTTTTTCTTGAGCTGTTCATCGGTATACTTCCGCTTCAGCCACGCTTTGATGACATCTCCATCTAACATTTGCCCTTCTTGGAACAAATAATTCTTCGGAGAAAAATTGTCCTGGGCAATTCTCATTAACCCCGTTTCAAACTCTACAATGTCATAGCGTGTATTCAGATTAGAGACCACCATTCCCCTTGCCTTTCCCGGCTTAAAGGGGATGATCGTCCGGTAAAAATTCTCAGAAACTTGGTAGTTGGGAATAATCGCTTTCTCCTGCTTCCCGTCTCCCCGGATCACTTCTTCTTTCTTCTCTAATTTCGGCGCGCACCCACTCACAAGAAGTATCGCTGCAAGGGCCGCCGAAAAAATTTTTTTATTCAAAAGAGCCACCTCTTACTTATTAAGTTCATCTAACAGCTTTTGTTCATCCCATACGTCGATCCCTAACTGCAACGCTTTCTCCAACTTCGATCCTGCTTCTTCACCGGCAACGACGAGATCGGTGTTTTTGCTGACGCTGCCAGCTACTTTTCCGCCGAGCGCTTCAATCTGCTCCTTCGCCTCATTGCGGGTCAGTTCATGAAGCTTCCCGGTTAAAACCACTGTTTTTCCGGCAAAAAATGAATCAGATGCCTCTACAGCCGCAAGCTTTGGCCCCTTATAAGCCATATTTACTCCTGCAGCCTGCAACTTGGCAATCAATTCACTGACATTCGGCTGATTGAAATAGGTGACAATTGCTTCCGCCATCTTGCCGCCGATTTCATGAATAGCTGTTAACTGTTCAGCCTCCGCCTCGGCCAGTGCCTGCATCGTTTCAAAGTGCTGGGCCAGTGTTTTTGCCGCCTTGGCGCCGACATGGCGAATGCCGAGGCCGAACAATAACTTCTCGAGCGAATTTTCTTTCGAGGCTTCAATGGCCTTCAGCAGATTATCTGCGGACTTTTCCCCCATTCGCTCAAGCTGAATCAGCTGCTCCTTGTTGAGACTGTATAAATCAGACACATCGTGCACGAGACCGCTTCTATACAGCTGGGCTACCACCTTTTCCCCTAAACCGTCAATATTCATCGCATTGCGGGAAACGAAGTGGATCATGCCTTCCCGTATTTGCGCAGGACACTGCGGGTCGATGCAGCGGAGCGCCACTTCTCCTTCCAGACGGACGAGTTCGCTGTTGCATTCCGGGCAGTGTGTCGGCATATGAAACTCTTCTTCCTCGCCTGTCCGCCTGTCCGCAATCACGTTCACCACTTCAGGAATGATATCGCCCGCTTTTTTGATGACGACAAAATCACCAATTTTAATATCCTTTTCCCTAATTAAATCTTCATTGTGCAATGTCGCTCTTTGTACAGTTGTCCCGGCCACTTTTACCGGCTGCAGCAAAGCGGTTGGCGTGACGACGCCGGTCCGGCCTACACTTAATGTGATGCCTGTTAGTTTCGTTACCACTTCCTCGGCCGGAAACTTAAAAGCAATTGCCCAACGAGGACTTTTCGCCGTTGCCCCCATTTCTTTTTGCTGTGCCAGCGCATTTACCTTGATAACAATGCCGTCAATTTCATAAGGCAACTTTGGCCGCTTCTCTCCCCAGCCGCTGACATAGCGGATCACCTCATCAATCGTACGGCACACTGTTCTCTCTTGGTTCGTCTTAAAACCTAATTGATCGAGCATCTCCAAGCTTTCACTGTGGGTTTTCACCCCTATTCCTTCTGCTTCAGCCACTCCATAGAGAAAAATATCCAAGTTGCGGGAAGCTGCAATGCGGGGATCGAGCTGACGCAAAGATCCCGCCGCTGCATTGCGCGGATTAGCAAACGGTTCCTCTCCTTTTTCATCACGAATAGCGTTTAAGGCAATAAAAGATTGCTTCGGCATAAAGGCTTCACCGCGCACTTCCATTGTCAGCGGCTCTTTGATTCGAAGAGGAATGGAACGGATCGTTCTCAAGTTGGCGGAAATGTCCTCACCGACCGCTCCATCTCCTCGTGTAGATCCCTGAACAAACAAACCATCTTCATATTTTAACGAAACCGCCAGTCCATCAATTTTCAATTCACATACATAGGAATAGCTGTTTTCATCAAGGACCTGGCTCACACGGCGGTCAAAGTCCCGTAAATCCTCTTCATTGAACGCATTGGCTAAACTGAGCATCGGCACATTATGCCGCACTTTTTTAAAAGCGTCCAGCACTTCACCGCCCACACGCTGAGTCGGCGAGTCAGGCGTTTGCAGCTCCGGAAACTGCTCCTCCAGCTTGAGCAGCTCCTGCGTCAAGCGGTCATACTCCGAGTCAGGAACAGACGGCTGGTCCAGCACGTAATATTCATAATTATACTGATTTAATAGATTATGAAGCTCCTGTGCTCTCTTTTCAGCAGCTTGCAAGTCCATATTGACCACTCCTTCATTTACGCTTTTTCAATTGGGGCAAAAGCCGCTAAAAGGCGCTTAATCCCAATGGGGCTTGGGAAGGCGATATCTAACTCGATGCTATCTCCGCTGCCTTTTACACTAACCACCGTTCCTGTCCCCCATTTCTTATGGGTTGCTTTATCGCCGACTTTCCAATCGCTGTTTGTATTGGCCGTCTTGATTTGCGGCCGTGTCACCGGGCGGCGGGACGGCGGTGTTTTTAATCCGAAGGACGTATTGACCTTTCTGTCTGCTGCCAGATCATCAATTAAATCCGCCGGAATTTCGCCAATAAACCGGGAAACAGGGTTCATGCTTGTCCGTCCGTATAATGTCCTCATTTGAGCGTTCGTTAAATAGAGCTCTTCTTCTGCCCTTGTGATCCCAACGTAGGCTAAACGCCGTTCTTCTTCCATTTCATTTTCATCCATCAAAGAGCGGCTGTGCGGAAAGACGCCTTCTTCCATTCCCATTAAAAAGACAACCGGAAACTCTAAACCCTTGGCAGCATGGAGAGTCATCAATACCACTGCATCCTGCACCTTTTCCTCTTTGCCTACTTCATCAATATCTGCAATAAGGGCCAGGTCGGTCAGAAAGGCTACTAAGCTTTTGTCTTCACTATTATCTTCAAAGCTCTTTGTCACTGAAAGAAACTCTTCGATGTTTTCCAGCCGGCTTTGCGATTCAATCGTCTTTTCCGCTAGCAGCATATCACGGTAACCTGTGCGCTCCAGCACCTCTTCCACTAACTCAGAAACCGATAAGTACTCCTGCTGCTGGGTATATGTTTCAATTAAGCGCCGGAATTCCAAGGCCGTCTTTGCTGCCTTGCCGCTTAGACCGATAAAGTCAGCCTCTGCCAAGGCTTCATACATCGTCAAATCATTTTCTTGCGCATACCGTGATATTTTATCAAGAGACGTCGAGCCAAGTCCACGTTTTGGCACGTTAATAACCCGCTGCAAGCTGATATCGTCAGCCGGATTAGCAATGAGCCGCAAATAGGCGAGCAAGTCTTTAATCTCTTTGCGGTCATAGAACTTGATGCCGCCGACAATCGTGTAATCAATATTCGATTTCATCAATATTTCTTCAATCACACGGGATTGGGCATTCGTCCGGTATAACACGGCAATGTCCGAGCATTTTCGCTTTCCGCTGGCCGTCATCTCTTTAATTTTCCCCGCTACAAACTGAGCTTCTGTTTGCTGCGTATCTCCGCGGAAATAGGAAATGTTGCACCCATCCGCATTTTCTGTCCATAAGTTCTTCGGCTTGCGGTTGAAGTTATTTTTAATAACCTCGTTCGCCGCATGCAAGATCCGCTTCGTTGACCGGTAATTCTGCTCAAGAAAAATCGCCCGCGATTGCGGGTAATCCTTCTCAAATGAGAGGATGTTTGCAATATCCGCCCCGCGCCAGCCATATACACTTTGATCGGAATCCCCGACAACACACAAGTTTTGAAAACGGCTGGCCAACAGCTTCACTAACATGTATTGTGCTCTATTCGGTTGCGATAGGTAAGACTTTGAAATCATCTCCATCTTTTCCCCCGCTTAGCACCGTACGTGAGACTTTCACCTCATACGGCGCCCCATCAACTACTAGCTCGCTACATTATCAATTACACAGTTCCCCACTTTTTTGCGAAGAGTGTTAACTTTACTCAGCTGCTCCTCATTGAGCTTTAAGATGTTGAGGTACTTGCTAATAGTTCTTTCATTTACCGCATGGATAAGTTTATGGACTTCCTTACATACAAATATAAGGTTTTGATAAGTATCCTTACCGCCCATTTTTCTTGGCTTCTTGTGATGGAGTTCCATTTCTCCGATGACTAACGCTCTACTGGTTATAGCACATTTTCCAAGTTGAGCGATATATTTTGACAGTCGATTATCGTTATACTCCATACTTTCACTTCTGATTGGATTCTCCATCAAGTAATGCACCATAAAGGATGGTACAGCTTCTTGGCTGTTGTGAACCAAGACTCTTCCATCTGCGGTATATGAATTTTTCTCCTGAGTGAAGTTCAAAGGGCTTTTATGCTTTACTCCATCTATTGGGAATAAAATCATTCCACAAGCAAAGATTTTCTTTTTATTCAGATAATCTTTATATGCTTTTTGAAAGAACGGAGTAATACACCCCTTGTTGCTCTTTACTTTTTTAAGTTTGTTATACAGGATTCGCTTGACTGAGTAAGAAATTTCACTGAAATCCTTGGCAGTGTGAGTCGCATAACGATAATAATTGCGGATTCCCAAGATGGTCGAATTAAATTTAGTCACTTCAGCTTTACTCTGATTCCTGCGAATAGATTCAGCTTTCGCTTTAATTTTCTCGATCACCTTGCGTCTTGAATTATCCGACATATGCGATTTAACAACACGCTTTTTCCCTTTTTGAACTACTTTGAATTTAAACCCAAGAAACTCTGAGTAGTTCTTGCGCAAGTTGACGACTCTCGATTTTTCATGGCTGATTTCAAGGCCTAACCTTTCGCTTAACCACTTCTTAACAGCTTCAAATACAATAAATGCTGTTTTGTGGTTTCTACAAAAGATTTTAAAGTCATCTGCATATCTTACGATAAACATTTCCTTTAATTTGGTATACCTTTTAAGGGTTGCGTATTTTACCGTTTGGTCAAATCGCTGTTTTCCACCGATTACACGCATTTTTGTGTGATCCTTCCTCGTTTTAAATGTTTCCCACTGATTGCTGATCCACCAGTCGAATTCATTCAATACAACGTTTGAAAGTAAGGGAGAAATAATTCCTCCTTGTGGCGTTTCCTTTGCAGGCTTTCCAATGCCTTTAATTTCAGCTTTAAGCAATTTGCTAATAATCGAAAGTATTCGTTTATCCCTAATTCCTATCGTCCATAGTTGTTTAAGCAGCTTGCCATGGTCTACGTTATCGAAGAAACCTTTAATATCAACATCTACTACATAATGTAATTTGTTTTTGTTAGCCAATGTTACAGCCCTTGAATATGCGTGGATTTGACTCCGATGAGGTCGAAATCCATAGCTATGTTTATGAAAGCGAGCTTCGCATATAGGTTCAAGAACTTGTAATAAGCATTGCTGAATAAGTCTGTCTTCGATAGTGGGAATTCCTAATGGTCGAATATCACCACTTGGTTTAGGGATTTCCTTGCGCTTTACTCTATGAGGTTTATAATCCTCTAAGCGATTTTTGACGTATTGTACAAGCGTATCAGGGCTCCTGAGTCCGATTGCGAATATAGTGTGGTGGTTCACTCCCGCCGACTTACTTCCCTTGTTTTTCTTTATGTTTCGGAAAGCAAGTTTGACATTGGCTGGGTGAACGACTAATTCATATAACTTACTAAAAGTTTTTCCTTCCGAACTTAGCTGATATAGCTTGTCAAACATGTCCTGCGTGTTGTAATACTCATTGTTTCTCAGCTTTTGACGTTTTAACTTCTTCGGCTTTGCATGGTTTTCAGTCAATTACTCACCTCTTTACATCCCCAAATTGGGTCTGTAATTTCAGCTTTCATTTCTCTTAGTCATACTCGAACCTGAAATTCTGTGTTAATAATGTCGTCTTCTAACAGTTGACTGATGGCCATCCCTCCGCTGTTTGTTATCACAGTTTCATTGGTACTATGCCATCACCTTCACCGACATAAAGGAGGTTATACGTATATTCTTTCGAAATATGCGCTTTCCCTGCCACCGTTTCATAGAGTGCAAACTCTCCACGTTGCCGGCTTACCACGTTCCAAGAATCCTATCTATACATACACAATCCGTAGGTGATTCCTCTAGCCCTGTTAGCTGGATGATGCCTATAACATCATAAGGTATTTCATAAAGACAAATTTTACTCTACCTCACTAACCCTTACATGAAGGACTATCCATTTCGAATAGCTATACCTCTAGAGCCGTACATTCGGAATTTCGTCAATAGATGGCTGTGACATCTAATTTCTCACCATAGATTGTCTTGTAGAACCCCGGTCTATCAGCCATACCCTCTGCCCCCAGAGAGCTTTCCTCGTCATAACACGTTAGGATGACCTTCAACCGACTTCACCGAGCTTATAACCCTCAATGTTTTGCACCATTGAACGCTATTCGGAGGATTAGGCGAGCCTTTCAGGGCGTTACCCCTTCATTCGACTCTTCGGATTCTTAGTTCTCCTAGCATTGATGCTAGTGGCTAATCTTTTCAATTAGCAACGTGTCGCACTGTCCTGGTACTCATCGATATGAATATATTGAAATTTGCGCTGATAGAACTCCAGCACTTCCGGAACCCGCTGAAATAGCTGGATCGTTATCATAATCAAATCGTCGAAGTCGAGCGCCTGGTTCTTCTTCAGGCGTTTTTGATACTCCGTATAGACTTCAGCCACTATTTGTTCCATATAGCCGCCTTGGCGCTTGCTGAAGGTTTCCGGATCAATCAGTTCGTTTTTCGCCGAGCTGATCGTTGCCAAAATGCCGCGCGGATCAAACTTTTTCGGATCGAGGTTCTTCTCCTTCAATATCCCTTTAATCACCGATTGCTGATCTGTTGTATCTAAAATCGTAAAGTTGCGATTATAGCCGATCCGGTCAATATCCCGCCGCAATATGCGGACACAAGCAGAGTGAAAGGTGGAAATCCATACTTCTTCCGCCGCTCCGCCAAGCAAAGCACTAATCCGGTCCTTCATTTCCCGTGCCGCTTTATTAGTAAATGTAATGGCCAGAATGTTATACGGATTCACCCGTTTTTCTACCATCAAGTAGGCAATGCGGTGCGTCAGCACTCTCGTCTTCCCAGATCCCGCGCCTGCCATGATGAGCAGCGGTCCTTCCGTTGCTTTAACCGCTTCCTGCTGCTGCTCATTCAAACCTGTTAATAGCTTTTCTGTTAAAAATTGCATTCTACTCTCACCGCCTATTAGAACATTCGTTCTTATTATATCTCATTTTTCACCGCTGCAACGGTTTGAAGTGCTTGCTTTAAATTTTCATATACAGCATTACCTACCACAACGATATCTGCATGTTGGGCAATTTCTCTTGCCTGTTCAGGCCCGCTAATGCCGCCGCCATACACAAATACTGTTTTATCCAGCGTGTCGCGCACGGCTTTTACGGCTGTGATATCCCCATAGGTTCCGCTGTATTCTAAATAAAACAAAGGCAGCTGAAACATTTTTTCAGCCATCATCGCATACGCTGTGATGTCCTCTATATCAAGCTGAGCATTTGCTGCCGTTAGCGCTGCCGCTTTGCAATCCGGATTGGCAATACAGTAGCCTTCCATATAAATCTCTTCCCAATCCATCAGCTCTCCGTATTCCTTCACTGCTTGATGATGGAGGCCAGTTACCCACTCAACGCTGCTGCTGTTTAATACCATTGGGATAAAATAAAGGTCAAATCCCGGTGTAATCGATTCAATCGTTGATATTTCCAATGCACAAGGAACCGTGTAACGACGGACACGCGCCATTAAATTTAATACATTTTCCAAGGTCACGCCATCGCTGCCGCCGATCATAATTGCATCTGTTCCCGACTCGCATATCTGCTCAAGGGCTACATCATCTATCTCCTTATTTGGATCTAACTTAAACACATGACGCCATTCACGCACATCATACATCTAGCAATTTCCTCCATTCTTTTGGCTGTGCCGGCTGCCCTTCGGCAAATTGGCACCCCATCATTATAACATTTGTTTCCCTATGCTAAAACAAAGGTCTGCCCCTCACCGCATCCGTACATAAAGGCGATGGAGGGCAGACCCTGTTCTATTTTAGCTCTGTTAATTAACGGCATTAATTTCAGTTTTTGTTTTCAACAAGCGCTGAAGGCAAGAAATCAACAATTAACGTTATACTTTTATACAGCTAGTCCTCTTAGGGCTGCTGTTCTTTTAAGACCTGCTTTTCCTTCAAGCGGTCCAAAACAAGCTGATACGCATCATTTCCGTAGTTAAGACAGCGTTTGACCCGTGAAATGGTAGCAGTGGAGGCACCTGTCCCGCTCTCAATTTTATGATAGGTTTTTCCTTCTTTAAGCATGCGGGCTACTTCTAAACGCTGAGCCAGAGACTGAATTTCGTTTACCGTGCAAAGATCATCGAAAAATAAATAACATTCTTCTAAATCGCGAAGTGAAAGAACCGCTTCAAACAATTGGTCCAATTCTCTTCCACGCAGCTTCTCAATTTGCATATTAAGCGTCAAACCCCTTTTTTAGTTATTTCTCAAAGCTACCATCTTATCTAACCCTTTAGAAGCAGGAATAATGTTAATCCACGTTTTCCCTTTCACAAATCCCATCGGTGCGCCATCTTTAAAAGGTAAAATCCGACCGTCCACATTCGACCATTCAGCCGTGTGAACGACCCCGTTTTGAAGAAGGTAGGCATTTCCGCCTGAAGAAAGATTAATATCCAGGCGGCCCTCTCCATCTGTTACACGGTGTTCGGCCTCAATGATAAATACATTATTCGCCCTGATTGCTTCTTTTGTTTTCCGATCAAATTGCTGTTCTTCCCCAACAAACCGTTCATAGCTCTTCTTGTCCGGATCATATTTATACTCCACCTGAAAAGCAGGCTTGGTCGAATAATTCACCTGAACAGACGATGCGTTCTGTCCGGCATCCGCTACGGCATCTGAGGACTTGAGAAAGTTTAGCCGGTCCGGCATTTCTTCCATCCCGTATCCTTTTTCTTCGGCCTTCTCCTGCACCTTATCAAATTGAACATAAGAATTATGCGGTGCCTTGCGGGAAGCGTCCCTTTCAAAAATCGTTCCATCGTGCTGAATGCCGTTGATTTGATCGACCTCTCCGCTAAATAGCCGCTCTTTTGCCTCCGGACTGTATCCATGAGCAATGAATAAGCTGTCATAGCCTTCAGCCAGATCAATAAAGTAATCTCGTGCACTGCGGACCGGGCCCGCCTCCTTAGGCTGTTCACTTTGATAAATTGCGAGAAACCTTGTCATGTTTCCTTCGACGAGTACTTCATAGACAATATCCGCCTCAGCCAGGCCGGTTTGCGGCCGGGCTTGAGGATGATTATTCATGACAACAGCAATTGAGCGCTGTTCAGGCCGTTCGTTTGTCTGTTTCCCCGTTAACGGAAACGTGTAATGTTGTCCCTTTGCTTCTTGCCCGCTGTCTTTTTCTACTTTCGTCTCTTTTTCTCCCCAGCAGCCGCCCATAAGCAAAGCGCCTGTTAATAAGGCAAGTATGGTCAATTTTCTCATACATAAACTCCCATATATCTTTCTCTATACTTTACTATTTTAACGCATTATTGTCGGAAAGAGTACCGTTTTCTTCATCACGTCATACATTCCTCGCGGAGTAATGCGAATATACGGCAGATGCGTCGATGACAAAAATAACAATGTATACAGCGGATCGTTATATAAGTAGCCCCGTTCCGTCAACAGTTCCTTCAGCTTTTCCTCTTTATCCATAATTTCCTCAAAAGGCTTCGTCGACATAATACCTGAAAGCGCGAGCGGAATTTCATAAATGACTTTTTCCCCTTCCGCTAAGACAATGCCGCCGCCGATTTCCTTCATCCGGTTAAACGCACGTTCCATCTCCCGCTTGCATTTTCCAATCAGAAGAATGTCCCCTGTGTTGGAGAAAGAAGAGGCAAGCCCTTCCACCTTGGAAGTAAACCCTTTAAGAGTTGTGTTCACCCGCCACTTTCCTTGGCGGTCGAGCAGCACCAGGAAACTTTCATCGTCTGTAGTCGCTATTTCCTCCGCTGACATATCCCTTTCAAGAGAGTACGGCTTAGTAATCACATTATTGACAAGCTCTATGCCAAAGGGCATGGAGAATTGCAAATCTTCTTCTTTCAGGCTATAATCCAATTTCAGCGGCCCAAATCCAAATTTTTCCCACTGGATCTCTGGAAAGGATAAGGTTTCTTTTTCTTTCTTCATCCATTGTCCTCTCGACAGCACAGAAACCGGTGAAGGATGAAACTCGTCTTGCAAAATATTAATGTTAGCGATCCGGCCCGGCGCAATCATGCCATGCAAATGATCCATGCGATAATATCTGGCAACGTTATAGCTGGCCATATGATAAGCACTGATAGGCGGAATGCCATATTCTATAGCCTTAGCAATCATCCAGTCTAGTATGCCCTCTCTATAGAACGAAGGGCTTGCGCCATCTGTTGTGAACATCATCATGTCATATTGATTCAAGCCCATATCCTTCATATCCTGAAGCAGCACTTCCAGATCCGGGCGAATCGATGAGTGACGCAGGGAAACCATATATCCAGCCATCAGCCGCTTATAAATATCCTGTCCGCTCATAGATTCATGGTCGCTGTCTGCTCCAAGCAAAGCCATCTTTGTTAATGTCTTCTCGGAAGCCCCCGGAAAATGGCCTTCAATTCTCTTGCGGAGCCGCTTCGTTTCCTGAATCCAGTGAAGCATCATTTCATCGCCGCCCAACAGCTTCGGCCAGCCGGTCAACTCGCCTCCCTGCACGACTGCATCATGTTCAATCCATGACTTCACAGCTGCGTTGGAAACGACTTCTTCTTCATTCTCCAGCTCAGTCTGTCCGTCATACCGGCACCACCAGTACATGCTGACAGGCAGCGAGCGAAATTCCTCCAGCAAAGAAAACGCTTTCTTTTCTTCTAACGCCAAAAACAACATAAGGTTATCATTGATAGATGTCGTTGTACCAGTTTTCGCAGCATATTCGGCAAAACTTTGCGGATTATAAAGCAAAAATGGATGCACATGCGGTTCAATATAACCTGGAACGAGTGTTTTTCCACTGCAATCATATATTTCGCCTCTATGATTCTCCGGCATCTCTTCTCCCACGTAAACAATCCGGTCTTCATATACCCATATATTAGCTGTCATCCACTGATTAAGCACAGAATGCAAAAAGCGGGCATTCTTTAATACAAGAGTAGGAGAAAGGTCACCGTTTATCACTGCTACATGTTCTCTTAATTGTTTGTTTTTCCATTGATGTCTCTGTTCTAACATCTATCTAAACACCCCTCCTGAAAGGAAGCAATCATCCCGTATTTTAGATTAGTGTCATCTTAACATATTCTATATGTTAAAGCATTAAAGAATTATATTTTTTTTGAACAATATGTGAAAAAATGCGCATACCATTTACTATTATATTTCTCCTTTAAATATGACTCTTGCTTGTTTGTGTTTTTGCTCGTGAATAGAGCAAAAGAAAACAGACCCGGAAGCTTGTCGAGTCTGTTTTCCATCAGCATTCACTTTTCATTCATAGAGTTGTAAATAGCTCCTGAGAAGACGGGTCGCTCTTCTTTTTATTCAACAGCATCAATACAGCCGATCAATCTATTTTCGATCCCTTGAGCCACTTCTTTGAGCTTGTCATTTTCGAGCATGGAAATAAGTGTCGTCGGCTTTGGCATTCCAATTTTCGTCTGTCCGTTTTCTTCATACGCAACAATTTTGCATGGCAAAAAGTAACCGGCCAAGTTTTCCTCTTCCAGCACCTTTTTTGCCTCCTGCGGATTGCATACTTCTAATATGATAAACTTTTTGTCAAAACCCACGCCTTTTTCCTGCAGTTTCTTCTGAATATCAAGTTGCCAAAGCACGCCGAACGTTTCGCCTGTCAAAGCCTCTTCTAATTGGACAATAGCTTCTTCTAAAGGAAGAGAAACTTTCTTTGTATAATGAAACATGTCATTCCGCCTTTCACTTCAATAATCATGGCTGAGCTTTCTTGGCCCAGTCATGATTATTCCTTCCCAAGCGGAGCCTTTCACAAACATCCATTGTGATATAGCGAAAAATAAGGCCGCGCACTGCGGCCTTATTTTTAATTTGCTGATTGGGCGCTCGCAATTGCGCGGCTTCCAATGTCTTTTCTGTAGAAGAAGTGATCTGTTTCAATCTTCGCTATTTTTTTATAGGCTTCTTGTCTCGATTCATGAATGGAAGGGGCAATGCCGGTCACAAGCAGCACCCGTCCCCCATTCGCACAAACCAAACCGGCTTCGTCCTTGAATGTTCCGGCATGCAACACAGCGGAAGGATCAATGTTTTCAAGCCCTTTAATAGGATGGCCTTTTTCGTAGCTTTCGGGATAGCCGTCTGCCGCAAGCACAACGCCAAGCACGGCGTCATCCTTCCATTTAAGCTCCGGATCTTTGCCATCAAGCACATCAAGGAAAACTTGGAGAAGATCGGACTGAAGGCGCGGCAGCACCACTTGCGTTTCCGGGTCGCCGAAACGGGCATTAAATTCAATCGTTTTCGGTCCCTCTTTTGTCAGCATAAGACCAGCAAAAATAATACCGGTAAATGGACGCCCCTCCGCTGCCATTCCTCTGGCAATCGGCAGCAGAATGTCCTGAACAGACTGCTCAATCACATCAGCAGAAATGTGGGGAATCGGTGAATAAGCCCCCATGCCGCCTGTGTTCGGCCCTTCATCATTATCAAAAGCCCGCTTATGGTCTTGGGCTGCTTGCATTGGATAGACGTTCTCTCCGTGAACAAACGCCATTAAGGAAAATTCTTCTCCTTCGAGATATTGCTCAATCACCAACTTCGAAGAAGCTTCTCCAAATTTTTTGGCTACCATCATCTCTTCAAGAGCGGACAGTGCTTCTTCCAGCGTCAAAGCAACAGTCACGCCTTTCCCAGCGGCCAGCCCATCTGCTTTCAGCACAATCGGCGCTCCCTGCTCCTCAATATAAGCTTTTGCTTCTTGGTAATTGTCAAATGCAGCATAACGGGCAGTAGGAATGCTGTATTTTTCCATCATCATCTTAGCAAACGATTTACTGCCTTCAAGCTCTGCCGCTGCCTTATCCGGCCCGTACACCTTTAATCCTTTTTCTTGAAAGTAATCGACGATTCCGGCAGAAAGCGGATTTTCAGGGCCGACTACGGTAAGAGCAACATTTTGGTTCACAGCAAATTCGCTCAGTGCGGCAAAATCCATTTCATCAATCTCCACGATTTCTGCATCCTGGGCGATGCCCGCATTTCCAGGGGCACAAAAAACTGTCTGCACTTGCGGACTTTCCGAAAGCTTTTTGCAAATCGCATGTTCTCTTCCTCCGCGGCCAACAACAAGAACGTTCATTTGTGTTCCTCCCTGCTCGATTAATGTTTAAAATGTCTAATGCCGGTCATAACCATCGCAATGCCGTATTCATCTGCTTTTTTAATTGAATCTTCATCTTTAATAGACCCGCCTGGCTGAATAATCGCTGTAATGCCCGCTTTAGCCGCTGTTTCCACTGTATCGCTCATCGGGAAGAAAGCATCCGAAGCAAGAGCCGCACCCTTTGCCTTGTCTCCTGCTTGTTCAAGAGCGATTTTGGCAGCGCCAACACGGTTCATTTGTCCCGCTCCAACACCAAGCGTCATTTTATCGTCTGTCACAACGATGGCATTCGACTTAACATGCTTGACAACTTTCCAGCCCAGCTTAAGAGCTGCCCATTCCTCTTCTGTCGGTTCTCGTTTTGTTACAACACGAAGATCAGCCTCATTTAGCGAATGAAGATCCAAATCTTGAACGAGCAGGCCGCCCTCTACAGAGGTTAATACTTTCTCATTATCATTGCCTTTATCGAATGGCAAGGTTAACAGCCGAAGGTTTTTCTTTGCCGTTAAAACAGCAAGTGCTTCGTCTGTAAATTCCGGTGCAATAATAATCTCCAAGAAGATCTCATGCAGTTTTTCAGCCAATGCCTCGTCTACAGGGCGATTTAAAGCAACGATTCCTCCAAAGATAGAAGTCGGATCTGCCTCATACGCTCGCTCATACGCTTCTTGAATAGTTTTTCCTGCTCCAACACCGCATGGGTTCATATGCTTCACCGCTACCGCTGCTGGTTCAGCGAACTCCTTCACAATTTGCAAAGCGGCATCTGCATCACGAATATTATTGTAGGAAAGTTCCTTCCCATGCAGCTGTTTAGCGCGGGCCACCGAAAAGGCAGAACCAAGCGGCTGCTCATAAAAAGCAGCTTGTTGATGAGGGTTTTCTCCGTAACGAAGCGGCTGCTTTAATTCATATGTAAATGTCATTTTTTCTGGCTGCTGTTCGCCTGTCAACCCTGTCATATAGCCGGCAATCATGGCGTCATAGGCGGCCGTATGGCGAAATACCTTCGCTGCCAGTTTTCTTCTCGTCTCTTTTGTTGTGTCCCCCGTGGATTTCAGTTCAGCCAGCACGGTCTCATAGTCTGCTGAATCTACAATAACGGTCACATACTCATGGTTCTTAGCGGAAGCGCGCAGCATAGCCGGACCGCCGATATCAATATTTTCAATCGCATCGTCTACAGTTACATCCGGTTTGGCAATCGTTTGCTGGAATGGATATAAGTTAACGCAAACTAAATGGATTGGAGCAATCTTTTGTTCCTCAAGCTGTCTTGCATGATCCGCTTCGCCTCTTTTTGCTAAAAGGCCGCCATGGATAAATGGGTTTAACGTTTTCACACGGCCTTCAAGAATTTCCGGAAACCCGGTCACGTCGCTCACGCTCATCACCGGCAATCCTGCCTCTTCGATCATCTTTTTTGTACCGCCTGTAGAAATAATCTCAAAATCCAAAGCGATTAGCTCTTTCGCTAAATCTACAATGCCTGTTTTGTCTGATACACTCAGTAAAGCGCGTTTTTTCATTCTGTTATTCCCTCCATAGCTGCTCCAGTTAGAAGTTTTTTAATTACCCGCGGATACAGCTGGTGTTCTACTTCCTGAATTTTTTTCTGCAATGATTCCCGTGTTTCGTCTTCTGCCATCCGAACACTTTCTTGATCAATAATCGGACCTGTATCCATTCCTTCGTCTACAAAGTGAACCGTTACTCCGGCAATCTTTACCCGGGCGTTAAATGCCTGGCCAATGGCGTCTTTCCCTGGAAAAGCAGGCAGCAGGGAAGGATGGATATTGACGATTTTTCCGCGGTACGCATCTAAAAGCGTTTCTCCAATCAACCGCATATATCCTGCTAGAAAAACAAAGTCAACCCCCGCTTCCCGAAGCCTGCCTACTATCTCTTGTTCAAATTCTGCCTTAGAGCTATAGTCCTTTGCCCGAAATGAAAACACTGGAATATTCAATTGTTCCGCACGTTTGATGACATAAGCATCTGGCTGATCACAAACTAACAAAGCAATATGAGCTGGAATTTCCCCTTGTTGAACGGCTTCTGCAATCGCTTGAAAATTGCTCCCGCTTCCGGATGCAAATAAAGCGATGCTGCCTTTTTCCCCTTTTTTCATGACTCGAATTGAACCCCTTCGCCTGAGATGACCCGGCCGATTGTATAAGCTTTCTCCCCTGCTTTAGCAATCAGCTGCTTCGCCTGTTCCTCTTCTTCCGCGGACACGATCATCACTAATCCGATGCCCATATTGAAAATATTGTACATTTCTTTCGTATCAAGCTCGCCGTATACCTTCAATGCTTCAAAGATCTCCGGAACTTCCCAGGTGCCTTCTGTAATAACGGCTCCTAAGCCTTCAGGCAGCGCACGCGGAACGTTTTCGACAAATCCGCCGCCCGTTATGTGAGCCATGCCTTTCACTTCCATTTGCTTTAATACTTCAAGCACTGGCTTCACATAAATTTTTGTCGGTGTCAACAGCACGTCTCCAAGAGGCGCTGACAGTTCTTCAAGCTCCGCATCCGGTTTAAGGCCGTGCTGTTCGAAAAAGATTTTGCGCACAAGAGAAAACCCGTTGCTGTGTACACCGCTTGAAGGCAATCCAATAAGCACATCGCCTGCTTCAATGGTCTCTCCTGTAATTATCTTGCTTTTTTCAGCAACCCCTGTGGTAAAACCAGCGATATCATACTCACCATCGTTGTACATACCGGGCATTTCGGCCGTTTCTCCGCCGACTAAAGCACAGCCTGCCTGTTCGCAGCCATCGGCCACTCCCTTGACGATTTGCTCGATCTTTTCCGGCAAAGCCTGGCCGCAGGCAATGTAATCAAGGAAGTAAAGCGGTTCTGCTCCTTGGACAATTACATCGTTCACGCACATTGCCACGCAATCAATGCCGATCGTATCATGCCGGTCCATCATAAAAGCGAGCTTTAATTTCGTGCCAACCCCATCTGTGCCGGATACTAATACCGGTTCTTTTACACCCGCAGCAGACAAGTCGAACATACCGCCAAAACTGCCCAATGTCCCCATCACACCGGCGCGATTCGTCCGCTTTACATGCTTCTTCATCCGTTCCACCGCTTCATAGCCCGCTTCAATGTTTACTCCTGCCGCTTCATACGACTTTGCCATTTCGTAGGTCCCCCTTATCTCCTCTTAACTGCATGAACAGCCAGTTTTCCTTCATTAACACATCAGTTCTTTATCATGCGGATGCATAGTATCCGGCAAAATCTCTGTCGGATACTCGCCTGTAAAGCAGGCAAGACATTGGCCGCAATGGCTATTTTGCTTTTCATGGCCAATCGCTTCAATCAAGCCTTCCACACTTAAAAAGGTTAAAGAATCTGCACCAATTGCTTGTCTCAATTCTTCTACCGAGTGGCTTGCCGAAATCAATTCTTCTCTTGTCGAAGTGTCAATGCCATAGTAACAAGGATTTTTAATCGGAGGTGAGGTAATGCACACATGCACTTCCAATGCCCCGGCATCCTTCAGCATTTTGACAATCCGTCGGCTTGTCGTGCCACGAACGATAGAATCATCCACCATCACGACACGCTTTCCTTCCACCACACCGCGAACCGGCGAAAGCTTCATTTTCACTCCCTGTTCGCGCAAGGATTGGGAAGGCTGGATAAATGTCCGGCCAACGTACCGATTTTTAATTAACCCCATTTCATACGGAATGCCCGTTGCTTCCGCAAAGCCAATGGCAGCTGAAATGCTGGAATCCGGCACGCCAGTAACCACGTCGGCTTCAATGTTCATTTCTTTCGCCAGCTGAATGCCTGAGCGTTTCCGCGCGCTGTGCACATTAATTCCGTGAATGTCACTGTCAGGGCGGGAAAAATAAACGTACTCCATCGTACAGATGGACTGGTTTGTTGCCATGGAGAAGCGTTCAGAGCGCACACCGTCTTTATTAATAATCAGAAGCTCACCCGGCTCCACATCGCGGATAAATTTTGCGCCGACGATATCAAACGCGCATGTTTCAGAAGCAACACAAAAGGCCTCCCCAAGCTGGCCAATCGATAATGGACGCAAACCATTTGGATCAAGCGCCACCATTAATTCATGTTCTGTCATGATTAGAAACGCATAAGCGCCCTTCAGCATGGATAAAGCATGCTTTACCTGATCTTTCATCGTGCCGAAGCCTCCGCGGCGAATTAAATGCGCCAGCACTTCGGTATCCGAGGTCGTTTGAAAAATGCTCCCTTGCCCCTCCAGCTGGTGTTTTAGCGAGGTAGCATTAATTAAATTTCCGTTATGCGCCAGTGCAAGGCTCCCGGATTGTGAGTGAAACAGCAGCGGCTGAACATTTTCATATCCGCCGCCCCCTGCTGTTGTGTACCTTACATGGCCAATGGCACCGAAGCCAGGCAATTCTTGGACCTTCTTCTGAGTAAAGACCTCTGTTACAAGCCCTTCACCCTTGACGCCGTGCAGGTGTTTGCCGTCTGTCGCCACGATTCCGGCTCCTTCTTGGCCGCGATGCTGCAGGCTCTGCAGGCCGTAATACGTAATCTGTGCCGCATCCTCGTGTCCCCATATGCCAAATACGCCGCATTCTTCATTTAAGCCTCTGACTTCAGCAAGCATGGGATCGCTCCTTTCCAAGCTCCTTCAAGTTCATTTACTGCTGCTTCGATGACCGTTTCCTCTTGCTGTTTAATTACTAAAGCCGCTTCTGCTGTTACTTCTCCAATGAGCTTGGCATCAGCTGCAATGGATTCAAACACTTCTTGCTTTTCCTTGCTGACCGTCACGATAAAGCGGGATTGTGTTTCGCTGAATAAAGCAGCTGCCGCCTCAATGTGACCGTCAAGCCTAACGTTCGCTCCAAGCTCCGTTCCGAAAGCTTTCTCAGCAAGCGCTACAGCGAAGCCGCCTTCTGCTATGTCATGTGCAGACTGCACTGCGCCTGCTTGGATCGCTTTTAATAAGCTGGCCTGTCTTTTTTCCTCTACAGCTAAATCGATTGCGGGAGCTTTGCCGTAAATTTCCCCGCCATTTTGCAGCTTTTGCAGTTCGCTGCCGCCAAATTCAACTGCTGTTTCGCCGATCATATAGATTAAATCGCCAGCTTGTTTGAACGTCTGAGTAGTAATATGGGAAAGATCCTTGATTAAGCCGACCATGCCGACAACTGGCGTAGGATAAACAGCTGTACCATTTGTTTCGTTATACAAAGAGACATTCCCGCCGATGACCGGCGTGCTCAATACCCGGCAAGCTTCACTCATTCCATCTGTTGCTTTTTCAAGCTGCCAGAAAATCTCCGGCTTCTCTGGATTTCCGAAGTTTAAACAGTCGGTAATGGCTAACGGCTCACCGCCTGAACACACAATGTTGCGGGCTGCTTCCGCGACAGCAATTTTTCCGCCCGCTTCAGGGTCAAGATATAAATAACGGGAGTTGCAGTCTGTCGTCATCGCCAAAGCTTTGTTTGTGCCGCGCACACGGACAACAGCAGCATCAGAGCCCGGTGCGACAACTGTATTTGTCCGCACTTGATAGTCATATTGTCCGTAGACCCATTCTTTGCTGGCAATCGTCGGTTGAGATAACAGCTGCATAAGCGTTTCTTTCAAATCCTCCACTTGAGGAGTTTCCTGCTCCATCGCCTGGTAATCGCGATAGTAAGCCGGTTCCTCGGATGGCTTATAATATACTGGAGCATCTTCAGCCAAGGCATCCGCAGGCACTTCTGCAACAATTTCGCCTTTGTGAAGCAGACGAAGCATGCCATCATCAGTGACACGGCCCACAGTCGCTGCTTCTAAACCGTATTTGGCAAAAAGCTCCTCAATTTCTTGTTCACGCCCTCTTTTAACAACGATGAGCATCCGTTCCTGTGATTCCGATAACATCATTTCATACGGTGTCATTCCCGTTTCGCGCTGAGGAACAACATCCAGGTTCATTTCGATCCCGGAACCAGCTTTGCTTGCCATTTCTGCCGAAGAGCTGGTTAATCCAGCCGCTCCCATATCTTGAATACCGACGAGCGCATCACTCTTCACCAGCTCAAGGCAAGCCTCCAAGAGCAGCTTTTCCATAAATGGATCGCCTACTTGAACAGCCGGGCGCTTTTCTTCAGATTGTTCGCTCAATTCTTCAGAAGCAAATGTAGCTCCGTGGATGCCGTCGCGGCCTGTTTTGGCTCCTACATACATGACCGTATTGCCGACGCCTTTTGCCTGGCCTTTTTGAATATCTTTATGATCAATTAATCCAACACACATCGCATTAACGAGCGGATTGCCTTCGTAGGTGCGGTCGAATTGCACTTCTCCGCCGACTGTCGGAATGCCGATACAGTTGCCATAACCGGCGATGCCTGCTACGACTTCCTCGAATAAATATTTTACGCGGCTGGAATCCAGCTCTCCGAAACGCAATGAATTTAACATTGCTACCGGACGGGCTCCCATGGAGAACACATCACGGATAATCCCGCCGACACCTGTGGCAGCGCCTTGATAGGGCTCAATGGCTGAAGGGTGGTTGTGGCTTTCAATTTTAAATACAACAGCCTGTTCATCACCGATATCAACGATTCCGGCTCCTTCCCCCGGACCTTGAAGAACGCGCTCGCCTGTTGTCGGGAATTTACGGAGCACCGGTTTAGAGTTTTTATAGCTGCAGTGCTCGGACCACATAACAGAGAAAAGACCCGTTTCCGTATAGTTTGGTGTACGCCCAAGAATCTCCTCCGCTTTGGCAAATTCCTCATCCGTCATGCCCATTTCACGGTAAATTTTCTGTTCTTTAATTTGTGATGCACTCGGTTCAAGCATTAACGACATGAGATTCCCTCCATTGTTTTACAATTGATTGAAATAATTTTAATCCGTCCGCACTTCCAAGCAGCTCATCAACCGCCCGCTCAGGATGAGGCATCATGCCAAGAACATTGCCTTGTTCGTTCACGATTCCGGCGATGGACTCGAGACTGCCGTTAAAATTGTCTGTATACGTAAATACAATTTGCTGATTTGCTTGTAATTGCTGTAATGTCGCTTCATCACAGTAGTAGTTTCCCTCTCCATGAGCGACAGGAATTGTTACCTTTTCTCCTTTGCTGTATAAGGAAGAAAACATCGTTTCGTTATTTTCGACTTTGAGCTGGGCCGGCTTGCAAACAAACTTCAAGTCTTTATTGCGGAGCATGGCACCTGGCAGCAAGCCTGACTCAAGCAAAATTTGAAATCCATTGCACACACCTAGAACGGGCTTTCCTGCTTGAGCTGCTTTTTTCACTTCGCTCATCACCTTAGATAAATGAGCAATCGCTCCGGAGCGAAGATAATCTCCATAGGAGAAGCCGCCTGGCAGCAAAATGCCGTCAAATTCGCTTAAGTCATCCGCATCATGCCAAACATATTCTACTTCCTCGCCTAATTCATCTTGTACGGCATGGAACATATCAACGTCACAATTAGAGCCCGGGAATACGATCACTGCGAATTTCACTGCTGAACACTCTCCTCAATTTCATATCTGTAATCTTCGACAACGGGGTTAGACAGCAGTTTTTCACACATTTCCTGCACCGTCTTCTCTACTTCCTGATTGCTTCCGTCAATAGTCAGCTCCATATATTTGCCGATGCGCACATCCTGCACACCTTCATAGCCAAGATTAGTTAATGACTGCTGAACTGCTTTCCCCTGCGGATCTAATACACTCTCTCTTAGAGTAACGAATACCTTTACTTTATACATGCTGGTTTCCTCCTAATCTATTAAACACTTCTTTATATGCTTCTACTAAGTTTCCTAAATCGCGGCGGAACACATCCTTATCCAGCTTGCGATTTGTATTCTTTTCCCACAGGCGGCACGTATCTGGTGAAATTTCATCAGCCAGCAGGATGGCGCCATCCTGGTCTTTGCCGAATTCGACTTTAAAGTCGATCAAATCGATTTCCATCTCTGCAAATAATGAAAGGAGTGCTTCATTAATCGCCAAAGCTTGTTTTTTTATCTCAGCTACTTCTTCTTTGGCAGCAATATTTAATAACTGAATGTGGTCTTCAGTAAGAAGAGGATCACCAAGTTGATCATCTTTAAAGTAGAATTCAACGATTGGCTGATCAAATACTTGTCCTTCCTGCAGTCCAAGACGTTTAGCCAGGCTTCCGGCCGCCACATTTCTCGTTACGACTTCAAGCGGAATAATCGTTACATGCTTAACCAGCTGCTCATGTTCTGAAAGCTGTTCAATAAAGTGTGAGGGGATATTGAGCTCTTTAAGCTTTAAAAAGATACGGCTGCTAATTTCATTATTCAGCCTTCCCTTGCCTGCCAGCTCTGCTTTTTTTTCTCCGTTAAAAGCTGTTGCTGAATCTTTGTAGGAGATCAAAACTACATTCTCCTGATCCGTTGCATAAATCCTTTTCGCTTTTCCTTCATAAAGCATTGGGCCCTTTTCCAACGCAACTTCCCCCTTGTAAAAATAATAAAAATCTTCAGTCACTAGTAGTTAGAAGCAGTTCCCGCCTGAACGGGAACTGCTATTTAATTATTGATCTAATCCAAGACGGGTGAAGATCGTATCTACATGCTGCAAATGATAGTTGTAGTCAAAGCAGTCAGCGATTTCTGCAGCGGTTAACTTTGATGTGATTTTCTCATCTGCTTCAATCAATGTCCGAAATGGAACTTGATTTTCCCACGCCTCCATCGCTTTCGGCTGAACCGTATCATAGGCAGCTTCGCGCGCCATGCCTTTATCGATTAAAGCAAGCAGAACGCGTTGTGAATAAATCAGACCTAATGTCCGATCCATATTGCGCTTCATGTTTTCAGGGAAAACGGTTAGGTTTTTCACGATGTTTCCAAAACGGTTCAGCATGTAATTCAAGGCAATCGTTGCATCCGGCAAAATAATCCGCTCTGCCGAAGAATGTGAAATATCACGCTCATGCCATAAAGGAACATTTTCATACGCTGTCAACATATGGCCGCGAATGACACGGGCAAGCCCCGTCATGTTTTCGGATCCGATCGGATTGCGCTTATGCGGCATAGCGGACGAACCCTTTTGTCCTTTGGCAAAGAACTCTTCCACTTCGCGTGTTTCACTTTTTTGCAAGCCGCGGATTTCCACCGCAAACTTCTCGATTGATGTCGCAATTAAAGCAAGTGTGCTCATGTAATGGGCATGACGGTCACGCTGCAGCGTTTGTGTGGAGATAGGCGCCGGCTTTGTACCAAGCCGCTTGCAAACGTACGCTTCAACAAACGGGTCAATATTGGCATATGTGCCGACAGCTCCCGAGATCTTGCCGTACTCTACTCCTTCTGCTGCTTGGTTAAAACGCTCAAGATTTCTTTTCATTTCTTCATACCAAAGAGCAAGCTTTAAGCCGAATGTAGTCGGTTCTGCGTGAACACCGTGCGTCCGTCCCATCATTACAGTGTATTTATGCTCTTTTGCTTTTTCCTTAAGAATATCAACGAAGTTTTCAAGATCTTTTCTTAAGATGCTATTGGCTTGTTTTAATAAATAAGACAAGGCTGTATCTACTACATCTGTAGAAGTTAAGCCGTAATGGACCCACTTTCGCTCTTCTCCAAGTGTTTCAGACACCGCGCGTGTAAAGGCCACCACATCATGGCGTGTCTCTTCTTCAATCTCTTTAATGCGGTTCACATCAAAGCCCGCATGCTCACGAATTTTTTGGACGTCTTCCTTTGGGATTTCACCAAGTTCCGCCCATGCTTCACAAGCAAGAATCTCAACCTCCAGCCAAGCTTGATAACGGTTTTCCTCTGTCCAGATAGCTCCCATTTCAGGACGCGTATAACGTTCAATCATTTCTTTTGTCCTCCGATCAGCTTTCCATTATTGCTCCAGATCCCGCTAGCCTCTACTTCTTCAAGTGCAGCCTCTATGTCGTTTGTTAAAATTGTGATGTGGCCCATTTTCCGCTTGATCTTTGCCTCCGCCTTTCCGTATAGGTGAACAGACCACTCCGGATGCTTCGCGATTCCATCCAGCACTCCCGGCACATGCTCACCAAGAATGTTGACCATCAAAGCAGGCTTCAATAATTCAGGCGTTTTCAGCGGCCAATTGCAAATCGCGCGAATATGCTGGCCGAATTGGGACATGTCACACGCCTCAATTGTATAATGCCCCGAATTATGAGGTCTTGGTGCTAACTCGTTAATGTAAATTTCCCCATTTTTTCCGACGAACATTTCTACAGCCAGCGTGCCCACGAGCGAGAGCGCTTCAGCAATTTTCTCAGCAGCTTGGACCGCCTTGTCTTTGACGCTATCCGTCACCCTTGCCGGTACGATCGTTTCATGGAGAATGTTTTCTTTATGTACATTTTCTCCGACCGGAAAATAAGTGGTTTCCCCTTCGATATTTCGTGTGATAATCACTGAAATTTCACATTCAAACGGAATCCATTTTTCCAGTACACATACACCATGCTTTAAAAGCTGAGCCGCTTCTTCAATCTGGACCGCTTCTTTAATGACAAATTGCCCCTTGCCGTCATAGCCGCCGCGCGCTGTTTTCAAGACAGCAGGATATCCGAGCTTATCTATCTTATCATAAATTTCTTCTGCTTCTGTGATCACCGCATATGGGGCTACCGGCACGCCGGCCTTGGTAATGGCTTCTTTTTCAGCCACGCGGTTTTGCGTCACTTTGATCAATTCTGCTCCTTGTGGAACAAATGCTTTTTCTTGCAGTTTTTTTAAGCCGTCATAATCTATATTTTCAAATTCGTAGGTGATAACATCACTGATAGCCGCCAATTGATCCAAAGCTGCTGGATCGTCATAAGCCGCATGAATCTCCACGTCCGCTACTTGTCCGCACGGAGAATGTTCTCCCGGCTCCAGAACAGCTATTTTGAAACCCGCTTCTTTGGCTGCTAGAGCCATCATCCGGCCAAGCTGTCCGCCGCCGATAATTCCTATCGTTTGTCCGGGCATAATCATTTCTCTAGACAAGTTGATCACTACTTTCCAATACAGTTTCTTCAATCTTTTGGCGGCGCTCCTCCAACCTTGCAGCCACTTCCTTATCCGTCACAGATAAAATTTGAGCAGCCAATAGTCCGGCGTTAATTGCGCCGGCCTTCCCGATGGCTACAGTCGCTACCGGCACGCCCCCTGGCATTTGCACGATAGACAATAAGGAATCTAAGCCATTTAATGCTCTTGATTGAACAGGTACGCCGATCACCGGCAAAGTTGTTTTGGCTGCCACCATTCCTGGCAGATGGGCCGCTCCACCTGCACCAGCAATAATAACTTTTAAACCTTTCTCTCTTGCCTCTTCAGCGTATCGAAACATAAGATCAGGCGTCCGGTGTGCAGAAACCACTTTTTTCTCAAATGAAACACCGAGCTCTTCTAACATATCGCAGGCATGCTTCATCGTTTCCCAATCAGAGGTGCTTCCCATAATTACGCCAACTTCTACTGACATGATTGGCCTCCTTAAAGTAAGTAATCACAATATAAAAAGCCCGGATGGCTGTTTTTCTCCAAAGAGAAAGCAGCTCACCCGGGCAACAAGCTCATTAAAATCATACTAAATCCCAGATAAGAAATACTTTCCCCATAGTCCAATCATTTACGGTGATCGGGTAGAAACTTGCAGGCCTTATTCCCGCTATTATATGAGGCGCTATATTTGTCATCTACATCTTAACAAGCTTAAAAGGTTATTGTCAACAAAAAATCGAACGATTATATTTATCTGTTTTTTAATGTTCGTGTTTAAGGCTTTATTTTTCCTTCAAAAATAATTTCTCTTCCAACAGGAGTGTATTTCTTTTCTCCATTGACCACTTCTTCTTTAAAGATGGGCTGCTCCATCCTGCGCACAGGGATATACCCCTCTGCCGACATGCGTTGCAGGCACGCATCAATCGTTTCGTTTTCCTGTAAATAAAATTTTTTCTTTTTGCTCATTCTGCCAGCTTCCCTTTTTTTACACTTTTTACCCAGAATCCGCCATGAATCGTTTTAGGTTCATAAGCAATAATAAACGCTTTCGGATCTAGTTCCTTAATTTGACTGTATAATTTTAATTCATATTTTCGCGGTGTCAGAATCTGCAAAGCCATCCGATCCCCCTCAAGCCCGTTAGCTGCCCAGCTTGTAACACCGTAGCCTTGAGCACGAAGCTGTTTAGGTAAATCCTTGTCGTATTCCTTCGTAATGACGTTCACTGTAATGTAGCCAAGTGCCAGCTTCTCTTCGAGCTTCATTCCGGCAATTACTCCTAAGCCGTAACCAACAGCGTAAGCAATAACGTTTTGAATTTCATTTAAATTATCGAGTACCATACCCAGCCCGATAATATAGATGATAATTTCAACCATGCTGACAAAAGCAGCAACATAACGATACCCCTTTAACGTTAAGATCATCCGAATTGTAAAAAATGATACGTAACAAACATTAATAATTAAAATAATTAAGGCCATAACCAATCCATTCTCCAGCATGGGGCATCCTCCTTTAATTAGTAATCTCCGAAACAATGACGTAAGTTTATCACAAATTAAATAGAGAAAAAAGAAGGAATAAGTTACAAGGAACTTACTTCGTCAGATCAATGCTTATGAAAATCCGCATAAAAAAACAGAGAGCATTAAAATGCTCTCTGTTTAGGGT
>NZ_BCVF01000034.1 GCF_001591605.1 Bacillus badius NBRC 15713 | reverse complement strand
AACAAAAAAAGAACAGCTTCTGCTGTTCTTTTAATTTGTCTATCAGAGAAGTTCGGAATGATCTCATTCTGAACTTCTCTTTTTATTTTTTAAGATGGTTTTCAAGTCATTTGAGAGAAAGATAGAGCTCTCCTAGCCGATGATTCAGACCATTTTCGCGCTCTGCTAAGTTCAGCGGGCCGTACTTTTCTTTTGCACCTGCGAATACACTTCCTTTTGGATTTACGCTTATTCGCACTAGCTTTCATATGGACAGAGTCCAGAAAAACGTGTCAGCTTTTTCTCGGTAGCTATTTTTCAGATACGATAGAAGATCTGTTCAACCAGGTCGGTGTTTTTAAAATGGTGAACCTATATATCGCCTAATATGGAAAAATAAAGAAATACATATCGATCGCTGCCTCCATTTGATTTCTCCACTCTGTTGATTGGAACGGAAGGCGCGAGAAGACTCCTGCGGGATCAGTGTGACAGGGAGACCCCGCAGGCGTTTTGACACCGAGGAGGCCCGCCGCCCGCTCCGCGGAAAGCGATGCGCCTGAAATGGAAATCAACAGATCCCATTTGCAAGCAAGATAAAAAGACTGCAGATAAACTTCAATTTTCATTGAGTTTGTCTGCAGTCTAAAAGATCAGCTTTTTCCTATACTTTTTATAAACTAGTGCCTAAACATCAAGGCTCTTTCGTCAAGCGAAAGGGCCTTGATGTTTAATGGCTGCTTATATAAACAAAGTACCAATGAGACAATAGGCAATGATCACGACAAATAAAATCGTGAGATGATTAAGTGAGAAGATAAACATCGTGGTTGCCCATTTATTCGGTGACATTTTTTTATAGCCGATGATACTTAAAGCTAGCCAGGCACTGCTCAACAGAAAGGCGACGATTGTAATGCCGATGTTTAAAGGAATAAACAGCAAACTCCCGGCAATTAAAGCTGTCAGGTATACATTAGTTTGCAAGTAGGTACGCTTAAATCCTTTCACCACTGGAAGCATGGGTACATTCGCGGCTTTGTATTCATCATATTTTCGAATAGCAATAGCATAAAAGTGAGGCATTTGCCAAAGTACCATAATGATAAAAAGCCCAAGAAGCTCAAGGTGCATTAAATCCGAAGTAATGGCAGCCCACCCTATAAGCGGAGGCATCGCTCCAGAGATGCTTCCAATCTCCGTATTATAAATCGTATGACGTTTAGTCCACATAGTATAGGGTACAACATAAAGAAACAGTCCGCAAAAACCGAAAAATGCTGCAAGCGGCGAGGCCAAGGCAAGAATGATCAGTCCTGTTAAGGCCATTGAAATACCTAGGACAAGGGCTGGCTTAGGCTGAATGGCCCCTGTCACAGTTGGTCGTTTCTTCGTTCTCTCCATGATAGAATCGATATCACGGTCGTACAAATTGTTAAAGGTGCCTGCTGATCCAATAACAAGTGCGGCCCCAATCAGGGTCAAAAGAATTTCTGGGAGTTTTTCAACCGGGCTTATATCATTTATATATAACGCTAACGCCAATCCAGCTAATACAGCGATTAGATTCGACTTAATAATGCCTGTCTTAATAGTTTCCGCCAAAACATTCGATAAATGCTGTTTTGGCATGGCTAGAGAGGCTTCTTGAACACTTCTATTTATTTTTGCGTCACTTCGCATTTTTCCCCCTCTTTTCCTTTTAAAATATATCTATGCTTTGTTAGTTTATCATATTTTGCTCATGAGCGGTGCAGGAGCTTTGACAACTTTAGAACAACTGAGCAGAATTAAATTCATTTAAAACAAAATGTGTAAAATTCAAAAAGTATTCACCGGTTGAACTCATCGAAGGGCATATAATCATGGGGGCATTTCTTAGATAGCTTATTGAGATTATGTTTATTCTTTAGTAATATCTAGGATGAAAGTACGTATATATGTATAGATATAGCTTGAATAAGTGTAATGATAATTTTACTGCTTTGACAGTTTTGCATATAAAATGATGGGGGAATAGAAGTGGCGGAGCACAGCATAGAAAAGAAGCACCTGTCTGAATCGATGGAGTGGCTTAGTAATAGTATAAAAGAGCTTTTTTTGCTAACAGATGGCAAGGGCAACATTAAATTTTTAAATTTGCCATTTGAACAGCTTTTACAGTGTCCTTTATCAGAGGTATCAGATCGCTCTTTTGTGACATTTGTACATCCTGAGGATAGAGAAAAGGTAAAGAGAAATCTGCTCTTTCGAAAAAAAGATGAACCTTTTCGCCCATTTACCCACCGTTGCCTTCTTCAAAACAATATTTGTTTTTCTCTTCGTTGGGAGACATCAGAAAAGGCTGAGGACGGATGGATGAGAACGGTTGGTTGTTTAGTAGATACAGAGACAACTGCTGAAAAGCCAAAAAGGCAGATAGGAGAGGGGGAGCTGTTGCTTCTCGACAGCATTGAAAATATTAATGAGGTGCTTTGCATTTACGATATCGAAAAGAACGAGCCTTTGTATGCCAGCCCTTCTTTTGAGTCTTTTTGGGGATTTAGCGTGGAACAATCCTATAAAAATCCGGAGGTTGTGAGCAGCAAAATACGTAATGTCAGCTTAAAAGAGTTACAGGGCTATTTCTCTACGCCCTCAGATAAACCGCGGGAAATGGAATTTGAGCTGCAGGGAGAAGAAGAGTTCTCCAAATGGGTATTGACAAAAATAATTCCGATCGTCGGCGAGGAAGAGAAAATTAGCCGGTATATGTGTATATCTTATGATATTACTCCGTTGAAAGAGCAAGATCTTCTAGTGAAAAAATGGGATAAGCTAGGAATGATCGGACAGCTGGCGGCTGGCATTGCTCATGAAATCAGAAATCCCTTAACGACTATTAAAGGATTCCTGCAGCTTCTCGGGCAGGAAACAAACACTCCTTATCAGGAGCTTTTGCTGTCGGAGCTAGAGAGGATTGAATTTATTATGAATGAATTCTTATTCCTTGCCAAGCCTCAACAAGATTTAAAGCTGGAAATAAAGAACCTCAATAAAGACTTAACGGATATTGTCGACTTTATGAGGCCTGAAGCTGTGTTAAATAATATACAGCTCGATCTTGAATGTGATCCCTCGCTACCATTGGTCTATTGTGAATCTAAGCAAATTAAGCAGGTCATGATGAATTTAATTAAGAATGCTGTTGAAGCGATGCCGACAGGGGGAAATATTTCTATACAAACAATGGCGAAGCCGGACGGATATGCGATGATTAGGGTTTGCGATGAAGGAATGGGTATTCCAAAAGAGAGAGTAAAGCGTTTATTTGAACCGTTTTATACGAGTAAGGAAAAAGGGACAGGGCTAGGGTTAATGGTGAGCAATCAGATTATTGAGAACCATAAAGGCACGTTGGTTTTTTCAAGCGAGGTGGGAAAAGGCACGACTGCCTGTATTCTTTTGCCGGGAGCAGAGAAAGAAAGGCTCGTTTAATCGAGGCTGGTTTGTTTAAATAAAAAAGGGCTGCTTTCCATTCCGGCAGATGTTTTCTGCGGGCACGGCTTCAGACACTGATCCATTTTGGGATCTTCCCGCTTGCGCTGTCCCCGCAGGAGTTGCCGCCTTCATTCGAGAAAAATCAATCCTTTTTCTTCCTTGTTTTTATTTTAAAGCCTTATTCAAATAAAAAAGACAGTCTTTTTAAGACTGTCTTTTTGCATGTATTAGGGAGTAATTTGTGAGGCAGGTAAGGTAATGATTTTCCCGCCAATTTGTATGTGAATTGTATCATTAAAAATGGCTTTCACGATACCCTTTAAAGAAACGGTTGAATCTACAGAGATTTTGTTTGTTTCAGCATTTGCCGCCATCCATCTCAGCCTCCAATCAGGTAATTGAAATCAAGCAGATGTAAACTATAGAGTAATTATCGCATGGACATATAGACGGTGTCAATTTAAGATCTGCCGGATAATTTTCTATACAGCTTGGAGAAAGTCTTATATCGTTCTCCCACCGCACCAACGAGTTCAGCAATCATGTGAAGAACAGCCAGCAGCAACAGCAAGATGGCAAGTGAAGCCCATAAAGTAGCTGATGACAGCAAAATGGCTGCAACACTGAAAAGAATGCCAAAGCCGTAAATGACAAGCACGGTATTCCTGTGTGATAACCCTAGATCCAAAATTCTGTGATGAAGGTGAGATTTATCCGGCGCCGAAATCGGTTTTTTGTTAATGATTCGGCGAATGATCGCAAACATCGTATCGAACACAGGCACTCCTAAAATGATAATCGGAATGATAATACTAAAGAGCGTAACACTTTTATACAAGCCGAGCAGAGACAAAATCGCAATAACGTATCCGAGAAACAACGCGCCCGTATCCCCCATAAATATCTTGGCTGGATGGAAGTTATAGCGCAAAAAGCCCAGTGTGCTTCCTAGAACGATTAAAGCTAACGTTAAAATTAATTGTTTTCCGGAAAGAGCTGCCAGAATGGCGATAGACGCGATTCCAATTGATGAAATGCCAGCCGCTAAGCCATCTAATCCGTCAATTAAGTTGACTGCATTCGTTATTCCTACAATCCAGAAAATTGTAAACGGATAAGCAAAAAATCCAAGGTGAATCTTTTCGTTAATAAACGGAATGGTAATAAAGTCAATGGTTAAACCTGAACTGACAATCAATACAGCAATCAGAATCTGACCGATAAATTTAACTTTAGCCGATAGTTCATACAGATCATCTAAAATGCCAAGCGCAACAATTAGCAGGGCTCCTATGCAAATCGTAGCTACACGCTCTTCGTACAGGCCTGAAGCAAAAAAGCCGGCCGCAACACCAATAAAAATAGCCAGGCCTCCCAACCTCGGCATTAAGGTTTGGTGTACTTTTCTTTCATTTGGTTTATCTACTGCTCCAATTTTTATCGCGAATTTAATGACAAAAGGTGTAACGATCAAAGCCGTAATGAACGACACCGTGAAAGCTAAAAAAAGTTGTAGGTCCAATTTATAAAGCTCCTTTACAACTGAGTTTTATTAATCTATCAATTAATAAAGAACAGTTTCTGAAATTCTATGCGCTTAATTTGATAATAAAAGAAAGTCGCAAATAGCACAACAACTATTACCCTTATTAATAATAACTCAATCTTTTTGTCGAGAAAAGAAGGGAAAATGCCTATAAGCTCTAAAAACAGGGAAAAAGTCTAAATATGCGACGCCATTCGATTTTTTCTGCATGCATGATCAAGATGTGTGAGGGCATCTTAACGTATTATACAACAAGAGAGGGGCTGCTAGCGAAAGATTTTGATGAAGTCCTCTCGGAAAGAGGAAGAGATTGTTATTGCTTAGGAGGATTGAACGCTGCAGCTGATCATTTACATTTTTCGCGCTGACCCATACAATCATATGGAGGAATGGAAACAATGTGATGTTTGGACAGGCCGGAGGTTATAGAAAGATGAAAAAGACGATCTTTTGGGGTAGTTTATTGTTTTTCGCACTCTTAGCAGTGATGGTTAACTCCCAGCTATTAGAAACGTATGACCGGTCCATTATTTTATTTTTTGAAAAGATACGGACAGGATTTTTCAACGGCTTCTTTTATCTATTTACCGAAATGGGTTCGATCAAAACACTTCTGCCTGCAGCTGTGTTGATTTCGATTGGATTGGCAGTAAAACGGCACTACTGGGAGGCCTGCTTTTTCATGCTGGCATTCTGGGGATCAAGAGGAGCAAATCATTTGCTTAAAGGGATGTTTGAAAGAGAGCGTCCGGCTTTCAATTCCCTGATCGAGGCCGGAGGATACAGTTTTCCCAGCGGTCATGCGATGAATGCAACTGTTTTTTTCGGTTTTTTGTTTTATCTATTCATCTATGTTCTTCACAAAGGAAACAATCATTTCACCGCGTGGCGACTAACAGTAATTGTCCTCGTGACGCTAATTGCTGTGAGCCGTGTCTACTTAGGTGTTCATTATTTAACAGATGTGATTGCCGGCGCGTGTGCGGGCTTGCTGTTTCTAGGGCTCGTGGTTTATTTATATAGATTTGTTGTGAGCCGAAAGAGCCTGCGGCAACAGGCAATGGGTAAAAATGAATAAACAACCATCCAATAGACATACTAAGCTTGATTATATGAAAGGAAGGGATGCAGTATGTCAATGGAATGGTTTGACCGGGTAAGCGGGGAGCTGCAAGATTATTTGGAGTCAATCTGTGATGAATACGATGAAGTAGGCCATATGACGGTTGACCGAGCAGCAAAGCATCCCAGGATTGAGTTTTTTGTTGAGACGAGCGAGGATGAGAGTGAATACTTTTGCTCATTGTTTTTTGACCCGCATAATGAAGAGTTTTATGTGAAAACTTTAGAACTAGACAGGGAACAAATGTCTAAAACGGTACTTCCGGATATTGAAGACATTATTGACGAGGTGCATGAAAGCTTTCATGAATTTATGGAAGGCGTCAGCGGCTGGGAAGAGGACCATGAATGGGTAATGGAGGACGAAGCTGATGACGACGAAGTGTTTGAACAGATTGATGTAGAGTGGTCCACTCCAGAGGTAACGGCGTATGCCCATGAGGATGAGGTGGAAGTGACGTATCAGTTTGGCGTGATTGAAGAAACGGGCGACGGTGTTCTTCGGCGCGTGAACCGGATCAAAACGGTCGATAATGAACTTTTGGAGGATGAAACGAACTTTATTTTCAGCAAGGAAGAAGCAAATACCATTATCGCTATGATTGCCAGCCATGCAGATTCGCTTAGTGAATTTGATTTTAATAAATAATCGCTTGCAGGAAGAACTGTTCCCAAACCTGGTTTGGGGCGGTTCTTTTTTTGATGGGCAATAAAGAAAGCTTCTCCAAACGGCCAGCCTGAATAATGACAAGATTGTTATCTTTTGCAAAAATACAAATTTTTTCCAAAATAAGGTATAATAGGTTATACATAGAAAACAGGAGGTGACTATAATGATTAATGTAGGAGATGTGATTTTTCAGCTATTTTCTTTACTTATTCCGATTGGCATCATTCTCTTGATTGTCCAAGTTGTCCGTTCGATGAAAAAGCAGGAAGAACGTTTAAGAAGGATAGAAGACAAGGTCGACAGGATGCAGGAGGAGAGAAGCCTCAGTGATTACAAAAACAGCTGACCGGCCATTTTAGCTGCCTATTGTATAAAAGGAAGTGCCGGAAGCCATAATGATCTACTTGCCCATATCAGTGATCTGCGTACAGTCAGGCAACCAGCCGGCTGGTGCAGGTGCTGATGTGGGCATTTGTTTTGATGCTTAAACGAGAAGTCATAGAAGGTTCGTTTTTATTTCTTCATTTCTTCACAATTTTTTTATAAAAAAAGAAAGAAGGAGGTGGCACAGTGAAGAAAAAAGCGGCACTGTTGGCACTGGCTTTATTCATTGTCGGCTGGCCTGGGAAGACTGGTGCGGAGCCGGCCAATTTACAAAGAATCATAGATGAAGCGCCTGTTAATAGCGAGGTTCGCTTAGCCGCAGGCACATATAAAGGCCCGCTCATGATCGATAAACCGATTACCATTATTGGCGGGAAGGGCGTCGTTATTGATGGCCAAAAGAACGGCACCGTGATTACAGTGGAGGCGGATCATGTCAGCATCAGCGGTCTGACGATCAAGCAATCGGGAAAGGGAGCACAAGAAGCGGGCTTGCTGTTAAAGAAAGTAAAGCAGGCAAAGATAAGAAATAACTGGTTTGACAATGTTCAATATGGAATTTACATAAGAGGAGGCGGCCGGCATGTGATAACAGGCAATACTATTTCCAGTTATACCGGCCATTTTTCTACCCGGGGAAACGGCATCCATTTGCTGTCAACGAATGAAAATAAGCTGACGAACAATACAATCAAACAAGTCCAGGATGGCGTGTATATAGATGATTCGTCTGATAACCTGTTGAAAGGCAATCGAATCAGCGATTCCAGGTATGCCCTTCATTTTATGTTCTCTGCCCAAAATCGAGCTGAGTCTAATCAGTTATCCAACAATATAACAGGGATTATGGCCATGAACTCAAGCGGTATCAAAATAGAAGAAAATCGGTTGGAGCAGCATGTCAATTACCGGGGATACGGTGTATTAATTTATGAAACAGAGGACGTTCAGCTGCTTCGCAACAAGGTGCTCTACAACCACAACGGTCTTTCTTTACAGACAGCAAAAGCGGTATTAATGGAAGAGAATGAAATAGCAGGCAACTATATCGGCATCACAACGGAGGGGGAAAACCGCAACATTCAAATGAGGAGGAACCGAATGGAGGGAAACCTGATTCAAACGAAGCTATCGGGACAGTCCTTTTTTCTTGATGATGGACAATCCGGCAACTATTGGGACGATTATCGTTCGTATGATTTGGACGGAGATGGAATTGGAGAGGTGCCGTATAAAAGCGCATCTGGCTATAGCCAGCTTTTGTATCGCTATCCGCATCTGCAATTTTATTTTGAAAGCCCGGCTATGCATGTGTGGCAGTCAGTTGAAAAGCTGTTTTCCTTAAAAGGAGAAGAGGACGGTACAGATCGTTACCCGTTAGTAAATAATGTTCACAAGGAAGCTCCTTCCTACATGAGCTTGCTGTTTATCTGTGCGGGTGCTGCGGGCGGGCTGCTTTATTTCATTCAACAGAGAAGGAGAAGGGAAACATGAAGCGGATACTTATTTTTTTATTTTTCTCCGTACTTGCGCTGGCAGGCTGCGGCAAGGAACACGCCTATGAGCCGGTGGAAATTAATCCGGATATTGATGTGTGTGATATATGCAACATGAGCATTGCAGCTACCCAATATGCGACGGAAGTGGTTTTAACAGATGGAACAGTAGAAACCTTTGATGATATTGGCTGCATGATCGAATACTTGAATCAAGAGGAAGAAAAAAACATCGGGGAGGCGTATGTGAGGGACGTTCAAACCGGTGATTGGTTGAAACTGAACGAAGCGCTTTTTCTTTATAATAAAAGCTACTGGACTCCTATGTCGTATGGGGTAGTATCATTTGCTGATGAGAAAAGCGCTCAGCAGTTTATGGCTGAAGAAGGAAAAGGAAAGCAAATGAATTTAGAGGATATAAGGAAGCATGATTGGGGGGCGCATCAGTGACCGTTTGGACGATCGCTCGTCATGAAATAAAAATAGCCTTCAGGAGCAGGTGGCTGTTTATTTTTGCCGGGTTATTTACAGTGTTATCAGGCATTGTTGTCTTTTTCAGCGGGCAGACTGCCGGAGAGTTTGCCGGATTTACCCGAACGACAGCGAGCCTTTTGAACCTTTCTTTATTCTTGCTGCCTTTACTTACCTTACTGTCAGGGAGTTTATTAATTGCCGGCGAAAAAGAGGATGGCAGGATGGCTTTGCTTCTCACTTATCCGCTTGCTTCGCTTTCGCTGATTATCGGAAAATTTATCGGGCTTGCTATCTCGCTTGTTGCCGTTTTATCGCTCGGGTATGGAATATCGAGCTTGTTCCTCTATCAATTTGCCAGTGGAAATGGTGAATTGCTCTTTGTTTTCTTTGGAATGTCGCTGCTCCTTGTTTTGATGTTCCTGTCCTTGTCTGTGTTTGTGGGCGTTCTCTCGGGAGGACGGCTGCAAGCCTTGGGCATAGGAATTTTTCTTTGGGCGTTTTTTGTGCTGTTTTATGAGTTTATAATGATGGGAGTAACGATGGCAGCAAGCCCGGGATGGGTGCTGCCGATCTTGACGGTGTCCGTGTTTTTGAATCCGGTGGAGCTTATACGGGTGTTTACGGTTTTATTTATAGGGGGAGGAACGGTTTTTGGCCCATCCATCTATGACTTTACCATCTGGGCCAATAGTGCAGCCGGCGGGCTGATGTTTGCGGCAGCCGCCGTCCTATGGGTCGCGGGTCCTTTGCTCGCTTCCAGCCGTCTAATGAAAAGAGGGAAAAGGTTATGATCGTGTTTGAACAGGTGTCCAAGTCTTTTCAGAAAAGAAATGTTATTTATCCGCTGTCTTTTCAAGTGGCAAAAGGAGAATGTCTGGCTCTATGCGGCAGCAACGGAGCAGGCAAAAGTACGGTGATTAAAATGATGACAGGAATTTACACGCCTGATTCAGGCACGATCCGGTTAAATGGAGTGGATGCGAACGGGAGAAGTGCAGCCTTTCGTTCGCAGTTTTCTTACATGCCTGATGACCTTTCTTTTCCTTTGGCGCTTACAGGCAGAGAATCGCTGACATACTTTGCTGAACTGCAAAATGTGGGGGACAGCAAAGTAAGAGAACTGCTTGAACTTGTCGGATTGACTGAGCATGCAGATCGGAAGGTAAGCACATATTCAAAAGGCATGCACCAGCGGTTGTCGTTCGCCCAAAGCTTGCTTGCTGATGCGCCGATTCTTATTTTAGATGAACCGACAAACGGGCTCGACCCTTACTGGGTGCATCAAGTGAAGGAAATTATTTTGGAGAAAAAGAAAGAAGGCTGTACCATTTTATTTACCACGCATATTTTGATGGTCGTGGAAGAGCTGGCCGATACACTGGCCTTTCTGCAGGATGGCCGATTATTTGTCCATGAACGCATAGAGAAGCTGTTAGAAGGACATTCCTCTCTTGATGAGGCATTATTTAAGGAATATAGCAAATAAAAAACACCCAAACGGGTGTTTTTTATTTGCTTCTTCATTATTTTATGATGAATGGCCATCCTCGCCATGTTCACTTTCCTCGTGGCCATGACCTTGTCCGTCATGATCCATTTTCTCTTCCGACATTTTCATCTTTTTCATATAGCGTTCTTTGGCGATGGCATCAATGTCCTCGGCTGAGGCTGGCTTGGCTTCCGCATGGGCTTTTGTGAATTCCTGTTCGCTCGCTTCGTCTTTAAAGAAAGCATACCCGTAATTCATCGGTGTTTTTACATCTGTTTTTTGGATTTTGGCTTGTTCAAACGGAATCCATTCTAACGAATTAAAGTCGCGCACGAAGCGTTCTTTCGCCGGCTTTTCAGTTTTTCTTTCATAATTCAGCATGCAGCCGACGTCATCAAAGAATAGTGTTTCACCGTCTTCGCTAGTCGCTTTCGCTGTGAATTGCCCCATTTCCTCATCCATCATATAGACCTTCATTTCACAAAACGCGCACGTTGTTTGGTCATGAGGCTCGCCGTTTTCATGCTTGTGTTCTTGCCCCTTAGCTGTCTGATCAGCTTGGGCCGTTTCTGTTTGCGCTTTTTTGGCGGTTGCTTTTTCTGTCTCTTCTGCTTTTTCTCCGCCGGAGCAAGCTGCCAGACTTAAAGCAGCTGCTGCTGAGATTACATACATCCATTTTTTCATCGTAGTGCCCCCTAATTCTTGTTTACAGAGATAGTATAAAAAATATTTGTGAGAAAAGAATGAAGAGTGGGCATTTATTTTTCTGTCCATGCAGATAAACAGCAGCCGGGGAGATAGAGAAAAAGCAAAATCGTCGTTCAGGCTGTTTTACAGTAACCGCCGCTTTTTGTTATTGAAAGATGAAAAGATGTTTTATAAAATTTAGAAAAGCGGCAAGAATTTTATTTTACTAGCATAATAGGTTGTAATAAGGAAAGGAAGCATATATAATGTCTACTATATAAAAACAAATGTACACTACAAATGAACACGGGAGTGAGGAATTGTGAAAGACAACGTTAAAGTAGGTTTATTAGGGTTAGGCACAGTTGGTACAGGAGTGGTAAAGATGATTCAAAATCATCAGGAACAGCTGGTTCACCAAGTAGGATGCCCGGTATCAATTAAAAAAGTCCTAGTGAAGAATCCGGACAAAGTCCGCGATGTCGAACTCGACAGCAGCCTCCTCACTACAGATCCATATGACGTCATCAATGATCCGGAAATTGATGTGATTGTTGAAGTCATCGGCGGAATTGAAGAAACACGGAAATACATAATAGACGCCTTAAATTCGAAAAAACAAGTTGTTACTGCAAATAAGGATTTAATTGCCCTTCATGGTTCAGAGTTGCAAAAAATCGCTGCTGAAAATGGCTGTGACCTATTCTATGAGGCAAGCGTAGCAGGCGGAATTCCGATTATTAAAGGTCTTGCTGATGGTCTTGCTTCTGATAAGATTCAGAAAATGATGGGAATTGTGAACGGGACAACAAACTATATTTTGACGAAGATGACAAAAGATGGACTTTCTTATGAAACAGCTTTAAAAGATGCCCAGGACTTAGGATTTGCTGAAGCAGATCCGACATCTGATGTGGAGGGCTTAGATGCCGCACGCAAAATGGCTATCCTTGCGCGGCTTGCTTTCTCAATGGATATTGAACTCGATGATGTATCTGTCAGCGGCATTTCGAGCGTGACAAAGGACGATTTGAAATACGGCAGCATGCTCGGCTACACAATGAAGCTGATCGGCTATGCTGACCAGGAGAATGATCGTGCGGAAGTAAGTGTTCAACCGACATTTTTGGAAAACGATCACCCGCTTGCCTCGGTCCATGATGAATATAATGCCGTTTATGTGTATGGGGAAGCCGTTGGTGAAACAATGTTCTACGGTCCGGGAGCAGGAAGCTTGCCGACCGCTACTTCGATTGTCAGTGATGTATTAGCGGTTGTCAAAAACATGCGTTTAGGCGTAAATGGCCGCAGTGCCCTGGCGCCGCAATTTGACCGCCAATTGAAAGCTGCAAATGAGCGCTTTGCCAAATACTTTATCCGCTTGCACGTCCGTGATGAAGTTGGGGCTTTTTCTGAACTGACGAAACTATTTTCCAGCCATTCGATCAGCTTTGAAAAAATTCTTCAGCTGCCGCTTGAAGAAGAGGGAGTGGCAGAAATTGTGATTGTTACTCATAACGCATCAATGGAAAACTACCAAAATGTATTATCACAAGTAAAAGACCTCGATGTAGTCAAGGGAGTCGAAAGCTTCTATCGGGTTGAAGGAGAGGGAACAGCGAAATGAAATGGGAAGGCTTAATTAAACAATATAAAGAATTTTTGCCAGTAACGGAGAACACGCCGGAACTGTCTTTAATGGAAGGGAACACTCCGTTGATCCCGCTTCACAACTTATCCAAGAAGCTTGATATTGATCTTCATGTAAAGACAGAAGGAACCAACCCGACTGGTTCGTTTAAAGATCGCGGCATGGTAATGGCCGTAGCCAAAGCGAAAGAAGAAGGAAGCAGCACGATCATCTGTGCTTCTACCGGCAATACGTCGGCGGCTGCAGCCGCCTATGCAGCCCGAGCCGGCATGCGCGCGATCATTGTTATTCCAGAAGGGAAAATCGCCATGGGCAAGCTTGCCCAAGCAATGATGTATGGAGCTGAGATTGTATCGATCGAAGGAAACTTTGATGATGCTTTAAAAATGGTTCGCAACATTAGTGAGCATTCACCGATTACACTTGTGAATTCGGTAAACCCGTATCGGATTGAAGGGCAAAAAACAGCTGCGTTTGAAATTTGCGACCAGCTTGGAAAAGCACCGGATGTTCTGGCGATTCCTGTTGGAAATGCCGGCAATATTACAGCGTACTGGAAAGGTTTTAAAGAGTATAATGAAAAGTTCGGCACAGGCCTTCCGAAGATGCATGGCTTTGAAGCGGAAGGTGCTGCGGCCATCGTCAAAAACATGGTAATCGAACAGCCGGAAACAGTGGCTACAGCGATTCGTATTGGCAACCCGGCAAGCTGGGATAAGGCCGTAGCTGCAAGGGATGAGTCCGGCGGCAAAATCGACCTTGTCACAGATGAGGAGATTCTCGCTGCATTTGAATTAATCACAAAAGAAGAAGGCATTTTCGCTGAGCCGGCTTCTTGTGCGTCCATCGCGGGCATCATTAAGCAGCGCAAATCAGGCGAAATTCCAGCTGGGGCTACAGTGGCAGCAGTGCTGACGGGCAATGGCTTGAAAGATCCGCAAACAGCGATCAATCAAATTGCGAAAAAGCCAGTTGTATTGCCGAATGAAGAAAAAGCTGTGTTTGATTTTATTGAAGGAGTGGTTCGTGCATGAGTGCACCGGTAACAATGAAGGTGCCGGCCAGCACGGCCAACCTCGGTCCTGGGTTTGATTCCCTTGGGCTTGCATTGAATTTGTATTTAACACTAGAGATTACACCTGCTGCTGAATGGCATTTTGAGCATCGTTCACCGATGCTGGAAGGGTTGCCAAATGATAAGTCGCACCTTGTGTATCAGGCGGCGGAAAAAACGGCTGCTGCTTATGGCGGTACGTTGCCGCCTTTGCATATTATCATGGCCAGCGATATTCCGCTGGCCCGCGGGCTCGGCAGCAGCGCAGCGGCGATTGCCGCCGGCATTGAACTGGCGGACCGGTATGCGGATCTCCAGCTTTCTGACGAGGACAAGTTGAAAATCGGCAATCAGATGGAGGGCCACCCTGATAATATTGGCGCGGCTTTATTTGGCGGGATGGTGGCCGGCGTCTCGTTCGGTGAAGAAGCGGAGATTGTTCAGCTTCCCGTTCCGGCTGTAGAGGCAGTTGTTTTGATTCCGCCTTATGAAGTAAAAACAAGTGATGCCCGCAGCGTTCTTCCGGAAAGCTTTACAAGGCAGCAAGCAGTTGAAGCAAGTGCTGTAGCCAATGTCTTGCTGGCGGCTTTATCGGCCGGCAATTATGAACTTGCCGGGAAGCTGATGGAAAAGGACCAATTTCACGAACCGTATCGGCTAAAGCTGATTAAAGAATTGGAAGAAGCAAGAAGCATTGCAAAAACTGCAGGAGCTTATGCTACCGTTATCAGCGGCGCAGGGCCGACTATTTTGACGTTCGCCCCGAAAGGAAAAGGTGCTGATGTTATGTGCTTATTCCGTGACCGATTCACGGATTGCGATGTGAAGCAACTGGATTTTCATCTCGGCAAAGTGCAATGTCAATAAAAACAGTCTAATATATCCATCCGTGCGGCAGAGAAGAAAGACTCTCTGCCGCTTTTCTGTATAAACTGCGTGGAAGTCAGTTAAGACCAAGGTGTTCAATGATAAATGGGAGGATCTTAAAAGAATAGATCTATCGTGCAAAGCAGCGGAAAAAATAGTTGACAAGAAAATTGAATCCGTTATAATTGAAATTGACATTCATTCTCATTACCCCCCTCTTTAATGAGATTGGAGCATTGCAGATTTAGCATAGGAAGGTGGCGCCTACAGGGTGCCATCTTTTTTTGTTTTATCCATTTTTGTATTAGTTATTTAGTGTGTTAACAGGTTTATCAAGGAGTGAGTGCGGACATGCCCTCTGCTTTGTTAAACAGCAGAAAAATTTTATGACAGCCTTTATAGAAACAGGATTGCATCCGCCGCTTTCCTGTCGTAATGTTAAAAGAGGCTGCTAAGCTCCTGTTAAAGAAAGGAAGGGGAATATGAAAAAAGAGAAACAGGAGGATTCCCGTTTTATAATCGCTAAGAAAGAGGCCTGGATAGGAATCCTGTTAGTCATATTTAATTTTATTTGGTGGTACGGCTTTGCTTACGGCCTTGGCAGTGGCCCTGTTGAGAAGTACCGCTTTATCTTTGGGCTTCCGGCCTGGTTTTTTTACAGTTGTATAGTCGGGCTTATTGTGATGATTTTACTTGTGGTTTTTACTGTGACATTCTTTTTTAAAGAGGTCCCGTTTGATGAAGAAGGTGAGAACAGATGAATATGTCCGTGATTTGGCCGCTTGTCGTGTTTCTTGTCATTATTTTTTTAGTGGGTGTTTACGCATCACGGCATGTGCAAAGCTCTTCTTCGTTCATTCAAGAATATTTCTTAGGAAGCCGCGAACTCGGGGGCTTTATTTTGGCTATGACGATGGCAGCTACCTATGGCAGTGCCTCCAGTTTTTTGAGCGGACCGGGAGCCGCTTATAACTACGGTCTTTCTTGGGTGCTGCTGGCCATGAGCCAGGTAGCCACAGGTTATTTTGTTTTGATGATTCTTGGGAAGAAATTTGCTATTATGGCGAGAAAATATCAGGCAGTAACGCTTGTCGACTTTCTATTTGCCCGCTATAAAAATGAATTCGTCGTCGTCCTGGCAGCGCTCAGCATTATCATTTTCTTATTTTCAGCGATGGCTGCCCAGTGGATCGGCGGTGCGCGGCTGGTGGAGTCACTCACAGGTCTCTCTTATACAACCGCTTTAATTCTATTTGCTTCTTCTGTTTTAGTTTACGTTGTCATCGGGGGTTTTCGGGCCGTAGCGATTACGGATATGGTTCAAGGTCTTGTGATGGTGGCTGGCACAGTGGTTTTATTTATAGCCGCTTTAAAAGCCGGCGGAGGCATGGAAAACATTATGAGGACACTTGGCGCAGAAAATCCAAATTTATTGAGTCCGTATGGAAATGACCGTAGTTTAACACCGCTTTATCTTTCTTCCTTTTGGATTTTAGTCGGCATTGGAGTGGTCGGCTTGCCCCAGGTGGCTGTCCGAGCAATGAGCTATAAAAACGCGAAGGCGATGCACCGTGCGCTAATAATCGGCACTGTCGTCGTCGGAGTGATCATGCTTGGCATGCATTTAATTGGAGTGATGGCACGGGCGATTATCCCCGGGGTTACTGTAGGCGATAAGGTGATGCCTGAGCTGGCGATGACGATCATGCCTGATTGGCTTGCCGGCATTGTGCTGGCAGCGCCGATGGCAGCTATTATGTCTACAGTCGACTCGCTGCTGCTGCTTGTCTCAAGCGCCGTAGTCAAGGACTTATATTTGCACTTTATCAATAAAAAAGCCGAAGAAAAACAAGTGAAAAAACTTAGTTTTATTGTTACTGCAGTGATCGGAGTGATCGTTTTCATTGTCGCCCTGCAGCCGCCTGATTTAATTATTTGGCTAAATCTATTTTCATTCGGGGGATTGGAAGCTGTTTTTATCTGGCCTGTAGTCCTAGGGCTCTATTGGCAGCGGGCGAACGGGACAGGAGCCGCTTCGGCGATGATTATGGGGATGATTTCTTATATTCTTTTGAGCACTTTTTATCCGAATGCTTTTGGCATGCATACGGTAGTTTTGCCGATCTTGCTGTCACTTATCACATTCGTGGCTGTCTCGCTGTTCACCGGGCGTTCTAAATGGAAACAGGCCTAGGGATCATCCCTGGCCTGTTTCTGCTTTGATCATGCTGTCGGCCCACTCAAGGGCATTCTGATAGCAAGTGTATAAAGCGCTTTCTTCAACTTGCAAAGTGCGGCTGATCTCGCTCACTGCTCCCCAATGGCCCCTTTCTGCAGCTGTTATTAATCGAAGCAGTTGAAAAAGTGTTCCTTCTTCGAATAAAAGGGCTTGCTTGATTCGTTCATCAATAGGAAGGTCCTGAAGCAGCTTGTCCATCGGCTGATTAATCAGCGCATCAATCATTGAGAGCATGCCTAACAGAAAAAATAAAGACGGAGGCTCTTCACGAAAATGATGCAGGGCAAGCAGCTCTAACGTTTTCGCCCGAACTAATGAAATATGGACGACTTCTTCAGGACACGCGGAACCGGAAGAACTGATCATAATAAAGAAGAACCATTTTCTTAATTCTTCAAGACCGATAAGCATAATGGCCTGATGAATAGTTTTTACCTTTTGTCTCTGGATGAAAGCTGTCCGGTTAAGCAGCTTTAATAATTTATAAGAAAGGGACAAATCGGATTCAATCAGATGGGCTATTTTAAGAATGTCTGGTTCCGAACCCATCATTTCATCTAAAATAACAAAATAGTGTCCTGAAAATTGAGGGATAGATTTGGCGCTGACAATTGTTGGCCTAGCGAAGAAAAACCCTTGAAACAAATCAAATCCTTCATCAAGCGCTTCCTGCAACTGCTCCCTTGTTTCTACTTTTTCAGCAAGCCAGGTGAGAGGGAAATGGGCCAGTTCTTCCTTCATCCTTTTTCTTTCCGCTTTTGTCGTATCCAGAAAATCGACCTTAATAATATCCGCATATTTTATTAATTCCTTATTGCTGTCGCTTAGCAGAAAATCATCTAAAGCGAGAGTGTATCCTTTTGCTTTTAACTGTTGGCAGGCAGCTTCTACTTCAGCATTGGCTTCGATTTGTTCAAGCAATTCAATCACTAGTTTGTTAGACGGCAAAAAAATAGGGAAGTCTTGGAGCAACAGATTTTCTGTAAAGTTTACATACAGCTTTTTTCCTCTGGAAATTTGGTCTACTCCGATAGTTAAGATACTGTTAGATAGGACTTCAATCGTTGCTTCATCCCCATTAATGGACTTTCCAGGGTGCTTGCCTTCTTTATTGCGATACAGTAGCTCATAGGCGACTGTCTGCTCTTCCCGGTTGAAAATCGGCTGTCTCGCTACATACACATCCATTTTCTCCATCTTAATACCCCTTACTTTTATCATAGTTTATAGGTAAAAATATACATTAGATAGTATTTTTTGTCTATATGTTTTTATGATAAAAAAGATTTTTTGCTTGGCTGACAAGCTGTTGGCAGTTATGAAAAAAAGATTTTTTTTAAAAAAAGTTGACTTTTTCTTTCCCTTTCGATTATGATGAGTTACAACAAATAAAGAACGATGTATAAATGAGCGTTGACGAAGAAGAGTAGCTTGAATGAATGCTTCAGAGAGCTGATGGCGGGTGAGAATCAGTGCAGACATTTTAGTGAATGGCCTTCCGAGCTTCCGCACCGAACTCTTTAGACAGTAGGCTGCGGCGAACGTCTTATCGTTACAAAAGACAGGCATTCAAGCGATCGCTTTGATGCTTTCAGAGTGGGCTGCAATAATTGCAGTCAATAAAGGTGGTACCACGGCTCCCCGTCCTTTGCGACAGGGGGCTTTTTGTGTTTTTTAAAACGACTATCGATAAACTCAGTGACGAAGAGGAGTAGGCATGTGACGCGCGCGACAGAGAGCCGGGAGGGTGAGAGCCGGCGCCGCTTATCATGCCGAATGGACTTCAGAGAGGCAGCAGGAAATGGCTGCCCGGCTTCCGCCGTTACCGGATACTGGACAGGAACTTCTTTTGTCCGGACAAAGAGGGAGCTTTTTAGCTTCAACGAGAGGTGGCACCGCGGGTAACCCGTCCTCCGCAGCAAGGATTTATTCATTTGCTGCGGAGGACTTTTTTATTTTATCAAGCTGACGAGGTGAAATGGTGATGAGAACGAGCGAACAAATGGCTTATAAATTAAAGGAAATGGAAGGGGATATGCTTACCCCTATTATGCTTTACCATCAAATGAAGGGGGAAAAGAAATTTTTGCTTGAAAGCTCGTATAAGCATGAACAGAGCGGGCGGTATTCTTTTCTTGGCACGAATCCGGCGGCCGAATATAAAGCAGCGGGCGAGAAGATTGAACGGATTAATCACCGTACAGGAGCTCGGCAAAAGTTTTCTGGACACAGTCTGCGCCAATTAAGGGAAATGCTAGCGGACAGAGACATGGATGAACAGCCTTTTCCGTTCTTTGGCGGCGGCATCGGCTATATTGGATACGATGTGATCTTTTTGGACGAAAGGATCGGTGAGCCATTGAAGGATGAGCTTCATATGCCGGATGTCCACTTTATGTTTTACGATACGTTTATGGTGTACGATCATTTGCTGCAAAAAGTTACGCTTGTTGCGGTGGACTTGTTTGGAGACAGGACAGAAAAGGAATTGGAAGCAGCGCTATTGAATTTGGAAAATTGTGTAAATAAAGCCGGGCAGCCTCAGTCAGGAGAGCCGCCGGAACAGCTATCGTTTACTGGAAATGTCAACAGAGAGCAGTTTAGCCAGATGGTTGAAGCAGCAAAACAGCATATTGTTCGCGGAGACATTTTCCAAGTCGTGCTTTCTCAGCGTCTGAAAGCTCGCTTCAGCGGCAATTCATTTTCACTGTACCGGCGTTTAAGAACATCTAATCCTTCTCCCTATATGTTTTATATCGACTTTAATGACTATGTCGTATTAGGAGCTTCTCCCGAGAGCTTAATTCGAATCAGCGGCAGGGAGGTGACTGCTAATCCGATTGCCGGCACAAGGCCGCGGGGAACAGGAGAAGGGGAAGATGCCGCCTTAGAGAGAGAACTGCTCAACGACGAAAAGGAAACAGCGGAACACCGCATGCTTGTCGATTTAAGCCGCAATGATCTTGGGCGTGTGTGTACAGTAGGGAGTGTGCGCGTATCTAAATATCAGAAGATTGAAAAATATAAGCATGTGATGCATATTGTCTCAGAAGTCACAGGAGAGCTGAGGAAAGAGGTTCACCCGCTTGAAGCCTTGTCCGCTTGTCTGCCGGCGGGTACGGTGTCCGGCGCACCAAAAATCAGAGCCATGCAAATCATTAATGAACTGGAATCAACGAAGCGAGGGTTATATGCAGGGGCAGTCGGTTACCTTTCAGCGAATGGCGATCTCGACTTTGCCCTTGCTATTCGGACAATGATTGTGAAAGATAATCAAGCCTATGTACAGGCAGGAGCCGGTATCGTGTATGATTCCGTTCCGGAAAAAGAATATGAAGAAACGATGCATAAAGCCAAAGCGCTGCTGGAGGTAAAATTATGATCTTGCTTATCGATAATTACGATTCATTTACTTATAACTTGTATCAGCAAATCAGTTCTTTAGGAAAAAATGTGCGGGTCATCCGCAATGACGACATGACATTGGCTGAAATCGAAGCGCTGGAGCCGGAAGCGATTGTTTTGTCTCCAGGTCCTGGAACACCGGAGGAAGCGGGCATCTGTATTGAGGTAGTGCGTACCTTCTTCCATCGGGTCCCAATCCTTGGCATCTGTCTCGGACATCAGGCGATTGCCGCTGCCTTTGGAGCGAACATTGTCCCGGCTCAAACGATCAAACATGGAAAAATATCGCTGATTAAACATAATGGCAACGAAATATTTCAAGCGCTGTCCGGTCCCGTGCCGGTGATGCGCTATCATTCCCTTTCTGTTGATCGTCATTCGCTTCCGGAAAAACTGGAAGTGCTCGCCACTTCTGTGGACGATGAGGAGATTATGGCGCTTCGTCATCGAGAATATCCCGTGTATGGCTTGCAATTTCACCCGGAATCAATCGGGACGAAATCAGGAACCGCTATTATTCAGCAATTTTTCCGCCAGTACAGGAAGGAGAAAAAGATGAAGCAATATTTAGTCAAGCTGTCAGATCGCCAGTCCTTGCAGAGAACGGAAATGAGAGAGGCGATTGAAGAGATTTTGCAGGAGGATGCCACTGACAGTGAGATTGCGGCTTTTCTAGTGGCTTTGAAGTCAAAAGGGGAAACGGTAGAAGAAATTGCCGCTCTGGTGAATGTGCTTAGGCAAAATGCGCTTGGATCGGGAAAAGTGCTGCCTGGAGTGATGGATAATTGCGGAACAGGGGGAGATGGTTCGCATAGCTTTAACATCAGCACAACGGCCGCTTTTGTGCTGGCGGGAGCCGGGGTGAAAATAGCAAAGCATGGCAATCGCAGTGTATCAAGCAAAACAGGAAGCGCGGATGTTTTAGAACACCTGGGCATTTCGCTCGACTATTTGGAGGGAGAGACAGAGGAGCTGTTGGAAGAGAACGGCATTACCTTTTTGTTTGCTCCCCACGTGCATCCAAAATTAAAAAAGATCATGAAAGTTCGCCGCGACTTAAAAATTCCGACCATTTTTAATTTGATCGGCCCGCTCACTAACCCGGTGCATCTTGATACCCAGCTGTTAGGCATTTACCGTCGAGATATGCTAGAGATGATGGCCGATGTCCTGAATTATCTTGGGAGAAAACGCGCGGTCGTTCTCAATGGCGCCGGCTTTATGGACGAAGCTTCGTTAGCCGGTGACAATCATTTGATCTTGCTTGAATCGGGAAAGACGAAAAAGATGATTGTTACTCCTGAAGAAGCCGGACTTCCCGTTTATGATTTGAAAGCAATCCGCGGCGGCGAAGCCAGGGAAAACGCGGAGATTTTAAAAAGCATTCTGGAGGGAGAGAAAGGCGCGAGGCGTGATACCGTCCTGCTGAATGCCGGCATTGGCTTGTTCGCCAACGGCAGGGCGAAAACTATTCAAGAAGGCATCGCCCTTGCAAAAGAGAGCATTGATTCAGGTGCCGCCTTGTCGAAGCTTCATTATTTAATTGATTATTCCAAACAGCGGCAGAAAGTGAGGGCAACGGTATGAGCGCAACAATCTTAGATCAAATCCTGGCGGAGAAGAAAAAGGAGGTGGCGCACTTAAGAGAAACTTTTCAAGCGGATGTACAGCCGGAAAAACGAACACAGCCGTCTTTGTACACCCGTTTCTCACAATCTGAAACAATGAATATTATTGCTGAAATTAAGCGGGCGTCCCCTTCAAAAGGGATCATCAATACAGGCATTGATCCCAGTCTGCAGGCAGAGGCTTATGAACAAAACAGCGCCGATGCTATTTCAGTTTTAACAGATGAACCATTTTTTAAAGGAACGATGAACGACCTCATGGCTGTTCGTCAAAAAGTAGCCGTCCCGGTGCTATGTAAAGACTTTATTATTGATCCCGTGCAAATTGACCGGGCAAAAACTGCCGGGGCCGATATTATTCTGTTAATTGCCGCCGCTCTTTCCCAAGAGCAGCTGGCGGGCCTTTATTCGTACGCGAGGGAGCTGGCGCTTGACGTGCTGCTTGAAGTGCACAACGAAGAAGAGATGGAACGGGCTTTTTTAGTTGGAGCGGACGTGATCGGCATTAATAATCGTGATTTGAAAAGCTTTAGCGTCGATCTCGGGATAACGGAGAGGCTGCTGCAGGCGTATGGGCAGCATGAAAAAGTATTTATTTCAGAAAGCGGCATTCAAACGGCAGCCGATGCAGAAAGAGTAAAGGCAGCGGGGGCCAGGGGCATCTTGGTTGGCGAAACATTTATGAAGAGTGCTAATATTACCCAAACTTTTCACGAATTAAAAATCTGTCTGTGAGGTGGAGGACATGAAAGTGAAAATATGCGGCATTCAGGACACGGAGACCGCGCTTTATGCCAAACAAATCGGCGCGGACGCCATCGGTTTTGTTTTTGCAAAAAGCAAACGGCAGGTGACAGCCGCCCAGGCGGAGCAAGCCGCCGGATGGCTGGGAAAAGGTCCGGTTAAAGTTGGCGTCTTCGTTAATGAAGAACTTGAAACGATCCGGTCAATTGCCGATCAGGCCCGCCTCGATATCATTCAGCTTCACGGCGATGAGCCGCCAGAGCTGGCGAAAAAGCTTCAACTGCCTGTTATTAAGGCATTCAGCTTTCAATCCGGCATTCAGCCTTCCGATCTGCTTCGTTACCCGGCGGACTTTGTGCTGCTCGACAGCCCGGCTGGCCCTTACAGAGGAGGCAATGGCACCGCCTTTGACTGGTCGGCTTTAGAAAAAGAGTCATTCGACCGCTCACGCCTTATTTTGGCCGGCGGATTAGATAAAGAGAACGTACAAGAGGCGATCCGGCTGGTTCAGCCTTTTGCCGTAGACGTATCAAGCGGTGTGGAAACGGATGGAGTCAAGGACCGGACGAAAATGAAACAATTTATTGAAACAGTGAAAGGAGCAACAGTTAATGACAACCTATACACAACCAGATGAGCGAGGCCATTTTGGTCCGTTCGGCGGACGATACGTGCCGGAAACATTAATGCCGGCTGTTCTGGAACTGGAGGAAGCCTATAAGGAAGCGAGGAATGACCCGGCGTTCCGGCAGGAGCTGAATCATTACTTAACAGATTATATCGGCCGGGAAAATCCGCTTTATTTTGCCCGGAATTTAACAGCGAAGCTGGGCGGTGCCAAAATTTATTTGAAACGGGAAGATTTAAATCACACAGGTGCCCACAAAATTAATAATACAATCGGACAAGCGCTTCTAGCAGTGCGCATGGGAAAAAAGAAAGTGGTGGCGGAAACGGGAGCCGGCCAGCATGGAGTAGCGACGGCGACGGTCAGTGCTTTACTTAATTTAGAATGCGTTATTTTCATGGGAGCAGAAGATATTCGCCGCCAAAAGCTGAATGTGTTCCGCATGGAGCTGCTGGGAGCCAAGGTTGTTAGCGTGAGTCAAGGAAGCGGCACATTAAAAGATGCGGTTAACGAAGCGCTGCGTTACTGGGTGGCGAATGTAGAAGACACGCATTATATTATGGGATCGGTGCTCGGGCCCCATCCATTTCCGCAAATAGTTCGCGATTTTCAAAGTGTGATTGGTGCTGAAACGAAAGAACAAATGATCCAGAAAGAAGGAAAGCTGCCGGAAGCGGTTGTTGCTTGCATTGGCGGCGGCAGCAATGCCATGGGGATGTTTTATCCATTTATTAATGATGAAACCGTTCGGTTGTACGGTGTAGAAGCTGCCGGAAGCGGCATAAATACAGAAGAGCACGCGGCTTCTTTGACAAAAGGAAAGGTCGGTGTGCTTCACGGCAGCAAAATGTATCTTCTTCAAAATGAGGATGGACAAATTCAAGAGGCCCATTCAATTTCAGCAGGTCTTGATTATCCGGGAGTTGGCCCGGAGCACAGTCTCCTTAAAGATATCGGTCGTGTGGAGTACACGGCCATCACAGATGAAGAGGCGCTCGCAGGGTTTAAATTGCTGACACAAACAGAAGGAATTATCCCGGCGCTCGAAAGCTCACATGCTATCGCCTATGCGGCTAAGCTTGCCAAGACGATGAATAAGGATGAATGTATAGCCGTCTGTTTATCCGGCCGCGGCGATAAGGACGTGGAAGCGATACAAGCAAGACTGGGAGGAAAAGAAAATGAGTAAATTCAAGCTTGAACAGGCTTTTCAAACTGTACAAGAAAACAAGACCCGAGCATTTGTTGCCTATATTATGGCCGGAGATGGGGGACTGGACACGTTAAAAGACAAGCTTTTGTTTTTGCAGGAGGCGGGCGTGACAGCGGTTGAAGTAGGCATTCCTTTTTCCGATCCAGTAGCGGATGGCCCAGTCATTCAAGAAGCAGGGAAACGGGCATTGGCGCATGGAGTCACGCTGAGAGGCGTGCTGGAGCATTTGGCCATCTATAAAGACGCCATTACCATCCCGATTCTTTTGATGACGTATTTAAATCCCGTTTTTCAATATGGACTTGACGCCTTTGCTGCAGACAGCCGCAAAGCTGGCGTGGCAGGGGTCATTATGCCGGATATGCCGCTTGAAGAAGAAGGAGAAGTAAATGAGGCGCTCAAGCGGCATGACTTGGCTTTGATCCGGTTAGTGGCCTTAACGAGCCCTGAAGAGAGGGTAACTAACATTATAGAAGGAGCAGAGGGGTTCATTTATGCGGTTACTGTAAAGGGAACAACCGGTGTGCGCGCCAGTTACGCGCAAGAGGTCGGCTCCTATTTGCAGCGCATCAAATCAAAAAGCTCAGTTCCTGTGCTTGCCGGCTTCGGTGTTTCTTCAAAGGAACAAGTCGAAGAACTGGGCCAGTACTGTGATGGTGTTATCGTTGGCAGTAAAATTGTTGAGTTATTTCACCGGGGACAGCAGGAGAAAATCAAGCAATTGCTTCCGGAAACAGCGGTACAAGCAAAATAATCATTCAAGTTATTTGAAAGAAAGATAGACCTCGCTGAGTCGATGATTCTCTTCCATCAAGTCAGCAATAAAAGAAAAATCAATCGCTGCCTATTATTTATTTTAAAACAGGTAATCATTATGCGGCTACCCTAACTTTGTAAACTCTGTTGATTGGAATGGAAGGCGCGAAGACTCCTGCGGGATCAGCGGGACAGGTGAGACCCCGCAGACGCTTTCGCGGTGAGGAGGCTCACCGCCCGCCCCGCGGAAAGCGAAGCAGCCTGAAATGGAAATCAACAGCCCCCATCTGCAAGCAAACGAAAAAGACTGTTAAAAAACAGTCTTTTTCGTTTGCTTGCAATATACCTAATAGGGTATTTGACAAGGCGCAGATTTTATAATAGAATGCAAAGTATAGATTGAACAGCTATTTTTTTATTTTAAAATATACCCCTATGTGTATAAAGGGAAAAGGGAGGAACATAGAGTGAGCAAAACAGTTAAAACAATAGATGTAAAAGAGGTAGACCAGTTAGTAAAAGATGGCGCTCTGCTAATTGATGTCCGGGAAGAGGCAGAAACCCTAATGGGCCATATAGAAGGAAGCAAAAATATTCCGCTTGGCCAGCTGCCTGAGCACCTTGATGAACTGCCTAAAGATCAGCCAGTTTATATATCTTGCCAATCCGGCAAGCGCGGAGAAGCAGCCGTTCAGTTATTAATGGAAAATGGATTCGAGGCTTATAACGTGGCTGGCGGCTATCGGGCTTATGCCGAGCAATGTCAGCCGAGTCAGTCTGCGGCGGGTGATTCAGCAGGGAATACAGACATCGGCAGCATTACACCCGACAGAGAATTAAACTGTTCCGGCCTGCAGTGTCCGGGGCCGATCAGTCAGGTGTTCCAGGCGATGAACCAAATGAAAGACGGAGAAGTGCTTGAGGTTAAAGTGACTGACCCGGGATTTATTGCGGATGCCAAAGCTTGGTGCGCCAATACTGGAAATACGTTTATCGGAAGTGAAACTGCTGGAAAAACAACGGTTGCTTACGTACGGAAAGGAACAGCCGAAAAGCAAGAAGCAGCGCAAGGGCAGGGAACTAAAAATAAAGGAGCGACTCTTGTTGTATTTAACCAGGATTTAGATAAAGCGATCGCCTCTTTTATTATTGCCACAGGTGCAGCAGCTATGGGCAAAGAAGTAACGATGTTTTTCACCTTCTGGGGCTTGAACATCCTCCGTCGCGATGAAGAGATTCCTCAAGACGGAAAAGACTTTATGGAAAAAATGTTTACGAAAATGATGCCGGCCGGTCCGAAGCAGCTGCCTATTTCCAACATGAATATGGGCGGAATGGGAGCGAAAATGATCCGCCAGGTTATGGAAAAGAAAAATGTAGACAGCCTCGAAACTTTAATGGCCAATGCCATGAATATGGGTGTCCGTATTGTCGCTTGTGCAATGAGCATGGACGTAATGGGCATTCGCAAGGAGGAGTTAATCGATGGCGTTGAAATCGGCGGCGTAGCTACTTATTTAGGCAAGGCAGACGATGCCAATGTGAATTTATTTATTTAATTTACAGCAGCCCATGCAAAGGCATGGGCTGCTTGCTATTTGACGGCAGTGACACAGACGGTTAGCACTGGCCGGACATCTTTATAATAAATGGCTGTCCCGGAAAAACCGGCTTTCTCTAAGTCATAGGAAATGGTCCGTGCCAGCTGTTTTGTCTTTTCTTCATCAGCATCTTCTTCGCGAGGCTGCACAGTGATGGCTAGTTGTCCGCCTGGTTTCATGAGGCTGTATAGGACAGCGAGCCCTTTTTGGCGTTCTGCCCACAGCGGATAGTTGTTGACGGAAAATACCTTATCGTAGAGCTTCTCAGCTTTATAGAGGGCGATATCATCGACAAACAGGTGCAGACGCCCCTCATCAATCAATTTTTTATTGCGGCTGGCAGCCGTATTCTTCATTGTGTCAGATACATCGACGCCATCCAGCTGAATTTCAGGAAATTGTTCTCCGGCTAATTCGATAGCAAATCCGGGGCCAAACCCCACCTCAAGCACCCTGTCTTCGGGCTGGATATGTAATAGGTCCAGCGTCCATTTATTGATTGTCCGGTTTTCTAAGGACATAATTTTGCCGGCCAGCTGGCCAAGCCATCCTTCTGGCCTCTCAAATTGCTCTGAAAATGATAAACTCATCCCATCATCCTCCGCTTTTTTTCTATATATATACCTCTCCATTTTGTTTACAATCCTATCGAACGTATTTATTTTTAAGCTTCATCATTACTTCCAGTTGATTTTTCATTGATCATAAAAAGCGGGGAAAGGGATTGTCCCTGTGAAAAGGCCTGCCTTTTTACAAAAAACGGAAGTTGTCAGCGGGGGATAAACCAGCAAATTTCCATCATGAAACAGCGAAGAAGCCCTTACTTGACAAACTGTACAATAAATGTGACTTTTTTATGAAAAAATATTGGTTTTTCGACGTAAGAGTAGTAAGATGGTACATGGAAAAAATGATACTGCTTCTCATAAGAGAAAAGAGATGGACAATCAAGCGGGGAAATGCCACAAAAGCTAAATTTGTGCCAGTGAATTTGACTTGGCCAATCCGCCTGGCGGAAAACAGGGCGCCTATGCCATAGATTAAGCTTTAATGCTTTCCCTTAGTACCTTGCAGTGGTAAGATGTCCTTGTAGGCGGTATAAATTTTCGTATTGAGTGTATCATGGTGTATAAAGTGGTAAGTAATACACTAATGTAAGCTCATCAAAATATCATTTAGCAAAAATTAATGGGCGAAATAGTTGGAGGTTTTTCAGAATGAAAATGCAGACAGCCCAAGGGAATCCGTGGAGTCAGTTCTCCGGACCAAACCTTGGATATGTAATGGAGTTGTACGAGCACTACCAAAAAGATCCTGAATCAGTCGATCCAGAAATAAAGCAAATGTTTGAGGAATGGGGAGCACCTGCAGCAAACGCGCCCCATGAAGAAATCGGTAAGACGGCTGTACCTGCATCAGGCAATGATTTAAATGTTCTGTTTAACGCGGTAAAACTTGCTGACAGTATCCGCACCTACGGTCACTTAGCAGCAGATATCAACCCGCTGAATGACAGAAATAAAGATACGTACCGGATTGAGTTGAGCACATTCAACTTAACGGAGGAAGACTTGCGGAAAGTCCCTGTTCAGTATTTATGTCCTGATGCCCCGGCGCATGTTAAGGACGGTTATGATGCGATCCAACACTTGAAAAAAGTCTATACAGATAAGTTGGCTTTTGAGTTAGCCCAAGTCCATAATTTAGAAGAAAGACAATGGTTCAGACAGCAAATTGAATCAACCAATTATTATCCAACATTTTCAAACGAACAAAAAGTGCAGCTGCTAAAAAGGCTGACACAAGTAGAAGGCTTTGAAAAATTTATTCATAAAACATTCGTCGGCCAAAAGCGCTTTTCTATCGAAGGGCTGGATGCAATGGTTCCTCTTCTTGACGAGCTTGTGAAGCATTCAGCGGAAAAAGGTGCAAAAACAGTAAATATCGGTATGGCACATAGAGGACGTTTAAATGTGCTCGCTCATATTTTGGGCAAACCTTACGAAATGATTTTTGCTGAATTCCAGCATGCGCCAAGCAAAAATTTGCTTCCTGAAGGCTCTATGAAGATGACTACATATGGCTGGACAGGAGATGTCAAATATCACCTTGGAGCCGATCATAGCTTCAAAGAAGATAAAGACGTAGCTCGCATTACATTGGCAAACAACCCGAGCCACCTTGAAGTCGTAAGCCCGGTTGTTGCCGGCTACACAAGAGCCGCACAAGAAAACCGTGCGAAGTCAGGGGTTCCTGAGCAAGATACAACCTCTGCTGTGGCGATCTTAATTCACGGTGACGCTGCATTCCCTGGACAAGGGGTTGTGAGTGAAACATTCAACATGAGCCGTGTCCCTGGTTACCAAACAGGCGGTTCGATTCATATTATTGCTAACAATATGATCGGATTTACGACAGAAAGCTATGATTCACGTTCAACACGCTATGCTTCTGACTTGGCAAAAGGCTTTGAAGTACCAATTGTTCACGTGAATGCCGACGACCCGGAAGCTTGTATCGCCGCTGCTCTTATGGCAGTCGATTACCGCAGCCGCTTCGGCAAAGACTTTGTGATTGATTTGATCGGCTACCGCCGTTTTGGCCACAATGAAATGGACGAGCCGATGACGACAAACCCGATGATGTATCAAATGATCCATCAGCATCCGACAGTTCGTCAGCTCTATGCAGAGAAGCTTGTTAACCGCGGAGTAATTGCCAAGGAAGAAGCAGACAAACTGTATACTGAAAACGAACAGAAGCTGAAGGACTTGTATGAAATAGTTCCGAAAAAAGATGAAAATCCGGATATCGTTATGAATCCGCCTAAGTTCGTTGAAAAAGAACTTCCATCCAGCGAAACAGGAGTAGAGGCAGATGTCTTGAGCCGAATTAACAGCGAGCTGTTAAACTGGCCGAAGGATTTGCATGTATTTAAAAAGCTGGAGCGTATTTTAAAACGCCGGGAAAATGTTTTTGAAAAAGACGGCCAGGTTGACTGGGGCCATGCCGAGGCGCTTGCTTTTGCATCGATCCTGAAAAGCGGCACGCCAATTCGCTTGACCGGCCAGGATGCCCAGCGCGGCACATTCGCTCACCGCAACCTTGTGCTGCATGATGTAGAAACCGGTCAGGAGTACATTCCGCTGAATCACTTAGAGGAAACGGATGCTTCTTTTGTAGTCATTAACAGCCCGTTAACAGAGCTAGCGGTTGTCGGCTATGAATATGGCTATAACGTATTCTCTCCGGAAACGCTTGTTCTTTGGGAAGCTCAGTTTGGTGACTTCGCCAATATGGCACAGCCGATGTTTGACCAATTTGTTTCCTCCGGACGAGCGAAGTGGGGACAAAAATCAGGTCTTGTCATGCTTCTGCCGCACGGTTATGAAGGCCAAGGACCTGAACACTCAAGCGGCCGCCTAGAGCGCTTTCTGCAAAACGCCGCAGAAAATAACTGGACAGTAGTGAACTTGTCTTCAACAGCTCAATACTTCCATGTGCTGCGCCGCCAAGCTGCTATCCTGCAAAAAGAAGAGGTGCGCCCGCTAGTCGTTATGACACCGAAGAGCCTGCTGCGTCATCCATTGGCTGCTTCCAATGCTTCTGAGTTTGCTGCCGGCGCGTTTAAACCGGTAGTGGAGGAACCGAGACTCGGAAAACAGCCGGAACAAGTGGAAAGAGTCGTTCTTTGCAGCGGTAAGGTATCTATTGACCTTGCAGAACAAATCAGCAAAGCAGAAGAAGAGCTGAACTGGCTGCATGTATTAAGAGTGGAAGAGTTATATCCATTCCCTAAAGAAGAAATTAAAGAATTTTTAACGCGCTTCCCGCAGTTGAAAGAAGTGGTATGGCTGCAAGAAGAACCGCAAAACTTTGGCGCATGGACGTATGTAGATGCGCGCCTTCGCGATGTGGCGCCGGAAGAGGCAACTGTTCGCTACATTGGACGCCGCCGTCGTTCCAGCCCTTCAGAAGGGGATGCGATTGTGCATAAGAAAGAACAAGCCCGTATTTTAAGAGCGGCGATCACAAGAGACTAATTGATTGATTAGATGAGAAGCTGAATGGGCTGGCTAATCAGCCCGTTCAGCTTGAAGATAAAAGCATTTTTTCTATGATATTTATTTCATGATAAGACGAATGTACATTAGAGGAGGACACGAAAGTGGCTGAAATTAGAGTTCCAGAGTTGGCAGAATCGATTACAGAAGGTACCATTGCGCAATGGTTGAAAAAACCGGGCGATGCAGTGGAGAAAGGCGAATACATTGTTGAGCTTGAAACAGATAAAGTAAACGTAGAAGTTATTTCTGAAGAAGCCGGCATTATCCAAGAGCTGAAAGCAGAAGAAGGCGATACAGTGGAAGTTGGCCAAGTTATCGCAATTGTAGGAGCTGGAAATGGCGCTGCTGCATCTGCACCAGCTCAAGAAGCTGCACCGGCTGCCGCTCCTCAGCAAGAAGAAGCAAAACAAGAAGTAGTGAAAGAAACACCGGCTCAAGAAGAAGAAACAAAACAACGTCCGATCGCTTCTCCTGCAGCCCGTAAGATGGCTCGTGAAAAAGGCATTGATTTAAACGAGGTGCCTACAGTAGACCCAATGGGCCGCGTGCGTAAACAGGATGTAGAGTCTTATTCAGCGAACGGCGCGAAACCAGCTGCTCCGCAACAGCCAGCAGCTAAGCCTGCCCAAGCTGCTGCACCGAAGCAAGATGACAGCAAGCCGGTTGTACGCGAACGAATGACTCGCCGCCGCCAAACAATTGCTAATCGTCTGTTAGAAGTGAAACAGTCAACAGCTATGCTGACTACATTCAATGAAATTGATATGACAGCGGTTATGGAGCTGCGTAAACGCAAAAAAGATAAATTCTTTGAAGCTCACGATGTCCGCTTAGGCTTCATGTCTTTCTTTACAAAAGCGGTAGTCGCTGCGCTGAAAAAGTTCCCATATGTGAACGCAGAAATCGATGGAAACGAAATTGTATTGAAAAAGTTCTATGATATCGGTGTAGCCGTTTCTACAGAAGAAGGTCTTGTAGTACCAGTTGTACGTGATTGTGACCGCAAAAACTTCGCTGAAATCGAAGGAGATATTCTTGATCTTGCCTTAAAAGCGCGGGATAATAAACTGGCGCTAAGCGATCTGCAAGGCGGTACATTCACAATTACAAACGGCGGAGTATTCGGTTCTTTGCTTTCTACGCCAATCCTTAACGGTACACAAGTAGGTATCCTTGGCATGCATACGATTCAAACGCGTCCAGTAGCGATCGATAAAGAACGCATGGAAAACCGTCCGATGATGTATGTAGCGCTTTCCTACGACCACCGCGTGATCGATGGAAAAGAAGCGGTTGGATTCTTGAAAATGGTTAAAGACTTGCTTGAAAATCCTGAAGATCTTCTTCTTGAAGCATAATAACTAAACCAGCCACTAGTGGCTGGTTTTTTTCTAGGTTTTGGACGCTAAAACTCAATTGCTGAAAGGACTTCTAGATGCCTGTACTTTAGGATCATAGAGGAGCGGACTGGTTGATGAATAGGAATACTGCAGAGAGCTGATGTGATCAAGATAAGCGGCGAAATGATGATGGAGGCGGCAGAAAAAGCCTGCACTAGGGGAGTGCTAACAGAAGAATACGGGATCATTGGAGCAGGACGATTGGATTTCAGCCGTTGTTAACTCAATATAAATGAGCAGGAGGCAGGTATAGCTATGTATGCTTACTTCTTAAAAATAATAGATAGGCTCTATCAGCGAACAGGTATGCAGCACAACAAGGTTTGTGAACTTTATGAACCAGCCGGCTGTTTTTCAACGTGAAGCTTTTGTGAGCCGATACAAAAAAGCATGCCGGCTCCCGGCATGCTTACTATTTTTCAGTTAATTTTTTGTCACATTCAGACCGCGCTTTTGAACCTCGTTTTGAAGCATTTTAATCCAATCCGTGTCTTGACCTTTGTTCTTTGCGTCCCGATAGGCTGCTACTAACATTTCATTACTCATGATTTTCATGAAACTACCTCCTTGAAATAGATCAGTCTAATCCGTGGCGTGAAAAACAACAAAGGATTCTCTTTATTTCCTGTCATTATACATAATCTTTTTCTGTTTTGAAAGGGCAATACAGAAATTCATTCGAAAGTCAGTGGAGAAAAAGTGAAACTAGACCTTTGGATAGGGCTGCTTGCTTAAGAAGAATATAATTATATTATGTAAATAATAGAGAATAGAGGGGGATTAGCGTGCAGCGAAACAGCTTTTCAGTTTAATTTTAAATATGGTATGATAGGGTAGAAAAAAGATCAACAGATCTGCAGACATCAGTGTAGGATCGAAAGGAGAAGTTATGAATCATCTTCAGTGGACAGAAAAAGAAACAATTAAGAAAGTGAAATGCCTTCACACGAATGCAAAGAAATATATGGTAGAAAATAGATTAACTCCGGGAAAGTTGTATGATGTAAAAAATGAAACGGAAGAATTTTATTTTCTGGTAGATGACAAAGGGAAGGTATCCGGTTTTTATAAAGACTATTTTGAGATGGAAAAGTGAATGAATTGTAGACAAATTTATCACTCTTTTCTAACAAAGTGGAAGAACAGCTAGTATTCATAGGGCTTTTTTGTTAAGATAATGGGCAGAGAAGGAAGCTTTAGTCCTAAAGACGCCCTTCTCCATACATAAATATAAATTTTTTTTGTCCATTATAGGGGGAGTATAGGTGTTTGATGAAAGAGTTGCATTAAAAATCAGGTTGGAGCAGATGGCTAATTCTGAATTAAGGATTATACAGGAGTTTCAAAAAGAAAGAGAAGCCATCTTTCGCAGGTTAAAAGAATTAGACCGGATTGAAGCAGAAAAAGCTGAGGAGAAGGCTGCCCTTTCTAAAGAGATTGTATCATTAACTAAAATTGGCGGTTTACCTCAGGAAAGAAAGCGCAGAGGACGGCGCAGCGAGAACCTTGAAGAACTGCGCGAGTTAGCTGTGGCGATATTGAAGGAGCAAAATACGCCGATTCGGGGAATTGAGCTTCAACGGCAAATCGAAGGCAAGACAGGAAAGAAAATAGCTAATATGACAACGTTCATGGTCGGCCTTGAGCGTGAGAATCACCGGGTTCGCAAGCTGGGCAGGGGACTGTATATATATGAGTATGAAGACTGATTGCTAAAGCAGTCAGTCTTTTTATGTTTCAACCGTTTTACGGCGAATTGCTAAGCATGTATGATAAGGGTAGCCGCCTAATTGACGTAGAGAGGGAGATTAATGTGTTTATCAATGAATGGCCTGCTCCAGTAGAGCAGAAGATAGCAGAAAGAAAAGAGCAGTTTTCTCATGCGGAAGATCAATGGCTGATCGGAAAAGGAGGATATGAGCCGGAGGATGAAGCGGTGCTGTATGATGCGGTCCTGGCTCTTTCACTCGGGAAAAATGTTTTGTTGAAAGGACCGACCGGATCTGGGAAAACAAAGCTGGCAGAAACGTTGTCGGCGGTTTTTTCGCAGCCGATGCATAGTATTAACTGTTCGGTCGATCTTGATGCAGAAGCGATGATCGGCTATAAAACGATCGCGGAACGGGAAGGGAAGCATGCTATTGAGTTCGTCCCGGGACCGGTTGTTAAAGCGATGACACACGGCCACTTGCTTTATATTGATGAAATCAATATGGCGAAGCCGGAAACATTGCCAATTTTGAATGGGGTATTGGATTACCGGCGGATGATCACCAATCCGTTCACGGGCGAGGTGATTACCGCCAAGCCGTCTTTTGGAGTCATTGCCGCAATTAATGAAGGATATGTGGGAACTGTGCCGTTAAATGAAGCGTTAAAAAACCGCTTCATCGTCATTGATGTTCCTTATATCGGCGGGGAAACGCTTATTCGCGTGTTAAAAACAGAAAGCCAGCTGGCGGATGAAAAGTTGATTGACCGCTTTGCGGCTTTATCGCAGGATTTAATTACGCAAGTGAAAAACGGACAGATTTCTGAGGAGGCGGCATCGATCCGCGCGTTAATTGATACGTGTGATTTAGCGTTATTCATGCCTCCATTGCGGGCCATCCAGCGAGGGATTATTGATAAGCTAGAAGATGAACGGGAACAAGCAGCGGTGAAGAACATTGCTGAAACACTGTTTGAATGAGGAGATGTCATGAAGCGTTTTATTCAATTTAACGATGAAACTATCGACTCTTTTTTATTTATGCAATTAACAGATCTGGCTAAAACCTTAACGAAGAATCCGGAAGTGGAGATTGAATATAGCCCCTATTCGTATGTAGACAAGCAAGCGAATAAGCTGTATGTCAGCCATTTCTGGAATCACCGGCCCGCAGCGGATAAGTGGAATGGTTACAAGTCGGATGTCTTTTTGCGTTCTCTTGGCAGCTGGCCTCATACCGATGAATCAGCTATTAAAGGCTTTGTGCAGGAAATTCAGCAATCACCCGTAGCTTCATTTGCCAAGCAAGTTGTTGTGCTTGCCGAGGATATGCGCTTAGAGGAGATATGCAAGCAGGAACGGCCGGGCACAAAAAAAGCCTTTTCTGCTAGAAGAAGAATGTATTTGCAGCATTTTAAGGCTCAACTCAATGCCAATCTCGTGAAAAGCTTGTTTGCCGATGCTTTATTTAATTTTCATTATATGGCACTTAATGCTGAGTCTCCCTTGCAGCCGCCGGCTATGAGTGAGCCAATTCATGCAGCGATGCCCTTTATCCAAAAATCCTTATTTGCTTTTTATGATGCCCGTTCGACTGCCGATGTGGTGAAAATCAGCCGGTCTCTTGTGGAAGTCCTGGAGGAAGTATTGGAGCGGGATATGCTGAATCAGTATTTTCACTTGCCGGAGATGGATAGTCAAGAGGAGTCGGCAGGGGACACGTATAATGATTTAAGAAGAAAAGATCCGTTAGTTAATGATGATACCCTAGAGGAGGAGCAGACCGGCCAGGAAGAAGTAATAGAAGAAGAATTTCAGACATGGCACCGGGAAACCAGTGATCTTGGCAACAGCTTTCTGCAATTTGATTTAGAGCAAGGATCAAAAGCGGACCTGGCAGGAGAAGGCGCCAGGGAAGGGGAGGCAGGGGATCAGGCGCTTGCCATGGTGCAAGGGTCAGCCCGGCAAACACAGCGCAATGATTTTTCAGATCTTCCAGCCGATAAAGAGCAGAAAGAGGCCAAAAGCAGCGGACAGCCTATATTCGGCAAGGAGAATCGCTTCGCTGTGCCAGTCTTTAAAAAAGCAGGAGCTCCTGACTTGGAAGCTGTCGGCAAGTATAAAACACAAAAAGCGTCAATTGCTTCCCTGCAAAAAAAGTTGAAAAATATGATCGAAAAAACACTGGAACACAAAAAAATTCAGCCGCGCAGTGATCTTCACAGGGGAAGATTAAACAAAAAGCTTCTTCGTTTTTTTACAGAGGAACAGCCGAGGCTGTTTTATAAGAAGCAGGAGCCGTCTCCGGAAATTGATGCTGTCTTTACACTTCTTGTCGATTGTTCCGCTTCAATGGAAGATAAAATGGATCAAACGAAAATAGGGATTGTTTTGTTTCACGAAGCCTTGAAATCAGTAAAAGTTCCTCATGAAGTAATTGGTTTCTGGGAAGATACGAATGAAGCATCAGCCGATCGGCAGCCGAATTATTTTCATGTAGTGATTGATTATGCCTCTTCATTGAGACCTGCAAGCGGACCTGAAATTTTGCAGCTGACACCTGAGGAGGACAACAGGGATGGGTTTGCTATCCGGATAGCAAAAGAAAGAATAATAAAAAGAAGCGAAAAGCAAAAATTCCTGCTCATCTTTTCTGATGGTGAGCCGGCAGCTTATGGATATGACCGCAATGGGATTATCGATACACATGAAGCGGTGATTGAAGCCCGAAAGCTGGGGATAGAAGTCATTAATCTTTTTCTTGCAGATGGTGAGATCGCAGAATCAGAAAAAGAGACAGTACAAAACATATATGGAAAATACAGCATATTCGTAAATGATGTGAATGACTTGCCGCAAGTCATCTTTCCGTTGTTAAAGAAACTATTGTATAAAAGTGTTTGAAGAGGGAGTGGATGCCACTTTCCTCTTTTTTATTTACCTTATACAAAGGTTATACAGCTATTATAAATAAAGAATAAAAGCCTTATTTGATTTTAATTTTACTTTTTAATAAATATATATTAGACAAAATTCGACACTAAATACTTTTGTATAATTTATCTTAAAATAATTTATGCAAAAGTATTTTTTTGTTTGTGAAACCAATAATATCTTGAGATAATTTTTCGTAGATTAGTAGTATCAATTGCTATAATTTTATTGATATTTTTTTCCGAAATAAGTACAATTAGATTCGGTATGAAAAGGAAAAGAGAAAAAAGCCGTCCACAAGACTGGCTTTTTTCATGTGAAGGGAGGATCGAACCTTCACTTGTTGAGAGGAGTTCTACATATTGGTTAAAAAAGAGGTTTTTTTCACTGGACTTATGCTCTTTGCCTTATTTTTTGGAGCTGGAAATTTAATTTTTCCACCTTTTTTAGGCATGGAGGCGGGCACTTCCTTTTGGCCGGCCATTATCGGATTCGTTATTTCCGGTGTTAGCTTGCCGATTCTGTCGGTAATTGCCATTTCATTGGCGGAAGGCGGCGTTGTATCGATCGGAAGTCGTGTGCATCCACTATTTGGCGTATTCTTCGCCTTAGTGACTTATTTAGCAGTAGGTCCTTTTTTCGGCATTCCGCGCGGAGCGAGCGTTGCCTTCGAAATGGGTGTGGCTCCCTTTTTGGCAGACCGTTCAAGCCACTCGTTCGTTTTCATTTTTATGGTGGTTTTTTTCATGGTCGTGTATCTGTTTAGTTTAAATCCTTCAAAAATTGTAGACCGGATCGGACAATGGCTGACGCCTGCTTTGCTTCTTGCCATTGCTGCGCTTTGTACCGGAGCTTTTTTGAAGTTTAACGCACCATTATCAGAACCTTCAGGAAAATATGAGGAGTCGCCTTTTATTGCCGGATTCATCGAAGGTTATTTAACAATGGATGCCATTGCTGCTCTGGCTTTTGGCATTGTTGTTATCACAGCTTTTACAAACAGCGGAATGAAGGATTGGCGGGACCGGGCCAAAGCCACCATTGCGGCCGGTGTGATTGCCGGGATCGGCTTAGCTGCTGTTTATATTTCTATCGCTTGGATTGGAGCGCGGATAGAAACAGACGAGCAGTTTAGCAACGGAGGCGAACTTCTTACAACCGCTTCGCACATGTTGTTTGGAGAAGGCGGGCGTATCCTGCTTGGAACTATTGTTGCCTTGGCTTGTTTGACAACTTGTGTCGGCTTGACGACGGCAACTGCCCAATTCCTTTCCGGCAGATGGTCGGTTATTTCTTATCGTGCTTTTGTCGGAATATTAACATTCATTAGCTTTCTGATTGCTAACATGGGGCTTGCACAAATTATCGAGGTTTCAGTACCTATTTTGATTATGATTTATCCTTTTGCGATCGTGCTGGTCGTGCTGGCTTTTGTTCATCCTCATTTAAAGTATTCCACTCCTGTACATGTAGGGGCCATTTTAATGACGACGATTTTCAGTATAAATGATGGATTAACCGCATTAAATGTATCCGATACCTTCTTTCAGAAAGCGATCTCCTGGGTCCCATTCTTTTCATCTGGGTTGGGCTGGGCGCTGCCGGCTCTTGCCGGGGGGCTGATCGGCTTTTTTGTCGGTAAGCTAAAGGACCCTGCGTAATTTACATTCGAGGTTTGAATAAGGCATTTATGTTTATAAACAAACAGCTCCTCCGCAAACTTGCGGAGGAGCTGTTTGTTATTTTAAGTTGAGCAATTTTTGTTTCAGTTCATTCTCCATGGAAGAGAGCTCTTGCTCTGCTTGCTGGCGTTTGGCGCGTCCTTCTTGCTGAATGCGCAGCGTTTCTTCCAGAGTTGAGATTAAGTTTGCTTGTGTTTTCTTTAAGGTATCAATATCAACGAGGCCGCGCTCATTTTCTTTGGCGGTCTCAATCGTATTAGTCTTTAACATTTCTGCATTTTTCAGCAGCAGATCGTTCGTTGTTTGAGATACTTGCTTTTGCGACTCCATCGCTTTGCGCTGCCTGACAAGGGTAAGCGCAATGGCTACTTGATTTTTCCATAAAGGAATAGCTGTTAAAATAGAAGACTGAATTTTTTCCGCAAGCGCCTGGTTCATATTTTGGATCATCCGGATTTGCGGAGCGCTTTGGATCGTAATCTGTCGGCTCAGCTTTAAGTCATGCAGTCTTTTTTCCAGACGGTCGGCGAATTGGATCATATCGTTTACATCCTGGAAATCCATTTGATCGCCGGATTGCTCCGCTTTTTTGCGCAGGGCTGGAATCGTTTCTCTTTCAAGCTCTTCCAGCTTCAATTCTCCCGCTGCGATAAAGATATTTAACGCTTGAAAATATTCTTTGTTCTTGTCGTACAGCTGCTCCAGCATTTGAATGTCTTCCAGCAGGATCTTCTTAGAATGGTCAAGCTTGACGCTGATTCGATCGATTTGTGTACCGACCTTCTGATATTTAGACATAATTTCTTGAATTGAGTTGGACACTTTATTAAACAGCCGGCCGAACATTGTCTTTTTCTCCGGGCTCAACTCGTCGGGGTTGACTTGCTGAAGTTTCTTCATTAAGTCGCTTAAAATGTCACCGATCGTTCCGATGTCTTTCTGCTGCACATGGTCCAGCATAGAGTGGGAGAAGCCGGAAAGCTTCGCTTGAGCCGCCGTCCCGTAACTGATGACTGACTGATGGTTGGACGGATCAATTTGCTTGGCCAGCTGCTGGGCTTTGAGCCGGTGCTCTTCAGGAAGCACATCAATGAGTTTTTTGGGAGCTGGCTGCTCGTGAAGAGCATGTTCAGCGGTTTCCGACAGTACATTTTCGCCAAACGGCGAAGAAAGCAAATCATCAAGTCCGGCCATTTCCTCTTTTAATAAGGAGGGGCGTTGAGCCTTCTCATTTTCTGTTGTCATAATTTGTTTTGTCTCCCTTCTCTAAGGCCTCCGGCAGTCGGCGTCTGCTTAATGACTGCTTGGCCACATCAAGTTCAAATGTTAAGTGTTCAATGTCTTTCGCAAGCACCTTGTGTAAATCTTTCTCCAGCGTTCGCGTTAAATCGTTAAGTGTTTCTTTTGTTTCCAGCAAAGCCTGTCTGACGGATGAGTCTTTCAGTTTTTGGGAATTCAGCCAAGCGTATTTTTCTGCCAGCTCAACAACGGAATCAAGATGGGAATAGAAGAATGATTCGGCTTCATAAAAGCGTTTTGGTTCTTTCTTGACCACGGAGAAAATTCTGCGTACGAGACGGTTCAGCTCAATTAGCTGCTTTAAGGAACTGAGGCTGCGTACACGGACAAATACACTTTTCAGCCGGCCGAGTTTTTGCTTGGCTTCTTTCATATTCTCAAGAATGAAATTATATTCTTTCCTTGTCAGTCCATATTTCTTATATAAACGCGCATCGGCATATTTCCCTAACCCAAAATAAATACCGGCTCCGGCAATTACAGCTAATCCAGCGGCCGGAAAGGGAGAGAGCCCGAGCTGATTCATAAAGAGCAGCGAGCCAATAACCGCGGCCGGGATGGCGATCATTGCGCGCAGGATAAAAAGCATGGGATTTTTCATCGTACTCACTCCAGTTATAGTTTCCTAGTAATACGCACGATCTGCCAAAAAGTTTCATTGTGCGATAACTTTTTAGCAAAAACGCAATCATTTTATCTTTACCCTACTATTAGAAAAAAAGAGCAGAAAAGTCAACTGAAAAGCAAAAAACGAAACAGGCTTCTTATCCCTGTTTCGTTTGAAGGTGGAGAAATGCGTCACTTGATCATGGAACCCAGCACCGGGAAATGAGCGGCAGGATCTATTTGTTTTCACTTCTTCCATCGTCTTGCGCATGGGGCAGATGCCAGATGGAAAGAAATAAATCACATCCGCAAGAAAAACAAAAGGGACCGCTGCTGCTTCATTCAGCCGATTGATGACGGCAGGGTTACTCGATTTTCAAACAGGTATAGCTATACGGCTAGCCTCTTTTTGTGCATTCTGTTGATTGCAAGGGAAGGCGCGAAGATTCCTGCAGAATCCGCGGGACAGGCTCGCCGCCCGCCCTGCGGAAAGCGAAGCGCCTGGAATGGAAATCAACAGGCCCCAGCAATGAGCAAAATAAAAAAAGACTGTAGACAAACTTCAATTTTCATTGAGTTTGTCTACAGTCTGAAACGAAGCAACCCTGTTTTATTTTTATTTTCCTTCGCTTACTTTTTTGGTAGGATAAAGCTTTTGACTCAGCCATGTTTGGCCGATTAGGAAGAGTCCGCTCATTCCCCAATACAGCGGAAGTGCTGCAGGAGCGGAAATAGAAAATACAAGAATCATAATAGGTGACAGCAAGCCGATGATTTTCATTTGCTGCTGCTGCTCTTGCGGTACATTCATTAAGGAAACACGGAACTGAATCAAATACATAATGCCGGCAATGATTGCCATGGCAATGTCCGGCTGGCCAAGCTTAAACCATAGGAAGCCGGCGTGGCGAATATCATCAGACGTGCGGATGGCGTAGAAGAGTCCCATCCAGATCGGCATTTGCAAAAAGATCGGCAAACAGCCCATGGCAAATGGATTGATATTGTGCTGTTGGTAAAGAGCCATCATTTCCTGCTGGATTTTCCGCTGTTCTTCCGGATTTTTAGCCGCTTTTAAGCGCTGTTGGATTTTATCCATTTCCGGTTTTACAACGGCCATTTTTTCCTTCATAATTTGCTGCTTCTTCATTGTGTTCAGCATTAACGGCATTAAAATCAAGCGAACAGCAAGTGTAATGACAATAATAGCGAAGCCGTAGCTTCCAAGCATCTCGCCGAGAGAGTGAATCAACTCAACAAAAGGGCGGACGAGATAATCATGGAAGAAGTGTCCTTCCTCTTCAGCTGCCTGGCATCCGCTCAGGAGAAAGATCGAGCCGAGCAGAAAAGATAATAACAAAGATGATTTTTTCAATGAATAGTTCCCCCTATAGCCGCTTATCGGCCACAAAACTGTTTCTATATGAAAACTAAAATGAGTATACCTTAAATTGATTGTCAGTTCAAATGAATACATACACGAGCCATTCGGTTTCTTTAAATTTGCCAAAAGGGCGATTTATGTGAACTTTTAAATTTAAATAGTTGACTTAAAAAGCTGTGTTCTTTTATTCTTAAAGAAGAATACTCATCAAAGGGGAGAAAAAAATGACAAAGTGGGCTCAGTTGGCAGAACAAGTATTAGAAGGAAAACAATTAAGCGATGAACAAGCATTGGCGGTGCTAAACAGCCCGGATAGTGAGCTTTTAGAGCTTTTACAGGCGGCTTATAAAGTAAGAAGCCACTATTACGGCAATAAAGTGAAACTCAACATGATTATTAATACAAAATCAGGGCTGTGCCCGGAAAACTGCGGCTATTGTTCGCAATCCATCCGCTCAACGGCTCCGATTGAAAAATATAAAATGATGGATAAAGAATCCATTTTAGCGGGAGCCAAGCGGGCTTATGACTTGCAAGCGGGCACCTATTGCATCGTTGCCAGCGGACGCGGGCCGAGCAATAAGGAAATTGACCGGGTAACAGAAGCAGTCAAGGAGATTAAAGAAAACTATCAATTGAAGGTGTGCGCTTGTCTTGGCCTGCTGAAACCGGAACAAGCAGCGAAACTTAAGGAAGCGGGAGTGGACCGCTATAATCATAACCTGAATACATCCGCAGGCCATCATGAACAAATTACGACCACTCATACATACGACGAGCGGGTGAACACGGTTCATACAGTAAAGGAATCGGGTATTTCTCCTTGTTCCGGAGTCATTATTGGAATGAGGGAGAAGAAAGAAGATGTTGTTTCTATGGCGCGCAGCTTACACGCGCTCGATGCCGATTCTATTCCTGTGAACTTTTTGCACGCGATTGACGGCACGCCGCTTGAAGGCACAGACGAGCTGGACCCTCGCTATTGTTTAAAGGTGCTTTGCTTATTCCGTTTGATAAATCCGACGAAAGAAATCCGGATATCCGGCGGACGGGAAGTGAACCTGGGTTCACTTCAGCCGTTAGGCCTGTATCCGGCCAACTCCATCTTTGTCGGCGATTATTTAACAACCGCCGGACAAGAAACAACTGCTGACCACCGAATGATTGAAGAAATGGGTTTTGAAGTAGAATTTGCTCCAGAACAAAAGGAGCAGCCAGTTATGTAAACAGGCCGCAGCCTGCTTGCAAGAATCAAGACTTTGAGCAAACACCCGCTGATCAGCGGGTGTTTTTTTTGCTGGCATAGTAGGATGGTTTCGTTTAATGGTATTCTATAAATAGTAATTAATGATCGGAGGGAAGAGGAAAGTTTGATGAAGAATAGTTATTTATTTGTGGCTCAGATCAGTTTTTTGTGGCTGATTTATCAATTTGGCTTATTTATCTCGGAGTTTTTCCACTTGCCGGTGCCGGGCAATGTAGTTGGAATGATCATTTTATTTCTTTTGCTTTCTCTGAATATTGTGAAAGTCGGTTGGGTCGAAAAAGGAGCGCAATTTTTAAATAAGCACTTAGCTTTCTTCTTCGTGCCTATTGCTGTCGGGTTGATGACGTATACTTCGCTTTTGAAAGAAAGCGGCCTGGCTCTTGCTGTTATGCTATTGGGCAGTTCGATTATTGGGATGGCTTTGACAGGGGGAGTGGCCCAGCTTTTATCCTCTCGACATAGTAAAAAAGAAAAAGGAGAGGATGCCAGTGAACACCATCACTCTATTTAGCATCGTTTTAACCGTTGCAGCGTATGGGCTTGCGCGCCTTTTAGCTGTCCGTTTTTCGTCGCCGCTCACAACTCCGGTTTTTTTGAGCACAGTGATGATCATCCTTGTTTTAGCCGGCAGCGGTATTACGTATCAAGACTATACCCCGGCAAAGGAAATAATGACGTATCTGCTTGGCCCTGCTACAGTAGCGCTGGCCGTTCCTTTGTATCATAATCGGGATGTTTTGTTGAAAAAAGCCGCACCGGCTTTTTGGGGATTAACAGCTGGAACGCTGGCAACGGTCGTATCCGCGGTGTGGATGACAAAGATGTTTCATTTAACGGAAGCGACCGCTGCTTCAGCCGCCGTCAAGTCAGTGACAACACCAGTAGCTATCGAGGTAGCCCGCATGATCGGGGGAGATCCGGCGCTGGCCGCTATTTTCGTTATGATCGCCGGAATGTTTGGAGCGATGTTTGGCCCTTGGTTGTTAACGGTGATGAAAGTGACGGACCCCTTTGCCCGCGGCTTGTCGATCGGAACGACCGCGCATGGCATCGGAACGGCTCAAATTGTTCAGGAAGGAAGCCTGCAAGGTGCCGTATCCGGTGCTGCCATGGGAGCGGCGTCGATCTTTACTTCCTTGGTTTTGCCGTGGCTGTTTCCGTTATTATAGGTAATGAAAAGACGCCGCTTCATATCAAGCGGCGTCTTTTCAACTAGCTGTTATCCAATTAAAATGCGTTCTTTTGGGAAATGATAACCGTCTTTAATTTCTTTTCCGCGGATAATAAAGAGCAGAGAGAACAACCCGATCCGGCCGATAAACATTAACGTAATAAGCAAGCATTTCGCTGCGGAGCTTAACTCACCCGTAATGCCAAGTGACGACCCGGTTGTTCCAAAGGCGGAAGAAACCTCAAAGATAATTTTTACAATGGGCAGCTCTGGCTCTAAAGATGAAAGAAAGATAATGGAGCCGCCCCAGATAAAGAAGCCTGTTGTAATGACCACGAAGGCACGCTGCACATCAACCGGATGAACCTCTCTGTTGAAGATTTTAATCGTGTTTTTGCCTCGCGCATAGAAGTAAACACTCAAAATCGCAATGGCGAACGTAGTTGTCCGAAGTCCCCCGCCCACACTGCTTGGTGAAGCGCCGATGAACATTAGCGTAGAAAGAAGCAGGAGTGTAGCCATTGAAAATTCATTTAAGTCCATCGAAGTCAATCCGGCGCTGCGGGCAGCAATGGACTGAAAGGCGGAATAGAAGAAGGATTCATGCCAAGCCTTATCGATGAAAAAGTGATTTCGTTCGATCAAATAAATCAAAATGGTACCGAGCACAGCCAAAATCGCATATACCGTTGTCGTCAGCTTCGTGAATAAGGAGAAATGAAATTTCAGCGGTCCCCTATACGTTAAAAAGTCTTTGACTTCCACTAATACTGGAAAGCCGATGGCTCCAAGCACGATCAATACCATATTAATAAATTGGACAAAATAATCATTAGCAAAAACGATCAACGAATTTCCGGTAATATCAAAACCGCCATTCGTTGTTGCGCTGATGGAGGCGAAGACCCCATGCAGAAAAGCTTCAGACACTGTAGGGTAATATTGCAGAAAATAGATGCTCAAAATAAGGGCGCCTACAGCTTCAATGCTGAGGATTAACAAAAATATTTCAATCATCAGCTTTACGAGCCCGGACAGGTCGGTGCGGTTTTGGTCCGCCATAATTAATTGGCGTTCCCGCATGCCGATGCGCTTGCCAAATAAAATCCAGATAATAGAGCTTAGCGTCATGATGCCGACGCCGCCGACTTGCAAAATAAACAAAATAAAAAAATAGCCGACGGTGCTGAATGTATCAACAACGGACACAGGGGATAATCCAGTAACACTAAGAGCGCTGACGGCAACAAACGCTGCATCTATTAAAGAAATATCTACCCCGGGCTTATGAGCGACAGGCAGCAGCAGCAAGCCGGTAGAAAACAGGGCGCCGGTTAAATAAAGCATGACGATTAATTGAAAAGTGGATAACTTTAACGCTTTTATTTTTCCAGGATCTTTCATTACATCTACCTCTCAACTTTCCCGGCAAATAGTCTGCCTGGTTTTTGCATCGTACACACATAGTTTCTATTATATTAGAAAAGATCGCTAATTTAAAATCCTTTCCTGAAAAGAAAAGCGGCTTTGAAGATGCTCACAACAAATTACGGGCTGGTTCTGTTTTTTTCGACAAAAAATGAAACTAATCGAAAAGGGAAATCGTATAAATAGCTAGCTTGAGAAAAGGAGGAAAAAGATGAGGAAGGCTTGGAAGAGAGTAAAGTTTGTTTTTACGTTCAGGCGGTCTGTTCCTTTCTTGAAAGATTTCTTTTTAAGCAAGGAAGTAGCCGGTTTCAGCAAGGTTTTATCCATCGGGTTAATCATCGGTTATTTGTGGTTGCCGTTTGATTTGATTCCCGATTTTTTGGCCGTCTTCGGTTTAATAGATGACATTGCCATTTTTGCCTTGGTTCTTCAGCAAATCGTGAAAATGGCACCGGATTCCATTAAGGAAAAACATAAAATGGAATGAAAGTGGCAGCTTGGGCTGCCGTTTCAGGCTGTAGACAAACTCAACGAAAATTGAAGTTTGTCCGCAGCCTTTTTATTTTGCTCATGAATGGGGGCTGTTGCTTTCTA
>NZ_BCVF01000033.1 GCF_001591605.1 Bacillus badius NBRC 15713 | reverse complement strand
TGGAAAGCAACACACCTATCCGCAAGCAAACTAAAAAAAGACCGCGGACAAACCTCGATTTTCATTGAGTTTGTCTACAGTCTGAAGCCTGGGAAACTCCCAGGCTTTTTGTTTATTTTTTTAGCATATCAAATACTTGTTCAACATCCTTGTCACCGCGGCCGGAAATGTTGATAATGATCAGCTCTTCCTTTTTCATCGCCGGCGCCAGCTTGATCGCCTGGGCAACAGCATGGGCACTTTCTAACGCCGGAATAATCCCTTCCGAGCGTGACAATAATTGAAAGGCCTCCAATACTTCTTCATTCGTCACTGTATAATAGTCGGCACGCCCTGTTTCCTTTAAGTAGCTGTGCTCTGGGCCTACACCCGGATAATCCAGCCCAGCGGCAATCGAATAAGTTGGCAGCGGATTTCCTTGTTCATCCATTAATACAAGGCATTTAAAGCCATGCAGCTCAGCCGGCTTCCCTTTTGTCAGCGTTGCGGCCTGTTCGGGTTCAACGCCAATCAGGCGGACCGCAGGCTCATTAATGTAATGGGCGAAGGCGCCAATTGCATTGCTGCCTCCGCCGACGCAAGCAATTACAGCATCCGGCAGGCGTCCTTCCTTTTCCAATATTTGCTTTTTCGATTCTTCACTAATTACGCTATGAAAATGCTTGACCATTGTTGGGTATGGATGCGGTCCTACTGCAGAGCCAAGCAAGTAAAAGGTATTTTTATAATTGGCTACATAATCATTTAATGCCGCATCAACAGCATCCTTCAAGCGGCCCTGCCCGCTTTCAACAGCTACCACCTCAGCGCCCAGGAGCTCCATTCGAAACACGTTCAGTGCTTGGCGGCGAATATCTTCCGCCCCCATGTACACCACGCACTCCATTCCGAACATGGCACAAACGGTCGCAGTGGCTACCCCATGCTGGCCAGCACCGGTCTCAGCGATAATACGCTTAGCTCCCATTTTCTTCGCAAGCAGAATTTGGCCCATGACATTATTAATCTTGTGCGAGCCTGTATGGTTTAAATCTTCCCGTTTTAAATAAATTTTGGCGCCGCCAAGCTGCTCTGTCAATTGGCTGGCATAGGTCAGCGGATTGTCACGGCCTATATATTCTTTTAAGTAATATTTATACTCCGCCATGAACTCAGCGTCGTTCTGGTAGGTCTCAAACTGTTCAGCCAGGTAATCCAAAGCCTCTTTCAATTCAGGCGGCACAAAGCTGCCTCCAAACTGTCCAAAATATCCTTTTTCTGTCTCAACTATACTCATCTTTCTCTTCTCCTCTCTAGGTAAAACTATTCTGAAAATTATTTATTACTATACCAATGTCCTGTTTATCCGTCAATTGGTTGTTATGGTATTTCTCCCTCTTTCTTCATATAAGCGGTTTTTGGCCGATATAGAACGAGAAAAGAGAAATATAGATATAGATGCACCTTTAAGATGATTGCATGGCGGTCACAGTCCATATACTTATGCAATTAAAAAGCTTATAGACTCTATTAAAGCACCTGACTGATTTTTCCAGGGAGAGCCGCCGCCTTTCGCTTCTTTACCTGAACAATGAAGGTATACAGATAGCATCATAATAATACAGAATTGGAAAATATTAATAATAAAATTAATGATATATGACCTATTCTATTAGGAGAAAAAAGTTTAATATAGTTGCAAATGAGGTATATTCAATAGGTTTTTATAACTATACAGGAGAAAAACTGATCATGTCCCTTCGCCGAAAAATTATTTTATCCTTTACTGTTGCTGTTCTATCAGGACTTGGTATCGTATACTTGGCCGTTCATCTTTTTATATGGAACCACTTTAAGTCTCTTGAAAATGCCCAAGCAAGGGAAAACATGCAGCGGGTGCTGCATTTGCTTGCTAAGATGGAGGATCATCTTGCCGCCCGTTCATTCGATTATGCAGAATGGGATGATACGTATAAATATGTAAAAAGCCCAAACAAGGCTTATGAAAAAAGCAATTTGCTCGACCAAACCTTATTTGTTAATGACTTTAATGTCCTTATTATTTTAAATAACGATCAAAAAGTAGTATTTAAAAAAGCCGTCAGACTGGATGAAAAGAGAAGAGCGGTAGTTTCCGCTTCTCTCCTGGAAAAACTAACAACTGGCCCACTATCAGAAAGTGTGGCAGCGCGCCAGTCTTTCTCGGGCCTTCTTCAACTTCGCGAGGGGCCGATGCTCCTTTCTTCGCACCCTATTATAAAAAGTGATTCCACTGGTCCGCGTGCCGGCACACTGATTGCCGGGCGCTATCTGGACCAGCAAGTGATGGATCAACTGCAAACTGACACTCTTCTTCCGGTGGAACTGTCTAACCTGAAGAAAATGCCGGTTCCGCCAATCAAAGAAACAGGCGCACCCCATTCTCTTCAATCGGCTGCCGTTTGGACCGATATGAGCCAAACCGATCAGTATAAGGTGTATGCGGCGCTTCCTGATTTAGAGGGCAAGACGGCTGCTGTATTGCAAATTGCTAATGACAGACAGCTTTATCACAATGGACAAAAAAGTATCTTTTACGTATTGGTCTTAATTGCTGCAGCCTCATTTTTATTATTAAGAGGGACACTTTCCTTTGTGGACAGAACGGTCTTCCGGCGTCTTCAGCGCCTCATGAATCATATGATTGCCATCCAGGAAAGCAACGATTTATCCGCCCGCTTCCCTGTAAAAGGAAATGATGAGATCTCTTCACTCGAACGCGAATTCAACACGATGGTGGAATCCCTTGACAACTACCGCCAGCACATTACTGAGCTAGCCTACAAGGACAGTCTTACTCATTTGCCGAACCGCACATTCTTTTACAGTGAAGTATCCAAAATTTTACAAAAAATAGAAGGCTCGGAGCAAATAAGCGCCCTTTTGTTTATTGACCTTGACGGCTTTAAAGAAGTAAATGATACTTACGGACATGATCAGGGGGATTTGCTGCTGCAAAAAATGGCGGAGCGCATACAGAAGGTGATCCGTCCGGAAGACATGCTTTCCCGTCTTGGAGGAGACGAATTTATTCTCTTTGCAGCGCATGTACATGGGCAAGACGAAGCAGCGGATCTTGCTGAACGAATTTGCGAAACAATTACCCGCCCCGTTGATTTGCATGACGTGACAGCCGCATTATCCGCCAGCGTTGGAATCAGCCTTTTTCCGAAAGATGGCCGGCACCTTGATGCCTTAATTAAAAAAGCGGACCAGGCTATGTACCAAGCGAAGAAAACGGGGAAAAACAAGCTTTATATGTACAATGAAAGAGCTGCCGCCGACGAAGCATCCCGCCAATAATTGGCGCCATTGCTTCACCGGGGCAGCTCTTTTTCTTATTGGAACACAATTGTCTTGTTTTCGTGAACAATCACACGGTCTTCCAAGTGCCATTTAACTGCTCTTGCCAATACACGGCGTTCAATTGAGCGGCCAATCTTCTTCAAATCAGCCACATGATCGCGGTGGTTCACCCGCTCAATATCTTGTTCAATAATCGGGCCTTCATCAAGATCATTAGTTACATAGTGTGAGGTTGCACCAATCAGCTTTACTCCGCGGCCGTATGCACGCTCGTAAGGACGGGCGCCGATGAAAGCCGGCAAGAAAGAGTGGTGAATGTTAATAATCTGATTTGGAAATTCGCTGACAAAATCAGGCGTTAAAATTTGCATGTAGCGGGCAAGAACAATTAAATCAATTTGATGCTCTTTTAACAATGCAATTTGTTCTTGTTCTACCTGCTTGCGGATGTCCTTGTTAGCCGGAATATAGCAAAACGGGATACCCAAGGATTCAACCATTCCTCTCGCCTCTTCATGATTGCTGATAACGAGAGCAATATCTGTCGGCAGGTCACCGCTCTGCCATTCCCATAGCAGTTCAAGCAAACAGTGCGGCTCTTTCGAAACAAAGATCGCCGTCCGTTTTCTGTCTTCTGTATAGGTAAATTGATAATCCATTGTAAATTCCTGAGCCAGCGCTTGGAAGTCAGCCTCCAGTGCTGCTTTCTTCTCCTCCAGGGACGGACAGTCAAATTCGATGCGAATAAAGAACGTGCCGCCTTCCGGATCGCTGGAATACTGGCTGGATTCAATGATGTTCGCTTGAAAGTCAGACAAAAATTTGGAAATCGCTGCGACAATTCCCGGGCGGTCCGGACACTTGACGAGCAATCTGCCGCGATTTGTCTCCCCTTTTTCCTGCATAAAAGGGGTGGTCTTTACGTTTGTCTCCATAAATAAAACCCTGCCTTTTCCTGATGATTAATTACTCATTATACTGTAAGGCAAAAGAATTGGAAATAGTTTTCTGTCAATGAGCTAATCAGCATCACCCCGCCATTCACTGATAGTCAAAAAAGGTCTTCTTCCTGAGATGCAAGCAACAAACAAGTAAACAGCCGAATAAACCGGGACAGAACAAAATACACATACGAAGGAGGAGGCTGAAAACTTGATGCAAAAACAATGGATAGATATCTCGCAGCCGCTGAATAGCCGGATCGCGCATTGGCCTGGTGACGTTCCCTTTTCTTACTCCCTTTCTGTTACAAAAGAGCAAACTGGGTCCGTCAATATCGGAACAATAACAACGAGCCTTCATACAGGGACACACATAGATGCGCCGTTCCACTTCGATTCCAAAGCGCCAAGCGTGCTTGATCTGGACTTGTCCATTTTTATTGGCAAAGCGCGGGTGATCGATGTCTCTCACCTGCAAGAAATTAATGCGGAACAAATGGCCGCATTTCCTTTGGAAGGCGCAGAACGGCTGCTTTTAAAAACAGCATCTGCAAGCAGTCCGGAAATATTTCCTGACAAAGTGACACCGCTCTCTACAGACCTTGCCTCTCTGTTCAAGAAACATAACATTTGCTTAATCGGCGTGGATGTTCCTTCTGTGGATGTACCGGACAGCAAAGAAGTGGCTGTCCATCATGCTTTCTACCAACACGGGGTCCACATTCTCGAAAATATTGTCCTTGATCATGCGCCGCCGGGAGATTACCAATTGATCGCCCTTCCTTTGCCGCTAGAAGGAGCAGATGGCAGTCCGGTCCGCGCTGTTTTACGTCCCCTTGAGGCAGGAACGGGAAAGGAGGAAACACAATGACAGCTGATGACAAGAAAGCCCCGCAGGGAGAGCTGCTGCACACCGATTTTACAAATAACATGACATACGGCGAATACTTAGCGCTTGATCAGCTGCTCTCCAGCCAAACGCTCTTATCCGGCCATCATGATGAAATGCTCTTTATCGTTATTCATCAGGTGAGTGAATTATGGATGAAGCTAATTATTCATGAAGTACAAGCGGCCATTTCTTCTATCCGCAAAGCTGAACTGCAGCCAGCGTTCAAGATGCTCGCCCGCGTATCTGCTATTCAATCGCAAATGACTCAAGCCTGGGATGTCTTATCTACCTTAACGCCGGCTGAATACATGGAATTCCGCGGCAAGCTTGGGCGGGCTTCAGGATTTCAATCTTATCAATACCGGCAAATTGAATATTTGCTTGGCTATAAAACTCCCCATATTCTAACTATTTATGAAAAGGACCCTGAACTGCATTCTCTATTAAAAACAGCCTATCACGCGCCCAGTATTTACGATGCAGCCATTGAAGCGCTCGCCCGTGCCGGATTTCCGATCGACCGCCATCTTCTTAAACGGGATTATTCTGTGACCTACACGGGAGATCCGACTGTGAAAGCCGCCTGGATGCAGATATACAACGACGTCCATGCCTATTGGAATTTATATCAGCTAGCTGAAAAGCTCATGGATGTAGAGGACAGCGTGCAGCAGTGGCGATTCCGGCATATGAAAACAGTTGAGCGAATTATTGGATTTAAGGTGGGCACAGGCGGCTCATCAGGTGTACAATATTTAAAGAATGTGCTTGACCACCGTTTCTTTCCGGAATTGTGGGATGTGCGCACAGAGCTTTGAAGTTTGAGCAGAGATAGATAGAAGAGGTGAGTAGTGATGGAAAAGAAAGAACAATGGTCTTCCCGTCTTGGCTTTATTTTGTCCTCCGCCGGAGCGGCAATTGGCCTTGGAGCCATTTGGAAATTCCCTTATGTAACCGGCCAAAGCGGCGGTGGGGCTTTCCTGCTGTTGTTTGTTGTGTTTACTTTATTAATTGGACTGCCCATGCTGGTTTCCGAGTTTATTATCGGCCGCGGTTCAGGAAGAGAAGCGGTCAGCGCTTATCAAAAGCTGGCTCCAAGCAGCCTATGGACCGTGATTGGCAAACTAGGTGTGGCTGGTTGTTTTCTCCTCCTTTCCTTTTATAGTGTAGTTGGAGGATGGGTGCTTATTTACACGCTGATGGCGCTTGGAGGACAAGTGATCAGCAGCGGGGAAAATTACGGTGCGCTGTTCGGGCAGATTACCGGCTCGCCCATGATTACGATTGGCGGTCTGGCAGCTTTCTTGCTCATCAACGTAGCTGTCATTGCATCCGGTGTCCAAAATGGCATTGAAAAAGCCAATAAATACATGATGCCGCTCTTGTTTTTATTTTTTATTATCCTTGTGATCCGGTCGCTAACTCTTGATGGGGCAATGGAAGGTGTCCGCTTTTTCCTCCAGCCTGATTTTTCAAACATCACGGCAGAAGCCGTTCTTTACGCCCTAGGGCAATCATTCTTTTCACTTGCCGTCGGCTTTTCATGCATGGTCACATACAGTTCTTATTTAAATAAAAGTGTCAGTATCCCCGCGTCCGCTGGCTCTGTTGCACTTATGAATGTCTTCGTTTCCATTCTTGCCGGATTGGCTATTTTTCCGGTTGTTTTCGCTTTTGGCTTTGAACCGGCTGAAGGACCGGGACTGTTATTTATCGTCCTTCCGTCTGTATTTTCACAGATGCCGTTTGGCAGTGTATTTTTATTCCTCTTCCTGTTGTTGTTTTTGTTTGCGACCTTAACGTCTTCCTTCAGCTTGCTGGAAATCATTGTAGCCGCTTTTCTTAAAACACAGGCTTCAAGGAAAAAAATTGCTGCCATCGCGGGAGCGGTTGTTTTTCTTGCCGGCATTCCGGCAGCTCTTTCCTTCAGCCTGCTGGCGAATGTCCAGCTATTCGACAAAACGGTCTTCGATGCAACAGATTATTTAGTCAGCAATATTTTACTGCCGCTTGGCAATTTATTAATCGCCTTATTTATTGCTTGGCGGATGAACCGCGAATTAGTAAGGGAAGAATTTATGCTTAGCCGCCAATTTCCCGGCGGTATATACTCGGCTTGGTACTTGCTGATGAAATGGCTCGTTCCCCTTACTATTGTGATCGTATTTATTAATACGACCGGTTTGTTCAAATAACCGCTTATCGAATAGGTCCTTCTTTTTAAAGAGGGGCCTATTTTATTCCATCTCATTCAGGCATTGATTACATGTCTTAATGATATTGACGAGATTATTTAGTGTGCCGTAAGATAAGGATAGATCGTTTAATTATTCACAAAATTCTTTATAAAAACGGGAGAGATGGAGATGAATATTACTCAAGAGACACCAAATAAAAGCACGCAGCTGGCAAAGCCTTATGTGGACCGCATATACCAAACTGTGTTGGAAAGAAACCCCGGGGAACAAGAATTCCATCAAGCTGTAAAGGAAATTTTCGACTCGCTTACCCCTGTCTTTGCTAAATACCCCCAGTATATGCAGTACGGCATTCTTGAAAGAATCGTTGAACCTGAACGCATGATTACCTTCCGCGTTCCATGGGTTGATGATCAAGGAAAAGTTCAAGTGAACCGCGGCTTCCGCGTTCAATATAACAGTGCTCTCGGCCCTTACAAAGGCGGCCTCCGCTTTCACCCTTCCGTCAATGCAAGCATCATTAAATTCCTAGGATTCGAACAAATCTTTAAAAATTCATTAACCGGCCAGCCCATCGGCGGCGGCAAAGGCGGATCTGATTTTGATCCGAAAGGCAAGTCAGATGCCGAAGTTATGCGCTTTACTCAAAGCTTTATGACTGAGCTCGCCCGTCACATCGGTCCGGATACAGACGTGCCTGCAGGAGACATTGGCGTAGGCGCCCGGGAAATCGGCTTTATGTTCGGCCAATATAAACGGCTGCAAAATGCTTATCATGCCGGCGTGCTTACAGGAAAAGGCGTCAGTTACGGAGGAAGCTTGGCCAGAACAGAAGCTACCGGATATGGCACCGTTTATTTCGTCGAGGAAATGCTGAAAGACAATGGCTTAAGCTTTAAAGGCAGCACGGTCGTCGTTTCCGGCTCAGGAAATGTTTCTATTTATGCAATGGAGAAAGCAGCCCAGCTAGGCGCAACAGTCGTTGCCTGCAGTGACTCCAACGGCTACATTTATGATAAAAATGGCATTAATCTGGAAACCGTTAAACGTTTAAAGGAACAAGAAAGAAAACGGATCAGCGAATACACGAATGAGCATCCGGATGCTGTATACGTAGAAGGCTGCTCAAATATATGGAATATCGCTTGTGACATCGCTCTGCCATGCGCCACTCAAAATGAAATTGATGAAACAGCGGCCCGCACACTTGTCCAGAACGGCGTGAAAGCAGTAGGAGAAGGGGCCAATATGCCATCTACGCTTGAAGCCATGGATGTTTTCTTGGAATCGAAAGTTCTTTTTGCTCCTGCCAAAGCAGCCAATGCAGGCGGTGTCGCCGTTTCTGCCTTGGAAATGGCTCAAAACAGCTCGCGTATGCCATGGTCCTTTGAAGACGTTGATCAAAAGCTGCATGCGATTATGAAAAACATTTATTCCAGCAGCATTGAGGCAGCCGCCGAGTTCGGCTATGAAGGCAACTTGGTGATTGGCGCCAATATCGCCGGATTTATGAAAGTCGCCAATGCCATGCTTGATCAAGGAATTGTTTAAAGAAAAAACACTGCAAAAGCCAGGTATCTCCTCCCTCATGGAGAGGCCTGGCTTTTTTGCATAGAGAAGTCCTTTTCATAATCCGGTAAAAATAATATGATAAAGGGGTTATATATTTTTTGAGAAAGGCTGGAAAAATCTTTGAAACGTTTTCTAAAAAGCTATCAGTTTACTTTTTTATTGCTGTCAGCTATTCTTCTCGGCGGTATTGCCGGTGTGCTGTTCGGCCCCAAAGCAGCCATCGTTAAGCCGCTTGGCGATTTATTTTTAAATTTGATGTTCATGGTCATTATTCCTCTCGTTTTCTTTAGTATTTCTTCGGCGATTGCCAGCATGGATGGCATGAAACGGCTAGGAAAGATTATGGCGGGCATCGTGATTGTCTTCCTGACCACCGCAGCTGTGGCGGCTGTCATCGGACTGGCTGGCACCTTTTTATTTAATCCGCTCGCGGGAACAGATCTCACCTCTATTAAAGAGGTCATGGATTCCTTTGATCCGGCGGAAGCAGAGACGGAGAAAGTATCGCTTGCTGCCCAGCTGGTAAATACATTTACCGTTAATGATTTTTCCTTGCTTTTATCTAAAAGCAACATGCTGCAATTGATCGTCTTTTCGATTTTATTTGGACTAGCTACGGCCATGACCAAAGAAAAAGGAAAGCCCGTAGCTGATTTTCTGGCCTCAGGTACAGCTGTCATGATGAAGATTGTCTCTATCATCATGTATTATGCGCCAATTGGGCTTGGCTGTTATTTTGCCGCTGTCATCGGGGAGCTTGGCCCGCAAATCCTGAGCGGCTATGCCCGCACATTTGTGCTTTATCTTGGACTGACAGCTCTTTATTATTTCGTGTTCTTCACGCTGTATGCTTTTATTGCAGGCGGAAAGGATGGCGTGAAGGTTTTCTGGAAACATGCCGCCCCTCCTTCCATTACAGCGATTGCTACCTGCTCAAGTGCAGCCAGCATCCCTGTCAATTTGACGGCTGCTCAAAAGATGGGCGTACCGAAAGACATTGCCGAAACGGTTATACCGCTCGGCGCCAATACGCATAAAGACGGATCCGTTTTCGGCGGCGTGCTGAAGGTCGTTTTCCTGTTCGCCCTCTTCGGTAAAGATATGACCAGCTTAACAAGCATCTTGGCGATTCTTGGTGTCTCCTTTCTCGTCGGCGCCGTTATGGGGGCGATCCCCGGCGGCGGCATGATTGGAGAAATGCTGATTCTGAGTGTATTCGGCTTTCCGCCGGAGGCCTTGCCGATTATCGCTGTTATTAGCACTATTATCGACGCTCCGGCTACTTTATTGAACTCAACGGGCAATACCGTCTGCGCCATGCTCGTTACGCGATTTGTCGAGGGCAAACATTGGCTGCAGCGCCAGATGTCTGCTCATGCTTAAAGAAAAGGTGCCTGAAAGCCTTGATGCTTTCAGGCACTCTTTCTTTATATGCTGTAGTCCAAACCATTGATTTTTGTTACGATGACAAGAAGGATAGTTGTCCAGATGGAGGGAATGTTTGTGGAATTGCTGATGATTGTGTTGCCCGCCTTCATGATTTTTTTTGCCGGCTTTCTCGGCCAAAAAATCATCGGCTTTGATATTCGGTCGATCTCTAAAGTTGCGCTTTATATTATGTCTCCATTTCTAGCTTTTCGGACTTTCTATACCAACAAACTGACTGTGGAGTACCTATATATTATTGCATTTTGCCTTATTCTCTGTACGGTTCTTGTCGCGGTCATCCTTTATATCAGTTATTTGATGGAAGCGACCAAGCCGCAAATGTCCGCCATGGTTCTTGGCGGAGCATTTATGAACAGCGGGAATTACGGTGCGCCGGTTGTGCTGTTCGCCTTTGGGGCCGCCGGTTTTGATTATGCGGTTATTATGATGGTGTTTCAATCGCTGCTCATGAATACAGTGGGACTCTTTTTCGCTTCCTTGGGCGGAGAAGATGAATCCTCTCTTAAACAATCTCTAAAAAGTGTCGTTCGCATGCCCGTCATTCACGGCGCACTGGCAGGCGTCATGCTCCAGTTGCTGGCTATCCATATCCCTCAAGCCTTTATGGAGGCTATCGGCCTCGTTGCCGACGCATCGATTCCAACTGTTATGCTCGTCCTTGGAATGCAGCTAGCTGTTATTTCAAGAACGCAGGTTGCCTATCGCTTTGTTTCTGCGGTCACTTTCATTCGAATGGCGGTCTCTCCGATTCTTGCCGTCATCATCGTTTCTTTCATGCCGATGAACCAGCTGCTGAAAGACGTCCTGATCCTTCAGGCAGCGATGCCGGCCGCTGCCAATACGACTATGTTTGCCATTCAATTTGGCACGGAACCCGATCTTGTTTCCTTTACTACACTCGTCACTACGCTGCTGAGCATCCTAACGATCCCTGCCGTGCTTTTTTATCTAGGCATTTAATATAAAAGGTAGCCGTATAATGATTACCTGTTTGAAAATAAATCGATCAAATGCTTGAGGGGACTAAAAAACTGTCGATGCAGGCGATGCTTACTTTCACTGCCATGAATCTCAAGAGAATGGCCAACTAGACTTGGCAAGGTCCCAAAATGGTCTAAATAACGGACTCGGAGCGATCTATCCTGCTCTCAAACGGCTTTAAAACCAATAAAAAATCAAAAAGAGGTTCGGAATGAAATATTCCGAACCTCCTGCTCTTTCAAACAAGCATTGTTATAACGCTTCCTTAACCTTATGCACCCTGTGAAACGGAAATCTGCAGTCCCTCATCCGCAGCATGAGTCCTTGTCTGCTAATAAATGAGCTGTCAGTTCTCTCACAAGGGAGGCCTACACCGTCTCCGCTTATTTCAAAGCAACAGCAGGCGTTTTCTCCCAAACGATTTCGCCGTCCATCAGCGTGACTTCCACTTCCGTTTTCAAGATTTCATCTGCAGGCACATCAAATAGGTTGCGGTCCAATACAACCAGGTCAGCCAGCTTTCCTTCTTCAATTGTACCGAGTTCATTTTCCCGAAACACGCTGTAAGCAGATCCGGCTGTATAAGCTTTGAGCGCTTCCGCTAGAGTAACCCGTTCTTGTTCGTTCCACGTGTCATTCAGCGTGAAGTCTTTTCTCGTTACGGCATGATAAATTTCGATCATCGGCTCAAGCGGAACAATCGGATAGTCGCTGCTGTAGGATACTTCTGCTCCCGACCTTAACAAAGTCGCGTTTGGATAAATGTACGCCTGCTTCTCTTCTCCTACACGCGTTGTATGGCTTTCTCTCGGCATTAACGCCATATGATACGGCTGAATCGATGGCATCACGCCCAGCGCTTTGAACCGGGGAACGTCCTCCGGCGCAATGACCTCAATATGCTCCAATGCGTGGCGGGCATCCCTCTGTCCGTTCACTTCCTGCGCTTTTTCGTATAAGTCCAGTCCAAGGCGGACAGCCCCGTCGCCGATTGTATGGAAGCGAATTTGGAAACCTTCCTTATCCGCTTCTACTACCCATCTCTCCAGCTGTTCTTTCGTATAAGCTGTTTCTCCTCTTGTTTCCGGCTTATCCAAATAAGGATCAAGCATGTAGGCGGTATAGCCTGTGACAACGCCATCGATAAATTGCTTTAATCCTGCCGTCCGGAGCTTATCTGACGCATATCTTTCCCGCAGCTTTTTCGCTTCCTCGATTTGGCCATTCAGCGGCGGATAAAGGTGAAAGCGGCAGGACAGCTCTCCTTTATCTTCAAATTCCTTGTAAACAGAGTAAGCCTCCAGCTTTTCGTGGGCTCGGCTCGCATATAAATCATTGACAGAGGTCACACCAAGCCTGGCTGCATGCTCCAGGAATTGGCTTACCATATCGCGCTGCTGCTCCTTTGGAAAGTCGTAGGCAAAGTCTGCTGCCAGCGCAATGGCCGTTTCAATCAAAATACCTGTCGGCTCGCCTTTTTCATCTTTGTAGATCACGCCGTACTCCGGGTTTGAGGTTTCACTTGTAATGCCGGCAATCTCAAGTGCTTTGGAGTTCACCCAGCCATAGTGCCCCTCTGCGTGCAGCAGCAGAACAGGACGGTCAGCCAACTCTTGGTCCAGCATATACCTATCCGGAAATTCTTTTTTCACCCATGTCGTATGATCCCAGCCAGTGCCGATCACCCACTGGTTTTCAGGCTTTCCATCAGCATACTCCCGAACCTTCACAGCTGCTTCCTCAGCTGATTTTGCCTCCGTTAAAGACACGCAGTAATGGCTGAATAAGCTCCCGAGCATAATATGTAAATGGGCATCATGGAAGCCCGGCATGACGAGCTTATCGCCTGCATCAATTACCTTTGTTTGCTCGCCTTCATACGCAGCTATCTTTTCTTTTGTGTCCACGGCCACGATCTTGTTGTCTTTGACCGCAACTGCCAAAGATTCCGGCTCGTCCTTCAAACCGGTAAATACCGCATTACTCTTTATAATTAAATCTGCTTTCATCATGTATCATTCTCCTTTGTTTTTTTAATACTAAGCTGATAAATCCATGACAGGAGGCTTTTGTCTAAATCCTTTCGTTAAAACGAGCATATACACAAAGCCGACAGCAAACCAAATGCCGCCTAATACTTTGGAATGGACATCCAGATTAACAAGCAGCCAGACATCAAGAAGGGCGCCAATAGACGGAATGATTAAATAAAGAATGGTTCCTTTCACAGAGCGCTGCTTTTTTCGGACATAGTAATAAGCAATAACGGCGATATTGACGCTCGTAAAGGCTAGAAAGGCGCCAAAATTAATAAACGAAGCAACAAGCGACAAGCTTAAAAATAACGCCAGCAGCGAAATAGCGCTGATTAGCAGGATGTTGTTCACAGGGGTGTTATATTTTGGATGCAATGAGCCAAAAAACTGGCTAGGAAGCTGGCCATCGCGTCCCATTGCATACAGCACGCGCGAGGCACTTGCCTGTGAAGACATGGCAGAACCAAATGCTGTCACAGCATAGACAGCCAGAAAAGCAGAAGAGAACGTTTTGCCGCCGACAAAGGTAATAATTTCATGAGCAGCCGAATCAGGATTAGCAAATGTGCTGTAATCCGGCCAAATATTTTGGGCAAAATACGACACCGTAATAAAGATCGCGCCCCCTACCAAGGTGATAATAAACACGGCACGCGGAATTGTTTTCTCTGGCTGAACAGTTTCTTCCGCAAAAGCTGTAGCTGAATCAAAACCGAGAAATGAAAAGCATAACAGCGCCGCGCCTGCAATGATAAAGGATGCCGGCTCCTCAGGGTTATAAAACGGCTTCAATGATAAAAGCGTACCTGTTCCTGCGCCGCCAAGAATTTCTTTAATGGATAGCCCAATGAAAAGAAGAATAAATGCAACAGCAAAAATGGTAATAAAGGCGTTCGCTTTGGTTGCCAGTTTGACGCCCTTCACATTAATCACGGTCACTACGATCAGCATCCCCAACACCCATACGTAGTTTGGCACCGCCGGAAACGCTGCTGAAAAGAAAATTCCGAATAGTAAATAATTTACCATAGGAATGAAGAGATAATCCATTAAAATGGCCCAGCCGACAAGAAAGCCGACATATGGATTAATCGCCTTTTGCGTGTAAGCATAGGCGGAGCCGGCAGATGGAATAGATTTTGACATTTGCCCATAGCTGTAAGCTGTAAACAGCATCACAATTAAAGCTACTAAATAAGCGCCCGGCACCATTCCGTGGGATAATTCTGCAGCAATTCCATACGTGCTAAAAACCGTGGCAAGAGCCATAAATGAAAAACCGAATAACACAACATGGATCAGCCGCAGCGACCTGTTCATTTCTTTTGCCTGTGACATAACAAACCCCCTTAACCCGTTTGGTTAATTATTGCAAATATTATGCCAATTATAAATTATTCAAAAAGACAGTCTATTCATCTGCTTTCGACAAAAAAATTATTCTGATCAGCATATTTTATTCCAATGTGCATAAAAACAGAATCTTGTTTTATCCATGCAGAGTTATGCATAAAAATAGCCGTTAAACATTCGTTTAACGGCTATGAAACTCCATTTATTCTTCTATTACACGCTTGAGCAATTCTCCATAGCTGTCAGGACGGCGGTCTCTATGAAACTGCAACACGTTGCGGGCATGCGTGACCTCTGAAAGATCAATTTCGGCCATAATAATTTCATTTTCTTTTGTTTCTGCTTCTTTAATAACAGTTCCCCACGGATTGCTGATAAAGCTGCGGCCATAAAATGTCATATGGCCTTCGTTGCTGTCCTCACGCCCTACCCGGTTCACTGCGGCAATAAACATATTATTATGAATGCCATGAGCCCGGATCGCATCCATCCATGTTTGCGATGTATCAAGCCCCGGATTATCCGGCTCTGAACCGATGGCTGAAGGATAAAATACGACGTCTGCCCCTTTTAGAGCAAGAATTCGGGACGGCTCCGGGAACCATTCATCCCAGCAAATTAACACGCCAATCGTTCCATACTTTGTTTTAAATACCGGATATCCAGTATCTCCTTCAGTGAAATAATACTTTTCAATATACTGGGGGCCTTCGGGAATATGGTGCTTGCGATACTTCCCTAAATATTCCCCCTCTTCATAGACAACGACCGTATTGAAATATAAGCCGTCACGGACATACTCATAAAGCGAAACAATAATAACGACACCAAGCTCTTCTGACAGGCTTTGCATCCGGTTGCAAATCGGTCCGGGAATTGGTTCAGCCCACTCATATTTATTCACATCGATTGTCTGCGGGAAATACTGCCCGGCAAAAAGTTCTTGTGTACAAATAATTTTGGCTCCCTGCTGGGCCGCTTCTGTAATCATTTTTTCAGCCGTCTGGATATTTTGTTCATGGCTCTCTCCACATTGATGCTGAATCAGCGCGATATTCATTTTTCCTTTTCCCATCATTCTCTCCCTTTCTGTATGTATAGCTTGTCTGTTTAGCAACAGGCCGGCATAGGACCAGTTAGTTCACAAATGCAAGTGCTATGCCAATAACAAACTGATGCAGGGGGATGATTGTTTAATTATCGTCTGTTCTTATGCAGCGCTGAATAGATTCAGCCTTTCTTCGGAACTTGGCCGGCAAGCTCCTTCCAGGAAAGATCCTTATCAATTAAAAACAGGCGGGGAAAAATGAATCATTTTTCCCCGCCTGTTTTTATTTTAGAGACTTATTAGACGGCCTTTCTTTTGTCGAAAGCTATGCTCCATTTACATATATGCGCTGACTTTACAGCGTTTTCCCTCTTGTAAAGCCGTTTTTTTCTGCGGCTTCCGCGGCTTTTCTTTCTTAGGTTTTTCCTCCCTTGCTTCATGGGAAGACTGGCTTTTTTGCAGCTTGGCAAAAGGCACAGGAGCCGGCAGCTGAGACAAGACGCTTGTCGGAATCATTGGACTGCCAGGCGCGTAGGCCTGAATAAAGCTGTTGGCCATTTCCAAGTAGCCGCCGGGTGCCGGATGCACGTCCGCCGGATTGGGAACCAGCGAATCGGCATTGTTGCCAAAACGATGAGCAACCGGCACAAAGTGAGCGCCGGTCCTTGCCGCCTCCTGCTCAATAATTTTATTTAACACAGCAAGCTGATCGGCGACAGAACGCTTCTGTTCTTCTTTTGCATGAGGATAAGGAAAATAATACCCCATGGCATAAATTTCTGCGTGCCGGTTCAATTGCCGAATTTCCTTAAATAGTTTGATGTAATTTTTACGCATCCCGTTAAGTGCGAAAGCGACAGGAATAGCCTCATAGCTTAGCATCCCGCGGACTGAATCATTTTGAATCAGCGGCAGCATATCATTCGCGCCGGCAGAAATCGTAATCAAATCCGCTTTTCGAATCAGTGCCTGTGCTTCCTTCTTGTCAAGCTGATCAATCACTTGACCGGTCGAGTAGCCAGGAAACGCCAGTTGTTTGGAGAAGCTTTGCAGCTGCCCTTTCTGCTGCAAAGCGAAAGCGATCAGGTCGGTATAGCTGGCGCCAATTTCCTTGTAAGGGGTTTGGCCGGCAGCCAGCGAGTCGCCGATAGCCACATAATGAATGCCAGCCGCCTCGGTGTTCAACGGCAGCAAAGAAGCTGCCATTAAAAAAACAGCTGCGATGCTTAAGAAAAGTTTTTTCCTCATCTAGGCCTGCCTCCCTCTTTTCCAAATGTTATCCGTTTAAATGTCTGCTTTTTAGATAATCTAAAAAAGCGCCCGCAGTCAGCGGCCGGCTGATGAAATAGCCTTGTGCAGCATCACAGCCCGCTTCTTCTAAAATCCCCAGCTGCTCTTCTGTTTCTACCCCTTCAGCTACAATCATAAGCCCCAAATTGTGGGCAAGGCTGATCATCGCTTTAGCGATTGCTTGATCAGCCCCTTCTTCTGCAATGTTTTGAATAAAGGATCGGTCGATTTTCAGCACATTCATCGGAAACTGCTTTAAATAGCTGAATGAAGAAAAGCCGGTTCCGAAATCATCAATCGAAATAGAGACCCCCAGCTGTTGCAGACGCAAAAGAATCACGGCCGCTTCCTTTGGCTTATCCATAATCGTACTCTCAGTTAACTCTAACTCAAGCGCCGACGGCTCTAAACCCGTCTCTTCTAAAACACGGGCCGTGAGCTCCGCAAAGTCTTGTTTCTGAAATTGCACCGCTGAAACGTTCACGCTTACTTTCAACTGCGTGTATCCCAGTTCGCGCCACTCTTTGCATTGGCGGCATGCTTCCCGCAGCACCCATTCTCCTAATGGAACGATCAATCCCGTTTCTTCAGCTAATTCAATAAATTCCCCTGGAGGGATTAAACTATTGCTTCTGTTCCAGCGAACCAATGCCTCCATGCCGTATATTTCTTTCGTATCTATATTTATTTTGGGCTGATAATACAGGATAAATTCTCCCTTTTCCAGCCCTTGTGAGAGTGAAATCTCCTTTTCCAGACGCCGTTCAGCCAACTCTTTCATGGACGCAGTAAAGAATTGATACCCGTTCTTTCCTTTACTTTTTAAAACATTAACCGCCAAACCGGCATGGATTAACAGAGAGTAGAGACTTTCCCCATCGTGCGGGTACATGCTAACACCAATACTGGCTGATATCGGCACTTTCCTGTCCAGCACAAGAAACGGCTGCTGGAATAGTTCCAGTACCTTTTCGCAAAGCGCTGAAATCTCGTTTGCACAGCTTGCCCGGGATGCGAGCAGAGCAAAGCGGTCGCCGCTGATCCGGGCGGTTAAAACATCCGCTGTCTCGAGCGTTCGCAACCGGCGGGCTGTTTCTTTCAGAAGCAAATCACCCGCTTCATAGCCAAGGCTGTCATTAATTTTCTTAAAAAAGTCGAGGTCAAAGACAAGCACGGCTGAACATTCTTCAGGGCCGGCCATTAAATAACTGCTGCCATAATGCTCCATGTAACGGCGATTCGGCAAGCCCGTAAGCGGGTCATAATAGGCCAGCTTCTGCAGCTTCTCTTCTGCTTCAACCCGCTCGCTGATATCTAATGAAAAGCCGAGCAAATACTCTTCTCCTGCCGCATGATCTTCAATAATGGTCGTGCCTGTAAGCATGGGAGTAGGCTTTCCGTTAAAATCCACGACGGCTTCCTTTATCCCCATTCGCTTGGATTCCCACGTCTTAAGGTCATGCTGGCGGATTTTCTCGGCGACAGAGGGGGAGAAAAAGTCAAATACAGTTTTGCCAATCAGCTCATGGAGTTCTTTTCCGTTTGTTTCGCAGGCCAGCTTATTGGCAAAAAGCGTTCGCCCCTGCCTGTCTTCTAAAAAAATATGGATGGGCAAAGCATCCAATATACTGATATTCAATGGAGACATAGCACTGACTAAACCGGCAAACGCTGCTTTTTTGGAAATGGCATTCAGTTTTTCTTCAGTGCTGTTCTGGCTCGATACATTCATGAGCGTTTCTCCCTCTATGAAAAATAGGTAGCTTTTTGTCGAAATGTTACATTTTTCTTTCATTTTACCAGAGAAAAGCTGAAAAGTAATTACTAAAGTCCCTGAATTTATGAAAGCCCCCGGGATGGGTTATGCTATAATGAAAACTTATTCTATCTTTAAACTTTGGAGGCATTATGCTGAACTTTAATGAAAAATTGGCGGTCATCGAATCTTTTCCTCAGCTAAAAAGGAACGACGTATCGCTCGGAAGAATCAACTTTCAATTTCCCGATAGTGTTACTGAGAAAAAGAACATCGTTTACCACCTGCATCCTAATGGAAACGGTTTTGTTTATGCCGGGGAATTAGCCGGCTATCAGAAAGATAAAAAAGGCATGGTAAACATCCGGGAATTTTCCGCTGAAGACCTGCGCCAAATCATTGATGAATCGATTCAATCGCTTTCTCCCAAAACGATCGCAGAAGAAGCCATTGCTGGAGAAGCTTACGAAGAAACTTGGATCAACAGAGACAATCAGACACTCCTGCTTGTTGAAGAGGAAGATATGTGGAATGTGTATGCCGGATTAAATTTAGACGGTACTTTTAACTCCTATGGAGAAGCAATTCAATACTTAGACGAAGAAGGCTTTCACCGCCTGTCTTAATAAAGAAGCCGGCTTTCCCTGCCTCATAAAGAGACCGGGAAAGCTGGTTTTGTGTTACATCGCTTTTATTTTTTGCTGGAAGCATTCATACAGACGTCTGGTCACAGGTCCCGGCTGCCCGTCGCCAATCTGGCGGCCATCAGCAGCCGTAACAGCAAGGACCTCTGATGTCGTGCTTGTCAGAAACACTTCATCGGCTTCAAGGAGCTCTTCTGGTCTGAAAGCCCGTTCTATGAAAGGAATCCCCTGCTCTCCAGTGATTTCCTTGACAGCTAAGCGGGTGATCCCGGCTAAAATATACCTGGATAACGGCCTTGTTTGCACTTTGCCTTCTTTAACAATAAATACATTCGTGCTTGACCCTTCCGTAATCATTCCATCCCGCACAAGTACGGACTCAAAGCAGCCTTGTTCAAAAGCTTCCTGCTTCGCCAGGACATTTGGCAATAAATTTAAGGATTTAATATAACAATTTTGCCAGCGCTCGTCCGGAAGCAGCACAATGTGAACTCCTTCACTGCGCACCTGATGGGACAGCTCGCGGGCCGGTTTCACGGTTATGGAGAGGGAAGCCGGGCATTTAGGAAATAAATGGTTTCTAGGCGCAACGCCTCTCGTAACCTGCACATAAAGGTCCGCGTCTGCCAACCCGCTTTTCCCTGCCAGCTCAAGCATGAGCGCCTCCAGTTCCTCCTGCTCTTTGCCAATCTCCAGTTTAATCGCTTTGGCGCTCATAAATAGGCGATCAAGGTGCTCCTTCAACATGAATGGCTTTCCTTGATAGAAACGAATCACCTCATACACTCCATCACCAAACTGGTGACCCCGTTCATCAATCGGAATAACAGGGTCGTCGATTCCGATAATATTTCCATTAAAATATGCCAATGACATCATCGGCACCTCCTTTTTTTCCAAAGAAAAGCACTCCCTTGAATACAATTTATGCCTCTAAAAGACATCCATTCATTGGGAATTTTCACTTTCCATTATACATAAAAAATAACCGCTCCTAGATGAAAAAAACCTAATACTTAAATGACTAGCGTTTCTTTCTTGGCGTTCGCCCTTTCAGAAAAAGTTTGCTTTGGCGGCAAACGGGTAGGATAAGGAAAAACAAAAAAGGAGAAATGAATGAATGAAAAATCGCGAAATTCTTTTAGTGAAACGGCCTGATGGCGCACCGACAAATGAACATTTTTCCATCAAGGAAGCGGCAATCCCCGAATTATCGGAGGGAAAAGTAATCACCCGCCTCCTCTATGTATCGGTAGACCCCTATATGCGCGGACGAATGAACGAGGGCAAGTCTTATATCGAACCCTTCCAGCTGAATGAACCGATTGAAGGCGGCGCCATAGCGGAGGTCATCCAATCGCAAGCAGACGGCTTCCAAGAAGGCGACATCGTCACTGGCTCTCTTCCATGGAGAGAATACACCTCTGTCAACGCCGACTCGTTAAGAAAAATAGATCCAGCTCTCGGCCCGATCACCACTTCTCTGCATATTCTTGGCATGACCGGACTGACCGCTTACTTCGGTCTAATGGACATTGGGCAGCCGCAGGAAGGCGAAACAGTCGTCGTTTCTGGAGCAGCCGGGGCTGTCGGCTCTACAGTGGTTCAACTTGCAACGATTGTCGGCGCCAGAGTCGTAGGCATTGCCGGTTCCGATGAAAAGGTCCAGCTGCTGCAGCAGCTTGGAGCAGATGCCGTGATTAACTACCGGACAGAAGACGTCAGCAAGGCGCTGGCGGAGGCGTGCCCGGACGGTGTAGATGTTTATTTCGATAATGTAGGCGGGGAGATTTCAGACGCTATTTACCCCCTGCTCAACAAATTTGCACGGATCGTCCAATGCGGCGCCATTTCTTCCTACAATAAGAAGAACGACCAAGGTCCCCGCATCCAGCAATATTTAATTAAATCAAGCGCATTAATCAAAGGATTCACGGTTGGCGATTACCGCGAGCGCTATCCAGAGGGCTTTCAGCACTTGTCGAAATGGCTGCAAGAAGGAAAGCTGACTTATGAAGAAACGATCACGGAAGGTTTTGAAAACATTCTGCAAGCCTTCTTTGATTTATTTACAGGTGAAAACGTCGGCAAACAGCTCGTGAAAATCAACGAGCCCTCCCATAAAGAATAAACGAGCAAGCCTCCCTGCTTTTCATGGACAGGCTCTGCCGCTAAAAAGAAGCCGGGATCAGCGCCGGCTTCTTTTTACACATTCTATTTTTTCAATTTTCTTTCTATTCCTACCTATCCGGCTTCGTTTTATTGTAAAATAGAAAAACAAGCAATTATTTTAAGCGGAGGTGTCCGAATGATCCCCAAAATTGTAGACATTGGAGAAATTAAAGTAATTGGCTTGCAAAAAACCTGCCAGGAAACAAATTTGGCAGCTGAGAAAGCAAATTTGCGGAAGCAATTCAGACAGTTTGCCATTGAGATTCCCAATCAAATAGACGGCGATGTCATGGAAATTTGCCTGCAGAAGCACGGCTGCCTGATCACGCACTGTATTGCCATAGAAGTCAACAGCGCTGATATTGTTCCATCGGGTATGATCAGCCTCTCTATCCCCCCGCAGCAGTACATTTACATGGAGCATCGCGGACATGCCCAAACCATTTGGCAGTCTGTCAATAAAATCAAGCAATGGGCGAAAAGCCATCACTGCCGGCTTGATCCCCGTCAATTTATGATTGATGTCCAGACCTCTGAAGAACCTCCTGTGCACGCACTGTATGTAAAACTTGCCGACAAAAAGCGGGAATCCGCCGAAATTGTGATTTAACTGTCCACCCCCACACGTTCAGTCAAGGTGCGGGGGAAGTAGATTAACCGAGAGCCACATCTAAAATCATCATGACCGTAAAACCTGCCATCAGGCCAAGGGTCGCTGAATCCTTGCTGCCGGCAGACTGGGATTGCGGAATCAGCTGCTCAACCACAACAAAGATCATCGCACCGGCTGCAAAGGCGAGGGCATAAGGCATCACCGGCTGAACAGCAAGCACGGCGGCTGCTCCGATAACAGCAGCGACCGGCTCGACAATGGCGGACAGCTGGCCATAATTAAATGCCCGCAGCCGGGACATGCCTTCCCCTCTTAGCGGCACGGAAAGAGCCGCTCCTTCCGGCATATTTTGGATGCCAATTCCAATGGCAAGCCCGAGAGCCCCGACTAGCGAAGCATCGCCAAGACCAATCGCGGCCGCCCCAAAAGCTACACCAATCGCAAGGCCTTCCGGAATATTATGAAGCGTAATGGCAAGGAAGAGCAGAGTAGTCTTTGACAGACCGGTTTTCGGTCCTTCCGCCTCATTTTCAGCTACTCCAGAATCAAGATGGGGAACAACGAAATCAAGCAGCCGGATAAAAAGACCGCCAAGCAAAAAGCCGATCGCAGGCGGCAGCCATGGAATCTGGCCGTTTTGTTCACTAAATTCTATGGAAGGCGCCAAGAGAGACCAAAAGGATGCAGCAATCATTACACCAGCCGCAAAGCCCAGCATCGTGTTCATGACGTTCTGATTGATCTGGCGAAAGAAAAAAACAATAGATGCGCCTAACGCAGTCAATCCCCATGTCATCAAACCGCCAATCAACGCTTGGACAGCCGGATTTAAAGTTGCAAACGAGTCCATTAACATACGAATCTTCCTTTCCGACAAGTCATGATGTTTCATTACTATGATGAAAATACGTTTATTATATAGCCTCATTTTGCCTGAGGCAAACTTTTGTTGTCAATTCCAAATTTCCATTCACTCACTTCGCAGCTGCCTGATGTATTTTATTATCAGCTCAATCAATCCGTGTCATGAATTTTTGTTAAACTGGTTAAAAACCAGGATAGCGGAGGAAACCAATGATCAATCATTACAGCAGCCCCTTCATTAAACAAGTGAGATTTAAGAAAGAAGTTATTCCCTCCTTCGATACGTACCCGTTTCACTTTCCGTTCATCCGGGCGGAAGCCATTGACCTTCATCCGAAGATTACTTACATTATCGGCGAAAACGGAATGGGCAAGTCTACTTTGCTGGAAGCCATCGCCCTTGCTGCCGGCTTCAATCCAGAAGGAGGTACGTTCCATTTTAACTTTTCTACTTATCAGTCTCATTCTGAACTTGAACATTATATAAAGCTTATTAAGGGAACGAGAAGGCCTAAGGACGGTTTCTTTCTAAGAGCGGAAACCTTTTACAACGTAGCAACAAACATTGAAGAGCTGGATAAAGAGCCTGGCATGGGACCCCGGATTATTGATGGCTTCGGCGGAAAGCCCTTGCATGAGCAATCACACGGCGAATCGTTTTTCGCTGCCTTCAATCATCGATTTAGAGGAAACGGCCTTTATATTCTCGATGAGCCCGAGGCTGCTCTTTCCCCTTTAAGGCAGCTTTCCATTCTCTCAAGAATGCACGATTTACTAGCGGAGAACTCTCAATTTATTATCGCTACCCATTCGCCGCTCTTAATGGCCTACCCGGATGCTACCATATGGGAGCTGACTGAAGAAGGGTTGCGTGAGAAGCCGCTTGAAGAAACCGGCCATTATAAAATTATGAAACAATTTTTTGAGGATAAGGAAAGACTGCTTCACCATTTGCTGTCAGGCAAGTAGGGGTGTTTTTGCCTGGCGCAGCTGTCTTATATACATGCTTTAACACTTGCACTTACGGAATAGACTGATAAAGGAAGGTCAATATGGAGCAAACAAGGAGGGCTAAAATGGAGTGTCGCTCTTATTCTTTTACTATTCGCCTGTATGATAGGAACCGTATTTTCATGGATGCATCAGCGAAAATGGAAACTGTTGCGGACGGTGCACGGACAGGAGAGCTATTATGCGATCATCGGAAAATTGAAAAACAAGGGGGTTTTGTACAAAACCAAAATTCCGGTTCACTTTGGCGGCAGAGGCTTTGACGATACTGCCCAATATGATATTTATATAAAAAAAGAAGAGGAATACGCAACCGTTGAAGCTTTACGCGAACCTCTGACAGGAAAAAACCGGCAGAGATTCTCTGCCGGTTTGCCCTTACTCCGTTACCAGCTTTAAAGGCGCTGGAATAGCTTTCTCCACTTTCTTGCCTTTCATGGTATCGGCGGCTGCCTGAACGGCGAGCTGGCCAATAAGCTCCGGCTGCTGGGCAACAGTGGCTGCCATCTGACCGGCTTTCACGGACTTAATAGCATCATCGTTGCCGTCAAAGCCGATGACGAGAATGTCTTTGCCGGAGCTTGCGATCGCTTCAATGGCTCCGAGCGCCATTTCGTCATTATGGGCAAAGACCGCTTGAATATCAGGATGGCCTTGCAAAATGTTCTCCATCACGTTCAATCCTTTTGTCCGGTCGAAATCGGCCGATTGCTTTGCAACCACTTCCAGCTTTTTATCAGCTGTCAAATGAAAGCCTTTGCCGCGCTCACGTGTCGCAGAAGCTCCTGGCACGCCTTCCAGCTCCGCCACCTTCGCTCCTTCTCCGAGCTTCTCAACGATAAAGTCGCCGGCCATTTGGCCGCCCTTCACGTTATCTGAAGCAACGAGTGTCACTACGTCTCCCTTTTCAGCCGAGCGGTCCAATGTAATGACGGGGATGCCGATCGCATTAGCAGATTGGACGGCTGTTGAAATGGCTGATGAGTCAGTCGGGTTAATGAGCAGCACATCGACTCCTTGCTGAATTAAATCCTCGACATCGTTAATTTGCTTCGCCGAATCGTTTTGTGCATCTACAACGATTGTTTCCATTTGGTTCTTTTTCGCTTCTTTCACAACCCCGTCTTTTAAGGAAACAAAGAATGGATTATTCAATGTAGAGACGGATAAACCAATTTTTATATCCTCCAGCTTGTCCTTTTTTGCCGGTTTAGCCCATTGCGGCGGTTCGAGTGAACAGCCGCCGAGCATGAACAGCGCCAATGACAATAGGATTATCGATAATTTTTTCAAGCCAATCCCCTCCTAGGCTGCCTTTTTACGGTCAATTAATACAGCGATCACGATAACAATTCCTTTAACAACCATTTGGAAGAAGGAAGAGACACCGAGCAGGTTCAGACCGTTGTTCAGTGTGCCAATAATCAACGCGCCAATAAGTGTGCCAATGATGAGCCCGCGGCCGCCCGACAAGCTTGTTCCCCCAAGGACAACAGCCGCAATAGCATCGAGCTCATAGGAAGTCCCCGCTGTCGGCTGTGCAGAATTAAGCCGTGATGTCAGGATGGCTCCAGCTAAAGCAGCGAGCAGACCGGCCAATGAATAAATCATGACCTTCACTCTGGACACCTTAATGCCTGAAATCCACGCGGCTTTTTCATTGCCGCCAATGGCATACGTTTGGCGGCCAAACGGTGTTTTATGCAAAATTATCCATAGGACAACAAAAGCAAGCATCATCGTCACAGCCGGCACGGGAATGCCAAGAAAATAGCCGCGGCCGAACAGCTGAAACAAATAACTGTCCCCAAGACCGGTAATCGGGTTTCCATCTGTATAGACGAGCGTTAAGCCGCGATACACGGTCATCGTTGCCAACGTGGCAATAAATGGCGCCATTTTCCCTTTTGTAATTAATAAACCGTTGATCGCTCCCATGATCGCCCCCAGCAAGCAGCCAATTAAAATAGCCAGCATCGGATCGATCCCTGAAACGATCATCCCGGCCATTAAAGCACTCGACAGCGCCAAAATGGAGCCGACCGATAAGTCAATGCCGCCCGTTAAAATAACAAACGTCATCCCATAGGCAATCAGTGCATTAATCGCCACTTGCCGCAGCAAGTTCAAAATATTTAAAGGAGCTAAAAAGCTTGGATTTAAAATAGAGACAATTAAAATTAATATGACTAATCCAAGCAAAGGCCCAAGCTTTTGAGTCACATCGTTGAATGATTTTACTCCCGTCTTGTTCATTTTACTGCCCTCCTGCAGCGAACGTCATAATTCTTTCCTGCGTCGCTTCTTCTTTCGTTAACTCTCCGCTGATTGTTCCTTCGTGAAAAACGAGAATGCGGTCGCTCATGCCCAATATTTCCGGCAGCTCGGAAGATACCATAATGATGGCAACTCCGCGGTCGGTCAGCTCATTCATCAGCGTATAAATTTCACGCTTGGCGCCGACATCGACACCTCTTGTCGGCTCATCCAAAATCAGCACTTTCGGCCCGATGCCGATCCATTTAGCGAGCACGACCTTTTGCTGGTTCCCGCCTGACAAGTTTTTCGCGCTTGTTTCCGCTGACTCGGCTTTAATCGTTAGCCGTTTAATCAGCAGCTCGACGAATTCCCGCTCATTCTTCTGGTCGATCATTCCTTTCGGAGCAAAGCTTTTCACGCTTGGCAAAGCAATGTTCTCTCGGATTGAGAAATCAAGAATCAGCCCTTCTTCCTTCCGATCCTCAGTAATAAAGCCGATCCCTTTGCCGACTGCGTCACTCGGTGAATGAACCGTTGTTTTTTGCCCATTTAGATAGAGTTCACCGCTGTCGATCCGATCCAATCCGAAAATGGCTCTCATCACTTCTGTTCGTCCGGCTCCCATTAAACCGGAAACACCAACGATTTCGCCTGCTTTTACTGAGAAGTTTACATCCTTGAAGACTCCCTTTTTCGTAAAGTCCTTGACTTCGAGCACAGTTTCCCCCAGAGATGGCTTTCTTGATGGGAAGCGGTCCTCCAGCTCGCGGCCAACCATTTTTTTAACGACTTCATTGAAGTTCGTTTCTTTAATTTTCTTCGTATCAACGGTTTTACCGTCGCGCATAACTGTAATGCGGTCGCAAATGGTAAAAATCTCTTCCATGCGGTGGGAGATATAGACGATAGACACGCCTTGCTTGCTTAGCGAGCGAATGACGTCGAATAACTTGGAAATTTCTCTCTCCGTTAAAGCAGCGGTCGGCTCATCCATGATAATGACCTCGGCATTTGTCATCAGCGCCTTGGCGATCTCGATCATTTGCTGCTGGCCGACTGAGCAAAGACCTGCTTCTTTCTCAAGCGGAATAGCCACATCCAGCTTCTTAAACTGCTCCCGTGCCAGCTCTTTCATTTCTTTCGTTCTTAGCAAGCCAAACGCATTTCTCTGTTCGCGGCCAATAAAAAGGTTTTCCAGCACTGTCATGGCCGGCCAAATATTCAGCTCTTGGTGAATAAAAGCGATGCCGCCTTCTTCCGCTTCTTTTGGATTGGCAAAGGACCGCTTTTGGCCATTGATTGTAACTGTGCCTTCATCCTGTGTATGCAGACCCGTCAGTATATTCATCAAAGTGGACTTGCCTGCCCCATTCTCTCCCATGAGTGCATGAACTTCTCCAGGCAGCAGTTCAAAGTTGACTCCGCTCAGCACCTGGTTTGCTCCAAATTTCTTGTGAATGTTCGTCATTTCAATTTGCATGTCATTCACCTCTTTCTAGAAGAATACGCCGGCGTGCAAAATGCAATTCGCATATGGAGAAGCTTCTCCGGTGCGAATGACGGCTTTTGCTTGCTTTGTTAATGCTTTGAATGCTTCGTGCGTCACCCATTCCATTTTCGTATCGGAAAACATGGTCTCCATATAATCAAATATCGGTTCATTCTGCGTCTGTACTTCCTCGGCTGCCGTTACTTTCTCAATCACCAAATCATCCGCCACAGCTGCCAATGTTTCTTTAAAGCCTGGCATGCCGACCGTTAACGCCAGATCAATCTTTGGCACATGATCCGGAATAGGCAGCCCGGCATCAGCTATTACAATGAAATCTGTGTGGCCAAGATCCGCCAGCACCTTGGCGATATGGCTATTTAAGATGCCGTGCTTCTTCATTTCAATGCATCCTCCACTTCTTTTCTTAACGGCATGCCGCCTTGCGCGCCAAACTTCATCACTGACAGGGAAGCGGCACGATTCGCAAAACGCAGGCTGTCCTCAACCGTTTTTCCCTCTGCCAAAGCAACGGCAAGCGCCGCATTAAACGTATCTCCAGCTCCCGTCGTATCAACAGCGGCAACTGGATAAGCGGGAATAAGCACTTCGTTTTCTCCATCGGAGTAGCGAACGCCCCGCTTTCCTTCTGTAATAAATAGCTTCTTAGGATATTTCTTTAACGCTTCCCCTTGGCTCATGCCAGTGAACAGCAAAGCGGCTTCATGCTCATTAGGTGTTATATAGGCTGCTTTTTCAACAATGTTCTCGCTAATTGGACGAGCCGGCGCCGGATTCAGCAGCAGCGGCACTCCAAGCTCATGGCAGAGGCCGGCTGTGTACTCGACCGTTTCTTCCGGAATTTCCTGCTGGATTAAGACCATATCCGCTTGGGCAATGACAGGCTTCGCCTTCTCTACATAAGCAGGCGTAACCGCATCATTCGCTCCTTTCACTACCACGATGCTGTTATCGCCTTCAGCTAGAATAATGTGGGCCGTTCCGCTTTCCATTTCGGTAACCGGTTCCACATAGTCCGTGCGGACCCCGTTCGTCTGAAAATTATCGATAATGGATTTTCCGTAATGATCGCCGCCGACACAGCCAATCATATACACCTCCGCCCCTAACCGGGCAGCGGCTACCGCCTGATTGGCTCCTTTGCCGCCGGGAACGGTCTTGAATGAATCTCCAAGTACCGTTTCCCCTGCTTCCGGCCGCTTTGCCGATGTAACGACTAAATCCATCGACGAGCTTCCAATAACTGCTATTTTAACCATCCGCCTTCACCTTCCTTGTTGTATTTCTTTCCACAAAGGACACCGGCAGCTGAATAATCTGCTCGGCAACTTCTTCTTTTTTTATTAGCTTCAGCAAAAGCTGGGCCGCCTGCTTTCCCATTTCATATACCGGCTGCTTGATCGTCGATAGCGAGGGAAAAAGCAGCCGGCTCATTGGGATGTCGTCAAAGCCGATGATCTGCACCTCTTCCGGGATCGCTTTGCCGATCCGCAAAGCTTCATGCAGCACAGCTGCCGCTGTCATGTCATTGCTTGCCAAAATACCGTCCGTCGCAGGATACTGGCGAAAAAGCTCTTTTGCCCGCTCCTCCGCTTCCTCATACGTTAAGGAAGCCATTTGGATCACCTGGAAATCGACGCTGGAGGCGGCAAGCACTTCCACTGCACCGAGAAAGCGGTCTTGCACAGGCGAGATGTGCCCCGGCCCCTTCAACACGGTAATATTGCGACTTCCGCGGCGCACCAGCTCGCGGGCAGCTATTTTGCCGCCCTCCCTGCCATCGGCGTATACGGTGTAACGCCCTTCATGTGTCCGGTCAAGAAAAACCGTCGGCACAGCTGGCTGCTCCTGATTGAACATGCCGGATGTCTGGGTAGCTGAAATAATGCCAACTACCTGATTCTGTAAAAAGGTTTCAATATAAGCTTGTTCCTTTTCGGGATTTTCGTCGCTATTGCCAAACAAAAGCCGAAAGTCTTGTTTTTGCAGCTCGTCTTCTACTCCTCTCGCCAGCTCCGGAAAAAACGGGTTCGTAATATCCGGAAGCAGCAGGCCGACCAGCTTTGACTGTCTTTTAAAAAGTGATCTTGCTACCTCGTTCGGGCTGTAATTTAATTTTTCTATCGCTTGCTGCACCTTTCTCAATGTATCCTCATGCACATAACCCTTGTTATTTAATACACGGGACACCGTTGCAACCGAAACGCCGGCCTCCGCGGCCACATCCCTTATTGTAACCATCGTCTTACCCTCTCTATGTGTAACCGTTTACACAAAGTGTATCATACTTTATCACCCGCTTCAATTTAAAAATATAGCCATTTTCTCTCTTTTTCACTGCTTTCAATACTATTAAATAGGCGCAGGAAAGTTCACCCGCTGCAATCCTCTTGCTCTAGACCCACTCAAATCCCGCCTGTTATGCTTAATAAAGAGACACAGCAAGTTTTCGGAGGCCTGAAAATGGATCATAACTACAATAACTTAAAACAAGGTGAGAAAGGTGCTTGGCTAAGCATCGGAGCCTATATTTTTCTTACCATCCTCAAGCTGGGCGTTGGATATGCCGGCCATTCCAAAGCTTTGCAAGCAGACGGATTAAATAACTCCACGGACGTCATCGCTTCCATCGCCATCTTAATCGGACTGAAAATTGCACGCAAGCCCCCCGACAAAGACCATCATTACGGACACTTTCGCGCAGAGACGATTGCCTCTTTAATTGCCGCTTTTATTATGATGAGTGTCGGCGTCCAAGTTCTTCTTGAGGCGGGACGGTCGTTCTTTATAGAAGAGAAAGCGACACCGGACATGCTGACAGCTTGGACCGCTGTTTTCAGCGCCGGCGTCATGTATGCCGTCTACCGCTATAACCGGCGCTTAGGGGAAAAAATTAAGAGCCAATCGATCATGGCAGCTGCTCAAGACAATCGCTCAGACGCCCTTGTCAGTATCGGAGCATTTATCGGGATTATCGGAACACAGTTTGGCTTGGATTGGCTGGACACTTTGACAGCATTTATCGTCGGGCTGTTAATTATGAAAACGGCATGGGAGATTTTTAAGCAGGCCACACATGCGTTAACGGACGGGTTTGACGAGGAGCTTGTCCAAGAAATAAGGGAAACGGTCTCGATCGTTCCCGGAGTCCAGCAAGTGCCGAGTGTAAAAGCCCGCCTGCATGGCAACTCGACACTCGTGGATGTAACAATTACAGTCGATCCGCGGCTGAATGTAATTGACAGCCACCTGATTACTGAGCAGATCGAGGACATCTTATTTAAAAAATACAATGTTCACTATGCGATTGTTCATATTGAGCCCGGCACTTCTTCCTAAATCCCGTCCATCATTCTTTTCCATGGAGGCGGCCGCCGAAAAAAGCGGGCCCCAAGAGTATGCACTCTTGGGCCCGCTTTTTCTCTTAAGTTCATCCTTTGCCGCTCTTGCCTATTTCCCGTAGTTTTTCATGCTCTCCTGCAGCTGGGCAATCCGTTTCATTCCATCTTCCCTGGCGCGTTTATTTTCCTCCTCAATTGCCATAGTTTCATCAAGCCCTTTGACAATTGTATTCCAGCTTTCCTCGATCGTTTCAATTTTGATGCTCGGTCCGCCGGCAAGGCGGGCAATTTCCGCGCTTTGATTAGCAATGTTTTGCGAATTGCGCAGCAGCATTTCATTTGTTCGTCTATCCAGTTCACTCATTGAATCAGCAACCAGCTTCTGGCGTTTGGCCGCTACCGCCTGGATAATGCCGTTTTTGAAAATAGGGATAGTCGTGATGAAGGCTGAATTGATTTTTCCAATCAGCTTCGTGTTTCCGCGCTGCAGCAGGCGAATTTGCGGTGCTGTCTGCAGGGCCACCATTCTGGCCATGTCTAAATCATACACCCGCTCTTCAAGAGCTTGAATCGCGTTATTGAGCGTGCTGAGCTCCATTTGCGCAAGCTGATCACCGCTGGCTGCCCGCTGTTCAAGCTCCGGTGCCTTTTGCTTCAGCTCTTCTGCCTTCATTTGGCCGGCAACCACATACTTTTCGAGCGACATATAGTATTGGTAGTTTTGTTCATACATTTGATCCATGTTATTCGTAGACCGGATCATTTCATCTTTATACTTAGAGATTTCAATATGAATCTTTTCAATTTCTTTGCCGAGTGTTTGGTACTTGCCAAAGATTTTTTCAATCATTTTTTCGCCGCGGTTGAACAGCTTGCCTAACAGCCCTTTTGGCTCCTCAAAATCATTTTTATCAAACTTGTCCATTGTTTTGCCGAGCTGCTTTAGAAGCGCCCCGGAATCCGTAACACTTGAGGATCGCATAGAAGCCAAAATCCGGTCGGAGAAGGCGGAAATCTGTTCGGCCGGCTCTTTGCCAAATTCAAGCAGTTCTGTTTGATTTCTTGTATCAATCGATCGGACCAGGTTTTGCACTTCCGGTTCATTCCGAAGCTGCAAACGCATCTCTTCGGCTTTATTCCCGTTTTCTGCTAGCACTTCCAGTTCATTTTTTGCGGTTTCCTGCATGATAGTCATCCCTTTCCTTAAAAAATTTGTTTGAAAATCCGGCTCAAGATGGAAAAGTCTTTTTTGCCGCTGTCAAATGGCAAATCAAACACCATGTCTTCAAGTAAATGGTGGTCAAAGTACTGTTTATCAATAAATCGTTCCAGATCATTGTGACCGGGCGGGTTATATAAAATAATATCTAAGCCAAATTCACTGAGCAATAACAGGAAGGCAGCATCCGCCCGCGATAAATCCCCATTCTTTTCGTTATTGTATAAGATGATTTTCGGCACATCCTGGGAATAGTCGAAGGTTTGCAGCACATTCAATATCTCCTCCGGCATCGTGATCGTCTGGGTGAATAAGTAAAGGCGCACATCTTCCTCAGATTCTCCTGAAAGCGGCTTTATTTTTGGATCAGCGCACATCCGGGAAATGGCGGCTGCTATTCCCATCTGCAGGCCATCATGCAGCTGGCCATATTGCCACCAGTTGCTTTCAAGCATTTTTGAAGGATCAAGCTGCCCATCTTTCCCCAGCGCGTGCCGATAGTGAAATTGGTTGTTTGCCTTGCTTTCCTTCCGATATGGAAAACTGGTAATTGTCACTGCATTCGGGCCATTCGTCAGCTTGTGCATCTTCTCCCAATAATCTTTGCGGTTTTTAGATACACCTGAAATTTTGGCAAACAGGTTCGGCACTTTCACTTCTTCCCCTTCAACAGCAAAGCCTGGCCGAATAAACGCTTTTTCTTTTGCCAGCAGAAACACTTCGTCGTACGTCGTTTTCAGTATGACGGAAACCGGGAGATGATTGCGAAACTGCCACGGCTTATAAAAAGCGGAGCCTTCATGATTCAGCACATGCTCAATTTCTTTTGAGGCCCGGTAAGCTACTGTTCCTTGCCGCTTTGGCTCTTCCGTAGGAAAAGGCTGCAGCTTCATCGTAGATGGATAAGCGGCCTGTACCGTCCACTCGTTTTTCGGATCGATTTCTTTAAAGTCATCTTTGCCCTCGGGATGCAGAATCACAACGTCCATTCCTAAAAGAATTAAGTAGTATAGGAAATAAGCTTGGCTTTTGCTCATATCCCCATACCAGACGATATGCGGCACGTCCTGGGCAAGCGGGATTTCCTTGACCCATGGATCTAAATGATTCCAAATCCACTTGATCATATCGAGAAATACCCGCCTGAACTCCGGATGGCCGAGCGCTCCGCCGTGGTTAGCCTGGAAAAGCGCAAAAACCTCGATAAGAGCGGAGCGGACTAGCCGGTTAAAGTCAGGATCTTCCTTGTACTTTGGCAGCAATTCAGCCCCTTCGAGGAACGCGACAAACCGGTTGATAGAGAGCTGAGGCTCCTCTTGAATAATATGATGAATTCGTTGAATAGATTGAAACCGGTCATTAGGCATCGTCTTGTCCAATGTTTCAGATAAAAGGTACACATGAGGCTGCTCGCTTAACGAATAAAGCGCCAGCAAATACTCGGTCTCGTCAAAGCCTGCTCCTAGCACCCGAGCGGCTATCCGGCTGTACTGCACTTCACTTTCTTCTTGATGATACTGCGGCCTGCCAGTAATCGGCTTGGCTAGTTCCTCCATCCAATTCGTATAGTCCACTTGCATAAAAATCGGTTTTCTTTTCACTTGTACCCCTCCTTTCAGCGAACAAAATGAAGGAATGCGGTCAGTTGCAACTAAACTTAAAGAGCGGCTTCAAGCTTTTTCAATAGGGCGGCTTCCACTATTTCTTCGGCTGCTGCGATACCTGAGGTTTCAGTTAGCCCCAAATGGCCATAGTCCGCTGCCGCTTCCCCATGGCGCGGAATCAAGCCGCAGCCTGATTTTTCAATTAAACAGACATCTAAATAAGAATCCCCCGCTGTCAAAACGGGCTTCTTTCCCTCTTTCTCGGCAATGTATTGCACAGCGTCCCATTTGTTTATAAAGCTCGGAATAAAATAAACTTTCCTGCCCTGATGGGAAAACTCCCAGCCTTGCCCTGCAGCCCATCTTGCGTACTCATTCAGCACCTCGGCCGGAGCGAGCTCCGGCTTAATAATTAAATAGATGAAAAAAGGATCTACTGTCCGGATGGATTCCAGCCACACAGCATCTGCCGTTTCTACTACTCTCTTTTTCACTTCTTCCAAAGACGTCTTGCTTTGATTAATTTTTGTTTGCACATACTCTTGCCAATGGCGGTCTATTTGCCCATTTTCGAGAATCACGCCGCCGTTGCAAGTAATCGCATACTTGGGACAGATTTCTGTCTGAAAAAGCGAGACGCGCCTGTACTGCTCGACTGTCCGGGTAGTAACCGGAACAAACATCATTTGCTGTGACAATTCCTTTAGAAGACGGATCGCCTTTTCGGTCATGAAGGAAATTTCTTTGCCTTTATATATTTCGACATTGCGGATCGGCCTATCCGGCTCCGCTCCCTCTAAAAACTTGCTGGAATAGATTAGCGTGCGGTCTAAATCACTCGCAAAAATCATTGGTCTGTCTCCATTGGCTTAATCAGCCCGCAGCATGTATAAGACATATTCTTATATTCCTCCACTGGAACATTCCTCTCTTTTGCCAGCTGGAAAATATGCTTTAAACGAGAGTCGCTCTTATCCTTCACAAGAATTTTCCAAGGAATACGGCGAAGAAGCACCCTTGTCGTCTCTCCTGCGCCCGGCTTAATGAGGTTCGTATCTTGAATGCCAAATTCCCGCTGAATCGTTTCGATCGACTGAAGCCCTTTCCATGTCGGCGTCCTGTCCATTTGCTGCAGCTCTGCTTTCGCTTGTTGTATGAGCGGCAAAGCGGCCTCAAATTCAGCTGTAATCACATCAATGTACTGATTGGACACATCTTGTTCCGCTAATTCCTTGTATACCTTTGCTCCATGAAAGTCGCCGTCTTTAATCCAATTATCATTTAAAACTGTCCGGCTCACAAGTCCGGAAACGGTAGAATTCAAACAGGCGCTCGGAATAAGAAAGTCTTCTCTTGTACCGAACAAGGAAGAGCAATGCCCGGGATCAGCCAGTACGGCCAGTTCATCGTCCAGCACTCTGCCGTGCCGCTCTTCAAACAAACGCACAGAACGCGCCAGCTCCTTGGAAATGGCCCCCTTCCCTGTCCAGCCATCGATGAAGACCAGCCGTTTACTGGGGTGCTGATCCAATATATACAACAGCGCATTTTCATCGATTCCCCGTCCTCGGATGATCGATACGCTGTAATGGGGAATTGTCCAGTCATGAGCTTTTTGGGCGTACCGTTTCATTAAAATGCCAATTGGCGTTCCCGCCCGAGCGAGCGAGACGAATACGATGTCCCGTCCTTTTTCCTCCATGACTAACTCGCACACTGTTCCTGCCGCAATCGCTACCTTTTGTTTGTATGTATCAAGCGATTCGTCAAACAGCTGCAAATATTCTCTTGTCGGCTGATACTCTACCGGGAGCATTTCTGAATAATGTATACCTTGCTGAATGGCCAGCTCTCGCTCCGCAGTGCTTTTCTCAAGGTCAGCGGCAGACAAATCTTTCAGAAGAAATATCACATCCTCCGAGGAATAGCTGCCCAGCACGGTTTGTCTCTCATTCTTTATCATCTGAGTGCTCCTTTCAATTAAAATTAACAATATGAATGTGCGGCAAGCTGCGAAACTCGCGCAAAAGAGCAGAAAGCCTCTTCTCGTCCACCGGCCGCTCGAAGAAAATAAACACTTCGTCATAGGCGCAATCGAGCACATTGTAGGCATAGTTCATAATCGCCGGATCATCCGGGCTTTCAAAGGCCAGACGGCTTCTTACCGGATATCCGTCTTCATTGAGAGGAAAAATCGGGCTTCTGGTCGTCGAATGATACCAAACGCCTTCCCCCATATGAGCAGCCGCTTTCATCGGGATATACATAAATTCTCCCGTGCCAAGGCAAAGTGTCCGCTTGCCTTGCCTTTTCATCAGCAAATGCTCTCCGATTTTACGGCAATAGTCCTCTATGGCGCCTTTGTTTTCTGAGGAAAGGCCAAAGCGTCCCGTTATCGCCAAATAAGGAGCCTCGTTTGTTGCACCTAATGAATCAATAGATGAATAAGCAATAGACGGAATAGGAGGGCTGATCGAACGAAGGCTGATCCGACTGTACTCCGGCTCTTTATCTGCGGAAGGCTTGTCGCTGATCCGTCCTTCTTCCATAGCAGGCGCTCCATGGACCTGGATAGACCCTGACAGCAGCGAATGCGTGTGAATCTCAATGCCCCATTCCCGCTCAAACTCCTTCACTCTCTGCCGATCTTGTTCTGTGCGCCAATCTAACAAGGAAAGCACAACATACTGTTTCCGCGGATATTTCCTTTGGATGGAAGCAATGATATTCAAGGCCGTCTTTCCGGTTGTGATTTCATCATCTACAAGACAAATCGGCCTGTCATTATCTAAGCTCTCTTCGGGTGCGTAGCAGCGCTGATCGGTCGCATGCGAATGTTCTTCCTCAAAATAAAGGGTGACTTCTTTATCGAGAAGCATCTCCCGTGTGGAATGGATATAAGTTGATTGGCTGAAACAGTCAAACACTCCATGACCAAGTGCGGTTGCTGTTTCCGCAAAGCCGATAAATAGCAGAGGCTTTTCTGGAGAATACGTCATATTTGTTGCGAGGGAGTAAGCTGCTTCCAGCTGCTCGGCTGAACCGCCGTTTAATGCTTCAATAAGCTGCTCTTTGCCAGGCAGCTGATCGCCGGTTTCCCTCTCATAATAAAGTGAAGCAAGCAAGGCTGAAGCAATAGAAGGAATAGAAGGGTGAAGCGGGATATGCTTGCCCAGCACCTTGCTGACGAACAGAAAAGACCGCTTCTTGTTGATCCGTGCAGCCATTTCATATAATGCTTTTGCCGGAAGGTTATATGGATTTTCGTCTATTTGCACGTCTACCTTTAAAAATCTGCCGATATTATGTGTATACCGGTTCGGATAGTAAGTCGATGAATGTGCTGTTTTCATGGAACACCCCGTAAATATCTGATTTCATTAGTATTTTTTCCGCCCATTTTAAATGGGGCTTAATTTCATTCATTTTGTTTTGAAATTCGCTTTTAAACACACCCTTGCGGCCATTCGCCTGCTGAACAATGCTTAAAGCATCTACATATTCCTCTTTGGAAACGACATGCATAGCTTGCACCGGAAGCAGGTGAGAAGGGTGAATAATCGTCTTTCCAACTAATCCATTCGCTTGGTCAAGCAGTGTTTCTTGAATTAAACCGTCGAAGTTTTTACTGATGAGCTCTTTTCTTAAACGCAATCCCTCTGAGCCGAATTGCTTTTCAAAAGGCGTCTGGCGCAATTGCGGCTTCAAAATCCGCTGACTGTTGGAAAAGTATTCCCATACCGGTCCTGATACAACATAGCCGCCGGGCTCCCTGCTAAACAAATTCACGATATCGGTAATCAGCTCGCTCACCACCGCAATATCATATACAGTCATTTGACTGCTTCTTCGCAAGCCGTACAGCCCGCACAAATCAGTGGCGCCGATGCGAATGTTAAGGATAAGCTCCTCATACCGGCCAACGATTTCCTTGATATGCAGCAGCTCGTCTAGCCGGCGTTCTTTATGCAGCACTTCAGGCGATTCCAATATCGGCATCCCATAAAGAACAGTACCTGATTGCCTATTGATCTGCTCCAGTTCAGCAAGAAAGCTTTCACCAGTTTTCGAGGAGAACTTAGGAAATACAAAACCGGTTACCTGCTCTAAAGAAGAGCCTAAGCGGTAAGATAGCTCGCGCATCTGATGCGGGCTTCTGACGCGGATAAAAATCAAGGGAGCGGTTTCATCCGTGAGCCGGCCTTCTGCCGCCGCCTCCTCAATGGTCGCCATCTGAGAAATTAATGACTCCTCGGCTTGCGCGACCTCAAGATCCCCCACCGCATCTTCCAAACAGATAGCAAGGGCCGTAAGCTCCCGGTATTTGTTGGACATGATCAGCTGGGCAATGTCCCTTCTCGTTGCCGGCATGTATAATAGCGGGCCAAGACTATAGGCAAGCTTGGTCCTGTCGGTATATTTATTAACGACCATCGGCTTTTTATAGAAAAATCCTTCCAAGTGCAGTTCCGGCAAATGATTAAAGTATCTCAAGCTTTTACACCTTCTTATAAATAAAGAAGGAGGGAGACTCCTTCTTTAAAAAATATAGATAACGTCTATTTCTGCATCACTCTTTATCTGGAAACAGGGAGCAAGCCCTTTATTCCTCTTTCTTGCCCGCCGCTGCTTCCTGCTCAGTCATCTTGCGCTGGTTCATGCGGTGAACGACAAACGTAGCCAGGAATGTAATGACTAGCACAATGAAGAACGCATAATGAGACACTTCGTAATGAGCGACACTTGCAGCCATTTTCAACGCGATCAAAGCAATTAAAATATAAGCGGTTGTTTCCAGCTCTGGAATTTTTTCGATCAGCTTCAGGAATACACCAGCCACTCCCCGCATCATGAGGACCCCAAGCATGCCGCCCAGCAAGAGCACCCAAATTTCTTCACTGACACCAAATGCCGCAAGGACACTATCGACTGAGAAAGCGATATCCATAATTTCAACAGCCACGACCGTGCCCCAAAAGGTGCCGAATAGGCGAATCAAAAATCCTTCTGTTTTTAAACCGCTTTCTGCTTCATCCTCACCGTCTTCTCCTTTGGATTTATCGATAAAGTACTTAATTGACAGCCAGGCGAGATACGCGGCACCCAAAAGCTTGACCCACCATAATTTAATCAGAAACACACCGACCCCGATGGCAATAAACCGGAAAGCATAAGCTCCAATTAAACCGTAAAATAAAGCTTTTTTCCGCTGTTTGGGCGGAAGATGCTTAACCATAACAGCGAGCACAAGCGCATTATCAGCTGAAAGCAAGCCTTCAAGAATGACAAGTGTGCCGATTAACCCCCAGCTGACTGGATCGGTTAGCACTTCTGCCCACATGTGCCAATCAAAGAAGGCAGCATACGTATTAAAAATACCATGAATAATATCCATTCGTTCCTCCTGTTGAAAAAAACCAATAAAAGGCTTTTCTGCCCTTTATTGGCTTTAAAAAATTAAACTTCTAACCCGTAGTTGCGGCAAAGCGCTGCCAACCCGCCAGAGAAGCCGCTGCCGACGGCGCTGAACTTCCAATCGCCTCCGTGCTTATACAATTCACAAAAAACCACGGCTGTTTCAATCGAAAAATCTTCTCCTAAATCAAAGCGGAGCAGCTCCTGCCCGGTTGCTTCATCCGCGAGACGAACGAACGCATTGGATACTTGTCCGAAATTCTGGTTGCGCAAATCCGCCTCGTGAATCGTTACGGTAATGCCGATTCGGTCCACATAGGCCGGAATTTTGGAGAAATCCACGATTAATTGTTCATCATCGCCTTCCCCTTCACCCGTCCGATTATCCCCTGTATGAACAACCGCACCGCTTGGATGCTGCAAATTGTTGTAAAAAATGAAGTCGTGATCGTTTTGGCAGCGATTGCCTGCATCGACAAGAAAAGCGGATGCATCCAGGTCAAACTCCCGGGCTCCGGAATATTTATTCGTATCCCAGCCAAGACCAATCACTGCTTTGACAAGACCTGGATTGGTTTTTGTTAAATCAATCTTTTGGCCTTTAGATAATGTAATCCCCATTGTCAAACTCCTCCTTACTCAATGATAAAGCGAAAGCTTTTCCAATGTGCACGGCTAGGCCGTTCTTACACTTGCAGTCCGTAGTCTTTCACGAGCGATGCCAGCCCGCCTTGATAACCGCTGCCGATCGCATTAAATTTCCATTCGCCGTTATGTCTGTAAAGCTCTCCGACAACGATGGCTGTTTCAATAGAGAAGTCCTCGCCAAGGTCATAACGGATCAACTCTTCATTGTTGTCTGCATTCACAATGCGCACATAGCTGTTGGACACTTGCCCAAAGTTTTGGTTGCGTGTCTCTGCGTCATGAATCGTGATCGTGAAGGCGATTTTTTCGATGGAAGCAGGCACATCAGCAAGCATAATTTTTACCTGCTCATCATCGCCGTCTCCTTCACCCGTTAAGTTATCGCCTGAGTGAACAACAGAACCATTTCCGCCCTCCAAGTTGTTATAGAAAATGAAATCCTTCTCACTTTCACATGTGCCGGCGCCCGTTAAAAGAAATACGGAAGAATCCAGGTCAAATGAATGGCCGCCGTCATACTTATTCGTATCCCAGCCAAGACCAACAGTAATGTGTTTTAATCCGGGATTGCCTTTTGTTAAGTCTACTTTTTGCCCTTTGCTTAATGAAATTGCCATATGAACTCCCTCTTTCCTAATTTTTTAGTTAAGTATAGCGACGAACCATTTCACGAAGCCCGGTATCGCGTGTGCCGGTTCCGACCGCAGCAAACTTCCAATCAGAGCCGTGACGATAAATCTCTGCTACTGTCAAACTTGTAGAACCGGAATAGTCTTCAGATAAGTTGAATTTAAGCAGCTCTTCTCCATTGGCCGAATTGACTACACGGATAAAAGCGTTTTCCACCATGCCAAAGTCCTGCTTGCGCGAAACACAGTCGTAAATATTCACCACAAAAACAAGCTTGGTCACATGAGAAGGCACACGCTTCAGATCGATAAGAATCTGCTCGTCATCCCCTTCTCCTTCTCCTGTCAAGTTATCTCCTGTATGTACAATGCTGCCGCAGCTGCTTTTCAGGTTGCCGAAATAAATCAACTGTTCATTGCTGACAAACTTGTCATCTTGAAGCATAATCACTGAAGCATCAATATCAAAGTTTGAGCTGCCGCCCCCGCCGAACATGCCAAGCAGACCGCCAGATTTCTTCTGAATCGGGTCCCAGCCAAGGCCGACCATAATTTTCTCAAGTCCCGGGTTGCCTTTTGTTAAATCAATTCTCTGCCCTTTCTGGAGGACAATAGCCAAATGAATCACTCCTTCAAAGTTAGCAAGAGACCTGCACTCCTGCCTAAATGGCTTTCTTTTTCCATTTTACTACACCTACTATCATACTACAAAAGATAAGCAATTTCGCTAATTTTCACTCAATTTCACAAGCTGAATTTATTAAGAATAGCGTGTTGAAAACGAGGCTTTTTCAAAATAAAGACTCTGTGATTATTTCCTATTGATTTCTTCCTCATTCACTCAAAAAAGCCTACATAAAAAACAACCCCAAAACCGGTGCTGCAGGCTTTAGGGTCAATGGATGCTTACATTTCCAGCATGATTTTCTCCAGCTGAAGCGGTTCTATGTATTCACCTTGTTTATAGGCGCGCATATTGCCGCCTGAAATTTCGTCAATCAACAAAATTTGTCCGTCTTTGCCGCGGCCGAATTCGAACTTGATATCATATAAATCAATGTCCTTCTTGGCAAGCTCGTCCTTTACCGTATTGGCAATCTTTCTAGTTAGTCCTTTCAACTCTTTATATTCTTCGTGGGAAAGGATATCAAGCATGGCAAGCGCGTCTTCAGAAATGGGCGGATCTTGGCGCTCGTCATCCTTCAAGGTCACTTCCACAAACGCATCAAGCGGCTGGCCTTCTTGCGCATACAGGCCGTAGCGGCGCAGAAAGCTTCCCACTGCCCGGTAGCGGCAAATCACCTCAAGCCCGTTGCCGAAAACAGCAGCCGGCTGAACGGTCATCGTCGCTGCCTCGATATCCGCATCAATGTAGTGGGTAGGAATCTCTTTTTCTTTTAAAACCTCAAAAAAATGCTTGGTTAAGCGAAGACCAGCCCTGCCGGCACCTTCCATCGTCAAGCCAACTGTATTCGCTCCCGGATCGAATACACCGTTTTCACCGGTGACATCATCCTTAAATTTCAACAAATAATTGCCATCTTCCCGCTCGTATACATCTTTCGTCTTGCCGGTATAAATATGTTTCACAAAGTCAGCCCCTTTTTCAATTTTCGATCATTTTTATTATGCATGATTTTTTCTGAAAATTTAATAGGCGGGCCTTATTTTTATGAACTGAATTCCTTTCCAGAGATTAATTGTAAGATAATTGAAACTTTTCGTTCACCGTCTCCGTAAGTCTAGTCGTAGAAGAAAGGAGAGAAAGCACGGTGAAGAAGATACTTGGATGCTTAGTAGTCGTTTGTGTGCTGATCGGCACCGCCGCTTGCGGCAAGAATGCGGTGTCAGAAGGCGAGGCTGCCAGGTTTGTAAAGGAGTACAAAGCGGAGCAATATACTGTAGAGGACCCTGCTAACATCCCGACCGGAGAAGAAATAGGGGAGAAGGTGAAGCGTTACCTTTCAAAAGAAGAGTTTGAAAGACAACTGGCGAACCGCACATTCAGCCTTACTCCCGATATGGCCAAGAAGATGAACAGAAGCATTAAATTGCAAAGTGTAAAGCTTAAAAAGGAAGCAGAAAACGAAGATGGAACCGTTCGTTACAACTACACGATGAAGCTGAAAATTTACGATGATGAAACCTCCGACATTGTTGAAAAACAAGGACAATTAACCCTCGCCAATGAGGACGGACTGAAAATCATGCGCGACTGGGAAGACCAAATAACAAAAATTAGCGACGAAACGTTTTAATCGCTTATATCGTGCTGCGTTTGAAACGAGTGCCAGCGGCAGCCAGATCATCTTTTCTTTATATGGCAAAACATGTGCGGTCAATGAACGCCAGAATCATAGACTTTTATTTGCCGATCTAAAGTCTTGAAAAAAAAGAACCTGATCTACAGGTTCCTACCGGCGGAATTTTTTAGAGGCGTTAAGAAGCTCTTTGCCGCTGAATCCGTCTTTTTTATTCAGGTCTGCCGCTAACTTCCTGAGCCCCTCAAGAAATTTCTCACGACGTCCGTCACAAATAGCCAGAACCGGCCAGTCTTCGGTTTCTGCCCCTTCGTTCAAAAAACGGATCAAATACTCGTTGTTTGCTTTGCAGCCGAATTGTCCGGCAACGCTCCCAGTCTCTTCTTCATAGCGGCATTTAACGGCACGTAGCAGCTCAAACTGGTCAAAGTGCTGCTCGAACTCTTGTTCATCAAACGCCAGCCTGGCTTCAATGAACAAGTGCTGTAAATACGGATAAGTAAACAGTGTGGACGCTGGCGTTAAGCCTGCTTTTCCGCCTGCCATTTTCCTGAACAATCCCTCCAAGTCGCTCAGCATGGAAGTGCTGGCCAGAAAAGAAAGATGGTGGCGGTGAGGGTCTTGCACCTTAGGCAATGTAAACAGCTTGTTCAGCAATTGATAATTCTTTTTCATCACGGCGCTGATGCCGATGCTGTAAAAGACAGCTTGGAGAGGAATCTCCTGTTCAGCTAACAAAAATGGGTCCCCGTGATGATGCCGCGACCCGGTAAGGCGTTCAGCTGTCTGGATTAACAGTTCTATCTGATCGGGTGTTCTTGCATAATAAGCGACAATCGCCGCGAACATAGCAAGCGTTTTTGTTTTTTCTGCGATCATTTGGACACGGACCGACAGCTCTTCAGCAGATGCCTCTTCTGCCGTATAGTGTTGTCCAAACAAAAAAGCGGACACCTTTCTCGTCTGTTCTGTCAGCATCTCCCTTAACTCAATTTCCCGCCTGTCTTGTATATAGCGCTTTACCCGCTTTGTTTTCACTTGAATGTTTTCCGGGCTTATCTTTTTTATGGCCGCGATATGAGTAACATTTTCATACAACTCGGTGAAAAAGTGATCGGCCCCTTTCGGATCAACAATCTTGCTAGCATCGCGAAAGCTAATGAGCTCATCCGCATGCGGGGTGAGTTTTTCCGAAAAAGCGTGCCAATACCATGAATAACGGCGGCCTTTCACCGATCTGATCAGCTCACGGAGCGCCGTGTCCCACTCTGCCGACCAGCCGGATACGATAATGCCGTATTCATCAAATACCCGCCGCAACAGCTGGGCGAGCGGAACTGTATAGTTATCCAGCTCATCTGTGACATTCTTAAAGCGGGTATCGCGATAATCCCCATTTACTTTCAGCACTGTACACTCTGCATGAGCGAGCGGCTTCATCCCTTCAATATCGGTATCATGGTAAAGCGTCTGATATTGTATATTATGCTCATCAAGAGCATGCTCAAGAAGGCGGTCAAAATTTGTCGTCACGATCACTTTAAGATACCCGCGCTGCACCAGCTTGGCAATCGCATAATGAGCATCTGTCGGCACCTTCTGCTTTTGTTCGACCTCCTCCAGCGTCGGCTCAAAAAACTCTTTCAGCAATCCATTGCGCTCAGAGGATGTTTTTGCCAGCAATTCAATCACCTGGTTATAGAGCGGGGCTTTTCCATACCGCTTCTCATACCAGGCGACCGGATCGCTCTCATCTGCTCCATTAATATACATAATCCGCCGGCAGAGCTCCCGCAAAATGCCGCGGCCGGTCGGTATGCCGGCCGCATAAGAAATGCCGGACCCTAAAAGCAGGGCATACACTCCCTTATTGGCTTCTACTGAAAACGCTAATGATAGCAGCTTCTCGTCCATTTCATAACCCCTTTCCCAGCAGCGGCAGCCATCTTATCAACGTGCCTGTTGTCCCGGATCATTCCTTCCTGTCAAGCAGCGGCACTTATCTTATCTATATGGACAACTGCCCTCTCTCATACTAGTCTTCTCTTCGCCGTTTCTGCCCTGTAATCCTGTCCGCATGAGGAATTCATGCGGCTGTGAATTTTTTTGGCTAATTCTTACTGATGCTTATGTTACAATCAACTACATACATAACAAAAAGGAGCTGTGTTTGAATGAAAAAAGAAATCATTGACAGGTTTACCTCTTATGTCAAGGTTGATACACAGTCAGACGAAAGCAGCGAAACAACCCCTTCAACTCCGGGACAGTGGACGCTGCTGCGCATGCTGGAGGAAGAGCTGAAGGCAATCGGTATGCAGGACATTCATTTGGACGAAAATGGCTATTTAATGGCCACCCTGCCTGCAAATACAACAAAGGATGTGCCAGTTATTGGCTTTTTGGCCCATGTTGATACGGCCACCGACTTCACCGGAAAGAATGTCCAGCCGCAAATTATTGAAAATTACGACGGCTCCGATATTGTTCTCAATGAAGCGCTATCGGTTGTTTTGTCGCCAAACGACTTTCCTGAGCTTGCTCAATATAAGAACCACACGTTAATCACCACAGACGGCACCACGCTGCTCGGCGCAGACAATAAAGCAGGCGTCGCGGAAATTATGACTGCCATGCACTATCTCCTGCGGCATCCTGAAATCAAGCATGGAAAAATCCGCGTCGCTTTTACGCCCGATGAAGAAATCGGCAAAGGGCCGCACAAATTTGACGTTGCCGCTTTTAACGCCAAGTTTGCTTATACAGTGGACGGAGGGCCGCTCGGCGAACTGCAGTATGAAAGCTTTAACGCAGCAGGCGCACAACTTACTATTCGCGGAAAAAACGTACACCCCGGGTCGGCAAAAGGAAAGATGATCCACTCTGCGAAAATTGCGATGGAGTTCCAGCATCAGCTCCCTGCCGGTGAAGCTCCGGAGTATACAGAAGGATATGAGGGCTTCTACCACCTCCTTGCCATTGAGGGAGACGTAGAAACAACAGAAATGCATTACATCATCCGCGACCATGACAAAGAGAAATTTCAGGAACGCAAAGAATTTTTCACGCAAGCTGTCAAAAACTTGCAAGAGAAATATGGAGCGGAGCGAGTCTCCCTTGAGCTGAACGATCAATATTACAACATGAAAGAAAAAATCGAACCTGTCCGGGAAGTGGTGGACATTGCTCATGAAGCGATGACAAGCCTAGGCATCACGCCGATCGTTGAACCGATTCGCGGCGGGACGGACGGATCACAGCTTTCCTATATGGGCCTGCCGACACCGAATATTTTTACAGGCGGGGAGAATTTCCATGGCCGCTTTGAATATGTATCTGTTGATAATATGGAAAAAGCCGTCCAGGTGATTGTCGAGATCGCCAAGCTATTTGAGGAAAAAGCGTAAGACACCTCAAAAACAGGCGGAGAAAAATGAACTATTTTTCTCCGCCTGTTTTTATTTTAGAGACTGATGATACAGCCTCCGGTTTGATTTCTTTTTACACTTGCCGAGACCAGTGCCGATGCTCGGCCAATGCGCTAATAAATGATTCACTGGATGCCTGCACGTCTTCCAGCTGGCGGGCAACAGTAACACCCGGCTCTGTGCCGGCCGGGATGCCGGCTTCCGCAAGAATCTCAGCACCTTCTGTTGCGGCGCCGATTGTTTTAAAATGCTTAAAGGCGTCCTTAATAAATTCCGCCGCTTTTTGGCCGGCTTTCAGCTGGGCCACACTCTCCTTGCCGCCCGCTACGTATACCGCATCAAATATGACCGGGTCACTTGTCAGGAAGGAGTGTACTGCTTCTGCTTCTTGCCCGTCTGCGCTCTTGACAGCACCGACATGGCTGCTGACTATTTCCGGGTGAGCGCCGGCTTTTTCCAAGGCCTCTAGCATCGGAGTGACCGTTAAGGCATCGTACCCCTCTGTCAAAAGGATCGCCACTTTGCGGGTAGCTGCGCTCTTTTTCTTATTTTGTTCTTGGCTCAACGCCGGGGAAGCGAGCCCTGCCTTTGACGCGGAGACTCCTGAAGGCGCCTTTACTCCGACGCCTGCAGCAATGGCTGCGGCCAGTTCCTCGTCCACATTGGCAAAAACATCGACAACTTGCTGTCTCACATCTTTACTCTTCACTTTGCCCACCTCGAAATGAAAAGCTTCAATGATATGCTGCTTCTCCACATCCGTCATGCTGTTCCAGAACAGCTGAGCCTGTGAATAATGATCGTTAAAGCTGTCGCTGCGCTGGCGAACTTTCCTGCCTTCCACTTTTTCCTGATAATGAACGTATCCGCCTTCTGCTTCAGCGGCAGGATGCGGATCATTCTGCTGCAAGGAGTTCTTATGATAGCTGACCTGCCCTTTATCAATAGCCATTTGATGATAACCATCGCGCTGGTTATTATGCACAGGGGCGACAGGACGGTTAATCGGGATTTGATGGAAGTTTGGTCCTCCTAGACGGATCAGCTGAGTGTCTGTATAAGAGAATAATCGTCCTTGCAGAAGCGGATCATTGGAAAAGTCAATTCCGGGCACTACATGGCCCGGGTGAAAGGCGGCCTGCTCGGTTTCGGCAAAAACATTATCCTGGTTGCGGTTTAACGTCATTTTCCCAATCATTTTAACCGGTACTATCTCTTCCGGCCACAGCTTTGTCGGGTCTAAAATATCAAAATCAAATGTATGTTCATCTTCTTCCTCGATCATTTGCACACCCAGCTCAAACTCCGGATAATCTCCCATTTCGATCGCTTCCCATAAATCGCGGCGATGAAAATCGGGATCACGGCCAGCCAGCTTTTGCGCTTCATCCCAAACAAACGAATGTACGCCAAGCACCGGTTTCCAATGAAACTTCACAAAACGGGCCTTCCCCTGCTCATTGACGAAACGGAACGTATGCACACCGAAGCCTTCCATCATGCGGTAGCTTCGCGGAATCGCCCGGTCAGACATCGCCCACATCACCATATGAGCAGATTCTGTATTGTTGGCAACGAAATCCCAAAATGTGTCGTGAGCGGTGGAAGCCTGCGGGATTTCATTGTGCGGCTCCGGTTTGAAGGAATGCACCAAGTCTGGAAATTTAATCGCATCTTGAATGAAGAAGACCGGTATGTTGTTGCCAACGAGATCATAGTTGCCTTCCTCAGTATAAAATTTGGCGGCAAACCCTCTGACATCGCGGACAGAATCAGCCGAACCGCGTGATCCCGCCACTGTAGAAAACCGGACAAACACAGGGGTTTTAACCGAAGGGTCCTGCAAAAATTTCGCCTTCGTATACTCTGCCATCGGCTCATACACCTGAAAATAACCATGCGCTCCAAAGCCGCGGGCATGAACAATTCTTTCCGGAATGCGCTCATGATCAAAGTGCGTCATCTTCTCCCGAAACTGAAAATCCTCCATTAACGTCGGTCCACGGCCGCCAGCCTTCAAAGAATGCTCATCATCCGATACACGCAGTCCTTGAGTGGTCGTCATCTTCTTTCCTTTATGATCTACGCGAAACTGTTCAAGCTGTTCATCCTTTGCGTTGTTTGAATGACCCTCTTTTTTCATCGCTTATCCCTCCTGATCTTTTTGCAAAAACCCAAGGCTATTCTTTATACAGTGAAAATCCTTCCGCTTGTTTTGGTTTTATGTATCCGCCCAGCTGCCAAGGTGATCTCGTTTTCGCTATACCCTAAGGAAATCTGAATTAAACAATCCCTCTTTTTTACAACAAAAAACCTGCCTCCAGTTGGAGACAGGCCAGA
>NZ_BCVF01000032.1 GCF_001591605.1 Bacillus badius NBRC 15713 | reverse complement strand
GATCAATTTTTTCTTAGGTCGTTTTTGGCGACCTCTTAAATATATCATTTTCAGTTCTTGTTGTCAACAACTTTTTTGATGTTTTTTTGTCAAACAAGCAAGCGTTGTTAGCAACGAATATAAATATACCACCTCTCTTTCTTGTATGCAAGTACTTTTTTAAATTAGTTAGTTGAAGAGGGCAACTTTTTATTTAAGCTTGATAACTGCAGCTCCAGGATAAAAAAAGGATCGCTTATAAGCGATCCTTGTAAACTATTCTTTATGTCTCATAAGCGGGAAGAGAAGCACGTCACGAATAGAAGGAGAGTTCGTCAGCAGCATAACCAGGCGGTCAATCCCGATGCCTAATCCTCCTGTAGGCGGAAGTCCGTATTCTAATGCTTCAATGAAATCATCATCCATTTCATGAGCTTCATCGTTTCCTTGCTCACGCTCTTTTAATTGAGCCTCAAAGCGTTCACGCTGATCAATTGGATCGTTTAATTCTGTAAAGGCATTAGCATGCTCACGTCCAACGATAAACAATTCGAAACGATCTGTAAAACGAGGGTCTTCCTCATTTTTCTTGGCAAGCGGAGAGATTTCAACCGGATGCCCATAAATGAAAGTAGGCTGAATTAATTCTTCTTCTACCTTTTGTTCAAAAAATTCATTAACAATATGTCCATACTGCATCGTTTCTTTATATTCAATTCCATGCTCTTTAGCTAACTCACGAGCTTGTTCGTCCGTCATTTGCTGCCAGAAGTCTACGCCTGTATATTCTTTTACGGCGTCTACCATATGCAAACGGCGCCATTGCGGCTGCAAGTTCACTTCATATTCTCCGTAGGTGACGGTTGTTGTGCCGTGCACTTCTTCGGCGATGTGGGCAATTAAGTTTTCTGTCAGGCGCATAATATCTTGGTAATCAGCGTAAGCTTCATACAATTCAATCATCGTAAATTCCGGGTTATGGCGCGTAGAGACCCCTTCATTTCGGAAGACACGGCCGATTTCATATACTTTCTCCATACCGCCGACAATAAGGCGCTTTAAATGGAGCTCAATCGCAATACGCATATACAGCTCCATATCAAGCGCATTATGATGCGTAATAAACGGACGAGCAGAAGCGCCGCCGGCAATTGAATGCATCATCGGTGTTTCCACTTCTAAATAGCCATGATCGTCTAAATAACGTCTCATAGATTGAATAATACGGCTGCGGGTGATGAATGTTTGCTGGCTTTCCGGACTTGTAATTAAATCCAAGTACCGCTGGCGATAGCGCTGTTCAACATCCTTTAGTCCGTGGAACTTGTCAGGAAGCGGACGCAAAGCTTTCGTCAAAAATTCGTAGTGGCTGACCTTAATGGATAGTTCGCCTACTTTTGTTTTGAAAATCGTGCCAGTGACACCAACAAGATCCCCAAGGTCCGTCATATTAAATACTTCATATGCTTCTTCGCCAATTGCATCTTTACGAACGTAAATTTGAATTTGTCCAGTTAAATCTTGCACATGAGCAAAGCCCGCTTTTCCTTTTCCGCGCTTGGTCATGATGCGGCCGGCAATTTTCACTTCAATAGCTTGTTCTTCTAACTCTTCCTTAGAAAAACCATCATAGGCGGCTGCAATGCCGCTAGCTGTATGGGTGCGTTCAAAACGTTTGCCGAAAGGGTCTAGTCCTTTATCTTTTAACGCCTGCATTTTCTCTCTTCTCACCAATAGCTGGTCGTTTAGTTCCTCACTCATTCCACTCACTCCTATTCCTATGGTCACCCTTGCCTATTATCCAGCTTGAATAGCTGCTTCTTTCTCTTCTGCTTCTTGAACAAAATTAGACAGCAGGCTCACTAGCTGCTCTCTTGTTTCACATAAGTTGATATCCTTGCGCACACGCGCATTGCCGCGAATGCCTTTTAGATACCAGGCAGCATGCTTTCGCATTTCGCGTACAGCAATGTTTTCATTTTTCAATGCGATAAGACGGTCAAGGTGCAGCAGGCAAACGTCTATTTTCTCGCGTGCTGAAGGTTCTTCCATAAGCTCGCCTGTTTCTAAATACTTCACCGTCCGGTAAATCATCCATGGATTACCGAGAGCAGCACGGCCAATCATCACTCCGTCTACCCCTGTTTCTTCAAGCATCCGCTTGGCATCCTGCGGCGTTTGGACATCACCATTCCCGATGACCGGAATGCCGACCGATTGCTTCACTTCTTTAATGATATCCCAGTTCGCTGTTCCCTCATACATTTGTACACGAGTCCGGCCATGAAGCGCTACGGCTTTTCCTCCTGCTCTCTCAACAGCACGGGCGTTCTCTACTGCGTAAATATGGTCCTCATCCCATCCCATACGCATTTTCACTGTAACCGGTTTATCAACGGCATCTACGACCGCTGACACCATTTCATAGATTTTGTTTGGGTCAAGCAGCCATTTAGCTCCTGCATCACATTTTGTAATTTTAGGAACCGGGCAGCCCATATTAATATCAATAATATCAGCATTTGTATTCTTATCAACAAAGCTTGCAGCTTGAACGAGCGATTCTTTTTCTCCTCCAAAAATCTGCAGACTCAGCGGTTTTTCTCTTTCATCAATATAAAGCATGTCCAGCGTCTTTTCATTTTGGAAAACAATCCCCTTGTCGCTGACCATTTCAGCACAAACGAGTCCGGCACCAAATTCTTTTACCGTCAGACGAAAAGCAGAATTACAAATCCCTGCCATCGGTGCAAGTACAACGGGGTTTTTCATCTCGATGTTTCCGATCTTTAACATATTCCTCACCTTTCTACTTTTTTTCCGGCGGACACAATTCATCAGTTGATATATGCAAAGCTTGCGATATTTCCTTTAATAACTCATCAGTCAGCGGACGACTGCCTCTTTCCACTTCTCCAAGCACGGACAAAGACACTCCAAGCTGCTGAGCAAGCTGTTCTTGGGTAAATCCCTTTAGCTTCCTGAAAGCTCGAATTCTTCTTCCCCATTGTTCTGTTTCCACAGGCGAACACCTTTCCTTTCTTGAATACTCGAAAGTGCTTCTTCAAGCGGTCTGTTACTCCCTGGAAAACAAATGGCTGGATCAATCTCTATTAGAGGAACGAGCACAAAAGCGCGTTCATGCATTCTTGGGTGCGGAATGATAAGCTTCTCTGATTCAATATTGTCTTGATTATACAATAAAATGTCAAGGTCTATTATTCGCGGGCCCCACCTGAACTCCCTAACTCTTCCAATTTCCTGTTCAATCGACAAGCATAGATCCAGCAGCTCCTGCGCTGATAAAGAAGTGCTCACTTGAACAGCCATATTGAGAAAAGCCGGCTGTTCTGTATAGCCTACAGGCTCTGTTTCATAAATAGAGGAGAGCTTGGCCACGGTGACCGCATCATGCGAGCGGAGCAAGCGAAGGGCCTCCTGCAGGTTAGCCAGCCTGTCCCCCATGTTTGTTCCCAAGGATAAAAAAGCTTGATTATTCATGTTCCGCTCTTCTCCTCATAACTTCTACAGCTACATGGTCATAATGTCCAGGAATGGGCGGGTCTGGCTTGATTACTTTGATTGTACAGGCAGCTGCCTTAGGAAAGGCATCTAACAGCGCTGCAGCAATGTGCTCAGCAATGGCCTCCACCAGCTTAAATGTCCGGTTTTCCACAATCTCTTTGCACACCTGATAAATTTCTCCATAGTTAACAGAATCATTCAAGTCATCTGACTGCCCGGCTTTTTGCAGGGAGACTTCCAGCGTTGCATCCACCCGAAAACGCTGGCCAAGTTTATTTTCTTCAGGAAATACGCCATGATATCCATAGAACTCCATGCCGGTTACATATATCTTATCCATCATTTCATCCCTTTCCGACTAATGCATCCGTCATTTTCGCCATTCGGCTGATCGGCTTCACATCATGCACCCGCAAAATATGACAGCCCTTCTCAATGCCAAAACAGCAAATCGCACCCGTTCCTTCCATTCTCTCCTCTACAGGCAGATCCAAAATATGCCCAACAATTCTTTTGCGCGAAGCACCGAGCAACACAGGGAATCCAAGAGCGGCCACTTGATCCAAGTGCTGCAGCATGAGCATATGCTGATTCATGTCCTTGGCAAAGCCAATGCCAGGATCGAGAATAATTTGGTTCTCGGGCACACCGGCTTTAATGGCAATATTGATGCTTTCATACAAATCAAGAAGCACCTCCCGGATAAAAGCGTGATAATTCATATTGTCCCTGTTATGCATCAGAATAATCGGCACTTGTTTCTCAGCAGCTACCGCCGCAATTTCGGGGTCCTTCTTCGCTCCCCAAATGTCATTGATGATATGAGCGCCGGCTTCAATCGATTGCCGTGCTGTTTCCGCCTTATAGGTATCAATGGAAATTGGTACATTCACATGAGCGGCTACTGCCTGAATAACAGGCAAAACTCGCTTCAGCTCTTCGTCTGCTGAAACAGGCGTGTAGCCCGGACGCGTGGATTCACCGCCAATATCAATGAGATCCGCTCCTTCTTGTACCATTTTCTCCGCATGGCGAACAGCTGTTTCCCTCTCGTTAAAGCGCCCGCCATCCGAAAATGAATCGGGCGTTGTATTTAAAATCCCCATAATGTAAGTTTTCTTCGAGAAGTCCAACTCATGCGGCCCTGCTGCAACTTTCATCTTTCTGCCCCTTCCATCTTTCAGTCTGTTTTTATTTTAACATGTCTAAACGACGAAAAATAAAAACAGGCTGATTTCTCAGCCTGTTTTTTCATCCGTTCAATTTTCTTCAAAATCATACAGCGGCGTGCTTAAGTAGCGTTCGCCGTTACTCGGAATAATCGCAAGGACTTTTTTTCCTTTTCCAAGCTTTTCAGCTACCTTTAATGCAGCGGCTACAGCGGCGCCAGAGGAAATACCACCCAAAATCCCTTCTTCGCGGGCAACTTTTCGCGCTGTTTCAAAAGCTTCCTCATTCGCAATGGTGATAATTTCATCGTACACTTTCGTATCCAGCACCTTTGGCACAAAGCCGGCACCGATTCCTTGAATTTTATGCGGGCCTGGTTTTCCTCCAGAGAGAACTGGCGAATCCGCAGGTTCCACCGCATAAATTTTGACACCCGGAAACTTTTCCTTCAGCACCTGGCCAGCCCCTGTAATGGTTCCGCCTGTTCCGATACCGGCAATAAAAGCATCGAGTTCATCCATTTGCTCAGCAATTTCTTTCCCTGTTGTTTGCCGATGGATTTCTGGATTTGCTTCATTTTCAAACTGCTGCGGCATAAAATATCCTTTCTCCTCAGCCAGTTCTTTCGCCTTGCGAATCGCGCCGTTCATTCCCTCCGCTCCAGGTGTGAGCACAAGCTCCGCACCGTAAGCACGAAGCAGGTTGCGGCGCTCCATGCTCATCGTATCCGGCATAACAAGAATTGCACGATAGCCTTTCGCTGCTGCAATCATCGCCAAGCCGATTCCTGTGTTTCCGCTGGTCGGCTCAATGATTGTGCCGCCCTCTTTCAAATTGCCGCTTTCTTCTGCTGCCGTGATCATAGCGAGGGCAATCCGATCTTTCACACTGCTTCCCGGATTCATATATTCCAGCTTTAAGTATACGTCTGCGCTGTTTTCATTTGTTACGTTATTCAATTTTACAATAGGAGTGTGGCCGACTAACTCAGCTACCGAATTTGCTACACGTACCATTTTATCCACCTCAATACCGAGTATTTTTATTGGTTATATAGAATTTAACAATCTTTTCAACAAAAGTCAATCTTTTTACTCATTTCTATACGAGCTACTTATTAAAAAACCTGCAAAACATTTTTGTCAGCAGGTTTTTCATTCATTCAATTAGCTAGTAGCTGCTGCTTTCAATTGCTCGAGTTCAATTTTTGTGAAGATGTATTTTTCATTGCAGAAATGGCATTGGGTTTCCGCCTGTCCATCCTCCTCAATCATTTCCTCGATTTCCTGTTTTCCAAGACTGACTATTGCATTCCCGAACCGCTCTTTTGAGCAAGTGCATTCGAATTGAACAGGCATTTCCTCAAGAACCTTGACGTTTTCTTTCCCCAAAATATAATAGAGAATTTCCTCAGGAGACATTCCTTTTTCAATCAGCTTGGAAATTGGAGCCATAGCCGTGATTTTTTGCTCAATCACAGAGATGACTTCTTCCTCGGCTCCAGGCATAATCTGAATGATAAATCCGCCTGCAGCTAGAATAGAGTTATCCGGATTGACGAGTACGCCAACACCAACGGAGGAAGGCACTTGCTCAGAAGCAACAAAATAATACGTAAAGTCTTCCCCAAGCTCACCGGAAACAATCGGTGTCTGACCGCTAAAATGGTCGCGAAGCCCAACATCCTTTACGACTGTAATCATGCCTTCGGTACCGACAGCACGCCGGACGTCAAGCTTGCCATGCTCATTTAAGTCAAAATGAGTTTGCGGGTTCGTCACATAGCCTCGGACTTTTCCCTTGGAGTTCGCATCAACAAGAATTGCTCCGATCGGACCGCCGCCCTCGATTTTAATGGTAATTTTCTCTTCACCTTTCAGCATGGCTCCCATCATTACGCCAGCTGTCATAGCCCGTCCCATGGCGGCAGAAGCTGTCGGCCAGGTATAATGCTTTTTTTGTGCTTCATTGATGGTTTCTGTTGTATTCACTGCATAGGCACGAACTTGCCCGTCAAAAGCAAGAGCTTTTACTAAATAATCCTTCATAAGGAAAACTCCTTTCTTCCTAAAGGTTGCGTTTGTAAATCAGGCATAGGCCTTTAAGGGTTAACAGCGGGTCAATGATATCAATCGATTGAGCTTCTTCTCCAATTAGAGGAGCGAGACCGCCGGTTGCAACTACAGTCGGCGTCTTTTTGCTTTGTTCCTTCATTCGATTGACAATGCCGTCTACTTGGCCAACATATCCGTAGAGTATTCCGGCCTGCATAGCGGCCACTGTGTTTTTCCCGACCACATGATCCGGCCGGATAATTTCTATGCGGGGCAGCTTAGCGGCTCTGGAATAAAGAGCTTCCGTAGAAATATTAATGCCCGGCGCAATCGCCCCGCCCATGTAATGGCCGTCTTCATCGATATAGCAATACGTAGTAGCTGTTCCAAAGTCTACGATTATCAAAGGGCTTCCGTATTCATGAATAGCCGCGACTGCATTAACGATCCGGTCAGCTCCCACTTCACGCGGGTTCTCGTATTTAATATTTAAACCGGTTTTCATCCCGGGACCAACAATCATTGGCTTTATATGAAAGTACTTTTGACACATCTGTTCCAGCGAAAACATAATGGGAGGAACAACAGAAGAAATGATAATTCCCTCGATCTGATCAAACGTAATCCCTACGTGCTGAAAAAGATTTTTCACGATCATTCCGTATTCGTCTTCTGTCTTGTTGCGGCTCGTTTCAATTCGCCAGTGGAATTTCAATTCATCCTCTTCATAAACGCCCAATACAGTATTTGTATTCCCTACATCCAACACAAATATCAAGACTCTCACCACACTCATTTAAACTTTTATTGCTGCCATTCATCATATCACATAAAAGCGGTAACATCATTATGTCACGACTTCCAAAAGAAAGGATTTTCACCTAAATAAAAGACGGCGAATAACCGGCGGCTGTTTTAGCTTCTCTTGATCCGGCCGGTCTTATGAAAGCAGGTTGTTCCTCCCAACAGCAGTGAGCAGTCTCCAAGCGTGCATCTCATGAAAAAAACGCCGATTTTCATCGGCGTTTTCCGTTAAGCTTTCGGGTCATCTTCCCGATCGTTTGGCTGCTGTTCTTTCTTTTCAAGATCAGTTGTTGACTCAGTCGTTTCAGACACTTCTTCCTTCTTCTGGACATTAACAACTACCTGTTCATCTTTAGAAAGCTCCAGCTTTCCTTCTTTGTCCTCTGCATTGTACTTGCGCTCTGGCAGCGTACCATGGTCAACGAGGTGTTTAATTTGAGCAGCATCGAGCGTTTCGATATCAATTAGAGTATTGGCGATCAACTCAAGCTTATCGCGATTCTCAGTCAAGATATTCTTCGCGCGCTCATAGCATTCTTTCATAATGCGCTGAATTTCAAGATCGATTTCATAGGCAATCGCATCTGAATAATTTTGTTCGTTATTAAAGTCTCGTCCAAGGAATACCTGGCCGCCGGAAGTTTGACCAAATTGAAGCGGACCAAGCTTATCACTCATCCCGAATTCAGTCACCATTCGGCGGGCAATACCCGTTGCACGCTGGAAGTCATTGTGTGCGCCAGTTGACACTTCACCAAAGATAATGTCTTCAGCTACACGGCCGCCCAGCAAACCTGTGATCTTATCAAGAAGCTCCGGCTTTGTCATCAAGTAACGGTCCTCTTTCGGCAGCATAACCGCATAACCGCCAGCTTGGCCGCGCGGAACAATCGTTACTTTATGAACCATCTCTGCCTCATCAAGCACAAGACCGATGACCGTGTGTCCTGCTTCGTGGAAAGCGACAATTTTTCTTTCCTTCTGAGAAACTACACGGCTTTTCTTCGCAGGACCGGCAATTACCCGGTCAGTTGCTTCATCAACATCACGCATGTCAATTTTTTTCTTGTTGCGGCGAGCAGCCACAAGTGCCGCTTCATTCAACAAGTTCTCTAGATCCGCACCGGAAAAGCCCGGAGTGCGCATTGCGATCGCTTTTAAGTCGATTGAATCATCGAGAGGCTTATTGCGCGCATGGACGCGGAGCACCGCTTCACGGCCATTGACATCTGGACGATCTACCGTAATTTGACGGTCAAAACGGCCTGGACGCAATAAGGCAGGGTCTAGAATATCCGGACGGTTGGTAGCGGCAATAATGATAATTCCTTCATTCGCGCTAAAGCCGTCCATTTCAACTAACAGCTGATTCAATGTTTGCTCGCGTTCGTCATGCCCGCCGCCAAGACCAGCGCCGCGCTGACGTCCGACCGCATCAATTTCATCAATAAAAATCATACACGGCGCATTCTTTTTCGCGTTTTCAAACAGGTCGCGCACCCGGGAAGCACCGACCCCGACGAACATTTCGACAAAGTCCGAACCGCTGATTGTGAAGAACGGAACACCCGCTTCTCCCGCTGCTGCACGTGCAAGCAATGTTTTACCAGTACCTGGAGGTCCGACTAATAGAACCCCTTTTGGAATGCGTGCGCCCAGTTCAGAGAACTTGCGCGGATCTTTTAAAAACTCAACCACTTCCACTAACTCTTGCTTTTCCTCATCTGCTCCCGCTACATCTTTAAAGCGGACTTTTTTCTTTTCATCATTGTACAAGCGGGCTTTGCTTTTTCCAAAGTTCATGACTCGGCTGCCGCCGCCTTGCGCTTGATTCAACAAGAAGAAGAATAAAAGGAAAATAATTAAGAAAGGGATGATGGTAGTGAAGAAAGACACCCATCCGCTTGTCTCTTTAGCAGGCAGAATTTCTACTTTTGAATCTTTCGCTGCCTCGTCAATGCGATTCAGCATGTTCTCACTGTTCATTACATAAGTAAGGAAAAACTCGCCTTCACGCGCACCTTTCAGCTGGCCGCGGACTTCATACACGCCTCTTTCCGGCTGCATGGAAAATGAGTTTACCTGATCTTTTTCTAGATAGGAAACAAATTCATTGTACGTTATATTCTTATTAGGCTCATTATTGCTGTTGAAGTAGCTGACAACCCCAATAATGACAAGGAAAACTAACAAATAAAATATGGTATAACGAAAAATCCGGCTCATCCCTTACCTCCTCCCACGGTAAAAATACTGTATTCAATACTATCATAGAAAATCTTGGCATTACAACTATTTGACATGCGGATCGGCCTATTCATGTATGGTGATCAACCTTTCTTATTCGTTATCCGCTTTCGTGTATACTTCCGGCTTCAACACACCGATATAAGGAAGATTCCGGTATCTTTCTGCATAATCAAGGCCATAGCCTACAACAAAGGCATCAGGCACATTAAATCCAACTATGTCAGCTTTAATCTTCGCCTTTCTGCCTGTCGGCTTATCTAACAATGTCACAATCTTAATGGACTTTGCTTTTCGGTAACGGAAAAGCTCCACAAGATAGCTTAATGTCAAGCCGCTGTCAATAATGTCCTCAATAATGAGTATATCCCGACCTTCAACAGATGTATCCAGATCCTTTACAATTTTTACTTCTCCGGATGAAGTGGTTGAACGGCCGTAGCTGGAAACATCCATAAAGTCCATTTCCAAATAAGTATCCATTCGCTTAATCAAGTCTGCCATGAAAGGCATAGCTCCTTTTAAAACTCCAATAACAAGGGGAAACTTATCTTTATACTCCTCTGTGAGTTCAAGACCGAGCTCTTTAATTTTCTCTTGAATTTCTTCCTCAGTAATGAGTACTTTCTCGATATCCTGGTTTAACAATTTGTTAGCCTCCTAGAAGTGATTGCGTATATAAATTAATATTAAATGGTTGCCAGCAGAGCTTGTTTCTTCATGCCTGGACCTCTTCAGTCCGGGCACCCAGAGCAGTTTCCCCTCGCTATCTGTTACAATTGGCCATTGATCACGCTTGGCGGGGACAACTTTCTCATCAATGAATAAGTCTTTCAGCTTTTTTGAGCCCTCCATCCCTTTCGGCTGGATTTTATCGCCTGTTCGCCTTGTACGGATATAAAGCGGACGCTTGACTTTATCATTAAGGATCATATACTCGTATGCAGCTGTGGCTTCAGGAAGTTGATCAGCCAGTGCAAACTGGCCTCCATATGGCCAGGTGATCCGGTCTCCTTCATCCAGTTTAAACACATATTCTTTTTTATCCGGAATATTAAATGTGAAAATACAAAATTGATATTCCCTGCAGACTTTTAACCCATGAGGCAAGTCCAGTTTCCATGAGGATTTGTCTTCCATTAAAAGGTGTAAAATCTGTTGGATATGTACGAAAGAGAAGGGATTTTTTCCTTTGTAAAGATAGTTTAATATTAGATGAATCGCTCTTTTTTGTAAAGGCAAAGGCATTGACCGAAAAGCCTCAACTTTGAGGGAACAACCGCTGTCATCCTTTTGCCATATATTATGCAGTTTTTCCCTTGTTAAATCTTCCAGAAACTGATTGTCTTCAGACAGTTCTTCACTGAACCTTTGGAAATGCTCATGAACTTTGCGATTTTCCTGCTTGAAAAAAGGAAGCAGCTCAGAGCGGAAGCGATTACGGGTATAAATGGGCTTCTCATTGCTCGGATCCCGACGCGGATCAAGCTCGTAGTGTAAACAGTACTCCTCAATCATCTCTTTGTTTACATATAGAAGCGGCCGAACCACCTCCCATTTGCCTAAAGGCCTTCGGACAGGGATGCCTGTACGGCTGCCGGCTCCCTTTACTAATTGCATTGTCACTGTCTCTACTTGGTCATCACCGTGGTGAGCGAGAGCCAATTTATCGGCCGAAAAGTGCTCAAGCCCTCTCTCGAAAAAGCGGTAGCGCACGCGCCTTGACACCTCCTGCAAGCTTCCTCCCGTCTCTTTCATTTGCTTCTCAATCTGGATTCTTTCCGCATAAAAAGGAATGTCTCTGCTTTGGCAAAACTGTTCAACAAACTTTAATTCCCGGTAAGACTCTTCCCCCCTAAACATATGATCCAAATGAAGAGCGAACACCTCGATTTGCCACTCTTTGCGCTTGTTTGCCAAGTAAGAAAGCAAGGACAATGAATCCGGGCCTCCCGACACACCGACAGCCACCTTGTCGCCTTGGCCGATTAGCTGATGCCGATTAATAAATTGTTTGACGTTCTCTTCATATGTCAGCATTGTTCCTCATCCTGCTCTTTTTTACTGACTATATTAACACTTTCTGAAGTGACTAAACAAAAGGAAGCCCCGAAATCACACAAGCAACTCTGTCAGCACATATAAAACATAGACGACAGCTACAAATAAAATGAGAGTGACGGTATATAGCCCTTGTCTTTTTCTCTTCTGCTGCTGAAGCGACGCACGGCCGCTGCTTTGGCGGCTGGGAGATCTCCTCTTTGCCGGCTCGCTTTTCTTGGCCTCGCTGCTGAGGGCGGCCAGCAATTCTTTACGCATGGTCCCTGCATCAGCATATTTGCCCTGCAGTGATTTAATCAGTACAGGAGCCATCGCCTCCAGCTCTTTCTTTTGCCTGACTTTCTCCTCCAACTGCTTTACCCCGGCTTCGCTTCGTGCGAATCTTTGCGGATAAGCCAGGTTGATGGCCACCATGGCAGCAGCAAATAAATCATAGGAGGGCTCTGCTTTTCGGGAACCGGCACGCCAATAACCTCTGTCAAAAAACTCTGTATACTCCTTCACCGCTCTCCCCATTTTTGTCGTTCCGCCAACATCTACACAGCGAAGAGCATACGGCGGTCCAGATACAATTAAATTGTCAGGCTTAATATCGCCAAATATCCAGCCAGCCTCATGAAGAGTTTGCAGATTTTCGAGGAGCTGCAACAGCAGGACGCCAATCCACGAGGTCCCCCTTGCCTGGACAAAATCGGATAATGTCGGTCCTTGTATGTACTCCATTACATAAAAAGGATGTACCCCCCAGCTGCTTTCCCAGTCATCAGCATCTAACAAAGAAGGTCCAAGGGAAGACCCCTGGACCTTAGCAAACGCCTTCAAAACGTTCATTTCAGCCGTGATAGATAATGGATTGCTGAACTTGAGCGCTGCTGCTCCAGACGCTCCATTCACTAAATACACTGTACCAGCAGCTCCCTGGCCGATCATCCGTTCCACTAAATAAGCTTGCTTGTGCCATTTGCCGTGTATGACCGTCCCTCGGCTAATATTAAACTGATTTTTCGATGTATTCATCATCGCCTGACAACCAGCCTTTCCTGCTTCGCTTCGTTTGGAAACGGGAAATAGCTTCACGAATCGCTGGACCCGTCGGTGTTAACCCGCCGGGAGACAGCTTTGAAAACATAGATGTTAGTGAATCCAGCTGCGGCGTCCAATCAAGCAGCTGCTCCGTATCTTTTCTTTTCCCGGGAAATATCCATAAGGAGAAGCGGCTGCTTCCCATTCTGGCATTCATGCTTAGCGATAAGTCGAGAAGCGCCTCCTTCACTGTCGGCAGCTTGCTTTTCATGCTGGCACTCGTATCAACTAAAATCAGCACCTCCAAGTTGGCTGTTTCACCCAGCTCATCCACTACCTCCATCACTTCGCCGCGGGTATCAGGGGGCAATTCATCCAGCTCTGTTTCCTTATGCAATATTTTCTTTAACTGTTCGTTCACTACCCCTTGCAAGGTTTGAGTCATTGCTTGCCTTGTGACCATTTGAACAGTGTGAGATAGCTGCTTAGCACAAACCGTCTGGCTAATGCCGCCTCCTGATAAAGCAATCTGATCAATTTCCTGAAGTCCGCGCTGATCTGCGGCATCATCATCTATAATTCCAATAACATTCACAGTAATCCCCTGTTCCCTTGCTAGAGCAGCCATGGCAACCGGATCTTCCCCATGATTTGAGCAGCCGTCTGTCAACAATAAAATTTGCTTGATCGTTCCTTGATTCATCATAACCCCTCCAACCTTAACGAGTTATCTTCAGCCTCGCCAGAAAGAGGAAAAATTATACTTGAATAAAAGCCCAAACCCCTTCCCTCAAGAAATTTTCTTTTTCTTTTTTGAAAAGCCGAACTGCATCGGGATAGATGTCCATTTCGGCAAGTTGTGTTCTACCTTCGCTACCACTACCGTCATATCGTCTTCAATTTCCCCGGACCTTGTCCGGATCACCTCTTCAATCAAAAGATCAGCAATCATCTGCGGATCATCCGTTTCCATTTCCTGTATTTTTCTTTTCATCCACAAATCCTTGTTCTCTACATTTTTCGGCCCTTCAAAGATGCCGTCACTCATCATAATAATTAAATCTCCGGACTTTAGCTGCTCACTCACTACATCTACTTCAAATTCCTGTAAAATACCGATCGGCAAATTGCTCGCCTCTATCTTCATAATTTTATTGCCCCGCTTAATGAAGCTTGGGGTGGAGCCTACCTTCAAAAAGTTGGCAACGGCATCCTGCAGGTCAATGATGACTAAGTCAAGAGTTGAGAAAATTTCGTCAGTTGTCCGCAGAGAAAGGATGGAATTGACTGATTTAATAGCAACCTTCTCTTCGATGCCTGACTTTAAAATTTGCTGCAGCAGCCGGAGTGTTTCATGGCTTTCATAATGAGCCCTTTCCCCATTCCCCATTCCGTCGCTGATCGCAACAGCATACTTTCCTGCCCCCAGTTCAATGGTGGAATAACTGTCTCCGGACACTAATCCGCCTCCTTTGGCCGCGTGGGCTGCCCCTGTAGTGACAGCAAACGCTTTCGCGGACCGGAAAACAACATGGCAGACACCGGCAGGACCGCCCTCACATTCTTCTTTATGCACAATGACATTGTCACCCAAAATATCTGACAGCATCGGAGCGATCACCTTTTGGCATTCTCCATGGCTGTTATAAGTAAACGGAAGACAAATCTCAATATCTACATTGCTTTTTTGCAAGCTGTATATATCCACATATTCAATTTCCAAACCAAACGCTTCGATCGCTTCTAATATTTGTTCTTCTTGGTTATAATGATTTTCCCGTTCCCGCTGAATTTCCTCGGCAAAGTCACTCATGACTTCTGAAACGCCGCGAAGCTGTTCGGCTACAAGCTTGCGGCTGTCATGCACCTGCTTTTTCAGCTTTTGATTTGCTTGATAATATGTTAACTGCTGCTTGATCGCTTCCTCTACCCGTCCAGGCCGGAAGCAATGGGCATCGAGCTCCCGCGACAGCCTTTGTGTCAATCCGGCTTGGCCTTCATCAAGCTCGCAAAGCACATCCTTCATTAAGTGATAGGTTTGATGAAAGTTTTTCGTCCAGCATTGCTCTTTTTTAAAGCAGGTCTGGCAGGTCTTTTCAGTGACATGGCTCAAAAACATATCCAGCTCCCGTTCTTCATAATTATCCAATGCTTCAATGTTATATTGGGAAAAGCTTTTGGATAAAGCCTGGAATACTTCAGAAAACTGCTCTACTCTATTCGCTGTGACGTCTCGCATCTTGCGCAAATATTGCTGTTGCTCATTGGAGTGCTCGGCTGTGCCGGGTATAAGCTTGGCCAGCTGGTCAGTAACAATTTTCGGTGTCAAAAATAACAGCGCAACCGCTGCCAGCGATTCGTATAATGTTTGCATAAGAGGTATTCCCTGTTCTCCGTACATGCCAGCCAGTAATGTAGCAATCAGCAGTCCGCCGGCTGCGCCCGCTTTTCGCCATTCCTTTAATAATCCGCCAAGCAAGCCGGCAAAAGCCAGCAAGCTCATTTGAAAAAAGCTGGACACACTGGCAAGGCTGAAAATCAGCCCAGTGACGACGCCAACAGTAGAACCGACAGCCGCTCCTGAGATAAATGAGAAGATTAACACTAAATACCTCGAAAAAATATGTTCAATGGATAAACCGTAAAGCGTCCAGCCAATCGTACCGGACGTGATGGAAGCAAGCATAATAATTAAACTGACAATTTCTTCGGTTTTTAATGCCTTTATCCTTTTTTTCAGTGATAGAAAAGGTATGCTCTGCATAAAGATAAGAGTGAGCACGAATGCCAGGGAGGATTCAATGGCAGCCATCAGTACATCATAAGGAGCAAACTGCTGGCCGCTTTGAAAATAGGAAAATGCAGTTTTTACCGCCAAGACCGTAAAGAATACAAAGAACGGCAGTGACACAGCATCTTCCTTATGGAAATTTTTCAACATTCGATAGACAACTAGGAACACGGCGATCGAAAAAAAGGAATAACTCATTTGCTCAATGGACAAGGTTAAAGATCCTGCAAGCAAACCAATTAAAGCAAGTGGAGCACAATCGCGCCGCAGCATAAAAGCAGCTGCGAAAAAAGGAAGGCCGAACGGGGTTAAATGAGAAAGGATTAAAGCCCGTCCCAATAAAAACCCAATAATAAGCAAGATAAAGCCTTTTTCAAGCAGCAGCACCTGCAAATGGCCGAAAACCTGCTTTACCCCTTTAAACACCTCCAGCTTTGTCTCCTCTAATGCCACATGATTAACCGGCTCCGTCAAACTTCTTTCCGCTTTCTCCATGTTAACAACTCCCATCCACGTTTCTTTGCCGCAATTATACAAAACAATGCTTTCAAAGTTTGTCAAAAAGAGAAGACTTCTCAAAAAAACGTTCGACAGCAAGAAAAGCCACTTTTTTTATCAGCCGGATGAGAGCATACAGACCTTTTATTGGCTCGGAATAAAATAATTTTTGATAAACTATTAAAAAGTAATTGACAATTGCTTGCAACCTAAGTATTATATTCATTGTGCTTCAATTCTACTTCAATTATGGCGGTGTAGCTCAGCTGGCTAGAGCGTACGGTTCATACCCGTGAGGTCGGGGGTTCGATCCCCTCCGCCGCTACTAAGAAAAGCCAATACAGCCGGTTGCCGGCGCCGATTTATGGGCCGGCCGCTGCTGTTCACGAAAAAGGCCCGTTGGTCAAGCGGTTAAGACACCGCCCTTTCACGGCGGTAACACGGGTTCGAATCCCGTACGGGTCATCGGCAAAAAAACCAGATTTCAAAGGATCCAAGCGGTCTGTCTGAAATCTGGTTTTTTATTTATGAATTTAGTGGCATATTTTGGCCTATTGTTTCGGATTATTCACATTTTTAGCTTCTTCCGTCCAGCCGGGGGCTCCCGACAGACGGCTGTTAATAAAAAACGGCTTTGCCCAGTTCTTATAACTGGGCAAAGCCGTTTTTGCTGCTGAATGTTTTCCGATCCGATCATAGATATAATTAAATAGACAGCAATTAACCCCGTTTCGCTCCTCTACCGCCGCGGCGCGATTCTGTTTGGCGTTTCAAGGTAGACAGACGATCTTCGCTTTCTTTCAGAAAGCGGGCCATTTTTTGTTCAAAGTTTTCTTTCGGAGCTGAATAGTTTCCTCCTCCTCTTGGTCCTTTAGAGCGGTAATCATTGTTTCTTGGACGGGGACGATAGGACTGCTGTTGCTGTTGCTGCTGCGGCTGGTCTTTCGCCTTGCGGATGGATAGACCAATCTTTCCATCACTTTCCACATTAATGACTTTTACTTCTACTTCATCGCCGACCTTCAAATGATCATTGATATCTTTTACATAGTTGTCCGCCACTTCACTAATGTGTACTAATCCTGTTGAGCCTTCCGGCAGTTCAACAAACGCTCCAAATTTAGTGATCCCTGTCACTTTACCTTGTAACTTGCTGCCTACTTCGATTGACATAAAAAAAATGTTCCTCCTTAGAAATGATCAAACTTTAACCTTTATTATATTACGAAAAAAAAAGGTGTCAATATACCTTCTTATTCTTTACTTTTCCCGCTGTTCCCATCTGATTCAGGAATATTAAAGATAATCTCTCCATCATCCGATAAAAAATACTTTTTCCTGGCCAGCTCGGCGATGTATTCATCGTCTTCCAGCCTCTTCAATTCTTCTTCATATTGCTTCTGCTGCTGCTTTAACTCTGCAAGTGTTGCCTCTGCTTCTTCCTTTGCAAGCTTTTGCTCTTCAAGATGGGCCGTTCGTGAGTAAAGAGTCGACATCAAGCCAATAGAAAGAATCAGGGCTACGATCATAAAGGCCCCCAGCCTTCTGTAAAGCTTTTTTTTGTGCCTTGCCAGAAACAAGTCTTTTCTCGCACGGCTGAAGACAAAGGCGTTTTTCAAGGCAGTTACTTTTTGTTTGTTTAAACCGCTCATTTCCCTTCCTCCCGGCTCATTTTTTCCAGCGATTTGCTTTATTGATAACTGTATTCTTGACTAATAAGAAAAATCCTGCCAGCTTCTCATTTAAAATAGCTGCTTTCTTTTGTATTCTATCAGGAAAAAAGCGCCAAACCAAGAAAACAGGCGAGAAAACAATCTTTCCTACCAATAATAATAGGGAAAGGGCTGTTTTGGCAAGAAGCAGCAAAGTCTTTCCTATTAAACCAGTTACAATAAGGACTGCTTTGATGATGAGCTTAATTGGGAGGATAATGAGAAAATAAAAGCATTTCTTTAAAAATAAGAAAAGATTGACTACTGTTAAAATAACTTGTTCAAGAAGCCGCGCATACAGTCGTTTGAACAGTGCCTGATAAGCTGAGTAGCCACAAAGAAGCGCCAGAAACAAATAGAGGCGGATCTCTCCGAAATTCACCCGGTATAAGCAATAGAAGATTAACAATCCAAATACACACCAAAACACAATATCCGTGAAAAAAGAAATGATTCGCGGCCGGGTCTGCCGCTTTAAAAATCTTTGATAGGTGTCCAGGAATGCTCCAAAGAAAATCCCCATGGCGATCATCGACAATAACGTTTCAAATTGAACGGTTAGCGTCATTTGAACAACTTACTAAATAATCCTTTTGATTTATCGCCCGTGGATTGATCTGTGTAGACAAAGCTGGAGATGCGGCCTTTAATCGCCACCAGCCCCCGGTCTACGTCTAAGTTTTTCATTTGCAGATTTTCACCTTTTATAATGAGCATTCCCATGACAGTGACCAGTAAAAATTCCTCGCTGTCGAAGCTTTCTACTTGTTTGACTCCGGTAATTTCCATGATCTTTCTGCCTTGCATGACAATATCATGGCCATCAGTTGAGCGATTATTAACCGAATCATACTCCTGATTCATCTTTCTCCCCCTCACTGCAAAGTACAAGCTTTGCCACTAAATGTATGCAAGCAGGAGCAAAACTATGAGGGGAAGGAAGAAATTTAAACCTATCAGTCTTTTAAGCGGCCGGCCTCGCTTATTCGTTGATTCTTTCTTCTTTCAGCAATTGATACATGCCGGCTGCTTCTTCTTTTCTTGTCGTTTCCTGGAGTTTTTCTACCTTTACAGTCAGCACGCGCTGACCTAGTCTAATAGACAGCTCGTCTCCTTCTTTGATGTTAGAGCTGGCCTTTGCCGTTGTCCCATTAATAGTGATTCTCCCTTGATCCGCTACTTCCTTTGCTAATGTTCTCCGTTTAATTAATCGTGAAACCTTTAAAAATTTATCTAGTCTCATTGTCGACATCTGCTTCTCTCCCTTTTTATAAACCTAATTTTTTTGCCTCGTCCCAAAAAGCATCCAGCTCATCCAATGAAAAATCCTCAAATGGCCGGCCGCTCTCTTTCACGCTCTTTTCTACATGGTTAAAACGGCGGTAAAACTTTTCATTTACTTTTGCTAAGGCTTCCTCTGGATGAATATCATAAAAGCGGGCAACGTTAATCAGCGCGAACAGAATATCACCGAATTCATCGAGTTGTTTGCTGCTATCCTCATTCTTCACCTCATCCAGGAATTCCTGCCACTCTTCCATTACCTTTTCCATCGCACCGGCAGCGTCATCCCAGTCAAATCCTGATTTGGCCGCCTTTTTTTGCAATTCATAAGCCCGCAGCACCGCCGGCTGCCCTTTAGCGACTTCATCCAGCCGAAAAGACGGGGCTCCCCCTTTTTCTTCACTTTTAATCTTCTGCCAATTCGAAACGACGGCCTCTGCATTTTCGGCCGTCGCATCGCCAAACACATGGGGATGGCGGCGGATCATTTTCTGGGAAATAGATTGAATCACATCTTCAATCGAAAACATGCCTTCGTCCTCGCCAATTTGAGCATGCAGCATTACTTGGAGCAGGACATCCCCCAACTCTTCAACCATGTGATCGTCGTCTTCACGGTCAATTGCTTCCAGCAGCTCATAAGCTTCCTCTATTAAATACTTTTTCAAAGATTGGTGCGTCTGCTCCCGATCCCACGGACAGCCGTCCGGGCCGCGCAAGGCGGCAATAATTTGGCGCAGTACAGAAAACTCTTTGTAAGTATCTTCTTCTTTTTGCACAGGCGGCACATACAAAGACGTGAGGTTATTCAGCGTTACTTGCCTGTCCAGCTCATATAAAGGCAGCTGCTTTATTTGTTCATTTGCACTTCCAGCCGCCGTCACGATCGTCACAGGATAATCATCCGGATATTTATCCATCAATGTCAACTTCACATCGGAGGCCACGAACGCATCATATACTTGGGCAATAACTATGTGCTGAAAAATGTTTAGGTCTTCTTTTTTTAAAGCGGTGCCGTCAAGAAATTGAAAGCCTTCGATCGGATCTGCCCCAACAGAAGCGAAAAGATCATCCAGAAAGCTGTGCCCGCCGGCAATCGTTACATCTAATGTCCCTGCTTGCTTCTGCTCAAGCAAGAGCTGGACTGTCTTTTCAGCCACAATCGGATGGCCCGGCACCGTGTAAATAATATGGCCGTGCTCCTCGGCTTTCTCTGTTAGAAAAGCGGCAATCTCTTCATAGACCGCCTCAAATTGATCATGCTTTTCATACATATAGTCTAAGCTTTCAAAGCGGATGCCTTCCTGCTGGAGCTCGTGAATCACCGGATGGTCAAGCGTGCGGGCAAAAGCCTTTCCTGCTGTTAATAATAATCTGTATATGCCAAGAGGCAGCTGATTGATATCTCCGGCTCCAAGGCCGGCAATAGTAATAGATGGCGTCATGTTTCCTCTCTCTTTCCACTGTGATTTTTGAATGGCTTAGTTGAGCCTTTTGCTCAGCCGGCTGCCAAACGGGATTTGCTGAAGTTCTTCTTTTGTAAAAAGCTTTAGTTTTAAAATGATATAAATAAAGACAAACGCTCCGATCGCAACACTGCTTAACGCCAAAAGCGTCATGACCAGCCGGCTGCTTTCTTCGTGGGGCCAGGCATAGCCGACAAGCCATTTCCAAGCCTGCAGCACAGCCGTCATGCAAAAAGCCGCAAAAAGAGCTTTGCCGGCTGCTGCTTTCTCGATCAAAACGGTCTTCCACTTCTTCTTAAGAAAAATGCCCAGAAAAACGGCAATCGATATAAAGGCAAAAAGCGTAGCAGCGGCTGCTCCTGCTGCTCCGAAACGGGGAATCAGCCCTGCATTTCCAATATACTTGAAAACAAGACCTGTTAATACAGCGAGAGCCGGGATAAAATCATTTCCAAATCCCTGTAAAATACCTGTCAATGTAAGAGCAAGTGAACTAAACAAAATAGAAGCACAAAAAATAGACAGAATAAAAGAGCCGCTGCTATTTTCAAACAGCATGGTATTAACAGCTCCCATAATATTGATTAATCCGGCCGTCGCTGCCAAGCCAAAGGCAAAGCTGGCTTTGAGCGCCAGCTGGATACAGTTGTCGAGCTCCTCTTGCCGGTTTCTGCGATAAGCGGATGTCACAAGCGGAACAATGGTTAAAGCCAGGGAAGCGGCGGCCGTCGTGCCAAGCTGCAAAAGCGGCTGACCGCGGTCGTAAGTGCCCTTGGCAATTTTTGCTCCCCACTCATCCATGCCTGCTTTAAGAAGCCCATCGTATAAATTAAAAGAATCAATTAGCTGAAACAAAACAATCCCTATGCTTGAAAGACAAATAGCAGCCGATTGGATAAAAAGCAGCCGAATGTCTCTCCCCGTGATTAAACGATCAAGCTTTGCCTTTCTTCCCGCCGACAGACCTTGTTTCCGCGTAAAGTAAAACAAGACCCCTACAGCAGCGACACTGCCTGCTATAGAGCCGGCAAAGGCGCCTGCTCCCGCCGTGTAAAGCGAAGCGCCTCTCCCAATCAAAACAGAGGAAAACAATAAGATCGCCCCGACACGGATAGATTGTTCCACTGTTTGTGAAACAGCTGTAGGCACCATATTGCCCTCTCCCTGAAACGTTCCCCGCCATACAGTCAGAAACGGAATAAAAAGAAAGGAGAAGGCCACAATTTGAAGGAGCGGCTGTAAAGAGGGGTCTCCCATTTGATTGGCGATTCGTTCTGACCCAAAAAAGACGAGTGCCCACAACAACATGCCTGTGCCCGCTGTCACCCAGTAAGAAAGCCGGATAACCTCACGGCGCCGCTGCAAGTCCTCTCCCGATTCGGCTACCAGCTTGGAAATAACGACCGGAAACCCGTATGTAGCCAGGGCTGTAGCAATCCCGTAAAAGGGGTATATCTGCTGGTAAATATAAAAGCCAATATCCCCCACTATATTTTGAAACGGGACGCGGTACACAGCACTTAAAACTTTTATAAAGATAGCCGCCATCGTTAAAATAGCGGCTCCCCGCATCAATGAATTTTTTTCTTTCAATGGCACTATCAACACTCTGCCCTTCTAAAACATACTGCCTTCAACTTAATATATTTACCCTGAAAAGCGCAAGTGCCTTGTTCTGCCCAGACAGACAAATGTTCGGCAGCTTGGCGCTTTTATATCGCCATTCATCAAAAAAGGAAGCAGCTTCTCTTCTGCTTCCCTTCCCGATTAACTTTCCATTTGCTTAGCTAAAAAGCTGGCGGCGGTTTCGGCGGATTTCCGCTCTACTTCTCCGATCGCTCGTTCATCAGAGAAAATAACAACAACGCCGATTGGGTCTCCGCCTGCAATAATGGGAGCAAGCGTATACGATTGCACCTTTTCTTCACGTCCGTCTACGAATGACACCTGCGCCTGCGGATGGTGCAGCATGCTTTGCCGATCATCCATTGCCTTTTCGATCACTTCGCCAATGCTTTTATTCACGTATTCTTTTTTGGATACTCCGGCAGCAGAAATAATCGCATCGCGGTCACAAATTAATACAGCCGAGTTCAGACTGTCATGCAAGGCCTCTGCATATTCTTCAGCAAAGTCGCCTAGTTCACTAATAGGAGAGTATTTCTTTAAAATAACTTCCCCATCCCGATCAACGAAAATCTCCAGCGGGTCTCCTTCCCTGATCCTTAATGTACGGCGGATTTCCTTTGGAATGACGACCCGTCCTAAATCGTCGATTCGACGAACGATACCAGTTGCTTTCATCTTATGTTGCCTCACTTTCCTCAGATGATTAATTGACAATGGACCAGCGACACGAGACCGATGGCATTGCCCCTGTGATTGTTATTATTTATCATCTGGGAAGTTCTATACATTTTGTTGTGTTTTTCCCTCTATTTTTTCGCAGTTTCCAGATTTTTTATGATATCAAAAGCCATTTCAAACCATGTATCGGTTGTCATATTTCGGCTGTCGATGGTCATCTTCAGCTTATTGTCTTCCATGCCCAAGCCGACTGAGCGGCCGTGCTTGTTGCATATTGCAAACACTTTCGAACCGTCGATTTCCTTCGTGCCGGCTTCGTTCATCAATATATAGACGGATTCTTTTTCCTGTTTAATTAATTCCAGCTGAGCAGCTGCAGCGTACACTTTCATTTCAGCCACTTTAAAGAGGTCTTCCACCTCCCGCGGATAATCCCCAAAGCGGTCGATCATTTCTTCTTTCAGTTCCTCTGCCTCTTCTAAGGATTCAATGCTGCGGAACCGTTTATACATCTCAATTTTCTGGCGGCTGTCTTTAATGTAAGCATCCGGGATATAGGCATCAATTGAAATTTCTGCTTCGAATGAAGGCGCCGCTTCTTTTTTGTCGGTGCCTTGCTTTTGTTCGATTGCTTCCTTCAGCATTTGAGAATATAAATCGAAGCCGACGGAATCGATAAATCCATGCTGCTGAGAACCGAGCAAATTCCCTGCGCCGCGGATGGATAAGTCGCGCATCGCAATTTTAAATCCGGAGCCAAGCTCGGTGAATTCCTTGATTGCTTGCAAACGCTTCTCCGCCTGTTCCGATAGCACCTTATCTTTGCGGTACATGAAGTAGGCATAAGCTACCCGGTTGGAGCGCCCGACACGGCCGCGGATCTGGTACAGCTGGGACAAGCCCATCCGGTCGGCGTCATGGACAATGAGCGTATTGACATTCGGTATATCCACACCTGTTTCAATGATAGTCGTGGTGACGAGAACATCAAATTCTCCTTCCAGAAAACTTAAAATAACCGTTTCCAGTTCCCGTTCGGTCATTTGCCCATGAGCATACGCCACCCTGGCATCAGGCACAAGCATGGCAATTTCGTCAGCCTTGCGCTCAATATCCTCTACGCGATTATATAGATAAAACACTTGTCCTTCCCGGGCAAGCTCCCGCTCAATGGCTTCGCGGATTAAAGCAGGGTTAAGCTCAGCGACATAGGTCTGCACCGGAAAACGGTTTTCCGGCGGCGTTTCAATGACAGATAAATCCCGCACGCCGAGCATCGACATATGGAGGGTTCGCGGAATAGGTGTAGCTGTTAATGTTAAGACATCTATATTTGTCTTCAGCTGCTTAATTTTCTCTTTATGCGTTACCCCAAAGCGCTGCTCCTCATCGACGATTAACAGGCCGAGATCGTTGTATTGAATATCCTTGGATAAAAGGCGATGCGTTCCGACCACAATGTCCACCGTGCCGCTTTTAAGCCCCTTAATCGTTTCCGTCTGTTGCTTTCTTGAACGGAAGCGGCTCAGCAAGCCAATCTCGACAGGAAAGTCGCGGAAACGCTCGCTCATCGTTTCAAAGTGCTGCTGGGCAAGGATGGTGGTCGGCACAAGGAAGGCAACTTGTTTTTCATCGGCAATCGCTTTGAAAGCTGCCCGGATGGCTACCTCTGTTTTCCCGTAGCCGACATCTCCGCACAGAAGACGATCCATCGGCCGCTCTTTTTCCATGTCTATTTTAATTTCATTAATGGAGCGCAGCTGATCTTCCGTTTCTTCATATGGAAAGGATGATTCAAACTCCCGCTGCATTTCGCCATCAGGAGAAAAGGCATAGCCTTTAGCCGCTTCCCTTTCGGCATAAAGCTTGATTAAGTCATCGGCAATATCCTGCACAGAAGACTGAACTTTATTTTTTACCCGTTTCCATTCACTGCCGCCCAATTTATATACCTTCGGCTCTTTTCCTTCCGAACCGACATACTTCTGGACCAGTTCAATTTGTTCTACCGGAACATAAAGCTGGTCTGTTCCTTGATATTTAATATTTAAATAGTCTTTGTGCACCCCTTTAATTTGGAGTGTCTCGATACCTAAATATTTTCCGATCCCGTGGTTTACATGCACCACATAATCTCCTGGCTTTAGCTCGGAATAGCTTTTAATCCGCTCGGCGTTAGACAGCTTTTGCCGGCGTTTGCTTCTTTTTGGCTTTTTATTGAAAAGCTCCTGCTCGGTAATGACCGCAAGATGCAAAGCCGGAAATTCAAAACCGGCTGTTAATGTGCCGCGGGCTACTTGCACTGCCTGCGGAATGATGCTGTTTCTCTCTAGCGAACTAGCGGCTTCAATCTCATAATCTGCTAAAACTCGCTGAACCTTGGCAATCCTCTCCTCATTTTCACCGAGAAACACCACAGTCATTCCAAGCTTCTTCCACCGCTCTACCTCCGCATGGAGAACATTCATCTGTCCGTGAAAATCCTGCATCGGCCGCGAAGAGAAATTGACGATGTTCTCCGGCTTCGTATGAGCCACTTGCCGCAAAAATAAAGCTAGATAAATAATCGGCTGGCGGATAGTAGATAAAGCCTCTGTAAAGTGATAAGAAAGCTTAATATCATGGATGATCTTGCCTTCTTCCAGCAAACCTGTATACCATTCCGCTTCCTCTTGCTGAAGGGAGTCATTCATTTCAGTGATCCGGCTAATTTCATCAAAAAAGACAAGGCCGTTTTGCGGTAAGTAATCGGTTAAATTCATCGAATTTTCATAGAGCAGAGCAGTATATTTCGTTAGCCCTTCAATCGGTATCCCTTGTTTCAGCCGGTCGATCTCAAAGCCGATGTTTTCTTGAATCAGCTGTTTCGTTTCCGCTTTCTTTACTTTTTTCAGTGATTCTTGCAAAGCTTCTTCCAGCCTTTGAGACAAGATCACAAGCTGCTCTGGAGAATAAGGTGTTTCCGTCACCGGACCAATTTCAATAGTAGATTTGTTCTCAATGGAACGCTGATTTTCCATGGAAAATGTACGGATCGAATCCACTTCTGTATCAAATAGCTCAATACGTACAGGATGCTCAATCGTTAATGGATAAATATCGATAATGCCGCCGCGCAGACTGAATTCACCCGGAGCATAGACCATATCGGTACGCTGGTAGCCCATTTGGACAAATTGATGAATCAGTTCCTCTAAATGAACTTCTTCACCCACGGCAATCGTCCTCTGCAAACTGGCCCATCTCTCTTTTGGAGGGAGGAGCTTGCGCAATCCGGCCACCGGAACAATATAGACACCTTTTTCCCGATGCACCATATGATTCATTACTTCAATCCGCTGGGCACGCAGTTCAGGACTGGCCACGCTGATTTCCGCTGCTATTAATTCATTAGCAGCGTATAAATACACCTCTTGTTCGTCGATAAACTGAACCAAATCGTCATATAGCTTTTGCGCCTGCAGCAGGTTGTACGTCACTACAATAATCGGCTTGCCTGTTTTTTCATAGGACGCCGCAATGAACAGCGCCCGTGATGACCCTGAAAGTCCCGCTGCCAGCTGCTCCTTTAGCCCTCCTGATATCCCCTCGAATATAGATTGAATGTCATTGTTCTGTAAGAGAATCTGTTGTAAACTATTCACGCTTTCTTCCTCCCCTTAAATGGACGCTTAACTGTCCGTTCAGCCAGGGCTTTCTGTATATGGCCCCGGTGGAAAACAGAAAAATGCTTTGGATCGCTATCCAAAGCTGTTTTAATGTATAAAATAATCATATTCATGAAAATCGGGATTCCTTTGCAGAGATTCCTCGCAATCTTCACATATCGTTTTGATCGTCACATTTCCTTCTGAATCATATTGAACCATTTCGATCCTCTCGTCCTCCGTCAGGGCATGAATGCCAAGCTGCCGACTGGAAACGACCGGCTGTTTAAGGCTGCCAACTGCTGTGCCGCAATGGCGGCAAACGTAATGAATGGCCATGTGTGTCCTCCTTTGCTGCTAACCACCGTTATGTATTAACGTTAGTATAGGCAGAGAAGGCACCATTTATTCATGTTTGGATATTATATTCATTCATTACTTCCAGAAACGGCTTCTCCAGCCAAGCCTCCACAGCATCTGCACTTTTTGCAACGGCCTGTTTCATTTTTTGCTGCTCATCTTCCGTAAATCTCCCTAACACATAATCCACAACCTTCATAGGCGGAACCGGACGGTCAATCCCAATACGGATGCGGTTGAAGTTTGGCGTGCCCAAATGGGAAATAGTTGACTTGATCCCATTATGTCCGCCAGCACTGCCCTTTTGGCGGAGGCGGATGCGCCCGGCCGGCAAGTCTAAGTCATCATAAATGACCACCACATCGTCTGTCGCTATATCATAATATCGCATGACCTCTCCGATGCTTTCCCCCGATAAATTCATATATGTAAGCGGCTTAAGCAAAATGGCTTTTTCTGTTCCCTTCCGCACAATTGTGTAAATGCCTTTGTGTTTTGCTTCTGTAAGCGGGGAATGAAAACGCTCGGCTAATTCTTCAATGACATCAAAACCGATATTATGCCTCGTACCTGCATATTTTGCTCCCGGGTTGCCGAGACCAACAACTAGCTTCATTTTCTGCACCTCAAATTTTTCTTCACTAAATTAATTTAAGTATAACGCACATGAAGCAGAAATTATACGCTTAATTATATTCCTCCCTGCTTTCACACATAAAAAAACGGCCCATGTTAAATGGGCCGTTTGTTATATTATTCTTCCTCTTTCGCTTCTTCCGGCTCCTTGCCTGCTTCCGACTCGCCCGCATCGCTTTCCTCTGGCTCTTCCTCTACACGCGGAGCAAGGATAGATACAATCACTTCATCATCCTCATGGTTGATGGTGAACGGCTGGCTGCCGCGAATATCGCCCACAGACAGACTGTCGCCGATAGCTAAGTTGGAAATGTCTACTTTTATATTTTCCGGAAACTCGCTTACCTTTGCCGTTACCGAGATCTCAAACAGCGGTTGCTGCACTACACCGCCTTCTGTTGCTCCGGCGGCTTCTCCTTCCAAATCAACCCGAACATTGGAGGTGATTTCGGATGATAAATCTACCGCTAGAAAATCAGCATGGACAATGTCATTTTTTATTGGATCTTGCTGGTAATCATGTAAAACCACATTTTGTTTTTTTCCATCTACTGTTAAAGAAATGACGCCGTTGCGGCCCACCTCTTTTATGACTCTGAAGAACTCTCCTTCATTGATGAAAATAGATTTTGCCTCGACATCTTTTCCATAAACAACAGCAGGGAAATTTCCATTTTCACGAAGTTCCGTTTTGGCAGACCTTTGAAATTGATTGCGTTGTTTTGCTTCAAGTACTGCATTCATTAGAGAAACTCACCTTCCTGTATTATGATCTCTGTCTGAAAATCTGGTCTTATTCATCTATTCCCTCATTGCTTGCTAAATAAACATGAAAAAGATCAGGCAAGCGCTTCTCTCTAAACACATACGGAAATAGCCTTCCCTCTTGAAGCCGTCATATGGGCTTTTTCGAGGGAAGGCTATTTTGTTCGTGCAAAGGCAGTCCTGCCGCTTTTCTATTAATCAAATAGTGTGCTGACAGATTGCTCTTCATGCACGCGGATAATTGCTTCACTGATTAAAGGAGCAATAGACAGTTCAACGATTTTATCAGTCTTTTTCTCTTCAGGAAGAGCAATGGAGTTGGTAATGACAAGCTCTTTAATATTAGAGTTTTGAATGCGCTCGATGGCCGGGCCTGAAAGTACAGGATGCGTACAAGATGCATACACTTCCTTCGCTCCGTTTTCAACGAGGGCGTTAGCCGCAAGTGTGATCGTGCCAGCTGTATCAATGATATCATCAATTAAAATGGCAATTTTGCCGTCGATGTTACCGACAATATTCATTACTTCAGCTACATTTGGTCTTGGACGGCGCTTATCAATAATGGCAATCGGCGCTTTTAAGCGGTCAGCCATTTTACGGGCGCGCGTAACTCCGCCATGGTCAGGTGAAACGATAACAATGTCTTCTCCGCTGAAATTTTTTCCTTTGAAATAATCAGACAGAATTGGCACACCCATTAAATGATCTATTGGAATATCAAAGAATCCTTGACTTTGCGGTGCATGCAGATCAAGTGTAATCACACGGGTTGCTCCTGCAGTTTCAAGCAAATTGGCTACCAATTTAGCGGTGATTGGTTCACGGGCGCGGGCTTTGCGGTCCTGACGTGCATAACCGTAATAAGGAATAACGATATTAATTGTTTTAGCAGAGGCTCTCTTTAGAGCATCAATCATAATAAGCATTTCCATTAAGTTTTCATTAACTGGCGCGCTTGTCGATTGAACGACATATACATCGCAGCCGCGAATACTTTCTTCAATGTTAATTTGTATCTCTCCGTCACTAAAACGCTTTACGGAACACTTCTCTAATTCTACACCGATGATTTCAGCGATTTCTTCCGCAAGTTTTCGGTTGGAATTAAGGGAAAAGAGTTTCAATTTCGGATCTAAATACTGATTATGCATGGGTGGACCTCCGCCTTTATTTTTTAAAATTTAATTTTTCTACATAATTTTCTTTATTTACTTGACGGGCACGGGCAATAGATAACGCCTCTCCAGGTACGTCGTCAGTAATAGTCGAACCTGCTGCCACATATGCTCCCTTGCCTACCGTCACCGGAGCGACTAGATTGGAGTTACAGCCGATGAACACGTCGTCTTCAATTTTGGTTAAAAATTTATTTTTGCCATCATAATTCACAGTGATCGAGCCGCAGCCAAGATTAACCCCGCTGCCTACTTCCGCATCTCCGATATAGCTTAAATGAGAAGCTTTGCTGCCTTTGCCGAAAACAGTCTTTTTAATTTCAACAAAGTTGCCAATCTTTGCTTCGTCGCCGATCTCAGAAGCCGGACGGATGTGAGCAAACGGGCCGATCGCTACGCGTGCACCGATTTCACTATCAGCAGCTACAGAGTGGCGAATAACGGTTTCATCGCCTACTTGGCAGTTGTTGATTTCACTGTTCGGGCCAATTTCGCAGCCGGCGCCGATCGTCGTGTTTCCTGATAGCACCGTTCCTGGATGGATCACCGTATCCGAACCGATCACCACATCCGGACCAATAAAAGTATTTTCCGGGCTAATGAGCGTTACGCCGTTGCGCATATGCTGCTCATTCACGCGGTCACGCATAATCTTCTCCGCCTGGCTTAGAGCCACACGGTCATTGACGCCTAACGTTTCATTAAAGTCTTCTGTCTGATAAGCTGCTACTTTTTCTCCAGCCTTCTTAAGAATTTCAATGACATCCGGCAAATAGTATTCGCCTTGGGCGTTGTCATTGGAAACCTTTTTCAAGGTGTCGAATAAATAACGGTTATCAAAGCAATACGTACCTGTATTAATTTCTTTTACTTGACGTTCTTCAGCCGTTGCATCTTTATGCTCAACGATTTTCTCGACCATTCCCTGTTCATTGCGGATGATCCGTCCATAGCCGTCAGGCGTCTCTGTATACGCCGTCAAAATCGTTGCTTTCGCTTGCTGCTCTTGGTGATAGTTTACAAGCTTTTCCATAGTAGAAGACTTGATAAGCGGTGTATCGCCGCAGACAACAAGTGTGCAGCCGTCTTCTTCTCCAAGAATTGCTTCTGCCTGCATCACTGCATGGGCGGTGCCCAGTTGTTCTTCCTGCAAAGCAAATTCGCTTTTTTCGCCAAGATAGCCTTTGACTTTTTCTGCGCCATGGCCAACAATCGTCACAATTTTATGTGTATGTAAATCGGATATTTGATCAATTACATGCTCTACCATCGGTTTACCGCATACAGGGTGCAGCACTTTGTAAAGCTTGGATTTCATTCGAGTGCCTTTGCCTGCTGCAAGAATGACAGCATAAATATTCGTCATTGAGGGTCCCCCTATAACCTTTTATCCTTATTGACTATATCTTAAAAGGTCTCTTATTTCAAGACAGCTTAAAAAATGACAAATTTTTGTCATTGAATCAGCTATAAATAAAAAGGGAGAAAAGAAAGAAAATTCCAAACTAGACAATTAGAGGAGAAACTTGGGGATTTTTTCAATTAAAAAAGAGCCATACATATGAAGTAGGCTCTTGTTGCGCTTAAATTTATGAAGCTCCTGCTTCTTCCAGTTCCACTTCTTCCAATTCCCCTAGACGGTGATACTCAGCTAAAACAGCATCTTGGATTTTACCGCGTGTGTTGGAGTTGATTGGATGGGCAATGTCACGAAATTCGCCATCTGGCGTACGTTTGCTCGGCATTGCTACAAATAAGCCATTATTGCCATCGATTACGCGGATATCATGAATAACGAATTCATTGTCCAGCGTAATAGAAGCAATCGCTCTCATGCGGCCATCCGTATTGACACGTCGTAGTCTCACATCAGTTACTTCCATTCTGTTCACCCCTTTTTCCCCTATATAAAAAGCCTAAACTAACTATTCAATAATATTTAAAATATTCCTTCTTTTTTTTGAAAAAAATTTACTTTATTTTAAGAAGATTCTTTTTATCCTGCCTATGGCCGGAGGGATGGCTGATTTGTCTTCCAGGCGCTTCGCTTTCCGCAGGGCGGGCGGTGAGCCCGCAGGAGTCTTCGTGCCCTTCATTTCAATCAGCAGGATTCACAGGAATAGGACAGACTTACAGCCGCACCTGTTTGAAGACCGAGGGAGCCAAAGGAGGGAAGGGTTTAGAGGTGCCCGGCCCATGAGCTTGGAGGGATTGGTTATTTTTTCTGCGCTCTTGAAATAAAACAAAATAAAAAAGGAATTCGGAATAAGAACCTTCCGAACCCCTTTTGCCGACAAACCGATACTGGCGATTATTTCACGAGTGCGATCACTTCAATCTCAACCTTCACGTCTTTTGGAAGTCTTGCCACTTCCACACAAGAGCGGGCTGGTTTATGTTCGCCAAAATACTGGCTGTACACCTCATTCACAGCTGCAAATTCGTTCATATCAGCAATGAAAACAGTAGCCTTTGCCACGGTATCAAGTGAAGCGCCGGCTTCAGCCAGGACAGCCTGCAGATTCTTAAATACTTGATGGGTTTGTTCTGTCACATCACCGTCAATTAGTTCCCCTGCAGGTGTCAACGGGATTTGTCCAGAGCTATAAAACAAGTTATTGACAATGATGCCTTGAGAATACGGTCCAATGGCCGCTGGTGCTTGATTAGTCGCTACTACTTTCATTCTACCCTCTCCTTATGAAAACTGTATATTTTTAGAGAAATAATTCCCTTCTACTACAGATATAGCAGACGTGCGAACGTTGACATCTTGCAGCTTAACAAGCGATATGTAGTCTTCTACAAGACGTTCTTCATCATGCTCAGCTTCCACTAATACCGCAATTCCAGCTACGGAGGCATTAAACTCGGCGAGCAGGCTAATCATTCCGTTAATGGTTCCGCCTGCTTTCATAAAATCATCTACGAGCAGTACTTTGGAGCCTTCCTTCAAGCTGCGCTTGGCCAGCACCATGGTCTGTATCCGCTTCGTGGACCCGGACACATAGTTAATGCTGACTGTCGGGCCTTCCGTTACCTTACTGTCCCTGCGTACGACGACGACGGGCACATTTAAGTGGGAGGCAATTGCATGAGCAATAGGAATCCCTTTAGTAGCAACTGTCATAATCGCATCAATGTCCATTCCGGCATAGGCGGAGGCAAGGAGCTTGCCAACTTGATGGATCACCTGGGGATGGCCCAGTAAATCCATCATGTACAAATAGCCGCCGGGAAGAAGCCTTTCCGGATTTTCAATTTGCTCACAAAGGTCGGCGATAAACTGCCGTGCCTCCATCTCGCCAACCTTTGGAAAATATTTCACACCGCCAGCAGCTCCTGGAATCGTTTGAAGCGAGCCGATACCGCGCTGTTCAAATGTTTCTTTGACAATAGATAAATCCTCACTGATCGATGACTTGGCCGATCCGTACCGTTCAGCAAAAAAAGTCAGTGAAACCAGCTGCTGCGGATGCTCGAGTAAATAATGCGTCATATCAATTAACCGTTCACTTCGACGAAACTTCATCTTTTGTTCTACCCTCCTAAAGAGTAAATCCGAATATTTATTTTTAAATATATCTTAATATACGGATTCAATCAATAGGCATCCCTTCTCCTAACAGCCGGACTGCATATACCTGATCACAAAAGCCTCTTAATCCGTTGCAAACCCGGTGCATTCTGGAGTCATGCCGCATCAGGCCGAATACAGTCGGGCCGCTTCCGCTCATCAATACGGCGTCTGCGCCGAACCGCTCCATCTGCTCTTTAATTTGGGCCACTTCCGGGTAGAGCTTTAGTGTGACGGACTCAAGGACATTGCCAAGGTGTGCGCACATTTCATCGTAATTTTTCGTTTCAATGGCAGCCATCATCGCCCGGGTATCCGGATGACGGAGTCCGTTAATTTTCAAGTTCTTATACACTTCCGCTGTGGAAACACCAATCGTCGGCTTGGCCAAAACCACCCAACAATTCGGGGGCGACGGCAGATGCTGTATTTTTTCTCCGCGCCCGGTAGCGAGAGCAGTCCCGCCATACACGCAAAAAGAAACATCCGATCCGATTTCTGCTCCGATTTCCGCCAGTTCATCTAAACTGAGCCCCAGATTCCAAAGTTTGTTTAATCCTTTTAAGGTCGCAGCGGCGTCGCTGCTGCCTCCCGCCAAACCAGCTGCTACTGGAATCACTTTTTCAATGCCGATCGACACACCGGAGCGGATGCCATATCTTTCTTTCAGCAGCATAGCTGCCTGATAAGCTAAATTACGCTTGTCATCGGGAACGAAGCGATTATGGGAGATGATTTTGATTTCATCTTTTTTAAGCGGTTCTAGTTCAATACGGTCTGCAAGATCAACTGTCGTCATGATCATTTCAACCTCATGATATCCATCCGCACGTTTATGCAGCACATCTAGCGTTAAATTAATTTTCGCTGGTGCTTTCATCATTATCTTCACAATAAGCCACCTACTTTGCGCACAATACAGTTTAGCTTATTTTATCACAAAGTCCATTAGGAGTTGTAAATATGATGCATGATGGAACAAATTTCTACACAAAAAGGGATCCGGGTTTCCCCGGATCCCTTAGCGGCTTTTTAGTTAGAAGTCAGCTACAGTGTCAGCGCTTGTTGACAAGCTGGTTTTCTGCAAGTTCAATTGCTCGTTTCACCATGTTACCAGCATCTCGGGCTGTAATGCCGCCCCAGCCTTCTCGTTGAACCGTGTCATAAAAACCTAACTCTTTCGCAAGCTCTTCTTTCAATTGGCCAGACATAATCCCTCTTCTTCTGCCCATTGGTTGCCCTCCTTTTGCCGCTATTCATAGCTTAACCAGCCAGTTTAAAACGATTAGCGGAAAATGAAGGGAACCAGAAAAAGTGAAGTTGCCCTGATCGGCTCCTTCAGACAACCATCTTTCGAACAAGCCGGACTTTCTTTTCAAATAAAAAAGCAGTAAACAATGTGGTTTACTGCAAAATTAAACGGCACTTCCTGCTGCATCTTCAAATGTCAATTCTACTGTTTCTGTCAATACATCTGCATAGCTGTATGACACTCTTTCGAACGCGTTTTCCTCTTGATCCAGCTCCACTACAAAGACAGCTTGATATGTTTCAGCAAGAACCCCGGATCGCTCGATCGTTTTACGGCGTCCTCCATTTGCTTTCAACAAAAGTCTTTTTCCCAGGTTGGAGTCAAGAGATTTCTTAATGTCGGCTAATGTTTTTGGCATCCGCTTCCACCTCACTATTTTTATGATAACATGATTTAAATAGCAAGTCAAATAAATAAAATATTTTATCAATCTGCAGCCCCTTTTGTCAACGTTTTTTATTTTACAAAAACCTGCTTTTTTCATCATATTTTTAGCGTTCCCAATAATCCAATAACCATGACAAAATTATTCTTTGCGTCCATTATTCTTCTTCTGTTTGTTGAAAAGGCATGCCGAGCCGGAGAACTCCCTTTGTTTCAATTCCTCCAAGCCCCTTGTTGCCCGTTAATGTATTTCTAAGTACTTCTCTGACATCCACCATTTCACTGAACGGTGTAAAACCGATCTTCGAGGAGATATACACCGGGTCAAGAGCATGAATATTCACACGAAAGGGCGAGCTGGCAAAATTGGCGCCCGACCGGATTAAAGACTCGAAGTGAGACTGGCAGGCGCCTGCAAAAATAACGAGCTGGTCTAAGTGCGGAATCTTTTTCCTCGCCAGCCGGACCGTTTGCACGAAATATTTAGAGTGGCGGTAAGCGTTTATATCTGATTTGCTTCCTTTTACTTTTGAATAAGAGTCATGCCCGGTAATGACTAATATATCCGGGCGATATTCGTCGATTAATGAGGAAATTTTCTTAGGCATTTCTTCTTCCAGACAGTGCACGCCATAAACCGGAAGACCTATTTTTTCATAGGCGTCTAAACACTTTTTTAAATAATTAGGATCGCCGTCCATGTGAAGAACCCTGCCTGGTATCTGAAAAACATCATTTTCATTCCGATAGCATTTTGTAGCTCGATATTCCTGTCTTTCCTTGATTAGCTCCAGCTCTTGCCTGAACAGATGCAGCGACTGCTCTTCACGCATTCTCGTATCCCGCGTCATTTTTTGCTGCTCATCAGGTCCGACTTCTAATAAATCGGAGAATGGGGCGTCTGCGATCAGCCTATAGTCCTCTCCCGACAAAATAGCAATTTGGCCTTCCTCCGTGTCTTTAATCTCCATGACCCGAAACAGTATGTCATTCCCATAAGATGGGCGGCTGACAATAGAATTAATACGAATCACCATGTGATCATCCCCGTTAATTTTTACTCTTCCGATTATCTTATGCAAAAGGCCCGGAATTGGGGAATGCCAATCTGCAATGGGAGAAAAACAAAAAAGAACGGTCCTTCAGCCATTCTTTGGCTGAAGGACCGTTCTCAGTTTGTCAATCACGGGCGGCCGGAAAGGTGTTGCGCCGAACCTCTTTTGATTCTTGGTTTGTTTCAAGAACGCAGAGAGAAGAGACTGGAGTGGAAATCAGCCACCCCAGCGATCCTCAATTTATGATTTAAAAACAGGATAAAGGGCATTGGCAAGGCGGGCAAATTCTTCAAGAGAAAGGGACTCCCCTCTTCTCAAAGGCTCAATTTCAGCCTGGCTGAGCGCCTCAATGACCGCTTCCTTCTTCTCTTTGCCTTGAGGCAGCTGATTCGTTAAATTATTTAAAATCGTTTTCCGGCGCTGGGCAAAGGACGCACGGGTAACTGTAAAGAAGAATTGTTCATTCGTCACTTCAACCGCCGGCTTCTCTCTTTTCAACAGCTTGATCACGGCAGAATCGACATTGGGCTGCGGCATAAAGACGGTTTTCGGCACAATAAAAGCGGTTTCCGCTGTCATGTAATACTGGATAGCAATTGACAAGGAACCATACTCCTTCGTGCCCGGCTTGGCCGAAATGCGGTCGGCTACTTCTTTTTGAAGCATGATAACCATGCCTTTAATCGGGACTTTTTCCTCAAGAAGCTTCATAATAATCGGTGTCGTCACATAATAAGGCAAGTTGGCCACGACCATTAACTGTTCAAAATCAGTAAATTCCTGCTCAACTATTTGAGCGACATCTGCTTTTAACACATCTTCATGAATAATTTTCACATTATCATAAGGAGACAGCGTATCAGAGAGAATCGGCAGCAGCCGCTGATCAATTTCAAAAGCCACGACCTTTCCTGCAGAACGGGCCACATGCTCTGTCAAAGCACCAATGCCAGGCCCGATCTCAATGGCGCCGGTCTCCTTCGTCAGCTCCGCTGTTTCAGTAATCCGCCGTAAAATATTAGGGTCGATTAAAAAGTTTTGTCCTAAGCTTTTCTTGAAAGAAAAACCATACTTCTCCAGTATCTCTTTCGTTCGCGTGGGAGTAGCAATATCCTTCATGTTCTTTCCTCCTGCAACACTTCTTTTAAAGCTTGGGCAAACTGCTCCTGGGTAATTTGGAACATAAGCAGCCGGTTATAAAGCTGCTTGCCATTCGTATAGCCGATCCGCAGCTTTTCGCCAAGCCTTTTTCTTCTTTCTTTTGCCTGTGCACCGCCAATTAATCCGGCATCCACTAAATCTTCCTTGGATATTTGTTCGACGGCTTCTTTCTCAACTGTCTGGGCATCTTTCAGCGCCTTACGGATGGCTTCTGCAGAAGCATGCTCTACCCCTACGCCTCGTCCTCTTTTCTCGATCGCCTCATGCTTAGGCAAGAAAGCATGCTTGCAATCGGGCACATGGCCGGCCACAATGTGTCTAATCCGCTCGCCCGGGTAGTCCGGATCTGTAAAGACGATGACCCCTCTCGTTTCTTGGGCCAGCTTGATGCTTTCAATCACCGCCGCTGGAACTGCCGAGCCATTGGTTTCAATCGTATCCGCGTTTACTGCCCTCTTAATGGCGGTTGTATCATCTTTTCCTTCTACTACAATAATCTCTTTGATTTTCATCGGAGCCCTCACTGCCCGATGCGAAAAAGCTGACGGGCATTTTCAGTTGTAGCGCTGGCTACTTCTTCGTAGTCCAAGCCCTTTAGCTCAGCAATTTGTTCTGCCACCAGCTTCACATAAGCCGGTTCATTGCGCTTGCCGCGATATGGATGCGGCGTCAAATAAGGACAATCCGTTTCAATGAGCAGCTTATCGAGAGGAACAGCAGCAGCCACCTCTTTCGGCTTTTTCGCATTTTTAAATGTGACGGGTCCGCCAAGCGAAATGTAAAAATTCATGCCGATACATTCATGAGCTGTTTCCACGCTGCCGCTGAAAGAATGCATAATTCCGCCGACTTCTTCTGCTCCCTCTGCTTTTAGGATGTCAACGATGTCCTGTGTCGCTTCCCGATTGTGAATAATGATCGGCAGCTTAACTTTTTTGGCGAGGCGGATTTGCTTGCGGAATACTTCTTTTTGAATATCGGCAGGTGACTTATCCCAGTGGTAGTCAAGCCCCATCTCCCCTAAAGCTACGACTTTCGGATGCGCCGCCAGTTCTTCCAGCCAAGCAAGATCCTCATCTTGCATATCAATCGCGTCCACCGGATGCCAGCCGACACTGGCATACAAAAAGTCATACTTTTCAATGAGCTCCATTGCTTTCTCAATCGTCGGACGGTCAAAGCCGACAACGACCATGTTTTCTACCCCTGCTTCTTGAGCCCGCCCGATCACTTCTTCTATATCTTCTTTATATTGCTCCGCATTTAAATGAACATGTGTATCGAATAGCAATCTTTTCATCCTTTCTAAAAGAAAAACATAGACGTTCCCGTTGAATAATCGTTCCACGTGAAACATTCTATGTTTTTCCATTTAATCATTTATTTAATCCGTGAACCGTTCGGCAAGCTTTCGTCTACACGGACTAATGATAATACGCCGTCAGACTTGCCCGCAAGAATCATGCCCTGTGATAGCTCTCCCCGAAGCTTAACAGGTTTCAAGTTAGCAACAACGACCACTTTGCGTCCAACAAGCTCTTCTGGTTTATAAAATTCAGCAATGCCTGAAACGACTTGGCGTTTTTCAAAGCCAAGATCCAGCTGAAGCTTTAATAACTTATCCGCTTTTTTAACTGGCTCCGCTGCAAGGACAGTCGCTGAGCGTAAATCAATGTTCATAAAATCATCAATTTTGATTTCATCCGCCAATTCCGCTTTCGATTCCTCTTTTGGCTCCTCCTTCTTCTCAGGAGCTCCTTGCATTTTCTCTTTGATGTAGGAAATTTCTTCCTCAATCTCAAGACGAGGGAAAATCGGCTCTCCTTTTTTGACAACTGTCGTTCCTTCTGGAATCATTCCGAATTCAGACAGGCTTTCCCATGACTGCAGTTCTTCACTTTGGATATTCAGTTGTTCAAACATCTTCTGCGGCGTACGTGTTAGGAACGGCTTCAGAAGAACAGCGATCCGGCGCAAGGATTCGGCTAAATGAACCATTACATCGCCAAGCTTGTCTTTCTCTTCCGCTTTGGCAAGCACCCATGGCTGGGTTTCATCAATGTATTTATTTGTCCGGCTGACCAGCTGCCAGAGAGCAGAAAGCGCAACGGAGAATTCCATTTTTTCCATAGCTTCCTCGTATTGGCTGACTGTTTCCATATTCATTTGCTGGAGCTGCTGATCAAACTCTCCATTTGAACCTTTATAGACTGGAATGACGCCATCAAAATATTTATTGATCATCGCCACTGTACGGTTAAGCAGGTTGCCTAAATCATTCGCTAAGTCGTAGTTAATGCGCTCGATGAATCCTTCTGGCGTAAATACGCCATCTGAACCGAATGGCACTTCGCGAAGCAAATAGTAGCGCAGCGCATCGAGGCCGTAACGATCAATTAACGTGACCGGATCGACTACGTTTCCTTTGGACTTCGACATTTTTCCGTCTTTCATCAGCAGCCATCCATGGGCGAATACTTTTTTAGGCAGAGGCAGATCCAGAGCCATCAGCATAATTGGCCAGTAAATGGTATGGAAACGGACAATTTCCTTCCCTACAAGATGAACATTGGCCGGCCAATACTTTTGATATTTCTCATCATTTTCCGTTCCATAACCGAGCGCTGTAATATAGTTGGAAAGAGCGTCGATCCAGACATAGATGACATGTTTCGGATCACCCGGTACCTTGATGCCCCAATCAAACGTTGTTCTGGATACAGCCAAATCCTCCAGTCCCGGCTTAATGAAGTTATTAATCATTTCATTTTTGCGGGATTCCGGTTGAATAAAGTCCGGGTTGGCCTCATAAAACTCAAGCAGGCGATCAGCATATTTGCTCATTTTGAAGAAGTAAGACTGCTCTTTTACTTTTTCTACCGCACGGCCGCAATCCGGACAATTGCCGTTTTCCAGCTGACGCTCAGTAAAGAAAGACTCACAAGGTGTGCAGTACCAGCCTTCATACTCATCAAGGTAAATATCGCCTTGGTCCAATAACTGCTTAAAGATTTTTTCAACGATAGCTTTATGCCGGTCTTCCGTTGTGCGAATGAAGTCATCATAGGAAATATCAAGCTTATTCCACAGCTCTTGAATGCCGGAAACAATATTGTCGACATATTGCTGCGGAGTCACTCCCGTTTCCTCCGCCTTTCGCTGAATTTTTTGCCCATGCTCGTCTGTTCCTGTTAAATACATAACATCAAAACCGCGCAGCCGTTTATAGCGCGCCATGGCGTCACCGGCTACCGTTGTATAGGCATGTCCGATATGAAGGTTTCCACTCGGATAATAAATAGGTGTCGTCAAATAAAAAGTTTTCTTTTGATCGTTCACTTTGTACCCCTCCTCAAAACGCTGATTCTTATGTAGAAAAGCCCTCACCCGGCGGTTGAGAGCTTTCTTTTCCATTCATGCCCCTAGCGGACAATTCATACTTAAATTTATTGACATTATGACTATTATACAAAAAAAATATACATAGCAAGCGGCAAAAGGACCGCTTCTTTTATTTTCTCTTATTCAGAGCCAATTGTAAATATTAAACTCTCCTAATCTTCATTGAATTCGTGGATTCGACATTTCATTTGTCCTATTCGACATTTTTTTCGAAATTTACCATTCCAATTTTAACCAATAGCCCAGAAACGTTGATATATCAATATTTCATTACCTTTACATTCCTTGGTAAAATTACATTTTCTTGTTGACGACCTTGGGAATAGCTGGTATGATAAGGACATAAGTAAAAAATATGTCGAAAATTGACGATTAAGCTTTATGTTTTTTTAATAAAAACATTTTGGAAGGAGCAAACAAAATGAAATCAACAGGTATTGTTCGTAAAGTTGACGAGTTGGGCCGCGTAGTTATTCCAATTGAACTTCGCCGTACATTAGGAATCGCTGAAAAAGATGCGCTTGAAATCTATGTAGACGATGATAAAATCATCCTTAAAAAGTATAAACCAAGCATGACTTGCCACATTACAGGAGAAGTTTCAGACGATAACATCAAACTTGCAGGCGGAAAATTAATTCTTAGCCGTGAGGGTGCAGAACAGCTTATAAAAGAAATTTCCGAGTCATTTGCTTCTCAAAAATAAAAAACAAACGAGCCTCGCTGGCTCGTTTTTATTTTGCTTATAGATGAAAGTCGCTGGTTCCCGTTCCAAGCGCTTTGGTTTTATGCAGAGAGCTCTGTCTGTCTTTCAAATCAGGCGGGAAATTAACAAGGGGTTCGGAATAAAGCCATTCCGAACCCCTTTTGTCGCTAAACCGAAACGAGTCGGCTACTCCACATGATAAGCTTGGTACACTTCCCGCTTTCCTATGCTTCGGTCAACGGCCGTTTGTTTAATCGCCTCTTTGGAGGAAAGCTGTTTGTCATGAATATAATGATCTACATGTTCGACAATGGAATAAGAAGACCACCATTCTTTCTCCTCCAACTCCTCCGGCGCTTCATTTCCTTCGACAATCAAGCAAAACTCTCCAAGGATTTCTTCTTCTCTTGACCAAGTCAGCGCTTCTTCAATTGTCCCCCGCAAAAACTCTTCAAACTTCTTTGTCAGCTCCCGGCATAGTACGATTTTCCTGTCTGCTCCTAAAGCGTCGGCCATGAGAGCAAGCGTATCCTTTAGGCGATGGGGCGATTCATACAAAATAAACGTGCTGCGTGCTTTATTTAACTCGGCCAGCTGCGCTTTTTTCTCTTTTTTGTGCCGGCTTAAAAAGCCATAGAAATAAAAAGGCTGGGGCGCAAGACCAGAAGCGATCAAAGCGGTCAGTGCGGCGTTCGCGCCAGGCAAAGGGATCACCGTGATGCCCTGGCTGATAGCAGCAGCTGTCAGCTCATATCCCGGATCTGAAATGGAAGGCATGCCAGCGTCACTGACAAGAGCAACCGTTTCTCCTTGTTTCATACGCTCCAGCAGCTGCTGCCCGCTCGTTTCCTTGTTGTGTTCATGATAGCTTGTAATCGGGGTAGCAATCTCAAAATAATTGCAAAGCTTCTTTGTATTGCGCGTATCCTCAGCAGCAATCACATTGGCTTCCTTCATTATCCGGATCGCCCGGAAGGTCATATCTTCCAGATTGCCGATCGGTGTAGGGACAAGGTAAAGAGCCCCTCCCTCATGGATAAAACTTTTTTGACTATCTATCATAGCAGCTGCCCTCCCTCTGCAAATAATCCACCTTTTGCTTTCGTGTCAGTTGTTTAAAGGCGTATTCTGCCCGCATGGCCTCTGTCACTGTATGAAACCTTTCCCAGTGAATCAGGCGCACAGGTCCTCTGCCTCGTGTATATTTCGCCCCTTTTCCGGAATTGTGGGCTTTTAATCTCTTCTCTAAATCCGTCGTGTAGCCTCCATAGAAGGAGTGATCACTGCATTCCAGCACGTAAAAAAAATGATCAGTGCTTTTCTCCATATAACATCTCTCTTACTTCCTCGGTGTATTCGCCATTTTCATCATACACGAATAACGGCGGCAAGATTTTGATATCAGGCGCTCCATCCTTCATTCCTTCAATCAATACGGTATTTGCTTCCCTTCCCATTTTCGGATAAACGAAACGAAGACGCTTCGGTTCCAGGCGATATTTTCTCATTAAGGTGATCAAATCAAGCAATCGGCCTGGCCGGTGGACAAAGGCAGCCTTTCCGCCCTGCTTCAGCAGCTCGCTGCTCGAACGTATACAGTCTTCAAGCGTACAATAAATTTCATGGCGGGCAATAGCCAAGTGTTCATTCATATTTACTTCTTTGTTAGATGGCGTGACAAAATAAGGAGGATTGCAAGTAACGACACTATGTTTTTCATAGCCTAATTGAGCCGGAGCCTCTTTTAAATCTCCATGCACCATAGCAATTCTTTCATTGAGTCCATTATACTCAATGCTGCGCACAGCCATATCATATAAACGCTCCTGGATTTCCACGCCGATGATCGGCACATTGGTTTTGGCACTCATCAGCAAAGGCACCACCCCGTTTCCGGAGCATAAATCGACAATAGAGCCTTTTTTGAGCGGCAAATAGGCGAACCTTGCAAGCAGCACCGCATCAAGCGAAAAAGCAAAAACAGACGGGCTTTGAATAATTCTTAGTTCCTCCGCCAGCAAATAATCAAGCCGTTCATCATCCTTTAATACAACCATTCTTCCGTTCCTCCTGTTTTTCCAAAAGCAAAGTATCGTATGAAGGTTGGCTCAAACCTTCTTAGTGAACAAAGCATTTACAAAAAGAAAAGCTGTCCGTACAGGCCGCACTGCCGCTTCATCCAGGAAGAAGATTCTCTTTCCCCCCAAATGCTGCACAGCTTCGGTACCGGCCTTTGTGGACAGCCTCACTAACATACTCAGTTATTTTTTATTTAAAAATGATAAACAAAACAAGCAATCTTCGTCTTTGCGCGGACTTCCAAAATGAATATTGCAAATATGAAAACCTTCCTGATACAATCTTGCCAGGTTATCATAACCTTCGCCTATATCTATCAGCTTTGAAAAACTCTTATCGCTGGTCTCCTTGTCCATCTCCCGGCCGGCTTGCTGATGCGAAAACTCAATTTCTTCCAGCCGGCGCCGTAAATGCTCATTCTCCAATCGCAAGGAATGATTTTCTTCCATCGTATGCACTAAACCTTTTTTCAAATCTCCAAGCTGCTTGTACAGCTGGCTGATTTGCATTTCCATATCGCTGACCGAATCAAGCAATTCTTTTTTGTTCACCCGTTCCACCCCATTACTCTGTGGCTTGTACTGACACGGCACCTTCTGCCCCAATCTCATCAATAGTGAATTCAAGGATCCGCTCGTGGTTGAATACTTCTACTTGAAGCACCCGTTCTAGAATATTCAAACCGATTACCTTTCCGGCACCATGAGGGGTGTTCACTTTCGTCCCTACATCAGGAAGAAGCTCTTTTGCTGCTTCATATTCATCATTTTCATACTTTAAGCAGCACATCAACCGGCCGCACAAACCTGAAATCTTTGTTGGGTTTAATGAGAGGTTCTGATCCTTCGCCATTTTAATTGAAACTGGCTCGAAATCCCCCAAGAAAGTCGAGCAGCAAAGCATTCTGCCGCATGGACCAATCCCGCCAAGCATTTTGGCCTCATCACGGACACCAATTTGCCGAAGTTCAATTCTCGTTCGGAAAATAGCTGCCAAATCTTTGACAAGCTCCCGGAAATCCACTCTTCCGTCTGCTGTAAAATAAAAAATCACCTTGTTGCGATCAAATGTGTATTCTACGTCAACAAGTTTCATATCCAGCTTATGTTCAGTGATTTTCTGGCAGCAAATATCGAAAGCTTCCGCCGCTGCCGCCTTGTTTTCCTCCACAATCAGCCGATCTTTCTGATCAGCTTTACGGATGACTTTTTTTAAAGGAAGAACGATATCATCATCTTCTACCTTTTTCGGCCCGACGACTACTTCACCGTGCTCTACGCCTCTAGCTGTCTCTACAATTACATGGTCGTTTTTCTCAACGCCCAGATCCATTGGATCAAAATAATATATTTTACCCGCTTTTTTAAAGCGTACTCCTACTACATCATACAAAGGATGCTCCCCCCTGCAATTTTAGCACAAGCTGCTCCATTAGCAGCTGTGGATTCATATTAGCATCAAGTTTCCGCTTTGCCTCTAAAATAGCAGTTATCTGCTCTGTTGTGTTTACAATGGAAGAATGAAGAGCTGTGTTCTTGAGCAAGGCCAGCTGATCAGGATACGCCAACCCTTGTTCGTTTCCTGTCTGAATGGACAGCAAATCCTTGAAAAGCAGCAATAAAAGATCCAATGCAAGACTTACTTGTTGTTTATCTTTAAAATGCCCGTTAAAGTCCTCCTGCAATTTTACCATTGCTTCTAATGGGTTCTTCAGCAGGACTTCGTATAATTTTAACACTATCTTGCGTGACTGTGCAAACCACTCTTCAGTGCCCAGCCGAAACGCCTCATCAAAATTATTTGTCAGCCTTGAAACCAGTGCAGCCATCGGCAGGGAAACCTCTTTTTCAATCAATTTATTTTTAAGAAGATCTGGAGGCAGCGGCTTGAAAGAAAGAAGCTGGCAGCGGGAAATAATTGTCGGCAGCATCCGCTGTGCCTGTTCGGTTAACAGCAGGGCAACGGTATCAGCTGCCGGCTCTTCTAAAAACTTAAGTAAACTGTTGGCAGCGCTAGCTGTCATCTTATCCGCATGATTGATAATATATATTTTTCTGTTCGCTTCTACAGCTGTTTTGCTGAATTCCTGCTGCAAAAAAACAATCTGCTGCTTTTTAATAGATAATCCATCCGGTTCAACAATATGGACATCGGGATGATTGCCGCTGTCAATCCGCCGGCAATTGCTGCACTCGTTGCAAGGCATTATGCCCTCTTCTTCACAAAGCAGGCTTTTGGCAAAGTAGAGAGCCGTTTGCTTTTTTCCTGTTCCTGGATCTCCTTCTAACAAATAAGCGTGAGCTACCCGGCCTTTTGCCAGGCCATTCATTATCATTTTGAGCACAATAGGCTGCAGTTCATTTAAATCTTTCCATATATCGGACACTTTCATCCCCGCCTATGTGTATAAATTTATAATTAATCCTTTAATTTCGCCGATCTGGTCAAGCAAATCGACAGATGATTTTTCCTGTTTCATAATATCTTCTGTTAGCTGGATTAGTTTTTCATCAATCGTTTCAACCGTTTTTAACTTGCGTCCTTCTCCAAATTGATTCCATGTATGAGAATTCTTTAAGTTCATGCCGAAGTCGACCGCTTCTCTAATAAAGCGCCGCACGAGCGTTTTATATTTGGCCATGTCTTGAAATGTCCGGGAACGAGCCAACCGTTCTCCCGCCCCTTCAATATCGCCCAGCAGCTTCTCCAGCTGCTCTGTTTTCATCTGGTGGCCTTGATGCTGAACAAGTCCGGCAAATTTCGAAGAGCCTGTCTGTCCAGGCTTCTGATCTGTCCGCACCTTATCTATATTGAAGTTCAAATCCTTGTTGATTTTCATCGTCTAATCCCCTATTAAAATTGATGAAATTGCTCTACTGGCAAGACAAACACAGTCGCTCCGCCTACCGGCACTTCTACAGGATAAGGAACATATGAATCAGCATTGCCTCCCATCGGGGAAACCGGTGCGACCATCTGATCCCGTGACTGGCAGTTTTCTTTAATAATAGCAAGCGCCCGATCCAAACGGATATCATCTGTCCCGATAATAAAGGTTGTATTTCCTGCCTTCAAAAACCCGCCTGTTGTAGCAAGTTTCGTTGCCCGGAAATTGTTCTCTATCAGAGCCTGGGATAAACGGTGGCTATCTTGATCTTGCACTACTGCCAAAATTAACTTCATTCCTTTTCCTCCTCTTTTTATCCTCTTTCTGTTATTATACCAAGAAAAAGAGTGTTTTTTTGAATTGTACAAACAATATTATGAAAAAAGAACTCCTTTTCCAGGAATTCTTTTACTCTTGCCGGCTTTTGATCTTAGCCAAAATGAACTTTAAACTTTCCTGATAAACGGACTCAATAGATGCTTCTGCATCTATAACGGCAATGCGTTCAGGAAATTGGCTCGCCAGCTGCAAATAGCCTTCTCTGACTTTTTGGTGGAATGATAGAGCCTCCAAATCCAAGCGATTGACTTCCTGTTCCCTATGAGCTTTAATCCGCTCTAAGCCAACCTCCGGGCGCACATCAAACAGCAAGGTCAAGTGGGGCATAAAATCTCCAATTGCAAAGCGGTTAATGTCATAGACGGCCTCCATGCCTAATCCCCTTGCGTATCCTTGATAAGCGAGAGAGCTATCAATAAAGCGGTCGCAAAGGACGATGCGGCCTTCTTCAAGAGCAGGCATGATCTTTTCGACGAGATGCTGCCTTCTTGCAGCCGCATACAGCAGCGCTTCGGTCCGCCCGTCCATTAATACATTCTCCCTATTCAAAATTACTTCCCGTATTTGCTCTGCTATCGAAATGCCTCCCGGCTCACGGGTGGCGGTAACTGTTTGTCCGGCTTCTTCCAGGCCCTGTGTCAAACGCTGGATAATACTTGTTTTACCGGCCCCCTCCGGCCCTTCAATCGTGATAAACCATCCTTGTTTCATATCTTCCTCCGCTTGATTAGTTATTAATCTGGTTGTCGATGAAAACAGCCAATTTCTTTTCCTTCAATTTTTGTCCGCCTTGTATATGAACTCCCTGCTGAAGCCACTCCTCCACTGCCAGCGTTTGTTCTTCTGCTATCTTTTCTCCGCTCATAATACATGGGATTCCTGGAGGATAGGGAATAATCGTTTCTGCTGCAATTCTTCCCGTCACTTCCTGGATATCTTTCCATTCGATTGGCGCTGTTTCCTGCTCTTTATAAGATAAAGCAAGCGCAGACACTTTTTGCTGAGACAGTATCGGCGCAGGAAACAAACAGGCGGGTCTCTCTTCTAATTTAAGTTCTGAGAGCTTTTGCGCTGCCTCATTAAAGAAAGCATCATCTCCTTGTTTGACTAGCGGAAGCGTACAGAGAACTTGAGCCGCATCGGCCATCTCCGTATAAATATGTACTTGCTCCAACGTCTTTTGCAACTCATAACCGCTGTATCCTGACTTTCTAAGCATCATTTTCAACGGATCGTCCGGAAAAATCACCTCAATTCCTTTCCGGTGCAGCAGCAAGGCTAACAGGTCTCTCCTTTGCAGTGCAAATGACTGATCCGCTTTTGTCATGCCGGCTAAATAAGCACGGGCTGCGTCCAAAGAAGCCATAATAGGATAGGAGGGACTGCTTGACTGCAGTGCCTGTAAATAAAACTCCAGTTTTTCAAGCGGCACATCGGCAGATTGCACATGGAGATAGGAGCCCATGGTCATTGCCGGAAGCATTTTATGAGCCGAATGAACAACGATATCTGCCCCCAATTCTAAAGAGCTTGCAGGAAAGGGCTCCGGCAAGATAAAGTGAGGACCATGGGCTTCATCCACAAGTACAAAGGAGCCATGCTGCTTTGCCAGCTTAATGATATCCTCCTTCATTCCTGCCATTCCATAATAAGTGGGATACGTAAAGACCACTGCTTTGGCAGAAGGAAAGCGGTCATAGGCTGCTGTTAATGTATCAAGGCCTATATGGCCTGCTGCTTGCAGGTCTCTATCATACTCTGTATCTAAAAAAACCGGGTTCAGCCTGGCCAACTTCAATGCATGAAAAATAGACTTGTGAGCATTGCGCTGGACGAAAACAGTATCTCCTTCTTTGCATACGGACATAATCATAGCTAAATTGCCCACAGTACTTCCATTGACTAAAAAGTAACTTTTTCTCGTCTGGTATAAGTCCGTTAATAGCTGCTGTGCTTCCCAAATACAGCCTTCAGGTGAATGGAGATCATCCATTCCAGTGATTTCAGTCATATCATAGCGCAAGAAAGACTGAAAGCCAGCAGGCAGCTTCTCCCTCGGCACTAAACCATTTTTATGTCCCGGCACGTGGAAGGACAGAGGGAGCTGCTTTATATGCCGCTGTAATGCATCAACAATTGGGGTGTCTGTTTGTTTCAATGAACATCCTGCCTTTTCTTATACTTTTCTCTTAGCCTAACATACTAACGGAACGGGATCACGAAAAAACAGGGGGCTTTCTTATTTTGCTTAGTTTTTTTACAAACTCTGCATACTTCGGCGATTCAGGCTCTGTCTCGACCATTTCTCTTTCACACTCATGGCAAATAAATGCTGTATAGAGATACAAGCCTTCTTTCTTTTCTTTTTCACAGACAATACAGGTTTTGATTTTATTTGATTCCTTCATCTTCTCCACCTCCTGAAAGCTAGTATGCCCCCTGTGTATGGAAAATATACGAATCTAGTGATTTTGATTTTCTTCTTAAATATGAGCCCTAACAGAAAAGGTGATTCAAAAATCGCTTTTAAACGATTTTTGAATCACCTTTTTCGGTT
>NZ_BCVF01000031.1 GCF_001591605.1 Bacillus badius NBRC 15713 | reverse complement strand
TGGAGAGCAACAGCCCCATCTACAAGAAAATTAAAAAGCCTGTAGATACAATTCAATTTTCATTGAGTTTGTCTACAGGCCGGAAGGTGAACTATTCACCTTCTTTTTTAGTTGTTCCCGGAGCTGGCAGGATAGGCAAAACAGTAGAATACTTGATTTCCCTTAAGGATAAATTTGTTTGGATTCTAGATATCCCCAGCTTATTTAACTTTCTGATGAAAACGTCTAATTCCTTTCTATCTCTGATAGCCGCTTTTAAAAGATAGTCATGTTCCCCTGTCAAGCAATGGCATTCCAGTATTTCCGGCATGGATTTTAAGGCATGTTCTAAGTCCTCTAATTGCTTTTCCTGATGCAGATTCGTACTGATTAAGATGTAGCAAAGCAAATCAAAATTCAGCTTTTCTTGATTTAATATTGCAACCTGTGCATCGATAAACCCTTCATTCTCCAGCCGCTTGATTCGCATATGCGTGGCTGGCGGTGAGAGAAGAATGCGCCTGGCTATTTCAGCATTGCTTAAACTGGCGTTTCTTTGAAGGATATCTAATAGCTGAAGGTCAATATCATCTAAAGCTTTTTGCTCGTAAAATGGCATGTCATCGGCTCCTTTTGTTTATTCAAAAAAATGTCCTTATTTTTCATTTGAAATGAACATTATTTTGAAAAGATAGTTCATGGCCTTATATTATTTTAAATTATTTGTATCAATAGTTTTTTTATTTTGTAAATGAATTCAAGATGTTAACATTATTATAACATTCCTTGTATTTAGCATAAAAGTGTTTAACAAAGGAGTTCTATGAGACATGAAAGATAGAAAAGGTTTTTATGTTTTTTTAATGCTTTTAACAAGCTTTCTATGGGGCGGGAATTTTGTAGTAAGCAAATCGCTAGTTTCTCATGCTTCCCCGTTAACCTTGACGAGCTTAAGATGGTTGATTGCTATTGTTTTGCTTTTACCGATGGTGTGGCGAACAGAAAGAAGAATCCTCCCTCCGCGCAAGGCTATTTTGCCCTTGGTTTTGATGGGAATCACAGGAGTGGTCCTATTTAATATTTTTCAATTTTTAGCACTAGAGCGAACTGCTTCCAATAACGTTGCTTTAATTTCTACATTAATTCCGATTGCGATTGCTGTTTGTTCCTTTATTTTTCTGAAAGAAAGAATGAATGCACTTCAAGTTTCCTCAATGATTCTTTCGCTTTTTGGTGTCCTTCTTGTCCTTTCTAACGGAAATATCAGCTTAATCTTTTCGCTGCAGTTTAATGCGGGGGATTTGTGGATGATAGGGGCGATCAGTGTATGGGGCCTGTATTCTATTCTCAGCAGATGGGCAATGAAGGAGACCTCATCGCTGATGGCTACTCTGTATTCGGGGGTTTTCGGGCTGCTGATCCTGCTGCCGTTCAATGTGTTTGATTTTGCTATATCCAGCATAGATCAGTCTTTTATTGTGTCTATTCTATATACAGGTGTTGTATCTACCGTAATTTGTATGGTGCTCTGGAATAGTTGCACCCAGAAATTAGGTGCTACAGCAGCGGGTGTTTTCTTAAATTTCAATCCAATATTTACAGTGATTTTGTCCTTTTTATTTTTGGGAGAACAACTTTCCATCATACAAAGCATAGGCGGCTGTCTAGTCATTGCAGGCTGCATTGCTTTCCATCATTTTCAATCGAAAACACCTTTTGTCAGTATAGCCGCAGTGGAGGCAAAATAGCTTTTGGGAATATATTTTTAACGAAACTGCTAGCGGGCTGCATTCATAATTTGCATTTCTACTCTAGATGCAAATATGTAAACTAGAGAAACGACCATTTAAAAAGGGACAAAAATTATCCCTTTTTAAATGGATAAATGGGAAGCCTGTTTATTTCTCGCAAGCAATGCCGTCTTTGTCTCTATCAAGCTTCGAATTGGCTTTGTAAAGCTCTGCTGAGACAGTTGGAGCAAATTTAGTTTTGCCGCCTTTATTTTGTACTTTAGCGTCTTTTGCTACGCCGCCTTTATAAGTCTTGTTTAGCTCCGTACAGTTTTTATAAGCCTTTGCAGCTGCATCAGCGGACGAAGGGGAGACAGCTGAAACTCCTAACAGTAAAGATGAGGATAGCACAACTGCAGTAATACGTTTCACAATCAATCAGCTCCTTTAAGTGATTTTTTTAGCCTTATAAACAATGAAAAAAGATTCGGGTAAAAATACCGGTGAAACCATATTGGCATATGTAAAAAGATATAGGTATTTTCCTATATTATCTAATATAGAAATTCAAAATTCTATATTTATCATTCGACAGTTAATGACAATGGACCTAAAATGAATGATTTAAAAAGGCCTGTATGATTATTTGGGCAGTTCCTATTTTATTTGCAGGAGATTCAATCAATAGACCGTCTTTTAGTTATTGACAAAACCTTTAACTGCTAGTACTATTAAAATTAAAAATTATTCAAAAATAATTATAGGTATCAAAAAATTTAATATACAGCGAGCTATAATTGCTATGGATCACACTATAGCAGGAGCAGCTTCTGGAGAGACCGCGGGAATTCCGCGGCGCCGAAGGGTTCACAATCTCAGGCAAAAGGACAGAAGAGTATTGGAATATTTATTTGTTGTACTGACAATAGTTAGTATGGCAAATATTATTTGTTATACTTATGACCATGAGATTGGATGTCCTCCAATCTCTTTTTTTATGGGTCTTGATTTATTGCTCATTATTTCACATTCATAAGTTCGCAGACTTCAAGGAGGAGTTACAGGTGGCACAACAAGAATTAAAGAGGGATCTATCCAATCGGCATGTTCAACTCATTGCCATTGGCGGCACTATCGGTACAGGATTATTTTTAGGATCCGGCAAAGCGATACAAATGGCTGGTCCCTCTATCATCTTTGCTTATTTAATTATGGGTATGGCTCTTTTCTTTGTTATGAGGGCACTAGGGGAACTCCTGCTATCGAATGCAGGCTATCAATCCTTAACAGACATTGCCGAGGATTACCTTGGACCATGGGCATCATTTGTAACAGGGTGGACCTATTGGTTTTGTTGGATTATGACCGCTATGGCTGACGTGATTGCCGTTGGTGTATATGTACAATATTGGTTCCATATCCCGCAATGGATTCCTGCCGTGATTTGCTTGCTCATTTTATTAGGGCTTAACCTGTTGACGGTCAAGTTGTTTGGGGAATTAGAGTTTTGGTTTGCTTTAATAAAGGTTATTACTATTCTTGCGTTAATTGCCATTGGAGTCATTTTGCTGATGGCGGGATTCAAGACAGATTCGGGAGCGGTTACGATTCAGAATCTTTGGGAGCATGGAGGGTTGTTTCCAAATGGGATTTCAGGCTTCTTGCTTTCCTTTCAAATGGTTGTATTTGCTTACGTCGGCGTGGAACTGGTAGGTGTGTCGGCAGCAGAAACGTCTAACCCGGAAAAAAACATCCCATCAGCCATTAATAAAATTCCTTTAAGAATTTTATTTTTCTACGTTGGTGCCTTAATTGTTCTTTTGTGCATCAACCCATGGACAGAACTAAATGCAGCAGAAAGTCCGTTTGTGAAAACATTTAGTTTAATCGGAATTCCGATTGCTGCAGGAATTATTAATTTTGTTGTATTAACTTCAGCCGCTTCCGCTTGTAACAGCGGCATGTTTTCAACTAGCCGGATTTTATATAATTTAAGCAACAGCGATCAGGGGCCAGCCGGTTTTGCAAAGCTGAACAAAAATCACGTACCGCGCAACGCGTTGTTCGTATCGACGCTTGTCATATCAGCGGGGGCTCTCTTGAGTAAACTTATACCCGAACAAGCCTTTGGAATCGTGACGACTATTAGCGCTCTTTGCTTTATTTGGGTGTGGAGCATTATTCTTATTTGCCATTTAAAATATAAGAAAACCCGTCCGCAATTACAGGCAAAGTCAACATTCAAAGCACCATTCACGCCGTTTGTTAATTATGCTGTTTTGACGCTCTTTGCTGCGGTTCTTGTGATTATGCTGGTTTCTGAAGAGACGCGCCCGTCCTTATTGCTCACTCCTTTATGGTTTATTCTCTTGTTTATTTTGTACGGAAACAGAAGAAAAAAGGAGAAAAAAGAAGGAATATAAAGATGGAGCAGCGATGGATGCGCGCCGGCTATGTTATTCAGACGCAAGGGGCAACTTCAAGAAAGCTGTGCTTTGGATTTCAGGCAGTAAATAAGGCTGTTAAGTGATAAATGGTTTACACTCCCTCAACTAGAGGCAAGCACGCGGCTTTTAAAAATGAATACACTAGTATTGATAAAGCTGGGCTTTTTCGTAAATACAGGGAGGGAGAAGGGCATGCACTATTTTTTAAATAGAGAATCTGTTTATATGATGCCAGCTTACACGGTTCCCAGTTACTTTTATATCGCTCCAGAACATGCTTATCCGGGCCGGCAAACGGGCCGCTCGCCATTAGTCCTTAATCAAAATAGCCGGCGAAAGGAATGTGTGACGCAAAGAGAAGTTGAATTGATGAGAAATGAGCGGAGCCTTTGGGAGGAGCATGTTGCTTGGACGAGAATGGCCATCATCAGCCTGACATTTAATCTTCCGGATGTTAACTTTGTGATCGCTCGTCTTTTGAAAAATGCTGGTGACATGGGTGAAATGTTCCGGCCTATTTATGGAGAGCCTGCCGCTAAGACATACGCAGCCTTAATTAAGGAGCATCTTCTGGTGGCAGCAGATCTTGTCAAGGCAGCTTTAGCCGGCAACACACAGGCAGCTGAGGCAGCCGAACGAAAATGGTATGCCAATGCAGATCAGATTGCCCTTTTCCTTAATAGTGTGAACAAATTTCTGCCAAAAGAAAAAGTGAGGGAAATGTTCTATCAACATTTAAACTTAACGAAGCAAGAAGCTCTGTATATGATCAATAAGGACTATCAGAAGGATATTGCTGTATATGATGAAATCGAAAAACAAGCCAGGGAAATGGCTGATATGATTTCAGATGCAATGATCAAGCTCTATCCGGATTTGCAGAGGTAGAGGAGAAAACAGAAGGTATTAGTTTGACAGATATTTTCGAGGGCAGCCGTTTGGTGGATAGGAACCCAAACTATGCTTGAAGCAGTTAGTGGAAAGAAAACACAAATGAGATGTCCCTCGTTTGTGTTCTTTTTATGCTTGTTACTGCACGAGGAGGGAGTTTCATCCATACTATGCTCAAGAGGCGGCGGACAAAGGCCGGTGTTGGTGTGAAATAAGAAGGGAGCTGACTTTTATGCGGAAGGCATAGGGGTCAGCTCCTTTTTCCATAAACAGGTTTCCTTTGACCAAGTCAGTCCAAGGCTCGGCTCATGAACAAATCATCAGAAAAGCTTTTTAAGAAAAAACCTTTTCTTCTGTATTCAGCAATTGCAGTGTTTGCTGCAGGGCCTGTTGTTCTTGGTCATTTAGAGGAATCATCGGCAAGCGAACACCGCCGACAGGGACTCCGTTTAAATTTAATGCTGCTTTTACAGGTGATGGACTTGGTGCAGAAAATACCGCTTTGATGATAGGAAGGAGGCTGCGGTGGGCCAGAGCAGCCTCTTGGAGCTTCCCATTCTTAAAGTTTTCAATCATCATCTGCATTTCATTCCCAATAATATGTGAAGCAACTGAGACGACTCCAGTGCCGCCAATTGATAATACTGGCAAGGTCAAGCCATCATCGCCGCTGTACAAAGAAAAATCTTCAGGTGTTTGGCTGATAATTTCGGTCATGGCCTCTAAATTGCCGCTGGCATCTTTAATGGAGACGATATTTGGAATGCTTGACAGGCGAACGACCGTCTCAACAGACATATTGGCAACGCTTCGTCCTGGTATGTTGTATAGCATAACCGGTAATGGCGTGGATTCTGCAACCGCCTTAAAATGTTGATATAGTCCTTCTTGAGATGGCTTGTTATAGTAGGGAACAACAAGCATAATTCCATCGACGCCTGCTCTTTCTGCAAGGTTCGTTAAGTGAATAGAGGCTCTCGTATTATTGGAGCCGGTACCCGCAATGACGGGTACTCTCCCGTTTACAACCTCAACCACAAATTGGAATAACTCAGCTTTTTCTTCTGTCGTTAGCGTAGGGGATTCACCGGTTGTTCCGGCTACCACTAAACCGTCTGTTCCATTGTCAATTAAATGATTGATTAAATTTTGGGCGGCATGAAAGTCAATCTCTCCATTTTGAGTAAATGGGGTCACCATTGCAGTTAAAATTTGTCCAAAGTTCATTGCTTCTCCACGTCCTTTATTTTTTTTATTCAATAGAGGGAGAAGGGCGATTCAGTATTCACGCAAAAAAGCAGCAACGAGGCTTCGTTGCTGCAGTAGAAACAATTATGTAGAAAAATTATTTCTGTGCGTAAGATAGCCCTCCATATAGTTTCCTATATGACAGTTCTGTATTTATTCAATAACAGAACCAGCTTCAAGAAAAATGAGATTCTTTTGGCTTCGGCAAATCCCCCTTTTCACAATCATCATCGGATCTCATTCTCCTCACATTGCGTACTCATGGTCTTTGCGCCTCTATCCTTACTTCAAAAAAGATTGAAATAAGTAAGTATTTAATTAGACTACATAATACCAGTTTTTTGGCTGAATTGCAATGAAGAGTTGACCATATGTCTAAGTGTTTGAATGAAGTGAAGGGATATAACAATAAAATTATGGTAAAATTCGATAATTATTTATTGTTAAACGATAAATAATAAGCTAAAATCAAGTTTACACTAAATAAGTGAGGTGCTTCTTATGAAAAGTGGTTCAACACTTTTTTTGAAGCTGGCTGTTTTTCTGATTGGAACACCAGTTTTTGCCTTGTGCCTATTTTGGCTGCCTTGGATCGTCAATGAAGCAGTGGAACATATTCCGAAGCTGGCTTATTTGCAGTATCCCGCTTTAACGGGCATGTATGTAACAGCTGCAGCGTTTTTTGCTGCACTGTATCAGGCATTCAGGCTTTTGAGCTTTATTGACAGAAACGAAGCTTTCTCAGAATTGTCTGTAAGGTCGTTAAAGAATATCAAATATTGTGCAATTGTAATCAGTGTTTTATATGTAGCAGGTATGCCGCTCTTATATCTCGTGGCGGAGGCAGATGATGCGCCGGGTCTCCTTATTCTTGGATTGGTCATTATTTTTGCCTCAACAGTCATCGCCGTCTTTGCGGCTGTTCTCCAAAGACTGTTACAAGAAGCTATTCATATAAAATCAGAAAATGATTTAACGGTCTGAGGTGGAAAACATGGCAATCGTAATTAACATTGATGTGATGCTAGCTAAAAGGAAAATGAGTGTAACGGAACTTTCGGAAAGAGTGGGAATCACAATGGCGAATCTTTCTATATTGAAAAACGGAAAAGCAAAAGCCATTAGATTTTCAACTTTAGAGGCAATTTGCAAAGCGTTAGAATGCCAGCCGGGGGATATTCTGGAATATCGAAGGGAGGAAGAGGAATAGTTTTCATATGGAAAGAAAGATTTTATTTTCCGGCATTTGATGGGTTAAATTTATAAGAAACTTTGGGGGCTCAATTTATGAGAGCAGTAAAGCAGCTCGTTTATTTTGGTTGGGAGCAGGCTTTGTCATGCTTGTTTCCGGTTGTTATTTTTGCCTCTTTGGCTTTTACACAAATCGTGCCGCTTCCCTTCCTGCCGCGGTATGACTGGCTCCTCATTATCTGTTTGCTGATGCAGTGGGGAATGGTGCGTGCCGGGCTTGAAACGCGGGATGAGTTAAAGGTCATCACATTGTTCCACCTGATTGGACTTGCTCTTGAAATTTTCAAGGTACATATGGGTTCCTGGTCTTATCCGGAGGAAGGATATTTCAAAATTTTTGGAGTGCCTTTATACAGCGGGTTCATGTACGCAAGCGTAGCGAGCTATCTTTGTCAGGCTTGGAGGAGACTGAGGATTGAGCTTGTTAAATGGCCGCCGCTTTGGGCAGTTGTTCCTCTTGCCGCTGCAATATATTTGAATTTTTTCGTTCATCATTACTGGATGGACGTTCGTTGGTGGTTATCCGGACTTGTAATTATCGTATTTTGGCAATCCTGGGTCCTATATGAGGTGAACGGCACTCGTTATCGCATGCCGCTTGTCCTTTCATTTGCGCTCATTGGTTTTTTTATATGGATAGCCGAAAACATTGCCACCTTCTTTGGCGCTTGGAAATATCCAAACCAAACCGATGCATGGAGTCTCGTTCATTTAGGAAAGGTGAGTTCCTGGCTCTTATTAGTAATTGTCAGCTTTCTGATCGTAGCCACTTTAAAGCAGGTGAAGAGAAAGAGCTCGGTGGGGATGGATACTGGTCAAACTCTGTAGCTGTTAACGGCTTTTTGATCTGAAGTATGTGAATATAAAGAGACAGTCCCGAAGTAATATAGACGACTAACGTGCTTTTGATGGAAAAAGGAGGGCGTCATGCTTGGGATGCAAAATTAAACCAATCAATTGGAACTTAGGTAATATTCGTACAGCACTCGACTTGCCAACTCTCTAGCACAGTTACAGGAACAGTTTGTTATTCAATATATAAACTGTTCCTTGCCTCTTTTCCAGATGGCGCATCTTCACAACCCGAATCCTCTAAGTTTGACTGCAGCAGCTTGCTTTGCGGCAGTCAGGTCTTTCGCCGGCCTGTTCTTCTTTCTCCACTTCTAACCCGGTAAAACCTCGGTTTTGCGGGCGTCTATATAACTAACCATTAACCCAACATACAGGCACGCCGAAATGAGATAAGCTAAAAAGCATGTTTATGTCATTCAGTAAATTGGTTGCCAATTATATATTTACCATTCGACAGTTACTGACAATATCTCCGCATACCATTCTTTACAATAAGTAGACAGCCCTCCCTGCAGCAATGAGCGGCCGCAGGGAGAAAGCCAGCTTACGCCTTATCAAATATACGGCAGGGAACATGGCAGGCTGTTTCACTTCGTAAACCTCGAGCGTATGAATGATAAGGACAAGATGAGTATCCTTCAATAAAGAGGGAGAGAAGTAATGGATGTTATTAACGGTTTATTTTTGTGAATGATCAAGAAAGGGGGAGTCCTGTGGATGAAAAAAATCTTTTTAATGTTCCTGTCATTGTTCGTTCTTTTCATTAGTATAAATGCTCCGGTCATTTTTCAAGAAGGCAACCCTATTCCACTCGCAGTTGGTATAGCAAAATTACATACGACGGATCAGAGTGTGGTCAAAATAGACGGTGAAAACAAAAGATATGTAACAAAAGCCGACTCTCAAGGAAACCAGCCATTTCTTGATTTGATGAGCTCAAAGAAATGGGTCTTTAAAGAGCAGGCTGGGGCAGGTCTGTTCTTTACTAAAGGCGAGAAAGAGTTGATTGTCGAAAGCGAAATGTATACATCGAAGTATAAAATTTATACATTAGATTAAAGGAATAAAACGTATAAATAAGCCCCGATCTGTTTAGATAGGGGCTTACTTGTATGTCAAGATTCTTCGTTTAGGATCACTTTTGCCCGAATTGGCCGTTCTCCATATTTATACATTAACGAAACCAATTCGTCCCGATCAATCAAGGCTACGTTATTGGCCATCGCTAAATGCTCTGCCTGTTTAGTGAAATAGCGATTGGTCACAACCATGCCTGTTGAAGCTTTATATATTGCTAAGGCGCCTACTACTTCTTGTACGGCCCTAACCCCTATTTTTTTGCCGTCTCCATAACATTTGGCTTGAACAATACTTCGCTGTCCTTTCTTACTCAAAATTAAATCCGCACCAAAATCACCGGCGCTTTTCGTTACTTCCGTCCGGTAGCCTTGCTTCTCAAATAACGGAACCAAGAAGTGTTCAAATTCATGCCCGCTTAAACAATCAACATCTTCAATGTGAGAAGAGAGGTAGCGGCGGTTTCTTAAAATCACCATAAAAGGCTTTCCAAATAGAAGATGAGCGCCATAAAAGAAGCCGATTATACAAAGTGGAATCAGGATGTCCGCGCTGTTTTTTGCTTGAGGGAGAAGGGCCACTAAGATAATCAATAGTGCAGGAGTGGCGATATGTTTATTCCGATGCCTTTTCCGCCTGGCCATAGAATCACCTGTTTTCTTTTTTCTTATATATGCCCAAAGAAGATGGCAGGTATTCGGAACAATACAGCAGCTGCTTCTCGTTGCTTTATATAGTTTTGCCATTTATATGTGCCGAGCTGTGTGGAGGGAAAATCCTACCAAGCTTAGTTGGTTAAAATATTGAGATATTTATCCTTTTATAAAAGTGCTTTTGGAAATGTGGCATTTTTGTTTACCTTCTAAAAGTTCAATCGTTATATAAGTAGGAGGGGCGATATGAATGATGCGTTCGAAAAAAAATTACAGCAACAATTACATGTGGTGTACTTAACCTTAATGAAGATGGGGACCAGTAAAGAAGATGCTGAAGATATTACGCAAGAAACAGTGATTGAATTCCTTCAATATATCGATGGAATTGATAGTAACTTTGCGCAGGCTTGGCTATACCGTGTAGCGATCAATAAATATTATGATTTGCTAAAGAAAAAGAAATCTCATGCAAATTATATATTGACATTTAATATGAATGAACTTTTTGATTACAACACACCGGAATACTTGTTATTAAGAAAAGAACTGCAGAAAGATATTCAACATGTGTTAAGGAGAATGAAGCAAAAAGAGGCAGAACTGCTTTTAATGAAATATAGTGCCAACTTTTCTCTGAAGGATATCGCGATACTATTTCACACAACTGATAAAACGATCAAAACACAGCTAGCGAGAGCGAAACGAAAATTGGTGAAGTTATTAGAGGAGGATAGGTTAAATGAAGGATAGGTCAATATTTGAGCAGGATGATTCATTCTCTGAACTGATGAAAAAGGCCAAACGTAAATCTATTAAGCGAAATATTATCATCTCCTTGTTTGTAAGTATTAGTGTATTAGTTGTTTTATGGTTACTTTTGTATATTGGTCAACATTTCATGTATGAAAGAATGTACGAGGATGCGGAAGAAACAAATGACTATTATCATATGTACGGGGCAAATGTCTACCCTAACGGAGCATCATATGATTATTTTTTCGTGGCAGGCCGCTCAAATGCATCTACATACAAAAAGGTGAACGGTCATTTGATTAATTGGGATTTTAAAAGCAATTTTCATACCATCCTAGGAACAAAAGCAAGTATAAATACAGCAGTTCTGATCGACAGAAATGACAGTACATATAAAAATAATTATAAAATGGTGAACTTTCATTTGCCTAATGAAAAAACGATTCATGACGACTTGAGCTATTTGAAAACTTTACCGGATTTTTATAGCGTAGAAGCGGCTTTATCTTTTCACGAAGAGATGACACTCAGTGAAGTTAACAAAGTCTTTCCAGAAGCGAGTTGGGTGTGGCTGTTGCAGGATCACTTATATAGAAATGCGTCATCTTTAAAAGAAACCTATCAAGATAATACCCTATCCGTAAAGCGAGATTTTAGCGAAGTGGATGGAGATCATGCACTTGGATTTTCTGTTGAAGCTAACAAGGCCTTTAAAAAAGGCGCTAAACAATATATCACATTCCTTGAAGAAAGATCAGATAGTTTAGCAGGTGCAAAAGAGGCCCTGCAGATGTTGAAACAGCAGGACCTAGATCAAATCCCTGTAGCAGGCGTTATTTTAACAGGAACAGCAGAGGAAGTCTTACCTTATGCAACAAAAGCACCTGTAAGAGTAGTTCGAACAGGGGTGATCATCCCGTATTAGGAGGGAGAACCATAAACAATATGTTAATTATAGTGAAACGAGGGAAATAAATTGCGCTGGAAATATCTTGTTCTTTTTTATATCAAACAAATAGCTAGGAGTAGGTTGTATGTTGGCGCGAGTGCATTATTCTTCCTTTTGTTAATCAGTCGACTAATCTTGTTTTTTTTCAATCCACATCATATGGAGCAATATGGACAATTACCGAGTGAGGTAGCGATGATTGTCCAAATGGTCTCAGTTTTTTATATAATTTTTTTCTATCGCCTTCATTCCAATGAATTACTTTATGGAACTCAGTCTTTCATTGTGGATGGTTATCGAATTATGTTAGAGAAAATTAGTGCCATGTTCTTAGCACATGTTATGTATCAAGGAATAATGTTAGCCGTTACATATACTATTTATACAGGAATTTATTTTAGCGTTGGGATAGAGCCTTCTGGCTTTTATCTGTCTTTGTGGCGTTTTTTGATCATTTATCTGTTTGCCCCTCTGATTTTAAGTATGTTATATGGTGTGGTTATAGCAATGATTTTTGGGGTAAAAAAGAGCAGCTTTTTGGTTATTTTATTGCTGTGGATTATGACCGGAAGTATGAGCACAGAGTTATTTTTTGATTACTTTCATAGTGTTCATGCGGATGAATGGTCGTCTTTACTTTTCATCGGAATGAATACGGTACAGCATGTATATAACTCTTATGTTGGTTTCGATGTGCATTGGGGAAATGAACTAAAGCTGATTACCTGGTTTCTGGTTAGTACGGGAGTTGCTTTGATTTTGTCACTTCGCTGGACACGTAGAGCAGAGGAGAGGAACCTTATCATTAAAGTGCTATTGGGAATGCTCTGTCTTTCTCTATTTGCTGCTTATGGAGTTACAGCATTAAGCACAAAGGCTTTTAGTAGAGCAGATGACTCGACAGAAACAAATTATTATATGAATGTAAATCAAGCTGAAGCGGACTTGCGTTATGAGGTTGAATCGTATTCGATTTCATTGGAAGGAAAACAAGCAACTGTCCATATTGAACTTTCTGGAATACATACTCTCGAACCAAGCTTTCAATTATATCATGCCTATCCAGTTAAGTGGATTAAAGCAGGCGATGAAAAGGTGAAGTTCGAACGTTATGGAGACATTCTGACGGTCCATCTGCCATCGAATCAGTCCTCCTTCACTGTTCGCTACGAAATAGCAGATACAAGCTTTATTCCGTATACTAATGGAAGAGTCTTACTGCTTGCTGATAAAGCTTGGTATCCGAAAAAGAGAGCTTCACATATGTATGAGAGGAATGAAAATACGGGAGAGATCGAGTTGAGCGAGAGCTTTTTACCTGAAGAACGTTATTCCTTTACGGTGAAAACGGAAGAGGTACTGTTTAGCAATTTGCCAAGGCAAGGAGATGAATACAGCGGTGAGGCACAGGCTGTGACTATTATAAAGGGGCAGGGGAAGCAGTTAATATATGGCGATTACAATATTACATATCCCGCAGACTGGCCTAAAATGAAAGAGAGAGTGCCAAAGGTATTGTCACAATTAGAAAAGACGATATACGAGGTGCAGCAACTTGTCCCTGAAGCAATCCAATTGTTACCTAAGTCTATTGTGTTTTCCAATTATGGGCTGTCTTCCTTAGTGACGAAAGATCACTTGGTATACAATACTAATTATGGAGATGCGGTGGATTCATACGAGACGACAAAGGATTTTCAAGAGAATCTCTTAAAGCTTGCCGTACAAAAAAAGGGGCCATATAAGCTGTATAGAGAATGGCTTTATCTTTCCAGTCAATTTATTCGGCAAAAAAATAACTGGAAAATTGAATCTAGAGAAAGAAGTGTTGACTCATTTTCTTTACCGAAAGCAGAACAAGAGTCAATAGAGTTTATTTACCATTCTTTTTATCAATTAAACGATAAACAACAACGTCAGTTTCTAAGTGGATGGTATGAAAAAATGAATGGAAATTGGACATGGGATCAGGTGCTGGACTTAATAAAGGAGGGAAAGTAGCGTGGAGATTTGCGTTCAGGAATTGACAAAGATTATCAAAAAACAACAAATATTATCCAATGTCAACCTTTCTTTCTCTGGAATTTACGGCCTGTTAGGACCCAATGGTGCTGGTAAAACGACATTGATGAAAATATTAGCAAGTTTGACTGAGTTTAATGAAGGAAGCGTATATATTGATGAGGAATTAATAAGCACAGTGACTTATGTTAAGAGAACAAACCATATTGGGTATTTGCCTCAAGACTTTATGATTTATCCTGAACTTAAGATGTATGAGGTACTTGAACATATTGCTGTTCTTCAAGGAAGTAAATCTACTATGTCGTATGACATACAAATTAAAGAAGTTGCAGAAGAAGTTAATCTGTCTGATCATTTAGATAAAAAAATGCGAGAATTATCTGGTGGAATGCGGAGACGTGTAGGCATTGCACAACTTTTATTGCGTAAACCCTCTATTTTGATTTTTGACGAGCCGACGGCTGGACTTGATATTGAAGAACGAATACGTTTTCGCAATCTGCTGAAGCAGATAGGGAAACACCACACGGTCATTATTTCCTCTCATATTGTTGAAGATATTGAATTTCTTTGTACGAAAATTGGTGTTATCAAAAGTGGAGAGGTGTTATTTGAAGGAACTCCAGAAGAACTAAAGCATAAAGCCGCTCACTGCACATATGAAATAAATATTCCACTCGAAGAATTAGACAAAGTTATTGCGTCAAAAGAAGTGGTCCAGATAAATGAAGAACCTTCTCACATTGTGGTGCGCGTATTATCAGATGAGCCAATCGGTCAGCCTGTCAGTCCGCGCTTAATGGATGGCTATATGGCACTTTTAAAAGAGGCGGCTCATGGATAAGCTCATTCATTTGTTTACCTTTGATATCAAATTGCTTCGGTATTTGTATGGCTTTCCATTTGTCGCTTACACCCTGTGTATTTTGCTAATGTTGACGATTGGGATGCGCTCTGATTCTCCGTTTACATCGTATATCTTCGTGCAGGGGATTGCTGTGCCGATGGCTGGCTTGCAATTGGTGTTCCTCTACAACAGTTTGTATGAGGAGGGGGCAAGAGAGACGTTACTCTTTTATTATCGCAAGGTGCTAATCGTCGATGTAATGCGCTATGCTTTTTTACATGGGGTATTTATTTTGTCGCTTGTAGGCTTAACGATTTGGATGAACGGTATGGGATTCTTTAACAGCACTATTATTATTCATCTTATTATGCTGTTTATCTTCTATCAAGTAGTAGGAATTGCCATTTTAAGCACCACAAATAGTTTCGATATCACTCTAGCCATAGTGGCAACATATACCTTTATGGAAATAGCAACGCAAGGTACGTTTATGCCTTGGCCACATTTATTTCTATTTGTCAAACCTATTGACGATATCTGGCTTTGGCTTACCTTTTTATCATTAGGAGTAGGAATTTTATTATCAGTGGTTCAGTTATTGAGGAAATTTAGATAAGAGAATAAGTGATAAGAGGAAAATAGGCATAGCTTGCGTGTAGAGCACGATTATATTAGCACTAGTTATTTAGCAGCATACAAACAAATACATAAATAAAGGAACTGTTCAATACGTCTCTAAAATTAAAACAGGCTGAGAAAAATGATGGGTTTTTCTCAGCTGATTGGGATGAAAGGGGCGGCTCCTGCGGGGATAGCACGAGCTGAAGACCTGCCCACAGAAAGCGTCCACCGGAATGAAGATTAGATTTTTTTACGTCAACAACCGTAACTTTATCGTATTCGCATGCTTTTGAGTACGATTTTATTTCTTCAATTGCACGTATTAATTTTTCATCATTTCCGCGATAGACATCAATCACAACTTCATTTTTATCTACTCATGCTCTTTTCTTTATTTTCAATAGGATGCGGGTGGATAGTTTTTACTGATAGCTTCTGCATGAACAATATAACGGCATATGTCAAAATCGAAATGCTGAGGACAGATGACAACAGCCTTGGTGAGAGCTATTTTTCAATAATGTTTCATATTTGGATGAATTAGTAGCTATCCAATGATCACCCGCTCTTTTGGATAATGATAGTTTTCCTGCGGTGTTCCCTTGCTCAATAAAAAGATAAAGGACAAAATTCCGATCCTGCCAATAAACATCAACAAGATAATCACACATTTCCCTGCAGAACTTAACTCCGGTGTGATCCCCATTGACAATCCCGTTGTCCCGAAGGCGGAGCTTACTTCAAATGAAATTTCCATCAGAGAAAACGGTTCGGTTGCAGAAAGGGCAATGGTAGCGATAAAACAGATAAAAAAGGCTGTAAAGGTAACGACAAACGATTTTCTCACATCTTCTATATGCAATTCACGCTTAAATACTTTTGTGTTCTTGTACCCTTTCGCGAAAGAATAAAGAAACAATAGGTTTACCGCAAAAGTGGTTGTCCTTACGCCTCCTCCGACAGAACTGGGAGAAGCGCCAATAAACATTAAAAAGGCTATCACCAGTAAGGTGGGGTCGGAAAATTCACTGACGTCCATGGTCGCCAGCCCGCCATTCCTTGTCGTAGCAGATTGGAATAAAGCGTAAAAAAAGGATTCGTGCCAGCTTTTGCCCTGAAAAAAGTGATTGGCTTCCAGCAGCAAAATCATGATGGTTCCAAACACAAGCAAAGAAAAGAAAGTAATGGTGGTTAATTTGGTATACAGGGAAAAGAAAGGTCCTGATTGATTTTTCTTGCTGACCATGAAATTTTTTAACTCAATCAGCACCGGGAAGCCGATAGCTCCCAGTATTAATAAGATAATGTGAACAAATTGGACAAAGTAATCTTGGGCAAAGGGGACCAGGGAGCTGCCTGTAATGTCAAATCCAGCATTGGTTGTAGCACTAATTGCTGCAAATAGTCCTTGGTAGTATGCTTCCTGCCATGTTGGGAAATAGTTCAGAAAATAGGTGCCTAATATCATTGTGCCAATCAATTCTATTAAGACAATGATGGCTAAAATTTGCCTCATTAAATTGACCAGTCCAGACAACTGTGATTGATTCTGATCGGTCATAATTAATTGCCGCCCTTTCAAGCCAATCCGCTTGCGGGCAAGCATCCAAATAAAAGTGCCGAGTGTCATAATGCCAATGCCGCCAAATTGAAGAATGAACATTAGAATAAAAATGCCCGCCGTACTGAATGTGTCGACGATTGGGACAACAGACAGGCCCGTTACACTAATAGCGCTCACGGCTGTAAACAGGGCGTCCAGAAAAGATAAGTGTACTCCTGGCTTTAATGCGATAGGCAGACTAAGCAAGGCAGTAGAAACAATTGTAGCAATCAGATAAAAAGCCACAATGATTTGAGACGGTTTTAAAGCCTTTTTTCTTATAATTCTCATGATGAAAATAGGACTCCTTTGTTCACTGATTTCTCACAGGATAAGTGCAGTGTTTAGCTAAATTTATCTCCCATTCCCTAAGGGCATAATCCACAAACTTCACAATGAATCCAGCATGCTTCATAGTATAGTGTCCACGCTTCTTTTCTATAATAAACGAATTCTCCTGATCATCAAGTAACTTTTTATGTCAAAGCAGCGTGTGGCCGAGCGGGGAATGCAGGCTGTCAAATGCTTAAAAAGATAAGGGGCCGTGAAAGATAAAGATTTACTGATGGATACGGGAACTGAAGAATTGGCTCATATAGAAATGCCGGCAGTGACTGCTGCGGAAAGCGTCCGCCTTCATTCTGATCAGCCGGTTGTTGAGAAGAAAAAAGGTCTGTCTCAAAAAGTCATTTTTCATGATCTTTTGAGATAGACCCTTTTGCATTTTATTCATTATTCCAAAAGAACATAGCCAATAAAAAGGTTATTCGTGTGAACTGTAGAAATAAATAAGAGCAAGAAAACATGTAAGGGGGGAACGAAATGATTCACAAAGTCGGCCAAATTATGCTTTATGTAAATGATCAAGATGACGCGGTGAAATTTTGGACGGAAAAAGCAGGATTCAGTGTTATTTCTGAAGAAGATAACGGTCAAGGAATGAGATGGATCGAAGTTGCGCCAACAAAGGAGTCAGAAACGAGTATTATTCTGCATAACAAAGAATTCGTCGCTAACATGTCGCCTGGGTTAAATCTCGGCACACCTTCTTTAATGTTCTTCTCGGAAAATCTTGATCAATTACATCACGACCTATCAAATAAAGACATTATAGTTGGAGAAATTGTCAATATGCCTGCGGGCAGAGTGTTTAACTTTGCGGATAGCGAAGAAAATTACTTTGCAGTTATGGAAAAGCACAAATAGGCCAGGCTTCTTAGGAAGAGCAGTTTGACGAGATATAGTTGCGGCAAAATTAAAGAGAAATTTTTTTGCTTTAAGAGCAATCTATTTTGCTCTTTTTCTTTTGGAATGGTGTGCGGTCCTACCCGGCTAGAGTCCGTTACACTCGCAGCACGGAGGACGGGAAACCATGTGGATAAAGAAAAGCAGGATAAGACCAGAATGGAGGAATTCCTATGGCGAATCAAATCATTCAGTTGTATGGGTATCATGCTTGGGCGAATAAGACTGTTTTTGAGCATTTGCGAAAATTGCCTGAAGATAGATGGCAGAAGGACGTATTAAGCGTGTTTCCATCTGTTTGTCATGTCATGGCGCACATTTATGCAATGGACACGATGTGGCTCAGTGTTATGAGGGAACGGCCGTTTAACGAGGCGAGGGAGCTGTTGATGCAGCTGCTTGATGAATCAAGCAGGGAGAGCTTGGAAGGCATGAAGAAGCGGTTCATTGAAACTGAAAATAAGTATCGGGATTTCTTGAATATGGCAGATGTTGAGAAGGCTATTCCCCTGTCACATCCTGTACACGGCTCTATTGGCACGCCATTGTCAGAATTAATACAGCATGTTGTCAATCACGGAACCTATCATCGCGGCAACCTGACGGCCATGCTGCGCCAGCTCGGCCATAGCGGCGTTCCGACGGATTATGTCTTTTATCTCTATACAGTGGAGGACGGCAGCCTTCCGCATTCATGAAACAGGCAGGCCGCCAATAAAGCTGATATTCTGGCCGGACCATCAGGAGGGCAATGGGAAACGCACGATCAACATTCAATGAAGCCGATCATTGTTAGTATCGATATACAATGTTCCATCTTTTTGCACTTCAGCATAAAAGACGTCTTCAATAGAGTGTATTCCAGCAAATTCCAGCTGCTGGTTTAACCAGCCACGGTCCAAGTTTAAGCTCTTTAAATGGTCATCGTTTACTTTACCATCTAAAATAACAGCCATCGGAATGGGGAAAACCTCTGTAGCAGGTTGTTTACGGTTCATATCACTCTTTGTTACAGGCTGTTTGGATTCTTTTTTCATAACAGAGAGGCTGCCATCTGTCTCAAGGATTGCATAGTCAACCTCAGAAATTGAAAATACATTTTTCTTTCGCAGCAAACTATTTAGTGAGTCTAAATCCAGCCGGGCCTTGCGGAGAGCATGCTCCATGATTTGGCCTTTCCTAATCATTATAATTGGATTCCCGACAATAGCATAACGGGCTGTTTTGGATTTTATATCTAAAAATCCAAGCAAAATAGTGAAAAACGTCCAACCGACAAGTGCGATTAAGCCATTGCGGATGCTGAATGAAGGATCCACCGCAAGAGAGGCGCCAATGGTACCGATAGAAATAGCAGACACAAAGTTGAAGAAGGTCATTTGTGAAATCTCTTTTCTTCCCATAAGCCTTGTTAAAGCTAATAAGGCAACAAATGCAATAGCCAGTCTAAGCAACAGTTCGTCAATTGCCAATGGTTGGACTCCCTTCTTAAGAAAGTGGATTATAGTACGTTATTGTTCCAACTTTCTAGTTTCTCATGCAGCGGATTTTCACAGCAGGCTATCGGCACCTGCAGAAGGGAGCTTGTTCTCTCTTACAGGAATTATCCATTTGTTTTTAGCCGCTTCAACGCCTCAGCTACTTTCCGGGCAAAAGATAAGGGAGGTTCCACGGACTGAAAGTGGACATAGAGGATATTCGGCTTCGTGTACAGCCAATGATTATGCAGAGCGCTTACTATGATCCCGCTTTTAACAAGAGCATTTGTGAATCGGGGAACTTCTTCTTCAAGAAGTACAATTTCTCCAAGATTAAGCGCATTGCCTTTCTGATCGAGTGACTCAAACATTATTTCGGCATGAAGTTCGCCGCGGCTTGGACGTCCTTGGATGGTTACGTGGAGATCGCGGTCCATCTCTACGGAACAAACGCCATGTGTGATCGTCGGCTTTTTATTAAATACTTGAGCATATTGCTGGCATAGCATGTGGAGGTTATTCATCCGGCAACATCCTTACTATTTTTAATACAATGTATGTTTGCGTGTTTATTTGGCAGCTTGTATATGAAAAAGGTTATTTAGGAGGGAAGGATGGAGTGTGCTGTAAACCGCTTTAGGGAGAACGAGTGGCATTTATTGAAGAAGATGATCTCTGGCGAATGATCAATTGGAGCTTTCAGCATGCAAGCAGATCTTTGGGTTAAAAGACTCTTCAAATATCTATCTGAAGTTTATACAGGAATACGAGGTGATTTCATTGTTTACGATCGAAAAATATAGCCATACAGTGAAGGAAAGTTTACAAAGAAGTTCAGAAGAATTAATTCAACAAATAAGAAAAACGCTTGATTTTAATTATTATGATCAGGTTGATTTATTGGATTATACGGCATTTATTCAGCCGTATGAAATTTCCGTCGTGATGTACTCTATGGACAGGAACGCAAATGAGGTTTTTTATCACGGAAGTGAAAGCAACATTTTTGCGGGCAGTTACGACCTAATGGAGGATGTTGAGTATTTTAATCTACCTGATGACGAAGAAGATGATTTTTGGACGTTTTATGAACAGCATGAGGAAGAAATCTCTAAAATTGAAACACAAATAATGGTAGATTGGTTCAAAGATTGCTGGAAGCAAGCAGGCGGAGAAAGGGTTAAATTACCGTCCTATTTCAGCTTCCATGATTATGATCATTGCTTTGATTTGAAGAATAATCAATGGATGACTGACGGAGACAAATGGTTGAATTAAAAACGGAAACTAGAAAGCCTGCAAAAAGATCTGTTTGTTTAGTTGGCCCCTATAATCGGTTCATAGGAATATCAGGGGAAGCGTCTACCTGAAAGACAGAAGAAGAGCTTCCTATTTTAAGTGGAAAGATCAGAAAACCTGGAGAATCTCCCTTTAAAATGCTTATGTGCATTCCGACAAACATTCGGACAGGCTTTTTATGCTGTGTAAAACGATTGTTGTGAGCAAAAGCAGGGAGAAAATCATCGAAAAAGCTAAGGGAACGAACTTTATAGCCCGGGCAATAGTTGTGTAAAGGTTGTGTGGGATTTCTCAGGGAAGGCTCGCAATGGTAAGGGGGATTATGTTGGTAAAAAATATCACGGTGTCAATAGCTGCCATAACGAAATGGAAGAGAGATGGAATTTGAGCATGGAACAACAATTATATAACCTGGTAAAAGATTTAATTGAGCAAAGATATCCTCACGGCTGGGGAGGAGCCGCAGCCGTTCGCGTGGAAGATGGAACGGTTTATACGAGCGTTGCGCCAGAGGTAATTAATGCTTCTACGGAGCTGTGTATGGAAACAGGCGCAATTTTAGAAGCGCATAAATTTAAAAAGAAGGTAACGCATTCTATTTGTCTTGCAAGAGAAAATGAACAGGCCGAATTAAAGGTTTTATCCCCATGCGGTATATGTCAAGAACGTTTATTTTATTGGGGACCGCACGTGCAATGTGCGATCACCAATCCTAAACAAGCAGTGATTTTTAAAACACTGCAAGAGCTTCAACCGTATCACTGGACAGACGCCTATCATGATGAAATGGCGGAAGAATGGCGCAAACGATAAAGAGACTGGTTTCCCAACATAAACAGCCCCTGTCTTTCAGCGCCTTCAATTAGTCACACTTTATCGAGAGTAATGCAGCAACACGAACAGCGCGAGTACCAATTGAGGCACTCGCTGTTTTAGTTCGTTCAGATCTAGTCGCTTTTCAGCCATGTCTATCTTGGCGTTCAGCTAAAAGGGACAACTGTTTTTTCAACGTCTGGCTCTCCCGTAAAGATAATCTGATGTCACAAAGACTCCAACAGGCGGCAACGCAGAAGTACTCATAGGAGGTCCAGTTAAAGCGGTGGTGGTCGTAGCAATCCAAGTTCCGCGCTCTCCTGCTTGCAAAGAGGGAGGCTTCATGACGAGAGATCCACTTAAAATAAAATGCCGGGCTCTAATAGAGGGGTCATCGAATATAGACAAATGACCAGAATACATAGCATAAGGTGAATCAAATCTTATTTGTTTGGTGCTTTCATTCCAATATCCACTAATCGGAATATCAGTGCCGCGGAAGTTGATTGTGCCAGTTACATTGTTGCCTCTGACAGAGTTGATAACGAATGTACCTGAAACGAGCGGTCTGCCAGCTACAGTGGAGTCGATGCCCCATCGTGACGGGGATGGCAAACTGAACTCGATGTTCTGAGGAGATGGCAAAGCGGATACCCCCTTTCTTTTGATAATAGTTTATGCAGGGAGCTTTAGTGTGGGAATACAGAAAAATTTACTGGGTAAAGGGATGGTCTATTTCGCTGCTGATGGTGTTTCGAAAGCCTCCTCCTCACTTCAAGCGTTTGATCGATTTATTTTTAAACAAGCATCATTCTACGGCTGCCTTCTTTTTGTGTCTTCTGTTGATTGGAAAGGAAGACCATATTATGGAATTGTGGAAGAAGGCTGCCGGGCCGCCAAATGTGTATGTGATCTCTCCTTTTACTGCAGTAAAGGATGGAATCAAAAAAGTTCTCAAGGATAGATTAAAAAGCATGAATGTTTCTGCAAAGGTATTAAATGGCTGGATACAGAATTCTGTCGGTACGGTTCATACATTTCAAGGAAAAGAAGCCGAAATTGTGTATTTCGTAACCGGAACTGACGAAAATAGTGATGGCGCAGCCAATTGGTCCTGTTCAAAGCCAAATTTAATTAATGTAGCTGTTACCCGGGCTAAGCAAGAGTTTTATGTAATTGGTGATTACAGCCGTTTTTCTAAAAAACCTAACTATACTTCTATCGCAAAAAACATAGGTAAAGTACAAGATACAAATCAATCGACCATAAAACTTTAAGAAAGGTAAAGGCAGGGGAAGGATAACTTTCTTCTCACTCTGAACGGACCCCTTAAGACGGGAAAAATAAAACACCTTTAAGTTGAAAACGGGTATGAAATACCTGAAAAACTTAGAGGTGTTTTTTTAATGGATACGAGAGTTAGTTATAAAGCGGACGTATTAAACAGGTGGACGCTGAGATAGAAAACAGCTGAAAACGTGGATAAAGTGGTACAAGGCAGGCGCACTTCACCGTTTTAAAATAGGGGTATTCCTCCGTAAAAGGATGTGAATGTACGCTATTATTTTTAAAAGTGATAGATCAAGTATCCTTTCTTTTCGGAAAAAAATGGTTGCAAAACGCTTGATTTTTGTATATATTGTACATGTGATATATACACAATATATACATGTCGGTTTTGAAGGGAAAAGAAGAGCGATTACTACTGTATTTCTAAAAAATAAAGAAGAGGGATTGGCATGAAAATAATTATTTCCAACAGTTCAAAGGAGCCGATTTATGAACAAATTACTAATCAAATTAAATCGTTTATTTTAGCAGGCGAATTGCGGGAGGGGGCAGCCATCCCTTCTATGCGCAAACTCGCGAAGGACTTGCAAGTTAGTGTCATTACGACGAAACGCGCCTATGAGGAGCTGGAGAAGGCTGGCTTTATTTATTCTATTGTCGGCAAAGGCTCTTTTGTCGCAGAGCAAAATGTAGAGGTCATGAGAGAGAAGAAACTGAGGGTCATCGAGGAACAGCTGAGCGCCGTCATAGCGAATAGCAGAGAAATGGGGCTATCACTCGATGAACTGCAGCAGCTAATGAAGATTTTATATGAGGAGTGAGAAAGTGGAAAATGTAGTTGAATTAAAAAATGTGACAAAAAAATTCAAGGATTTTTCCGTTAAACCTATTGATTTGCAAGTGAAGCAAGGATTTATAACGGGATTCATTGGAGAAAATGGCGCTGGCAAGTCGACAACGATAAAAATGATGATGAATTTATTAAGGCCAGATGCCGGGGAAATAAAGGTTTTCGGGTTGGACTACAGGACACATGAGAAGGCGATCAAGCAACGTATTGGATTTGTGTATGATGGCAATGTGTTTTTTGAAGGACTGAACTTAAAGGATATCAAACGTATTGTAGCACCAGCTTATCAACGCTGGGATGATGCACTGTTTTATCAATATGTAGAGAAATTCCAACTGCCGCTTAATAAAGCAATGAAAACCTTCTCAAAGGGGATGCAGATGAAAGCGTCATTAGCGGTAGCACTATCACATCATGCAGAGCTGATCATCATGGATGAGCCAACAGCAGGGCTAGATCCCATTTTTAGGAGAGAACTGTTGGGGCTCTTGCAGGAATTAATGATTGATGGTGACCGCACGATTTTCTTCTCTACACATATTACAACGGATTTAGACCGCATCGCAGATTATATAGCTTTTATGCAGGGTGGGAACTTGGTATTTAATCAGTCTGTTCATGATGTAGCTGAAAACTATGCGCTCGTTAAGGGAGGGTTGGATCTTCTGGATAGAGACACTGAACAGGCTTTTGTTCATGTTCAGCGTGCATCAACAGGATTTGAGGCATTAACAGATAATATTCAAGCAGTGAAAGATATTTTCGGAGACACAGTGCTCATGGAGCGCGCTTCTCTCGAAGATATCATGTACTACTCGAAAGGGGGCGTATCTCATGTTTAATTTAATCAGACGTGATGTCATACTGCAGAAAAGACAGCTCATCATCTTTATTCCTTTTATCTTGTTCTTTATTATAATGGGTGTTCCCCCGGTTTTGACTTTTCTGGTTTCCAGTATTTTCATTCCGTTTAACACATATGCGTACGATGAAAAGGCAGAGACGAATATATTATTAAACTCCTTGCCTTATACACGTGCCGAAATTATCGCATCACGCTATCTTGGCGCGATCGTATATATGATTTTATCCATTGGGGTGACCAGTCTGGCCTTATTTGCTTTCAATCAATCTTTTACTATAGCTGATGTGGCGATTGGCAGCGGCTTATTCTTATTGTTTGCCGGGCTCACCTTCCCATTATTTCAGATATTTAAACCAGGCTATATTACAACCGTTATTCTTATTAGCTTTGTTATTTTAACATTGATAGCGCGGCCTATGATATCATTTATAGCTGAGCACTTAACAGCCATCACCGATTTTATTGCCAATGCATCCATCCTGGCTTTATATACGGGTGCGGCACTTGCTATTCTGACCGTCTATGTGATTTCTTGGGGGATCACCACTATAATTTACCAACGAAAGGCGTTCTAAGCGGGTTTAATACCCCTTGGACAGAGCCTAATGAAATTTCTTCAAAAACATTTCCTGACACTGGGCAAAGAAGGAATCCGTTTTGATCATCTTTTTTCAAAACGGGTTTATTTTTATTTTGGAGCTGCATCTTACATAGGAAATTCATTGAACAGGCTTACCCGCAGCCAGCTCCCGAAGCGGTTGATCAAAGTCTTTTCGGGGAGAGGCAAGCCGGATGGCGGAATGATTAGACCAACTTACATTAACGAGACAGAGGTGGGGTTGTATGCCTAAAATGGACAATATGCTAGCCATCCTATGGATGCTTAGTTCAGGCAAAAAAATAACTGCAAAGCAAATTTCCGAAAAGTTAGAGGTGAATATAAGGAGCGTATATCGTTACATTGATACACTTTCAACAAGCGGCGTGCCTATCATTTCAGACACAGGACATAACGGCGGCTACACTTTATTAAACAATTTTATCCAGGCGCCGCTCTTTTTTGATTCTGAGGAGCAAACCTCTTTGTTTCACGCTGCCGTTTTTGCAGAAGAAGCCGGATATTATGGAGGTGAAGCGCTGCATCGGGCGATGTCAAAGCTAAGCAACTATTCGAATCAAGAGCAGGAAGTAAAGGTAAACCGACATGTAACTAGTCTTGAAGTAATCAGTCGAATCAGTTCCCTTTCATTAACGCCTTTCTTGAAGGAGCTGGAGCAGGCTGTAGCTGATGGCTGCTCTGTGAATATTCACTACCATCAAAGCGGGACAGAGCTATTCAAGTACAGGCTGGTTGATCCGTACAAAATTATTTATTGGAATAATAAATGGTATGTGATTGGCTTTTGTCACCTTAGAAGGGATTTCCGCAGTTTCAGGGTAGATCGGATGGAAAGCTTGATGGTGACGGAAAATAAGTTTAACCGGACAGAAAACTTTTCTGCATATGACTTTTTTATGAAGAATCTCCTGCCAACGACAGAAAATAAGGAAGAGATTGTTTCAGTGATTATTACTGGGGATATAAGGGCATTGGATGATATTTGCCAGCATTGGTTTTTAGGTCATTATTTACAAGAGCGAACGTCAAAGCAAGCAGTGTTTTTTCTTGAAAAAGATATGATACATACATACGTACCTTATTTGCTTTTGCCCTATGGCAAATCGCTTCAGGTTATTGAGCCAGCCAGCCTTAAGAAAAAGCTTATTGAAATTCTGTCGGAATTAATCAACTTTCATCAAGTATAGTAACTTCCCTGACGTTAGCTGTCAGGGAAGTTATCTTATACTAGGCTATATGAATGGTGAGGGGAGCGTTATTGGATGAAAACAAAAAAAGCTTATCTGTATGTATTTCATACCATGTCCGATTGGGAATACGGATATTTAATTGCTGAATTAAACTCGGGCAGATATTTCAAACAAGGTATAGCGCCTTTAAAGGTAGTTACGGTAGGAACGACTAAAGAAAGCATCATGACAATGGGAGGGGTGAATATAAAACCGGATATTTCCCTTGATGAGTGTACGGTGGGGAGTAAAGATCTGATCATTTTACCCGGCGGGAACACGTGGAGGGAAGAGATTCATCAACCTATTCTGAAAACAATTGGTGCAGCTTTAAAGCTTGGCACGGTTGTTGCGGCCATTTGCGGGGCAACTGAAGGCCTTGCAACGATGGGCTATCTCGATTCTAGAAAGCATACGAGCAACAGCCTGGAGTATATGAAAATGGTTTGTCCTGATTATAAAGGAGAAGGGTTTTATGAGATGGGACCTGCCGTATCCGATAAGAATTTGGTGACGGCATCAGGGGTAGCTCCTCTGGAATTTGCCATGGAAGTACTGAAAAAATTGGATGTATTCGCACCGGACACGTTGCATTCATGGTATAGCCTAAACAAGACTCATCAGCCTGAATACTTCTTCCAGTTAATGAATTCGATCAAACATTAGATAATTGGAGAAAGTACTTCAGACAGTCTCGTTGGGTGACCACTATCTATGAATATCCTCTGATTAAGACAAATCCCCGCTGAAGAAACCTGAATTCAGCGGGGATTTGCCAGTGCAGCTTTTTAGTCAGTGCTTTCAGTTGCCCTGTTATTTAAATGAAGCGACATGTCTTTTAGGTTCTTAATGAAAATATGTGCGGCGGCAGACAGATATTTGTCTTTTCTGTAGACGATTCCTATTTCCCGAGAAAGATTGGAATGTGAAATTGGAATAATCTTCAAACCGCTATGGCTAAGGTATTCTAAGTAGGGTTTAGGCAATATCGTTATTCCCGCACCCTCTATAACCATATTAATTAACGATTCCATGGTTGTAATTTCAAAGACTGGCTCGGGAACAAAACCAAAATCCTTACATGCCTTATTAATAAGCTGCCTGATAAAATAATTTTCCGGAAGCAAGATCGAAGGTGTTGTCTGCAACGCTTCTAAGCCTAATATCCTCTCTTTTTCTAATGGATGGCCAACGGGTACTGCAAAGGCCATTTCCTCTGTATATAAAGAAATTGTTTCTAATTCTTCCCCTTTCATAGGCAAGAAAACGATCCCGAAATCCAGCTGATTCTCCAATAAATGTTTTTTGATGTCCCCAGTACGAAGCCCAAATACCGATATCTTAATGGCGGGATACAGGCGATGAAAATCAAGCAGGGCAGGCGGAATAAGATAATTTTCAACTGTTAATACGGTTCCGATGGAAAGGGTTCCCCTTTGAAGTCCATTCAATTCATTGATTGACGTTTTTGCTTGTTCTATTTCCGAAAAAATATTGCGGGTATATTTTAAAAGTAATTTTCCCGACTCGGTAAGATCTATCTTTTTGCCTATGCGATCAAATAAAGGTGTACCTATTTCATGTTCTAATAACTTAATTTGCTGGCTTAGAGAAGGCTGGGTAATACCAACCTTTTCTGCAGCTTTTGTAAAGTGAAGTTCCTGGCAAACGGCATAAAAGTATTCAAGTTGTCTTAATTCCATTCTAAAGCCTCCTTGTTTAAAAAACATTCCGCAAAATACCAATGAAACGATGATTACAACTACACAGGTTATAATCATAGTTTTAACCTATCATTATTATACAAATAATTGAATTGAACTATCAATTATCCTATCTTAAACTATTCATAACATAAAAGTCCAACTTATTAAGGTAGTTAGATTAAGTATGGAACATCAATTAGGATGACAAAGCTTTTGATTGATGCTTTTATGGATTAAAAATTTAAGGGGGTTCACAAAATGAGCAATGAAAGAACGGGTATTATCAGCTACAGGGAGTTTTTGAAAAAGAGCAGGAAGCCGGCCATTCGGGCATGTTCCTGGAAATGGAAAGATATTTATCCTTTGCTTAATCAGTCTGTATCAGAGGATTTTCTTGAAGCTGGACGCGGAACATTATCGCTCATTCATAAGGATACGGGAGATGCGTATGGAACGTCATCAACGATGAACGTAGTAGTTCAGGTTTTCAAACCTGGTGAGCATAACAAGCCGCATCGCCATACGAATGTAGCTTTAAATTTAGTATTTCAGGGGAAAGGTTTTAGCATCGTAGATGGCGAGAAGATTGAATGGGAAAAAGGAGATCTATTCCTGGCTCCGCCTTGGTCTTCCCATGAGCATTGCAACACCTCCGAAACAGAAGATGCTATTCTTTTTACTTTCCAGGATGTTCCGGTTCTTACTTCAATGGGCACATGGTTTTTGGAAGAGCCAGTGGGGACTGCACCTCGACACATAGTAAAACCGGATGTGCCGATAAAGAAATAATAAAAAGTACTGGCAGGCAGCTGCCAGACGCACATTTTATGCAAACTAAAAACAATGTAGTCATTGAAATGTAATCTAACCTATAAGTCTAAATTTTTGTAATGAATACTGGAGGATTAAATAGATGAAAAATTTTAATGTGGCTATTCCCACTCCCTTTCACGAGGATGAGAGCATATATTTTGAAAGCTTTAATCCTATCGTTGAGTACTTAACTTATAACGGAATAGAGTCATTGCTTGTATCTGCTACTACAGGTGAACAAAACTCGATGAGCATCGAAGAGCGAGTGCAAATCATTGATTATTTTAACCAGCAGAAGTTTAAACATGTTGAACTGATGTTTGGTGTATCAGCTACAAGAACCAAGGATGCCATAAAGCTGATCGAGAAGCTGAATGACTCTGTTTTCGATGCGATTCTCATTCAGTTTCCTCCATATATCCAACCGACACAAGAACAAGCGGTTTTCTATATAAATGAGCTGCTGGGCCGCACAACGAAGCGCGTTGTGCTTTATAATAATCCGTTCCGAACAGGGTTTGAGCTGAGTGCCGAATCACTTGAGGCACTTATGAGTCAAAAGCACGCTAATCTGGTAGGACTGAAAGAAGAAAGCGATGTGAAACGCCATAAGAACACAAGTTTACCTAAGGATTTTATTATGTTTGCTGGAGGGGATGTCAACTTCACAGAAAAGGTAAGGGAGGGCTGCAACGGACTTTCCAGTATGGTAGGGAATGTCTACCCTAAAGAAATGAAGCAAGCCTTCAATGATCTCTTAATGAATAAGCCGGTTGATCTTAGAAACATCAATCAGCTGATTAATGAAGTGACGCAGCATCAGACAATTATAAACATAAAAAAACATTATAATTCTTTAGGCATAAAAGTGGGAAGCTGCCGTTCTCCTATTAAAGATATTTAACTGTTGAAAAAAACATTTTAAAATAACCGCTGAAATAACTAGATTGAGGCCGCCTTCTTACTAGAGGAATGCGGCCTCAATCATTCTTAATCTATTTCTATATGTGATGCTCTATTCAAGCGGCTGATTCTGGAATGATTCAGGTTGTTGAAACGGACTCATAAGCTTGAACGCTGATCAATCATTCCGTCCTAACTGCTTAATCATCCACTGGGTACGTTCTTGATAGGCAAGACGGCAATTCGTGAAAAGATGATCAGTTTTATACCAGGAAATCTTCTTTGGCAAGCTTGCAGCAGAATAGAATGTATCTGCTTGATGCTTTGGCACAAATTCGTCATCATAAGCAAATTGAAAGAACAGTGACGCAGGGGCAGCTTTATTTATGTAATGAACTGCATCCAGCGGCTCCAATTCAGAAATAAACTTCTGAAACGGCTGTTTGGGGAGTGCGGTGCGAATCAATGCCGCTAATGGGTGCTCACTTGTTTTATGCCACTCAGATACACTGGAGAACCCAGCCATTAAAACATATGATTGAATCCGTTCTTCAACCCCGGCAAGAACTCCGCCCCAAGTCGCACCCAAACTATGGCCAATATAGGCAAGACGGTTTGAATCAATATTTTCGAAGCTGCAAAGAAGATCAATACCCCTTTGAATGTCAACTACTGTCTGAGCATATTGACTAACCGCAGTGATTGTCTTGATCATCAGATTAAATTGCTCTTCCTCCGATAAGTCCTTTGGAGGCTGACTTCGCATGGCAGGGGCAGCAATTAAAAGAGAGACTATTCCTTTGGAAGCTAAAGATTCAGCTTCAAGCAAAAAAGTTGAGCGGCTGCCTTGGCCTGGATGCATAAAAACAACTGCTGGCAAAAGACCGTCAGTATTTGGAACGACTAGATAGGCAGGCACTTTCCCGCCATATGGACTTATATAAGACACATCCTTAACTGCATAACCATCCTTTTCAATACTCGAGTATTCTTCGAAACCTAAAGACAAAGAACGATTATAATTAAGCACGAACCCCACTCCTTTAAGGTTATTCAAAAGCGCCAGTGTTTTTATTTATATTACCACAATTTACCTCTGTGTTTTAGGAAAATTCGTTTCACACATAGACTTGTACAGATAGTTCCTTGGAAAGCGAGGGTCTCAAACGGGCTCACTTTTTTATCAACATTCGTGTTTGTCATTAGAATTATACATTCTTACAAGTAAAGTTTTGGATTTTCTGAGAGAAGGATAAGAGGCAATAGTCATCCTTTAGTTAAGCATAAACATTATATTTCATTATGTGCAAAATTCATATAAGTAATCAAACCATTACGCAGCAAGATAATTTGCCGCAATCTAAAGAGATGAAAGTAAAAAAGAGAGAAGCTGCCAATAGCACTTATTTTTATCACTGTAGTACGAGGGCGTATGGCGAGCTGCCTTTAGTTAAACTTGATAGAAAACAACCGCTTGATACAGCCTAATTCTCTTCTTTAGCACTTTCAGAATATATTTATTTAGTATATATACTTTAAGGGCTTTTTTAAGGAAAAAGAAAAAATAATCTATTTTATTCTTCTATTAGATATATACTTAGTATATAATGATAAAGGAAAATGATGGGAGGAGAAGCTATGATTAAAGTGACCAATCTAACAAAGGAATTTGTACAGGGGCAAGAGAGAACACAAGTGTTGAAAGGTATTGATCTGCATATTGAAGAAGGGGAATTCGTGGCTATAATGGGTCCAAGCGGCTCTGGAAAAAGCACATTGCTTCAATTGCTGGGGGGATTGGATGTGCCTACCAAGGGAGATATACAAGTTGATCAGCACTTTTTAAATAAAATGAAAGAAAGAGAAAGAACAATATTTCGAAGACAAAAGTTAGGCTTTATCTTTCAAAATTATCAATTGCTGCCGACTTTAACTGTGGAGGAAAATATCGCATTCCCGCTTCACGCAGACGGAAAATTAACGAATGAAAAAAATAAATGGATTCATGAATTAATTGCTTCTGTAGGATTAGAGGGATTAAATCGCAAGCGTGCCAATCTGTTAAGCGGCGGTCAGCAGCAGCGTGTGGCTATAGCTAGAGCGCTTGTTAATCATCCAGCTGTGCTATTAGCGGATGAACCGACAGGAAACTTAGACAGGGCTAAGGCAGAAGAAATTCTTGTTTTATTGTCAACGTTTCACCGTAGGAAAAAACAAACGATTGTAATGGTGACACATGATATTTTTGCAGCCGGTTTTGCAGATCACCTTATCCTTTTTAAAGATGGAGTAATAGATCAAGTGATATCCAGGAAGGAGGAGGACTATGCTAAATATTTGGCGAATTTCATGGCGTAATATAACCCAAAACAAAAAAAGATTTTTCTTTACATTGCTGGCTATGATACTGGGGACGTCTTTTTTAACATCTATGCTGGTAGCCGATAAAACAACAAAGGACGTATTTGACTATTATGAGCAAATGTATGTGGCTAATGCCGACTATTGGGTGCTTAGTGATGAACATACCTATCCTGAGAAGCTGATCTCGTCCATTCAAAAGGATTCTGCGGTCACTCATACATTACTTGCCCTTGATAAGCAAGCCTTCTTTGAACTTGACGATGATCACTCTTTGAATGAGAGGTCGGTTCGAATTACAGGAGTAAATGATCAAAATAGCCCTTTACTGAAGCTCCCAGTCATTGAAGGCAGCTTAGATAATAAAGGAATCATCTTGCCGGAAGCTGCTGCAAAGCTGTTGGGAAAAGGAGTTGGGGATACCGTTCGGTTTACCGATATGGGAGAGGCGAAAATTTCTGCCGTTGTTGAGTACACACAACTGCTTGCGAGTCCCAGTGATTGGGAAAGTGCAGAATCAACCAGCTTTCGCGTTATGGCTCCGCTTGAAATGTTAAGAGAGTGGACAGGAAAGAATGACGAGATTTCCTATATGCGCTTTCAAGTTGAAGGTGACGGCACGGATCTCTTTCGCTCTTTTCAGCAAGCATCCGTCGGTTCTGACGTTTATATAGAGCCGGTTGTGGCGGATGATCTCCAGAGCAATGATATAAGCGGACTTTACACCTTCTTCTATTTAATTGCGGGACTATCCATATTTATTAGCGGGTTTATTGTGTTTAATGTGATTTACACAAGCGTTATAGAAAGAAAAAAAGAATTTGCTATAATGAAAAGTTTAGGTTACACACAAGGCTCTGTCTCTAAACTTATTCTTATTGAAATGCTGCTGTTAGCATGGCTCAGTACAGCCGTTGGCGTTCCGCTTGGCATATGGCTGGGGGATCTGTTTATGCAGGCTCTTCTTAGTGTTTTTGAGTTTGATATGGTCTATACATTAAATTGGAAGCTGCCCATGCTGCTGGCTATTGTTATCGGGTTGCTAATCCCTGTCATATTTTCGCTTTTTCCTATTTACAATGCAGGCAAGACCTCGATTCTACTTGCATTAAAAATAGCCAATCAAACGTCCGCATCCTCAAGACGGCATTTTCTTAGAACGGCTGTCGGTGCAGTGCTTCTTGCCTTTGTGTTTGTCGATCACCCCGTTTCATATATGGCTATATTAATAGGTGTGATTCTTTTATTCCCTTTGCTATTGTCAGGTTTAAGCAAACTAGTAACGCCCATTTTGAAATATCTTTTTAACTATGCTGGCATCATGGCTGTAAAAAATCTCTCGCAGCAAATAAATCGCAATGCCAATACAGCTGCTATCCTTGCCATCGGCATATCGATTATATTATTGCTCGGTGCAGCGGTAGAGTCCGCTCCAAAAGGATACGAAAAAGAAATAAGGGGTACATATGGGGGAGATATGAGAGTGACATCCGAGACACCGTGGTCCTCCGAAGATAGAGCAAAGCTGCTTTCTTATGATGACGTGGCCGATGTTGAAACATTAACCGAAGCTACACCGATTACTTGGAAAACGAAAAAAGGAAGAAGCAGGCAATTTTCTGTTCTTTCTGTAAGTGAAAAGGGCCCCTCATTATTTGCTGATCCCCGCGAGAAGGATTTGTATAAAAAGCTAAAACAGGAGCCTTCTGTCCTGCTTGGAAATCGCGCTTTTGACGAGTGGGGCGGAGAAGTTGGACAAAGCATCCTGATGAATACACCAAATGGCGAACAGCATTTTAAAGTTGCCGGAGTAGTGAAAACATCGCATTATTCGGGTTATGTCGCATTTATGGATGAGGAATACCTTCATAACGATTTTGGATGGACCACTAGCTTTGATTTGCTGCTTACGATAAACAGTGAAGCGGGCGATTCTATTCGTGAGCGCTTATGGTCTGATTTTGGTGATCATCTTTCAAAGGTCCAAACCGTCGAGGATGAAATTGCCTCTACGACCTCAGCCATTTCCGGCATGAATGATCTTATTTTAGTCATGTTGTTTCTGATCATCAGTCTGGCCAGTATAGGTACGGCTAATACGCTGCTGATGAATATTCTAGAACGTGTATCCGAGATGGGAACGATGCGGGCCCTTGGCTTTACGAAACGGCAGGTTAGCAGCATGATACTTGCTGAAGGTATGCTCATCGGCTTATCAGGAGTGGTTGGGGGTGTGGCAACAGGTGTAATTTTAGTATATATAACAAGTAAATCCCAGCTGATGGAAGGGTTTGTGTCTTTCCAATTACCGTTGGACAATATTATACTAGCAATGATTGCCGGAGTTTCTCTAAGCCTCTGTGCAGCCTGGATTTCCAGCAAAAGCGCAAGTAAAATGGATATCCAATCATCACTTAAAGAAGGTTGATAATTTGTCAGTAAAGTATGGGATTTTAACATCATTATTCCGGCAAAGGCATCATGGGTACGAATTGAAATTAGAAGTAGATTCTCTGCTTGGAATCAAAGGCAAAATTAACCCTGGCCAGGTTTATACTACTCTTGATCGTTTGATGCGTGACCAGCTTGTCTCATCTCCGGGATGGGATGATCAGGAAAGAAAGTTGTTTCAGTTAGAAGCAAGGGGGAAAGATGAGCTGGAAAAGTGGTTGCTGGAGCCTGTGCCTTATTATACAGCCAAAGAGGATTTTTTCTTTAAATGGAACTGCGCCCGAAAAATTCACTTTGCTCAGGAAAAGCAAATGCTTGAACAGCAAAAAGAAATGATTATTAAAGAGGTGATGGAATTAACGAAATTAAAAACCGAATTATTGCTGCAAGGCGAGGAAAATAAATATTTATTAATTACTGGTACGCTGCTGCACTTAGAGGCGGACCTGAACTGGATAAATCAAGTTGAAAATCGAAGCCGTTGATATTGATGCTATAGCTATTGCCTGTCAGCTGCTTGACCAATATAAAAAACTTATTCAGAGCGTCACCTGCTGGTGGCGTTTTTATCATTTTAATTTTCAGCAAATGTCACAAGATTAGTTGGAAGGATCCCAAATTTTTTTGTTCGAACCGTTATTTATTGTACTATTAAAATAACGAAGGGAGCGGCATCTCAACTAATATGGTTTTTAGCCGACTTTAGATGTTTATATAAGGGGGATGTAGTTTGATAAAAGTAGCATTGTTCGGACCGGAGGAAGCAGTGAATCTAGTAAAAAAATATGATTCTGTTATCGAAGAAATAGAATTACAGCCTTTTATTTATCAAACAACAGAAGATATGGAAACACTCATTACTCAAGCTGTGCACTGTGACGTTTATTTGTTTTCCGGTATCTTGCCCTATTTCTATACAAAAAAAATCTTGGGCAGTTTCAGCAAGCCAGCCATTTATATAGCTGATAATGAGCTGGATGTGTCGTTGACTATATTGTCTGTCACTCATCATAAAGTGGCGGAACTAGACAGAATTTCCTTTGATTTGCCGGATCGGAGAAATCTGGATATTATTGTGAATCAACTGCAGATGAGCCCTAAGCCTGTTCATGTCTTGGATTATTCATGGGTGAAGTCGGACAGTGAAAGGAAGTTTGAAGTAGAGCCGATACTTAAATTCCACTATGAATTATGGCAGTCAGGGAAGGTGGACCTTTCTATTACGAGTATTCACGCTGTTTATGATCGATTAGTCCAATTAAACGTTCCATGCATGCGTATGATTGATGCGGAAAAAACGATCGTTGATGCCTTAAAAAAGGCGAAAAGTTTAGGAGAGCTGCAGCTGGCTAAATATTCGCAAATTGCTATGGGACATATTATGCTGTCGGCTAAAGATCAGGACATCAAGAATTTCGACCAATCCGTCGTCAAAGAAGTGAATGTGCTTATCAAAAAAATCAATTGTACCGTCCAGCCAACAACTGATGGCTCCATTGTTTTTTATGGCACAAAAGGGGGGATTGACTATTTAGTTGATAATCTCTATTTATTGGATGATGTATACAAGGCTGCAAATGAACAATCGGTTTATGTTCATATGGGCGTTGGTTTGGGGATGACGATTGTAGAAGCAAAAAATCATGCGCAAATTGCTATATCCTTCTCCAGCAAGAAAGGGTGCGATCATTCGATTCATATCGTGAATGAGGATAAAGTGGTCAGCAACCCGCAAAAATCAGCGGATCATCCGTCGATTCTTAAAACCGAGGATGAAAGAATCTTTGAATTGGCTAAGCAATTAAAAATTAGTGTGACGAACGTGATGAAAATGAAGCAGTTTATCGAATCACGACCAGTGAATAGTTTTACATCTAGTGATATATCTGAGTACTTCGGGATTACAAAGAGAAGCTCCGAAAGAATGCTGAAGAAATACATGGAGTGCGGGTTTCTTCATATTATCGGAGAGGAGCAGCCATTCCAAAACGGACGGCCGAGAGCGATTTATCGATTAGATTTAAAATATAAATAAACAAAATGCTAAAATAAATGCATTTGTTTTAAGAATAGTCAGAATTTTCGTTGACTATTCTTTTTTTATCGTGTAGATTATATGTTAGTTACCGACCATATACCGACCACTTAGGGATAGGAGTGAAAACGATGGGTGAAACAAACAAGGATGGTTCAAGAAGGGGGAAATGGAAGCTTTACGTTCCGCATGTTTACGTCATACTTTTTTCGATTATTGTTATTTCGGCAATGGCTACATATGTCATACCTGCCGGACAATACGAACAAACAGAGGATAAGAATGGCCGCACAATAGTGATAGATGGAACCTACCATCATGTAGAACAGTCTCCAGCTTCATTTTTAGATGTTTTTCAATCCATTCACCAGGGGATGTTAAACTCCGCAAGTATTATTTTCTATATTTTTATTGTTGGCGGATCATTTGGTATTTTACACGCATCAGGGGCGATTCCGGCGGCTGTTGGAAGTATATCAAAAGCTATGAAGGGCAGGGAGTACTTGCTTATTCCTCTGTTGATGACATTCTTTGCCCTGTCAGGTGCCATGTTAGGTCTAGCTGAAGAAACGATTCCCTATATCACCATTCTAGTTCCGCTGATGGTTTTAATTGGGTACGATTCGATTGTTGGAGCGGCTATTGTCCTTTTAGGCACATCGGCTGGTTTCACCGCAGCATTTATGAACCCGTTTACAGTCGGTGTGGCACAAGGGATCGCCCAGATACCCATATTTTCCGGTTTAGGATTCAGGGTTGTTCTATGGTTTATATTTTTAAGTGTAAGTATTTGGTATGTTATGCGTTATGCCAATAAAGTAAAAAAAGATCCTAAACAGAGTGTATTGTATGGTTCGGGGATTAAAGAGTTTGATGCACCGGAAAAGGTTGAAGAACTGACCACCCGCCACAAGCTTATTTTTCTAGTGTTACTTGCAACACTGGCAGGGCTTGCTGTTGGCGTGATGAAATATGGCTGGTATTTGACTGAAATTGCTGGTTTGTTCTTGCTCATGGGAATTTTAATGGGAATAATTGCAAAGATGAAAATGGATGCTATTGCAGAGGCTTTTATTGAAGGCTGCCGTGTTATCGTCATGGGTGCACTAGTTGTGGGCGTCGCTAATGCGATTCTTGTCATTTTGCAGGATGGAAAAGTTATGGACACGATTCTTTATGGATTTTCTTCATCCATTGGAGAATTGCCGTCAGGACTCGCCGCATTCGGAATGTATATTGTTCAATGTGCACTAAACTTTATCGTTCCATCAGGAAGCGGCCAGGCAGCGTTAACGATGCCGATTATGGTACCGCTTTCAGATTTGGTTGGCGTAACGCGACAGACCGCTGTATTGGCTTTTCAATTCGGGGATGGAATCTCAAATATCTTTACGCCGACATCAGGCTATTTCATGGCAGGGCTTGCTTTAGCAAGAATTCCATGGTCGAAATGGGTGAAATGGATTTTCCCTTTAATTATTATTCACTATGTATTAGGCGCCATTTTTGTCACTGTGGCACATATGATTGGTTTTTCCTAATGAACGCGGAGGTGAAACAAGATGAAAATTGAAGCTGAGTTAACGAATTGGATCGTTAAGCAACGCCGCTATTTACATCAGAATCCTGAACTCTCTCATCAAGAAAAAAGGACGAAGATGTATGTTAAAGAGCGGTTAAACGAAATGGGAATAGAAACGTATTCACTTACGGGTAAAGATGTCATTGGCATCATGAAAGGTGATCATGATGGAAAAGTCATTGGAATCCGTGCTGATATGGACGCATTACCGATTAAGGAAGAAACGGGTTTGCCGTTTGCCTCGACCAAACCCAATGTCATGCATGCCTGCGGTCATGATGGGCATATGGCTATTTTGCTTGGCATTGCAAAGGATTTATCTCATAAAAAAGACAAGATCCATGGAACGGTTCTATTCATCTTTCAACATGCAGAGGAAGCACTGCCAGGAGGGGCCATTGAATTAGTCGACAAAAATTTGCTGAATGGTATTGACGCGATGTTCGGCTATCATCTTTGGCAGCCGCTGGAATTAGGGTTCATCGGTATTCATCAAGGTCCCGCCATGGCAGGAGTAGATCGCTTTTGCTTCACGATATACGGGAAGGGAGGGCATGGATCGATGCCTCACCAAACCGTTGATCCTACAGTGGTGATTTCGAATATCATTACACAAATGCAAACAATTGTCAGCAGAAGCCTTGATTCAAAAGACCAGGCAGTTGTAAGTATTGGTGAACTGCATTCAGGCTCGAATTATAATGTCATCCCTCATACCGCTTATGCATCTGGAGCTGTGCGTTATTTTGACAATGAAGTTTCGAAGCTAATAAGAAAACGAGTGGAAGCGATTATCAAAGGAGTTTGTGATTCATTTGGCGCTTCGTTTGACTTATCGTATGAACAAGGGGACCCACCTTTACTGAATGATAAACAGCTCACAGCATTTATTCAAAAAAAGGCCATTAACCTTTTTGGCGAAGAGCGTGTCGTTCAAATGAACCCAATTATGGGAAGTGAAGATTTTGCCCATTATTCAGCTAGCATTCCAGCAACCTATACATTTATAGGGATCGGAAAGCCCACGCACCCGTATGGACATCATCATCCGAAATTTGATATAGATGAAGCTATGCTTTCGGCTGGTGTTGAATTATTTACCAACAGCGTGCTGGATTACTTGAAAGAGGAGGCGGACAAAAATGAAAATCCATTCAATTGAAGTGTTTGCTGTACGGCTTCCTTTGGTCAGCCCTTTCATCGTTAGTTATCATACATACCACGATATGCCGTCAATTGTTGTGAAAATAGAGACTGACAACGGTTTAATAGGATATGGTGAAGGTACGCCAGATGAACATGTCACAGGGGAAACATGGGAAGGCACGTATGCTGTATTGAGTCAAACACTTGGCCCTGCGGTCATAGGCATGGATCCGTTTCAAATTGAAAAGATCCATGAGAAAATGAATCGAACAATATTTGGGGCGACTACGGCCAAGGCAGCCATTGACATTGCCTGCTATGACTTAATGGGGAAAGCTTCGGGCCAGCCTGTTTATAATTTATTAGGCGGGCGCTATCATGAAAGCTTAGAGATTCCTAAAGTCATTAGTATATTATCACCGGATGAAATGGCTGAAGAAGCGATACAAGCAATGAAGGATGGCTACAAGACACTGAAGCTGAAAGTAGGAACGGATATAAATCTCGATAGTGAGCGAATTCGCCAAGTGCGGAATGCTGTCGGTCCGGAAGTTCCAATTAAGGTAGATGCAAACCAAGGCTGGGAAAATAGCGCGGATGCCCTGCGTGTCCTCGGGGAGGTTGTTGATTGCAAAATTGATTGGATTGAGCAGCCAGTTGCCGCTGCTGATATCGACGGGCTCAAGGAGATTAAGCAAAAAGCCATGATCCCGGTTATGATTGACGAAGGCCTTCATGGTGATAAAGAGATGCACGAAATTATCGTAAAAAGAGCAGCAGATAAGATCAACATTAAATTGATGAAATGCGGCGGGCTCTACCCAGCAGCACATTTAGTGCATCAAGCCCAGATGGCAGGTTTGACTTGCCAAGTAGGGTCCATGGTAGAATCAGCTATCGCATCAGCTGCAGGGCTTCACTTATCCATTGCAAAGAAAAAAATTCAAAGCAATGAACTTGTTGGCCCGCTGATGTTTAGCAAAAATGTTGCAGAGATGGATTATAAGATCCCGTATGTTCACCTTTCTGATAAGCCCGGGTTAGGCATTGAAATAAATGAAACGATCTTAAATGAATTAACGAGCCGCTGTGTGAAGGTTGAAAAGCAATAACATTTAGCCTCTTGATCGAACATCAAGAGGCTTTTTATAGCTTTGGGGCACTAAATATTTTCTCATGTTCCCGCCTTGGGAATCTAACATCTGCTTGTTTTTCACTTTCGATTAGCGCCCTAAAGGCATATAGCTGCCAGATAGTCAACCGATTCAGGAGCCAAAGAATGTTCTGGGCAAATCATTGACTTCATATGCCGCCCGGATTCCAGATTCGATGGCTCCTTGAATCCAGGCGTGGGCAGTTGAGGCATGTTCACCAGCAAAATGAATTCTTCCTTCTGGTGTGGATATATGAGGGGATAATTCTTTTATCTGTTCCGGCTTAAACATAGTGAAAGCTCCTGCAGCATACGGATCTCGATTCCAGCTGTGGCTCGCCCCTCCTTCGAAATCACGATACACCTGTTCACCATGTATGGCAGCTAAGTTTTTTAAAACATACTCCATGCGCACATCATCCTCCAGGCTATCCCAGGGGACAGTATCATCACCCCATGTATAACTGCCCAAAATCACCCCCGAACCTTGTGTGCCAATACCGTGGCTTGGGTAATGGACATATTTAATGGGGAGATCCGTAATCGTTTGGCCGCCATAGAGTCCTTGTTTTTCCCAGAACCTATTTTTGAACTCGATACCTGTTTTGGTAGCTCCAACATAGTGAAGTTCCCGAATGGCTTTCCATTTGTTTTCTGAAAATGAATGATGAGGCTCTACTTCGACGAATTGCAGAGTGGAAAAAGGAAGAGTAACAATCGCAAGGTCACCAGTCATTTGAAATGATCCTAAGACTTTATGGGCAGTATGGAGTGTCACTTGGCTGTTCTCCTGTACGATTCTCTTCAAGCTGTGTCCATAGCGGATCTCATCTTTCAGCTGAGCAGTGAAAGCTTTGGGCAGCTGAGCGTTCCCCCCGGTGATTTCATAAAACGTAATCGCAGGGGTAAAAAGGATGAAAAGTTCACGTAGTACATCTAAGAAAGAAAGCTCCGAAAGTCCCTCAAGCGTAAGGACGACCTTGATCATTTCAATGGCACCTGCAGATAAGGTGACTCCGTATGGGTTATATCTCAAATAATGATCCATTGAATATTTATCTAAAGCTCTTATGACCCGCGGCCAATTCTTTCTTGGATTTTGCTCAATAAAATCAATTATCGGCTTTGCTGCTAACTGAAGCAGTTCTGCAGCAGTTTTCCCTTTTTCATGAGGATAAACAGGGTATTGCAGAATATCTGGATTCTGTTCATATTTCATTAAACGGATTTTTTTCCCTTTCACATAGATGATGTCATTAGGGGTGGATTGGATAAATTCATTGGTTGGAAGCCGGAATTTTTTAATATATTCCATCGTCAGCAAATGAGTGTGCGGGATGCGCATGGCACCCGCCTCCAGGTATTGTTGGTTTTTAAAACGGCCCTTCAGCGTATATATTCTTCCGCCAACCCTGTCTGCAGCTTCGAGAATAGTGATATTGTGTCCAGCCTGCTTAAGCAAGGATGCCGCAACCAATCCAGCCATGCCTGCACCAACAATCATGATTTTCTTAGGAATATTAGTTTTTTTAAGCCCATTTCTAATAATTGAAATCATTTGTTCCGAGGACAAATGAGGAAATACGTAACTGAACATGCTATTCCTCCTCAAGGCAGAGAATTAATAAAGTATGTCTTCCTATCAATCTATTCAAATAAAAACTAGAATTATGAAGTGAAAAGAAAAAAGTTGTTTATGCGGGTTATTCCTGCCCCTTCGTGCGTATGAGAATAGTTGTAGCTTTAGTCAATAGGCATGGAGGAGTTGCGCTTTCTTCTTAATGTAGAGATTCCGCTAGAATCTCCCAACTTTTCAGTCTTGCAGTTCTCATCATTGCTCAATGCCATGAAATTATATAAAATGATAAAAAAGAATAAGAGGCTGTAAATTCGAAATTTTTAGATTTTATCACTACGAAAATTGATTGGAGATGAACGAATGGATAATGTCATAAAATCCGAACCCCTCCACCTTCAAGCGTATGCCATCATTAAATCTTCTATCTTGGAAGGGGTCTTCCAATCTGGAGAAAGGGTGGTTGAATCTAAGTTAGCAAGCAAATTTGGGGTAAGCAGGGGACCGATTAGAGAGGCGATTCGGATGCTGATTCAAGACGGCCTTCTCACACAGCATGATGGGCTTGTCCAAGTTTTTCAGCCCACTCACCAAGATATTATTGACATTTTACAATGCCGTCAAGGCTTAGAGGCCATAGCTGTTCGATTAGCGACCAACTCTCTCTCTTCGGATGAAAAAGAAAGGCTGTTACATTGCATTGATCAGACAAGAGAGGCCTACAAACAAAATAACTTTAAAAAATTAGTATTGTTTGATCAGCAATTTCACGATTTAATCATTGAAGGATCAAGAAATAAACAACTGATTCAGCTGATGGAGGTGATTAAATCTAAAGTGATCTATATCCGCAATCATATTATCCCTAATGAATGTATTCATCCGATTTCAGATGAGCATGAACGGATCTGCCAGGCGATCCTGGAAGGAGACGAAGAAAGGGCAGTGAGAGAAATGAATGATCATATCGACAAAGGACTAGAAAATATGTTAAAGATTCTGTCCTTGGATAAAAACGAATAAACAGATGGTTGAATAAATAGCGCTACAATAAACCTTAAGGAGAGCCAGCCTTCCTTAAGGTTTATTAAGTTTTCAAAATTGTTGACTGTTAACCGTTGACAATATAAACCAAATCATGTTATTTTTCTTAATATACAAAAATATTGAATTTTTCAACAATTTTCATTTGATGAAAGCAAAGGGGGTGAATAACGGCTTGGCCGAGGTTAAACGTTTCTGTGTAGAAGCTTAGCTTGCTTTTCTGAATAAACTTTAAGCTGTTGATGGTCGTTCATCACAGGAAACAGTCGGGCGGTATATCCCCATGAAAAAGTGTTGCCAAGTTCCGGTGATACTTGAGGCAGCCATCCGCGTGCCATCCTGATGAATCATGAGTTTTCCCGGTTCACACGCAATCAGATTGGTGCGAGCCAAGTCGGCTGATATAGCTGTTAATGCCTCTGGGTCGTATTGAAAAAGCACAATCTGATTTTTAGAGAAATACATTCATTCATAATTTAAAGGAGGAAGAGTGATGGGAATCATTTTAAAGGAAAAAGTTCAAGGGCCAGCTGTATGGAAGGGAAAAGAACTGCTGCAAGACGATTCCTGGATTTATTATTGGTCGAAAGACGCTATTGCTTCTCTTGAAAATGCTTTGCGGCATGTACAGGAAAAGGGATTAAAGGCGCCGGATTTTACCAAAGAAGATTTTCCGATTCCTGACCTCGCTAATGAGATCGCTTACTTTGTGGAAGAATTGGAGAATGGCCGAGGATTTCTGCTCCTTCGCGGACTGCCGGTTGAACAATATACAGATGAACAGGCGAGCATCATTTATTATGGTCTTGGGCTTCACATGGGCACGCCAGTTACGCAAAATGTAAAAGGGGATCTCTTGGGGCATGTGAAGAACATCGGGGAGAATAAGACAAAAAGTGTCCGGGTATATGAAACAAACGAACATCTTCCTTATCACACAGATTTATCCGATGTAGTCGGATTGTTTTCTCTTCGCAAAGCAAAATCGGGCGGTTTAAGCAGCCTGGCAAGTGCCATGACTCTTTATAACGAAGTGTTGGAAAAATACCCAGAGTACCTTGGAATTCTTTATCGTCCATACCTCATGGATCACCTTGGCGATGGCAGGCCGGATTTTACCCCGATCTTCAGCTACCATGATGGTAAATTAAGTTCACGGTATATGAGAGGTTATATCGAATCGGCAACAGAGACAGCAGGAACCCCTCTGTCCAAAGTGGAAGCAGAAGCATTTGATATAGTCGATTCCATCCTTCATGATGAGAAGATCCGTCTGGATATGATGCTTGAACCGGGAGATATTCAATTTGCTAATAATTATATGGTTTGGCATTCCCGTACACTATTTGAAGACTATGATGAGGTGGAACGCAGACGCCATTTATTGAGATTGTGGCTCAAGATGCCTAATTCTCGAAAGCTGGCGCCAGATTTTCCAGGACGGAACGGGATTCCAAAACGTGAAAAAATAGCTGATAGCGTAAATGCTTAAAGAGATGAAATGAAGAAAGCCTAATGAGGGAGACCGACAATACATCGCCGAACATATGAACTGTACAAACATGGACATAAAAAGCCGATTTTCCTGCATGAAGGAATTCATCGGCTTTATTTTTTTCAATAGGGGGAAGAGAGCAAGGAATTTCTCGTATTCCCGAATAAAATTAAAAGCCTTTTCTCGCGTGATCTGCTTTTTAATACTGATGTCGCCGTCTAAGCAAGGTTTAAACTCTGAGTGAGCCGCGAAATCCCCTGGCAGCATAGTAGGCTTCCGCTCCATTGTGGTAGACGAAGACCTTGCCGAAACGCCGATCGCAAAAAAGGGCACCGCCGAGTTTTCTAATATCAGAGGGTGTTTGAATCCAGCTTGAGGTTTTCATATCGAAATCTTCAATTTTCTGCAGCGCTCGATATTGTTCTTCTGTCAAAAGTTCAATGCCCATGGCGGCCGCCATATCAATAGCATTATTTTCTGGCTTATGTTTTTTTCTTGACTCCAGACCTTCACGATCATAACAAACACTTCTGCGCCCTTTTGGACTTTCCGCTGAGCAATCATAAAAAAGGTATTCGTCCTGCTGTTTATCATGGCCAACAACGTCCGGTTCTCCGCCGGTTCTTTCCATTTCATTGAGCGACCACATTTTTTCAGAATTAGCTTCCAGCTTTACTTGGACTTTGCTCCATTCAAGCCCTTTATGGCGGCTCATGTTGTTCTCAAAACGGGCTTTCAACACTCTAAATAATTCTTCGCGTTTTTCTAGCGGCAGCTCCATTGCCATAGTTGTATCCCCCTTATTGTTTGTATCTATCTTGATTTAAGTATATATAACTGTTTGTTTTTTTACCTTAAATAAATCTGCTTCTTTACACTCTGCTGGATGGTGGAATAAGAAGCCTTCGCTTCATCTTTCTTTAAATAAATAATCTTCCACAGCGTTTTTCACGGCCTGTTCTTCGGCGGCTTTCTTTTCTTCCTGTAAGTGCTGGAAGAAAAGAAGGAATGCTCCCATTAAAATAGCGGCAATCAATATAATCCAGCTCCACTTTTTGATGATGGTTCCCTCTTGCGAATGGCTTCTTATCATTTTGCGGCTGGTGAAGTGAGAACATTATTTGAAACATCATGTATAATAGGGAAGAATGAAAATACAAATTTTAGTAAAATGTTTGTTAAATCAAAGGGGGAGAAGATGACCATATGTTGCAATTGAAAGGAAAATACAATACAGCAAAAGTATTTACTGACAATGTAGAACAAACGGCTATGTCTCAAATTATTGAGCTATGTGACCAAGAGTTTGTTCAACATTCGAAGATTCGAATTATGCCGGATACTCATGCCGGAGCCGGCTGCACGATTGGCACAACCATGACGATTCAAGATAAAATTGTTCCCAACTTAGTGGGGGTCGATATCGGATGCGGGATGGAAGTGGCTGTGATTGATAAACATAAAGCGGAAGTCAATTTCGATCAGCTTGATGATACTATACGCAAATTTGTACCGAGCGGCTTTAGTGTCCGTTCCAGCAGCCAGCGCCATCCGCTTTCTAAGCGTGTCAATTTCAGAGACGTCCGAGCTCCATTTAATTTGAACCGGGCAAAGGATTCTATTGGTACACTCGGAGGCGGCAATCACTTTATCGAGCTAAATGAGATGGATGACCAAGTAGTATTGGTGATTCATTCTGGATCAAGAAACCTTGGTAAGCAGGTAGCCGAGTATTATCAGAAGCGCGCTTATGATGAGTTGACGGACATTAGTGCGCAAAGGAAAGCAATTATTGAGCGGCTGAAGAAAGAGGGCCGGCAAGCAGAAATTCCTGAAGCTCTACAAGCAATCAGCAAGCCGAAAGTTTCAAAGGATCTAGCCTATTTGAAAGGCCAAGGCTTTGATGATTACATGAATGATATGAAAATAGCTCAGGAGTATGCCAGGTTAAACCGTAAAGCAATGGTAGATGAAATTGTGACACGTATGGAGTGGGCTATTGTTGATCATTTTACTACTATCCATAACTATATCGATATGGAGAATATGATTTTGCGTAAAGGCGCTATTTCTGCTCAACAAGATGAGCGCGTCATTGTTCCGATTAATATGAGAGAGGGTTCGATCATTGCCATGGGAAAAGGAAATCCCGATTGGAATTTCTCAGGACCGCATGGAGCGGGGCGCATCATGTCGCGATCTAAAGCTAAGCAAACGTTATCCCTGCACGACTTCGAGGATTCTATGAATGGCATATGGACCACATCCGTTGGAGAAAGCACACTTGATGAATCACCAATGGTTTATAAGTCTATAGATGAAATTATCAATAACGTTAAAGAGTCTTTAACGATTGAACGGGTAATTAAGCCTTTGTACAACTTTAAAGCCCATTAATATAATTTAGCTGAAGCTGTAACAGATAAATAGTCTAAAAGAAAACATGAGGGCACCTCGGCCTTCTTGCACTAATGCATCTGTTCGCTTCAGCATTTGTTCGCAGCTGTTTATATCCCATGCTGTGATTAATATTGTTCGCAATCTTCTTTTAAGCAAATCTCGATGAATTCAAAAATATTTCTTGCTTCCACAGAACGATTTCCCCAGTCATGCCAAAAGTATAATACTTGTCCTGCTGTGCCAGCGTCAGATGGATCTGTATCAATGCAAAGGTAATCACCGCCGCCATTGGCCGCAATGGGAATCCACTTGGAATTCCAAAGAAATGGCTTAAGCTCTTTTTCAAATTCTAACTCTAACCCATCATCTGGATCGAATTCTTCTTGTAGAAAACACCAATTATCAATAACTTCAGAAGTGGGTGACAAAGTCAGATTTCTTACAAACGGATTCGTTCCAAGCTCCCAAACTTGTCCGTTATACACCCTGTAAAGACTCTTTACTTCTTCAGGAAGTGTCACCCCCAATGTCTTCTCAATAAGTTGAAAATCTTCATCACTTGCGCCTGGCTGAAGATTTAATGATTCCTTAAAGCCACTCTCAAAATTTTCTCCTCTTTCAATCATACGCTCCCATAACCATTCTGCTTGGTTTATCATACTTTCCATCTTCTCCTCACCCCTCAAATATAATACTGCCAAGAACAACAGGAATCAGGCTTTCCTTTCTTCTGTGAATGTATTTTACCATAACAACCCATTATATTGCGGTAGGGAAGTCAACATATCAAGATAGACAACGGAAAATTCATCATTTATTGGTATAATCTATTTTAGAAACGTGTCTTTCCTTGATTTAGATAGTCTATGGTTGAGTGTGAGGTTTACTCCAAATATTCTTTTCTTATCCTCTTTATTGCTGTGTGTAACCGTATATGCGAAAAACAGCTACATTGGATTATTTGTAACCTTAATGTACTTTATCATTGATGTTCTATCTGATGGCAGGATGTTTAAACTGTTTTCTATCGGTTCAAACACAAATAACTTTTTCTACTCAGTGTCGCCGGAATATTATTACCTGAATCGTCTAATGATATTGTCTTTAAGTTTCTTATTTTTATTTCTCTTCTGTAAGAGGTCAGTTAAGTTATAGATTTTTTCCTTGAACAGCTTACATTTCCGCTCGGAAACAGCGGCCAGTACGCTAACGAGTAGAGGCTATGACAAAGAAGTTAGCCAATGAGGCATTACGGCGGTTGGAGTTTTAGTTCAACTCTAATTTTACTTTTACAAATAGCTAAAACAACGGTGGTCAGCTCAAGTATATAGGAAAGGTGACTAGTATATATGGATATAAATGCCGAACACCTAATAAAGCTTTGCCAATTGCTAATGGAGAGCATTCAAAAAAGCGGTTTGGAACAGGTGCCTTTAGATTCAGATTACTATTGGGCAGTTTCAGATGATGATATTGAAAATTTGGATAAAGAAGTTCCAGAATTAGTAGTGGGGTCTTTATATGATGATTGGACAAGTCTACAAAAGGTAATGGAGGGAGCTTCCCCTTTAACGTCTATAGACATAGAGAGAGTTGCGGCTGTATTAAATTATTTAGCAAGGTACATACAGAAGTCAGACAATGAAGTTCTTTTTTAGAGAGTTGTGCAACTGTTGTCCCGTTTGCTAAATGTTTAATTGTTTATCAAAAAATAAACTGAAAGTAAAATTGGCTATTCAAACATGTAAGGACCGGTGAAATGTCGATTGAAATCAACATGAGCTGCAGGTTTAAAATAAAGCTGCGGTGTTTTTAAAAAAACTGTGACATTTATGGAAATCCCCCTTATTTAACAAGTGGGGTTGCAGTTTGTCGA
>NZ_BCVF01000030.1 GCF_001591605.1 Bacillus badius NBRC 15713 | reverse complement strand
TGATATGATCCCCCTATGGTAGACAGAAAAAAGAAAGCACATTAATCTGTCTACTATGGGGGGATGTTTTATGGGGAAAAAACGTAAAACTTACGATATAGCTTTTAAGAGAAAAGTGGTAGATCTGCATCTAAAAAAAGGAATGGGGTATAACGCTATTGCGAAAGAGTTAGGGATAGATAAAAATCAGGTGAGAAGATGGGTCAACTACTTTCAAGTTGAAGGGATAATTGGGCTTGAAGAGAAACGGGGAAAGTTTAAAGGAATCGGTAAAGGTAGACCTCGGGTGCTTCCAGAAGACCCGGAAACTAAAATAAAATTACTTGAGGCAGAGAATGAAATGCTAAAAAAGCTCTTAGGGATGTGAAAGGAGGAATGAATGAAGTTCCTGCAAAAGAAAAGTATCAGGTGATTAAAGAGATGTCTGGAGGAGACTTCTCCGTTCAATTATTATGTAGAATTGCAGGAGTGTCTAAGAGTGGGTACTACAAGTGGATGAAAAGGCAGTTATCCCCCTCTCAAAAACAAATAGAAAACGAAGCCATTAAAGAGAAAATCTTAGAGTGCCATGAAAAATTCAAGGGAATCTATGGTTATCGAAGAATATTAGTTTGGTTGCGTTTAACTTATAACTTGTCCATCAATCATAAACGTGTCCAGCGATTAATGAGTGAGTTGGGAATTCAAGCAGTCATCAGAAAGAAACGACCTTATTACGGAAAGAAGGAAGCTTATGTCGTGTCAGACAACCACCTGAATAGAGATTTTCAAGCGTCAAAGCCTAATGAAAAGTGGGTGACAGACATTACATACCTAATTTTTAATGGACAAAAGCTTTATCTTTCGGCCATTAAGGACTTATATAACAACGAGATAGTCGCTTACCAGATTAGCAATAGAAATGACCTGAAATTAGTGATAGACACACTTAGAAAAGCAAAAATAAAACGCAATGTAAAAGGAATACTCCTACATAGTGATCAAGGATATCAATACACATCACGTCTTTATAGCCAAATACTTAAAAAATATCAAATGAAACCAAGTATGTCCAGGAGGGGAAACTGTTGGGATAATGCTTGTATGGAGAGCTTTTTCAGCCACTTTAAATCGGAATGTTTTAATCTCTATTTTTTCCGGTCAGCCGCAGAGGTTAAGTTTGCCGTACAACAATATATCCGATTTTATAATCACCAGAGGTTTCAAAAGAAATTAAACAACCTGAGTCCTTATAAATATAGAACTCAGGCTAATTAATGGTGCTTATTTATTATTGTCTATTTGACAGGGGTCACTGCATGGATAAGGGGCTTTTCTGTCTGCTTGCGGGGGATGTTCAGGTGTATAAGGGTATAAAGAATTTACTCTTCAATGGGTTGCTTTGATCCGCCTTCGTCGTGCTGCGGCTCTATATTGGCAGCTTCTACATTATCACCAGATAACATGAACAAATAGACTTGTTTTATACGTCTGTCTTGTACCGTGTATTCGTACACTATCGTTGGCTCGCTTTTAAATACGACATGCAAGGAGACCGCAGGGCGTATGTCTATAACGTCTCTGCCGGAAATCTTCCATTGGTCATTTGGATATTTTTTGATTAAGTGTTTGTTTAATTCCTCGATTGCCTCATTTGTTTGGTGCTATACAATCAATGGCCTCGCGCTGTAAAAGGCTATTCCTCCAATCAGCAATAAACCTGCAACGATCCATAGAAATGTTCGTCTTTTCTTAGGAAACAAGAAGGTTAATAAACTGAGTCCGAGGGCAGCGCTAGTTAATATACCTAATTCAATGAGTGTAGTTGGAGACATATCTTGTCACTCCTTTAGGATATAGCCGTATAAGCCATCTGTTGTATTTATTTATTGATTCTACTTCTGTATCCTTGTTAATAGAAGGATAAAAGGGAGTCTTGAAAATGAAACTTGCTACAGTAAGATCTTTTGCCAAGGAATGGTGCAAAGGGCAGGAGGCATTCTCTTGTCGGATGGCAGGGAAAAGAAGCCGTGAGCGGGATGAGTAAGGAACAAGGAAGCAGCAAGAGATATATTCAACAGGGGACACCGGCTTTTAAGAAAGCGAATTTCGCTCTGTTCGCTGCGGCTTTTATTACGTTTGCCAATTTGTATGTGACCCAGCCGTTGTTGCCGGTTTTTGCGGAGGAATTTGACGTCACTCCGGCAATGGCGAGTTTGTCGCTGTCACTCACTACGCTTTCATTGGCCTTCGGATTGCTTATTTTCGGTTCGCTTTCTGAAGCCTGGGGAAGAAAAAACATCATGTCCATTTGTATTGTGGCCGCGTCTGTGTTAACGGCAGTGCTCGCTTGGTCGCCATCCTTTGAGCTGCTGCTTGCGCTACGCATTGTGCAGGGGGTTGCGTTTGCGGGCATCCCTTCTATAGCGATGGCGTATTTAGGAGAGGAGATCGAAGGAAAGAGCTTAGGCGTAGCGATGGGGCTCTACATAAGCGGAAATACGATTGGCGGGCTTGCCGGCAGGGTGCTCATGGGAACGATGACGGACTTGCTTTCCTGGAAGGCGGGCTTGGTCTTCTTAGGCAGCGTCAGTTTAATCGCTTGTATCTATTTTGTTTGGGCGCTGCCGCCGTCCAAGCATTTTCAGCCCCAGCCGTTAGCTTTAAAACCACTTTTCCGGTCGCTCGTTTCCCACTTGAAAGATGCGGTACTCGTGCCTTTATTTTTAATTGCTTTTTTCTCCATGGGGAGCTTTGTGACCGTTTTTAATTATCTTGGCTTTAAGCTGGCTGCGCCGCCTTACGAGCTGAGCCTGACCATTATAGGCTGGATTTTTCTCGTTTATTTAGTGGGCACCTTCAGCTCCGCCTGGTTCGGTATGCTGGCTGATAAGCATGGGCGTCCTGTGCTTTTAATCATCGGCATGCTGCTCATGATAGCAGGTGTGTTAGTGACATTGCCTGTGCCGATCGTCTATCAGCTTCTTGGGCTTGTCATTTTTACGTTTGGGTTTTTCGGGGCCCATTCTGTGGCCAGCGGATCGGTCAGCCAGCAGGCCACGCATGACATGGCTCAGGCCTCTTCTTTGTATTTATTTGCCTATTATTTAGGATCGAGTATTGGCGGATCAGCCGGCGGTGTCTTTTGGTCGCTGTTTGGCTGGCATGGCATCGTGGGCTTTGCTGTCGGTTTATTGGTGGTTTCTATGCTTTTAGCGTTAAGGATCAAACGATTATCGAAGATGCCAGCCTGATGAACAGGAACCGCTTCTTTATAGAGACGGCGCCCAGAGCGCACGGCATTTTACAGACAAGCTCCCTGCCCTCGCCTTGCTTGAATAAGACGGCGGCAGGGAGCTTGCTTTTTCTTATTTAAACACAAATCGTCTTTCGCCCTGACGGTTTTGCAGCTGAAAGAATGAAGGGGTGCTGACAAAGCGCTGAAGCAAGCCATATGCCTCGTCATCTGTTAATTCAGCAGGGATGGCGATGCCGCTGAATGATGCTGCGGTGATAGAGGTATGAAAATCATACTTGAACTCATAATCGCCGACATAGGCAAGGGCCAGTTTGCCTTTCCAATCAATTTGGTACACAGCGCCTGCTTTTTTAGTGAAGGCAATCGTATGAAAGGCGGCGGCATCATGGCCGAGCAAGTACACATCAAAGGCGGTCTGGTCAAAGTCAATCAGCTCCTGCTCCTCTTGGGACAGGAAATCAACAGCAAATTCTTTCCCGTCTAACGCCTCCGGGTCAAAAGGAGCTTGGTCACTGCCGACGAGAAAGCCCTTATCTCCCCACTCTTCAGAAGACAATGTACAGCTGTGGTAATTCCCCCAAACAATCTTTGCCTGCCAATCACTTAGTGCCTCTTCGTCCTGATCCTGATCCTCTTCTTCCTCTTCATCCGCATCTTCTTCATAATAATCAGCCGTTTCTATATGTAAATCAAAATACAATCCAGCTCGGCCGGCTAATTCGGCTTCTTCGCCGTATTTAAAATGCGCTCCCCATTTGAAAGCGGCAATTCGGTGACCGTTGGGCCACGGGTTGTCTGCGAAATAGATTCGATCCATCATCCTAAAGTCTCCTTTTCTGCTATTGTACAACAAAAATACCATATAACTTCAATTTATCTTCGCACGTTGAGAAGCGGCCAGCATGGCGAAGGAGAAGGGCTGGATTTGGCAGCTTGGCCTATAACCGCTCTTCTCCTTCGCCATTTTTAATGATTTTGATTGTATAATAGAAAGATGAAAAGCAGTAGCTGCACTGGAAAAAACGGAGGAGGTGAGAGACATGAGCGATATGTATGCGCTGATTTTGGCGAGCCCAGGCATGGCCGGGTATCCATTATTTAAAGATTATTGCAGGCTCAAAGATCAAGGGCTTCGTCAAGCTTCCTTTCAAAAGCTGGATGCTTTCTTGCAGAAAACAAGAGAGTGGGAGCAGGCAGAGAAGAGAGTGTTTGTCAGCCGGCTATTCTCCTTATGTGAAACAGCAGAGAATAGCCGAGAGCTGATTGTCTATCCATTAGAGCAAAGGCTGTTGAAGCCAGTGCTGGAGAGGTGGATGAAAGAGAAGGACTGCGATGCCCGCCCGTTCAAATGGCACGGTTTATTTCTAAGCTCGGAAAGCCGGCTGGAATATTTAGAGGCAGCCCTTGAAAAAAGCGGAAAGAAGGACCAGCAGGTGCTGGAGGCACTCATGGACTTTTATTCTCACTGCGTTTGGTACTCTTTTCACCACATTGCAGAAGATGCTTACTTAGGGGAGATCGAAGAGGACCGCCAAATGATCCAGCGGCTGAAAGCTTTGCACAAGTATATAACAGATGAAGAGCGGCAAAACGGGTGGAAAAAGGCAATTGCCGGGCATGAGGCGCTCCTGAATGACTGGACAGCGTTTATTAGCAGCGGTCAAACAGAAGGCTTCGCCGAATGGTGTGAAGAGAAGGGCAAAGCGTATAGCTTTACACAGGCGTTTTATTATGATGCTTAAAGCATCAAGAAGGGGAGGCGGGAAAGATGCCGATTAGAAAATTATTTCAGAAAAAAGACCAAGCAGCGCTGTTTTGGCAATGGTTTACGGAGGTGCAGCAGGACTACTATGAGCTTCCGGAGAGTGAACTGGAAAGACTGTTTGACCAGCTGGACAAGAGGCTGGGAAAAGTGAATAAGCAGCTTGTTTTTGAGTTTAGCGCAGAGCCTGTCGATGGAAAGCGGGAGTTTGTGATTAGTGCGGATGGGTTGGAGGAAGCGTTCCCCGCCGTTATAGAACTGGCGGATAAGGCCCCGCAGCTCGACGGCTTTCGTGTGACCGCCTTTCGCCAGCCATCCGATGAAGAGTATGAGGTGGCTCTTGGCGGGATAACGGTATCCAGCGAAGATGTGTACTTTGATTATCTGTATGATCCGGAAAGTGGTTTAGTGGACGTACGGTTGTTTATTAAGAATTTTGATCCAGAAAATGAAGCCTACGATGACGCTGCATTTATTATGCTGGACTCTGTGCTGGGTGAATATGACGCCGTGACGAAACTCGCTGCTGTAGAATTGCGGAAGCTTCATGAGACAGAGGGGCTGTATCCGATCCGGGAATTAAGAAGAAAGGTCATACAGTCAAGCAAATGAAAAAACTCCCGTTTGTATCCGCCAGCTTATTTTGATCTTGGCGCTTGCTTCTTTCTTGCAGCAGAGAGTCGGCTTCCCACTTTTCCCTGCTTTTAAAAAGCAGTTAAGGAATAGGCTGTTTCTTGAAGGCAAACACATAATTTTCTTTTTTGCGCCGTATAAATTAACAGGAAGGCGAATGACACGGAGGTGAAAGGGAAATCAGCCGGCCGCAGCTTTTTGAATATGCAAGCAGGCAGTTGTTTTTGAGAAGCGAGGCTCCAATAAGCAGCAACCTGGTCGTGAATATGTTCACAAGGAGTGAGTAGCTGATGCCGAAGATAAGCAGGGAGGATTTTGTCAAAGGCTTTGTGCCGCATCATAATCATGGTTCAGTTGATTACACGTCTGTTGAGGCTGGGCATGTTCATCAGTGTTTAGATGTGACTTCTCCGCCGATACAGACGCAAAACCATGGCCATATTCATTATACAGAGGGATACGTTGTTTTCGAAGACGGCCATACACATCACTATAAAGCCTATTCCGGACCCGCGATTCCAGTAGGGGATGGCATGCATGTTCATTATTATGATTTTTATACAACAGAGGATGACGGACATCGGCATCGCGTGCGGGGAGTAGACCAGCCGGCTCCGGGAGATAAATAAACGAACGGGCCATTTGTTCCAGTCAGATTTGTTAGCGGGGCCTTCCATCCATGTGTTAAATGGGTGGGAGGCTTTTTTGTGTTTATTTTTAAAGCCCAACATGAATTTTCGTTGACAATTATGTTTGCTTGCGCATATGATTAAGCATAAAGTTGCATCAAGGAAACATTTAAAAATAGAGTAAACATTATTTTGTGGGGGAATAAAATATGCCTGTTTCTAAAAAAATAGTGCCGCTTTCCGAATGCCAGCCTGGGGATTGCTTTTTGCTCCGAGAATTGAAAGTAGAAGGTGTGATGAGGAGAAGGCTGTTAGATTTAGGTTTCGTTGCAGGGGCTGAAATCTTAGTGCTTCAGAAAAGCCCTCTGGGTGATCCGGTTGCTTTCCGTGTGAGCCATACAACGATTGCTCTTCGCGAAGAAGAAAGCTCGTTGATTTTCGGAGAAATCATAAGGAGGGGACCCGCATGAGCGCAATTAAAGTGGCGTTAGCAGGAAATCCTAACACTGGAAAAAGCACATTGTTTAATACATTAACAGGCTTAAAGCAGCATACGGGGAATTGGCCCGGAAAGACAGTGATCCGGGCAGAAGGCTCTTTTGAACATAAAGGTGAAGAATATGTGCTCGTGGATCTGCCGGGGACGTATTCATTGTTTTCTAACTCAGCCGATGAAGAAGTCGCCCGGGATTACATTGTCTTTGAACAGCCGGATGCGACCATTGTTGTGTTGGATGCCACATCGTTGGAGCGGAATTTAAATTTAGCTTTTCAGGTGCTGGAGATGACCGACCGGGTGATTGTTTGTATTAACTTAATCGATGAGGCAGACAAAAAAGGCATTGTCATTGATGAGAAAAAACTGGCAGCGAAGCTCGGTGTTCCTGTCGTAAAGATGTCTGCACGAAATAAAATCGGCATTGACCTTTTATTGAACACCCTGGATCATTTGGTGAAAGAAAAAATAAATCCCTCTCCTTACCGCATGACTTATTCAGAAGAGATTGAAAGAAAGATTTCACAGATTGAAGCGCAAATTACCGGCCTTTTCGGTGCGGAGCTGCCATCAAGGTGGATCGCTCTCCGTTTATTAGATGGGGACGACGCCCTTGTGGCCAAATTGAAGGAGTATATCGATAAGAAGAAGGATGGGGTGACAGCTAATGAGCTTCCAATCAGCGCCAACTCCTAGATTGCTAGAGCAAATCGCCAACGAAGCAAAATCGGCCTCGAGCCATGAAATTCGCGATCAGATTGTCAGCAATATTTATCAAACGAGCAGGGCCGTTTGTGAAGAGGTGGTTCATTACAAACAGCCGCCGCAAGCACAGACAGAAAAGCTCGACCGGATTTTTACCTCCCGCATTTGGGGATTCCCGATCATGTTATCTATGCTTGGCATGGTCTTCTATTTAACGATTGCCGGCGCTAATGTGCCTTCTAGTATGCTGGCTTCAGCCTTTGGATGGGCAGAAGGAGAGCTGACCTTGTTGTTTCAGGCAATCAATGCGCCAGCATGGCTGCATGGTGTATTAGTGCTGGGCCTGTTTCGCGGAACAGGCTGGGTGATCAGTGTCATGCTGCCGCCGATGGCGATCTTTTTTCCAGTATTCGCCCTCTTGGAGAATTACGGATACCTTCCGCGTGTAGCTTTCAATATGGACCGCTTGTTTAAAAAAGCCGGCGCGCATGGAAAGCAATCGCTGACCATGGCAATGGGATTTGGCTGCAATGCCGCAGCCATCATGTCTACAAGGATTATTGAATCTCCTCGTGAACGGATGCTTGCCATTTTAACGAATAACTTTGTTCCTTGTAACGGAAGGTGGCCGACACTAATTTTATTAGCATCCTTGTTTATGGCTGTCGGTTACACCGGCGCTGCCGGCACACTTGTTACAGCTGCTGTATTAATGGGTATGGTGTTATTTGGAATTATTGTGACTTTAACTGTCTCATGGGTGTTATCAAAAACCGCCTTAAAAGGCGTGCCTACTCATTACACATTGGAACTGCCGCCCTTTCGCAAGCCGAAGTTTTGGAACACCGTTTTGCGGGCGAGCCTTGATAAAGCATGGTATGTATTAAAGCGTGCCGTCATTGTGGCCGCACCAGCATCTATTTTAACGTGGGTGTTTGCAAACATTTATGTAGGCGATACGAGTATATTAATGCATTTTATCCAGTTGCTGGACCCGTTCGGGCAAGCTTTGGGAATGGATGGATTCATTCTCGCTGCCTTTATCCTCGGCTTGCCGGCTAATGAAATCGTTATCCCGATTTTGATTATGGCTTATTTATCGCAAGGAGCGATGCTTGAGCTTGACGATCTTTCAGAATTGAAGCAGGTATTCCTCAACCATGGATGGACGTGGCTGACTGCGCTGAATATGATGCTGTTTTCCTTGCTTCATTACCCTTGCGGCACAACCCTTGTTAATATTTATAAAGAAACGAAAAGCACCAAATGGACATTTATGGCCTTTGCTATACCTACGGCCATTGCCATTGCCGTCACTTTCTTGACCGCTTCCATAGCAAGAGGCTTGGGCTGGGTATAATTGAAAGCGTCCCCTTTATTGTCAGCGAGTGCTGATCGTGAAGGGGGCGTTTTTTGCATCCCCTCTTTTCTGTACTGTTATAAAAGGGTTGTACATACATTGGTAATAGTAAACGCAGGGGGTATATATGGAACTTCTCTATATGACAAGCATAATCTATTCCTCTCTTTGCACATCATTAGGCGCTCTTCCAATTTTGTTTATCCGGAGAATGACCCACAGGGGGAAGGATAATTTACTGGCTTTCACCGCGGGAGTCATGGTGGCCGCTTCCACTTACGGATTAATTCCATCGGCTATTAAATTATCAAATGTGATTGTATTAACCATTGGCATATTAGTCGGCACCTTGTTTCTTACTATATTGGAAAAAAGCTTGCCCCATGTCGATCTGGAACATCGCTCGGGAGCACAAGTACCAGCCAGTGCCTATCTGTTAATGATTACGATGATTTTGCATAATTTGCCCGAGGGGTTATCCGTAGGTGTCAGCTATGCAAGCGAATATAAAGACCTTGGTCCGTTGGTGTCTTTTGCTATCGGCCTGCAGAATATCCCCGAGGGCTTTTTGATGGCCTTGTTTTTAGTCACTCAAGGGGCAGGCCGGTTGAAAGCGATTGTTTACACAACACTGGCAGGCTTCACTGAGCTTTTGGCTGCCTTATTTGGACTGGCATTTGGAGAAAAACTAGCAGGAGTGGTTCCTTACGGGCTAGCCTTTGCCGCCGGTGCGATGTTATTTATTGTCTATAAGGAACTGATTCCGGAAAGCCACGGAGACGGCAACGAGCGCTCATCAACGCTTTCCTTTATCCTTGGTCTGCTCACCATGATTTTATTGACCAGCTATCTTCGGTAAGAGTCGGGAGATCTACTCTCGCTCTTTCTTTTTTAGAGGAAATGCGGAAGGATGTATAGAAGTTCCAACAGAGAGTGCAGATGGTTTTGGCTGGGAAACGAGCCGGGGCTGTCATGTTTTTGAAAGCTGGTGTCTTCGTGGGAAAGTATCCTTCCTAATTTTTATAATAAATAGAGAGCTTGGTGAGAGAAAATGGTTTGTACAGACAAGGAAGTAATGATTCGGCCAATCGGAGAGCGGGATATGCCGCGGCTTTGGGAGCTGATGTATAAAGAGGAAGAGCCTGGATGGAAACAGTGGGATGCTCCTTACTTTCCTCATAGGCGCCTCACTTATGAAGAATTTCTCAATAAAAAAGAAGAGATGGTCAAGCAGGCACATCGCTGGGCGATAGAAGTCAATGAAGAGGTTGTTGGAACGGTCAATTATTACTGGGAACACAAGCCGTCAAAGTGGCTTGAGATGGGGATCGCTCTCTATGATCCGGCCTATTGGAATGGCGGATATGGCACAAGAGCTTTTCAACTATGGATCAATCATTTATTTGAGGATATGCCATTGGTTCGGGTGGGCTATACTACTTGGTCCGGTAATGGGCGGATGATAAAGCTGGGGGAGAAGCTTGGAGTGAAAATGGAGGGCAGGATCAGAAATGTACGCTACTATAATGGTGAATATTTCGATTCGATCCGGATGGGGATGCTGAGAGAGGAGTGGGAAGCTGCCCCGTGGTCCCCTTAAAGAGAAATGCACGTGCTCTCTAGCTGTATGAGCAGACAATAGGGAAAGGAATGAACTGAATGAAGATCACGACATTTATCGGCAGCTCCAGAGCAGAAAGCAACAGTGAGCTGCTGGCAGATTTGGTGACGAAAGAGATCAAGCATCGCAAACTCTATTTGCGAGATTTAGCGATTCAGCCGATTCATGATTTGCGCCATAAGGAAGGCGGCTTTCAGCCTGTAGAGGATGAGTATGACACAATTATTCACGCCTTTCTTGAAAGCGATGTTCTTATTTTTTCTACGCCCATTTACTGGTACAGCATGTCCGGCAGCATGAAAATTATGATTGACCGGCTCAGTCAAGCGATCCGGGATGAACGGTTTCCTCAATTGACGGAGCGCATCCAATCGGCAGAGGCGATCGTGCTTGCTGTTGGCGGGGATGAGCCAAAAATCAAAGGGCTGCCGCTCATTCAGCAATTTCGTTATACATTTGATTTCTTGAAGCTGCCTTTTTCTGCTTATATATTGGGGGAAGGGAACCGGCCTGGCGATATTTTGCAGGACCGGGAAGCGTTAATGCAGGCTGACCTTCTCAATCAGCGGCTCAAAGGGGCCAACTAGCCGGACGGCCTCTCTTCTTTGACTAGTTGTTTAGAAGCTTGCCATGCGGGTAAATGGAAAGCAATAACAGCAGAGGAGAGATAACATGATTAAGCTTGATACGGAGCTCGAAGGAAAGCGCGCACTATATGGAGAAGTCTGCCGGCTATTTGGAGATCACGGATTAGTCATTGGAGGGAACTGGGATTTTGATCAAGGAATGTTTGATACGACATTGTACAGCGATGGCGGAGAAAGCATTTACCTGCGGCTGCCATTCGATGTCGAATCGGGCATGCTGGACGAGGAGGATGCTTTGCTTGTCTTTAAAACTCCTTTTGTGATCAAGCATATCGCCAATATTGGTTTGGATGATGAAGAAAGCCCGGCGCTTGCCACAACAGGGCTCGATCAATTCCAAAGCCCGGAAGACAAAGATGCGCCGATTCATCAAAAAACGAACTGGGCGGTAGAAGGTGAACAGAAAGTAGCTGCCTTGATGGACGACATGCAATTCAGCCAGCTATAAAGAATGGGGATTAGCAGTCGGCTCGATTGGTTGAACAGTCGATTCTTTTATATACACGTATGTTGATAGTTACCGGATTACGTAAACGATAGGAAACAAAGAGGACACTAACACTCTGGAAGAGCTTTGCAGGAGCTACTGAGTGTAGTGTCTTTTTTTATTGTAAAGCCTGTGAAAAAATAGAAGAAACGATCGTGAAAAACAGATGATATAGCTGGATTTGGTAAGAATAAATATATTTTTTTCTAAAATCTTTCAATAAAATCCTAAACAAGGGATTTCATATACCGATAGTAATAGTGCTATGGAATGAATCTAAATCTGCTGGAGGGATATCATGTTAAACATTCAGTCTTTAAATAAGCAATTTATTGGCGGAGCATGGAGAGACGGGAAAAGCATGAACAAATTAGGTGATCGTAACCCATATAACGGGGAGCTGATTACGGAATTTCAAATGGCCGATGTTTCTGATGTGGACTCCGCTTATAAGGCGGCTTTACGTGCCAAGGAAGAATGGGGTAAGGTGAATCCTTACAAAAAACGGGATATTCTTGAAAAAGCGGTTACTTACATAGAAGATCATGAAGAAGAGATCACTGATATGATCATTGCTGAGCTGGGAGGCACACGGTTGAAAGCTGCCTTTGAGATCGGATTGGTGAAAAATATCATCAAAGAAGCAGCAACATTCCCTTTAAGAATGGAAGGAAGAATTTTGCCTTCAACAGAGGATGGAAAGGAAAATCGATTGTATCGCATTCCTGCTGGGGTAGTGGGAGTGATCAGCCCCTTTAATTTTCCCTTCTTTTTATCAGTCAAATCAGTTGCCCCAGCCTTAGGAGCCGGCAATGGAGTCGTGCTGAAGCCTCATGAAGATTCACCTGTCACCGGCGGGACGCTGATTGGCAAAATCTTTGAAGAAGCGGGTGTTCCCGGAGGATTGTTAAACGTAGTAGTGACAGACATCAAGGAAATTGGCGATTCATTCGTTGAACACCCTATTCCAAGAATCATCTCCTTTACCGGCTCAACAAAAGTAGGAAGCTACATCGGCCAGCTGGCGGTAAAAAACTTTAAAAAACCTCTTCTGGAGCTAGGCGGAAACAGCGCCTTTATCGTAATGGAAGACGCTGATATCGACTATGCGGTTCAGGCGGCTGTTTTTAGCCGTTTTACCCACCAAGGGCAAATTTGTATGTCAGCTAACCGCATTTTAGTTCAAAGGCCGCTTTATGAAGAGTTTGTATCTAAGTATGCAGAAAAGGTTTCTTCTCTTAAAGTAGGAGATCCGCGCGATCCGGATACTGTAATTGGACCGGTGATCAATGAAAGGCAGGCAGAGAATCTTCAATCTATTATTCAAAAAGGGATCGAGCTGGGGGCCAATCCTGTGCTGCGCGGGAACGCTTCGGGAAACTTGATAGAGCCGACCATTTTTGCAGATGTCACCCCGGAGATGGTATTGGCGCAAGAAGAGCTGTTCGGGCCGGTGGTCTGTGTGATTCCGTTTGATACCGAAGAAGAAGCTGTGGCCATTGCCAATGACACAAAGTTTGGCTTAAGCGGAGCTATTCACACGGCTAATCTTGAAAAAGGGGTAGAGATAGCGAAAAAAATTCATACAGGAATGATTCATGTCAATGATATTACGATTAATGATGAGCCCATCGTCGCTTTTGGCGGTGAAAAGCAGTCTGGTTTAGGGCGCCTGAATGGAGAATGGAGCTTAGACGAGTTTACAACTTTGCAGTGGGTTTCCGTGAATTTTGGACAGAGAAAATTCCCTTATTAATCAAAGGAGCAGATGATCATGACGCATGCCGTTCAACAAACAGAGCAAGAAGCCGAAATAATAGAAGCATTTATTAAAGTAGCCCCGTTTTTAAATCGACTGATTCATGAGGATATTACGGTTGGCGTGTATGATACAGAAAAATTAATTCTTAACATTCCCGCCAGCACCTTTTCTTTGAATGTTCATCCGGGCGATCCTCTTATGGAGGGAGACATTATTACTGATGCTATTAAGAATAATGAAGAAAAGAGCGCCATTGTTCCGAAAGAGCTATTTGGTTTTCCTCTCATTGCTCGCGCCATTCCATTGCATGACCAAAATGGGAAGGTCGTTGGGGGAGTAGGGGTTGGAACCAGCCTGGAAAAATCCAACCAGCTTCTTGAGGTGGCTGAGGATTTGTCAGCTATTGCGGAAGAAACAGAAGCATCCATTGAAGAAATTGCGAGCTCAGTAACCACACTGGCGGATAATGTCACCGGCGTAGCGGACCAAATAAAAGGTGTCAGCTTAAGTACAGAGGAAATTGGAAAGATTTCAACGGTAGTAAGAAATTTATCCGACCAAAGCAACCTGCTGGGACTGAATGCAGCGATTGAAGCGGCGAGAGCCGGAGAAGCAGGGAGGGGTTTTTCGGTTGTGGCTAATGAGATCAGAAAGCTGGCGACAAACTCCAAGGAAAATGTTTCTCAAATTGATACGATTACTAAGAGCATACAAGAGTTGATTTTAAAGCTGGATCAGGGATTTTCCGGTATCCACCACTTAACGGATACACAGGCTGCCGCTATACAAGAATTTTCGGCAACCATCCAAGAAGTCAGCAGAAGTGCTCAAAACTTAGCCAAAATGGCTGAAAGGTTACTAAAGGCAGCTGATTAATTTTTCACTCTTGAACGAGCGAGGTTTCAATAGCTGTCATTCACACAAGCCGTCCCGGAAGAAAGGTTTTCTTCTCCAGGGGCGGCTTATTATTTAGTGAAAATACGTCTGCCAGATGGCAGGCTGAGGAATTCGCTGAAATAAAATAAGATCATAGATTTGGTTAAAATCATCTAGCCAATCAAGTATGATAGAGCTATACGCACATGAATTGAAGGGCGGAGGACCTTATGCTGGAGTGGGTAGCAGAACTATTATTTTCCATAATCATTCCGCAGGATGATGCATTAGACACGAAAAAGATCGACCGTCATATAGCGAGGCTAAATCAATTTGATTGGTTTAAACAGATTTACACGGATGAAAGCTACCATCGTTCTTTTTTTGTTAACCGGAAGGTAAGATGGTATTTGCAAAGCTCTCTTCGCGTGAACAGGATGATCAAAAAGGAAAAAGCTCAAAGACGCTTCCTCGCTTTTTTAGACCGGCAAGTGAATCGTTAAGGCGTTTTGGCTTTGGAGGAGGCATGTCAGTTGAACAAATGGATGAAGGGGATTCTTGGTGCTGTTGCCATAGTTTTTCTGGGAATGATTGTACTCTATGTTTCTTTTGTTATTAGCATGAGGCCGGATAAGGAAAAGGAAGAAGAAGTCAGAAGCCAAGCGGCGCACTATTTGAAAGCCAATTTCCCCGATCACTTTCAAGTGTACGATACGCTGTATGATAATATGGGAAACTTTGAATTCGACTATGCTGCTAAGGTGAGAGATGAAGCAAACGGCATAGAGTTCTTAGTTTATTATGACAGCGAGGCTGAACAAATGACAGATACGTATATTGCCAAAAGCTGGACGCAAGAGCTAGAAAGGAACATCCTTCCTTATGTGAAAAAGACATTCGGGGAGCGGGCAAGAGCGGCCGTCTTTTTTGACGACCAGATCGGGAAGACATTAAAGCTTTCACCCGATCATCCAGGAAGCTATAAGGATTATCAGGCATCTCCCATGGTACGCTTGACCTTGCCGCGCAAAAAGAAGGATGGGGATGAACGGCTTGTCGAGGAGTTTATTTCTTTCCTAAAGACGGAAGCGGCAGTGAAGCAAGGGACAGTTGCGGTGGAGTATATCGCTGAAAACGGCGAAATATTAGGGGAAGAATGGAGCAAAGAGTGGTAAACAGAACTGGGGGGATAAGGATGAACAAACGGGCGAGAATGATCGTCGGCTTAATCGGTAATCTATTGCTATGCATGTTCGGTGTGTACCGGCTTATGACCGAAACGTCGGGCTCGATTTTTATACCGGCATTGTTCGCTATTGCGGGTTTGGTTGGCTGTATAGGAAGCCTGATGGAGCTCAGGAAAATCAGCCTTTCCGGAATAGAAGGAAAAAGAAAATAAAGGCTTGGAATATTTTTGTCATGAAAAAAGGAGGTGTATGGCTCTTTGTTGATACAGGTATGTTCAAAAAGAGCGATGCACCTCCCCGCTATTCTGTGTGCGGCAGAAGCCGCCGGCTTCAAATTAGCGCACATTCTTCGCCAATTGTTTTTTCGGAAACGCCGGCTTTGCTTCCGCAATCAAGATGGCCGCCATAATAAGTGTCGCCCCAATCGCCATCCGGGCCGTCAGCACTTCGTTCAAAAATAAAACGGACAGCAGCATGCCGAAAAATGATTCCATCGATAAGATAATGGCCGCCTTGGTGGCTGTTGTATACTGGTGGGCAATATTTTGAAAAAGGTAGGCCAGCGTTGTTGAAAACACAGCCAAATAAGCAATAGAGTAAAGAGCCTCTTTCTCCACTGTGTGAGGTATATCGCCGCGAATCAGCACGACGATAACGCTAATAAGAGAGGCTGTAAAGAACTGCATAATGGTTAGGGAAATAGCATCTTCTTTTTGAACAAACCGGTTCGTATAAAAGATGTCAAAGGCAAAGGCGACCGCACAAGCAAGAGACAAGGCATCGCCGATATTGATTGTCAAGGGACCCTGTAATGACAAAAAGCCAATCCCTGTAATAGCGATGAATGAGCCGGCCACTTCATAGCGGTCGAGCCGGCGCTTATAAACGAGATACGCAATGAGCGGCACAACCACCACATTGACAGCTGTTAAAAAAGCGTTTTTAGACGGTGTCGTATACTCCAAGCCGACGGTCTGCAACGCAAAGGCGATATATAAAATGGTGCCTAAGACCGCGCCTTTCCAAATGACCGGCTTTGAGAATGTCTTGAATTTGTATCCAAACAGCACGATCAATATGAGTGTAGCCAAAACAAAGCGCCCGGCCATCACTTGATAAGCATTTAAATAGTCAAGTGCAATAGCAGTGACAACGAAGCCGCTGCCCCACACAATGGCTGTAATCAGCAGCATTCCATCCCCTATATATTGTTTCATTTTTTCTCCTCCTGACTACTACCACCATATCACGAGAAACAGCCTAATGATTTAAGTGATTTTCTAAATTTTTCGTTTTATTTTTGTGCAGATTCCAACACTGCAGGAGATTCCTCCATAGCTTGCTGGAGCAAATACAACTTAACAGCTGCCGATAAATGCTCATAAAAAATGAGTTCGCTGCTCAACGGCTCAATGAGCTGGCGTATCTTCATCATGCGGTAGCGAATCGTGTTCGGATGGCAGTGTTGGATGGCGGCCGTTTCTTTTACATTGCCTTTTTTCAGTACAAATGTTACCGCTGTATTGAGCAGGTCGCGATCAGCCTTTCCTTCCAACAGCCTTCCCAGGTACGTATGTACATAGTTATTGGCAAAGGGCGCATCTTTTCGGTAGAGCTCGATCAGCAGCTGATCGGAAGCAAGCTGTTCATAGTGACAGGCAGGGCTCCTGCCGATTTCAGCCATGATGCGCGCGTAATAAGCCTCCCTGACAGAAAGGTGGAGGCCGGTGTGCGTTGAGTGAACCTGGCTGTAGCCAATCGTTAATGAATCGATAGGCAGGGAACAAAGAGCGAGCTGCTCCTTTACCTTTTTTTCGAAGGCCAGCTGTTTGTGATTGCCCGTGAAAAGGATGAAAAGGCTGTTTTTAAATGGAGCCACCATGCCGGGTTCTAAGAGAGGAGCCAATCGGGATAAAGCAGGCACCTGTTCTATGCTTGCTATTCCATTCATTTGAATATTGGCTGCACATACATACTTTCCAAACGGCTGATTTATTTTTTGAAGGAAGGCTTGGATGTCACTCTCTGATAGCTCCTCTTCGATAGAGCGTTGCATCATACGCTCCAAAAAGAGAGAATGATCGTTTTTCTTTATATGGCTCATTACCTCCATAATAATGTCTTCAAAAAACTCATCTCCGCCAAAGCGCAAAATAGGGAAGCCTTGTTCATTGGCAAAAGTGAGGACGTTATCGGGCAAATCTTTAAAAATAACTGGCTTATAGGCTAGAGCACTTACTTTTAATTCTATCAGTTTTTTCATCATATCAATTAAACGTTCGGGAGCTTGGCTCGCAAATAATAGGCTGCTCAGTACAAGGCTGCCGGGGTTGAACACAGTATCCCTTACTTGCTCGATACCGGGAGCGAATTCAAAATCTAAAATTTCAACACGTTGGACTCGATTATTTAATGCCTGGCTGCCCGCTGCTACCGAGAAGTCTTTAGTAATAGGCAGCTGCAGCAACTCCTTTACTGTCATCATGACCGATCACCCTTTCCAACCATACAGATATCATGATTATAAAGCATTATGCAAGGAGATAGACGATATATTCGCAATGGCCGGAGCCGCTTGTTTTTTCTGCTGTACAGAACAAAAGGAAGAGGGGCCGAAAGATCGTTTAGCTGAAACGCTTCAAGCTGCCGGGAAGTGCGGCAGCTTGGAAGGTCACTGGTTTTAATTTAAGAAAACAGGCGGGTCTGCATATAATCCCAGAAGCTTTTTCCGATGAGGAGGACCGTTATCATAATAAACAGCACTTTTACATAAGAGGCACCGCTTTTTATCGCTACTCTAGACCCTGCCAGAGCGCCCAGCACCATCGCTAGCCCCATGGGAATTCCGTAAAAGAAGTTCACTGAATCAAACCCAATAAATGTAAGGAGTGCGGCTAAATTACTGCCGAAATTTAACGCTTTTGCATTGCCGGCCGCTTGAACAAAATCAAAGCCCAGCAGCAAAAAAGCAAAAAGCAGAAACGAGCCGGTTCCGGCCCCTAAAAAGCCGTCATAAAATCCGATCACGAAGGCGGCACTAATAATGAACAGCGCCATTTTAAAGGACAGCTGCCTAAAGGTAGATTCCATTCCCCAATCCCTTTTCAGCAGTGTATAGACGGTCACAAGAATAAGAAGAACCAGAATGAGCGGTTTTAAAAATTCAGACGGTATGAGCTGTACGATGTAGACCCCTATGGCAGATCCAATAACGGAAAGAGGAAGCAATTTTAATACAAGCTTCGTATGAATCTTTCCCGAGCGAAGAAAAGAAATCGTGCTTGTCAGGGCTCCCATCGTGGCTGCCAGCTTATTCGTTCCTAATGCGACAGCGGGAGAGAGCCCGGTAAACAGCAAGGCAGGGATAGAGATTAGTCCGCCGCCGCCTACCACCGCATCAATAAAAGCCGCCGCAAAACCAGCTGCAATCAAAAAAGCTAATAAACCAAAATGAATTTCTTCCATACCATTCCCCTCCAATACGTGTATATTTTAACAGAAAATAACAAGGGGAGGCAGACTTTCACAGGTTTTCCGAGGAGAAACAAGGGGCAAATAGGCCTTCTTATGGTTATTTCGCATTTCGATCCGGAGGCAAAAGAAAAAGCCCCGTCTCATTGATTTGACGGAGGCCAGATAGGATTACGCATAAGAATGCAATCCTGAAATGATCAAATTGACGAACACTTGATTAAAAATAATAATTCCGAAACCGATCAAGGCCATCCAAGCTGTTCTTTCGCCTTCCCAGCCTTTGCCGATTCTTAGGTGCAGCAAGGCGGCGTAAAACAAGAACGTAATAAGTGCCCAAACTTCTTTCGGGTCCCAGCCCCAAAATCGGCTCCAGGCCATTTGCGCCCAAATCATAGCGAATATTAAGCCGCCAAGGGCAAATAAAGGAAATCCGATGACCACTGATCTGTATGTGACCTCATCCATTAAGTCGGCATTTACCTTTTGTGAAAAAGGCTTGATTAAAGAGATCATTTTCCGCTTGGTTATGAGGCGAATGAGCGCATAAACGAGGGAGCCGGTTAGAAATGCCCAAATAATCGTGTTTAGTTTTTTAGCGTCGATGATGACAGGGATTTCAACCAGACCGTTTTTATCGCGCAAAGCCTCTGTGCTGGCCGGTGACTTGACAACAACGGAATCTTTCGGGACGGTAATGGCCGGCAACTGATAGTCATAGACTTCTATTTTTTGCTGGCGGTTTTCAAACATCACATATTTCTTATATCCCGTCACATTAAATGAAGTCGTAATGAGGATGAAGCCTAGTACAACAGTTAAAAAGTACATCGTTAATTCCAAGAAAAAAGTTTGTTTGCTTTTTTCGTTCACATCAATCGTTTTTAATAAAAAAATGAATCCGGTAATAAAGGATATAGATAAAATAGCGCTTGAAAAAGCGACAGTTATCACATGGATAGTCAGCCATTTACTTTGTAAAGCAGGAATAAGCGGAGAAATTTCTTTGGAAAAAGCGTTGGCGTAACCAAGAATGAGCAGAGCTATTGGAAGAACAAAAAGCCCCATGACACTTTGGCGGTAAAGATAGTACATAATCAAGAAGCTGCCCACCAGCATGATTCCAAAGAAAGTCATAAATTCATAAAGATTACTTACAGGGGCATGCCCTGAAACATACCATCTGCTTATAAAGTAAAATAATTGCAAAACAAAGCCTGCTATAGTTAAGGCAAGCCCCATTCTGGCAAAAGCTTTCTTTTTTGATTTTACTGATAACCCCCAAGGGACAATAGCAATTAAATAAATTAAAAAAGAAATATACAGTGCGGTGCTGCTTAATTCAATGAGCGAAACGCCGGACATTCAAATCCCTCCCCAAGCCTTTTGCAAGGCGGCAGATAGCTCTTTATCTGCTGATTTCCTTCACATTTTTTGAATATAAAACCAGTATATCTTTCATTGCTCCATTTTTGTAAATATATGTGTGAACGTTGTGTGTCTCTCATTCGGGCAGATTGACCGTTCATACTTTTGTAAGAGAAGCAGCCATATTCGGTGGATCCCAGCAAGGCTGCCGCTCTTGATTATTTTCATATTTACCCTGGTGGGTTTATAGAGTAGAATGAAATAGAGACTCATTTAGTGGCAGTATTCTGCTATTAATGTAATAGAATGACAGTGTTAAAAAGCAGTAGGATCGAACAAAGTAAAAGCATAAAAGAAAAGGGTTAGAAGGAAGGGACAGGGATGGAGTACAAAAGTAAGGATTCAGCTGCAGTCCAAGAGCAACCGGTTTGGCTGCAAAGTTATATACATTCTCCGGAGAAGCAGAACAAGCTGTACCGGCGGACGTTAATGATCGTCGTGCTGTCGCAAATTTTTGGCGGGGCCGGGCTTGCTGCCGGCATTACGGTTGGCGCTCTGCTCGCCCGCAGCATGTTAGGCACAGATGGCTTTGCGGGGGTTCCAACAGCTCTGTTTACTCTTGGCTCTGCTGGAGCTGCGCTGTTAGTCGGAAGGCTATCCCAGCGTTTTGGTCGTCGTCTCGGCTTAGCTGCCGGTTTTTTGGCTGGCGGTTTGGGAGCCATTGGGGTAGTTCTTGCCGCAGTCACAGATAACCTTATCCTGCTTTTTGCTTCCTTGCTGATTTATGGTTCCGGCACGGCGACCAATTTGCAGGCGCGCTATGCAGGAACCGATTTAGCGGCTTCTGCCAAAAGGGCAACGGCTGTCAGCATCGCCATGGTATCTACGACGCTTGGTGCGGTTGCCGGTCCCAATCTCGTCGGTATTATGGGCGAGTTTGCCATGTCTATAGGTGTTCCTGCTTTAGCCGGGCCCTTTATTTTGGCCGCTGCTGCTTATACACTCGCCGGTTTGGTGATTTTCTTTTTGCTTCGTCCAGATCCTTTGATCGTCGCAAAAGCAGTTGGAGAAGAACAAAAAGCCTGCTCGTCTGCAGAGGCGGGGCAACTGGCCACCGACCGCCGAGGCGTTGTTGTTGGTGCCGCAATTATGATTCTGACTCAACTCGTGATGGTGGCGATTATGACGATGACCCCTGTTCATATGGGACATCATGGCCACCATTTGAACGAGGTGGGGCTCGTCATTGGCATCCATGTCGGCGCCATGTACCTTCCTTCGCTCGTAACCGGCCTTCTTGTTGATAAGGCAGGACGTACAGCGATGGCTGTTGCTTCTGGGGTTACATTGCTTGCTGCCGGTCTTTTAGCGGCTTTCGCTCCTGCGGATTCACTATTCTTGCTGATTGCCGCACTTGCCTTGCTTGGGCTCGGCTGGAACTTTGGGCTGATTAGCGGAACCACATTAATCGTTGATGCCACTCTGCCGTCTGACCGTGCGAAGGTTCAAGGGACAGTCGATGTGCTGGTTGCTTTGTCTGGCGCGACTGGCGGAGTTCTTTCCGGCATAATAGCTGCTTATTCAAGCTATGCTGCCCTTTCGCTTCTTGGCGGCTTGCTGTCGCTGTTGCTTGTTCCTGTTGTTATCTGGGCGCGGAGACATCCTTCCTGAAATGGATTGGAAGCTGCCGCTCGGCCATAACAATTGCCTGAACGTTTTTATTTCAAGAAGAAGGCAGTCAAAGAGACCGCCCCAACAAGATCCTCTTTCATGATCTTTTGGGTCGGTCTCTTTATTTTTCTTCAAAACAGGCGGAGAACAATCTGCCCGTTTTTATTTCAGAGACGTATGGACAGCTCCTTCATCTGTTATAAGGAAGCCGATTTTTCTTCCTCCATATGAATGTCAGACAGTTTGGTTTTAGAAAACTTCATCAGGAATAGCATGTACACAACACCAATACTGACCCAAACGAGTCCGGCCACCAGCGCATCCATGTGCAGGTGATACCATAAGATGCCGGTTAAGCCTGCTCCGATAAGAGGCATAATCAAGTAAGAGAAAATATCTTTTGGTGTTTTATATTTCTTTTGCTTGAATACAAAGTAAGCGATAACAGATAGATTCACGAATGTGAAAGCAATCAGCGCGCCAAAGTTAATGACCGCTGAGATTAATTCCAAGCTTGGAGCAATGGCAAGTAATGAAACAACTCCGACAAATATGACGTTGAAGGCAGGTGTCCGGAATCGCGGATGAATGTAACCGAACATCCTGCGAGGCAGCACGCCGTTTCGGCCCATTACATAAAGCAGGCGGGAGACGCTGGCATGAGAGGCAAGCCCCGATGCCACGGTGGCCGCAAAAGCTCCCGACAGGAAAAAGAGCTTAAAGATCGATCCGCCGACGAATAAGCCGATTTCCGGCAATGTATCGTCTGTTACTTTAAAGCCCGACAAGTCCGGGAACAGAGCTTGGGCAAAGTAACTGCAAACAAAGAAAATTCCTCCGCCAATCAGTACCGTAAGCATAATGGCTTTGGGCATAATCTTCTGGTCAACAGCTTCTTCGGTGTACATCGTCACCGCATCAAACCCGATAAAGGAGAAACACACGACAGTCGCTCCTGTTAAAATGGCCGTCAGATGAATGTCGGCATGGAATAACGGCTGAGTCGTAAAAATCGTTCCTTGCCCCATTCCGCTCGATAACTGTTTAAAGGCAAGAACTAAAAAAGCTCCGATTAAGACGACCTCAAAAACGACGAGAAGGGAATTCAGCCCGGATGTTTTTCCCATTCCCCACATATTAATGGCGGTAATGATGACTACGTAGACAACCACCCAGATCCATGAAGGAATATCAGGAAAAACAGATTCCATATAAAGACGGATAATAAGGGCATTAATCATGGGAAGCAGCAAATAATCCAATAAGGAAGCCCAGCCGACTAAAAAGCCGAGCAGAGGGTTCATTGTTTCTCTCGTATACGTATAGGCAGATCCTGCGCTTGGAAATACCTGAACCATTTTTCCATAACTAATAGCTGTAAATAACATAACGATTAAAGCGGCGATGTAGGCGAGGGGGACCACTCCGTTTGTTTCTTTGGAAACGATTCCAAATGTGTCAAACACAACAGTAGGCGTCATGTAGCCCAGCCCGAGACCGACAATAGCCCAAAGTCCAAGGGAACGTTTCAGTGTATGGTTTTCTGACATGTATTCACTCTCCTTTTTATTCCTAAGTTGTTCAAATCAGTATTTAAAGAGTCATATTTCTTGAAAATTCAGAAATATGGAGAGATTTTAAGGCGATGGTTCAGTCCTGTATACGTCCTCCCTCCTTTGGTTTCTGCCTTAAAAGTTCCTTTGTTGTATACTGTTGCAATTTTTGCGCCAATTTATCTAATCCGGCTGTGAAAGCCGTTTATTTATTTAAATAAGCACTAAAGCTGTCAAACGTTGAAGAAAATATAGGAAAAAGAACGCTCTTTTTCTATGAAATATTGCATAATTTAGTTTATTTTGCATAAAAACAGCTTGGATGCACGTTTATCATTGGTAAATGCAGGTAAAAAGCTCTATGGTCGAGAAGACGAGAGGAGGGAGGGCTTCTTCATCCGTGTGCAAGAAGGTGACCTGACCCGCTGCTCTTATGTGCAATCTTTGCATAGGTGCTGTTCGTTTTGATTGTTTTATAGGAAAGGTACTCTTTGGCAAATGAAACGCACCGCCTGATGGCTAATCATGCGCGCCTTTCTTTCTCATCCTTTTACTTTAAACAGGCGGTGGGACATCCGGGGATATCTATTCAAACACTTGCGGAAAAAGCTGTGCTCGCCGAAAGTGTCTGTTTTCACCCCTATCAGCCTGTTTTAGAGAAGAAAAAAGAGGGGCCGACCTGCAATGGTCCGCAGACGAGCCATCATCAAAGCAATGATCAGCGGCAAGAACTTCTCATTGTTAAGAAATCATTATAAAAATTGCGAAATGAGTGTGCGGACAGCTGAGAGCTGAGAAAACAGCCTGCATTTGCCCGGGAAGGATCAGCTCGTTGTTTAGGCTTCTTATAAATGAGAAACCTGGAGCTGTTAGTCGAGGAAAATAGCGGTTTTTTATTGGTATGTATTTTGCATTCATATGTAAGCGCTTTACTGATCTTGATAAATAAGATTTTAGCTTAGTCAAATGCCGATTGCGAAACAAATGAAGAGAGGGGTAACGATATGAAAGAAAACGTTAGGAAAAAGGTGAAAAAGCCTTCTATATGGCTGGCTTTAGTGCCGGTTTTATTTATGGTCGTTTCTTTATCTGTATCTGTTATCAAGTTTGAAGCAGAACCGCACATTCCGCTGTTTCTAAGCACGATTGTCGCTGCGGTGATTGCGGTACGGCTAGGGCACAGCTGGACAGACATTGAAAAAAGCATTTTAAAAACGATCATGCTGTCGCTTCAAGCGATTCTGATTTTAATGATTATTGGAACGCTGATGGGCACCTGGCTGGCAGGAGGCATTGTGCCGACCATGATCTATTATGGCTTGGAAATCATTTCACCGGCTTATTATTTGCTTGCCGCCTGCTTAATTTGCTGCATTGTCAGCATGGCAGCCGGAAATGCATGGTCAGCTGCAGGAACAGTCGGCATTGCACTCATGGGGATTGGACAAGGATTGGGCGTGCCTCTGCCGATGGTGGCAGGAGCGATTGTTTCCGGCGTTTACTTTGGAGATAAGATGTCCCCTTTGTCCGAAACCACCAATTTGGCCCCTGCGGTTGTCGGCATCGGCCTGTTTGATCATATCCGGAATATGATTTATACAACGGGCCCGGCACTGGTGATTGCTCTCATTTTATATGGAATTCTTGGCATTAAATATTTTGGAGAAGGGTCCCGTGTCAATGATGTTGAGCTTATTCAAAGCATTCTGACCGACCAATTTATTATTTCTCCATTGCTGCTGATTCCGCCTCTCTTTATTATTGTCATACTTGTGCTTAAGATCCCTGCGATACCTGGGCTGACAATCGGGTCCATTGCAGGCGCTTTGTGCGCGCTATTCGTGCAAGGAGCCGGACTGAACGATGTCATCGCTGCCATGCACACCGGCTTTGCAGCTGACACTGGCAATGTGATTACAGATGAGCTGCTTAACCAAGGCGGAATTGAAAATATGATGAGCATGATTGCGCTTGTACTGATCGCTATGAGTTTTGGAGGCGTGCTTGAGAAAGCGCAGATTCTAGAAACCATTGTGCAGGCGTTAGTCAGCAGAATAAAAAGAACCGGCAGCTTAATTGCTACTACAGTGGTTACCTGCTTTTCAGCTAACGCTGTCGGGTGTGAACAATACATGTCAATTATTATTCCAGGACGCATGTACTTATCGGAATATAAAAAAAGAGGCCTTCATCCGAAGGTATTGGCCCGTACACTGGAAGATGCAGGCACGATGAGTTCGCCGCTTATTCCCTGGACAACATGCGGGGTCTTTATGCTTGGTGTGCTCGGCGTAAGTGCCTTTGAATATGCACCCTATGCGTTCCTTGCTTGGATTAGCCCGATCATCGCTGTTATTTATGGCTATTTCAATATTAAGATCGATCGGATTCCAGCTGAAAGCGGACAGAAGAGTGAAGGGCTTGTAAGAACGATGGATAAAATGGCTCCTTGATTCATCTAATAAATAGTAAGCGGCACGATGATTGATTTTAATTTTTAGAATATTTAGTTAGCGGTGATGAGATGATTAAAAAAATTTATTTGCAGGGCTCTTATCGGGAAATAGGCAGAAAACATGGGTCAGAAGGGAAAAGAGAAGTGCTGAACAGCCTGGAAACCTACGAAACGCTTTTCTATGACTACAGCCAGATCCGCTGGAAAGAAGCAAGGGAGCTGGCGCTGAAGCACATCGAGGCAATTTCCCGGCATGACAGTGATTTAATTGAGGAGATGGAAGGGGTGGCTGCGGGAGCGGGCGTGGATTTTGAGGATATTTTAACTTTAAATGCCCGGAGTGAAATCGCATTATCCGGCCAATATACCCGGTTTGCGGATGGCTGCACAGCTATCGGGGTCATGCCTCCGGTCTCTTCTGATATTATCATCGGACAAAACTGGGATTGGAAGCCGGTCCAGTCGAAAAGTCTTCTGTACACGGAAATAGAACAGAAAGGCAAGCCGTCGATCCGCATGATAACAGAAGGCGGGATGATCGGAAAAATAGGCTGCAATTCCGCTGGCATTGGTGTTTGTTTAAATGCGCTGTTAACGGACAGAAAGTCGGACCGTCTTCCGGTGCATGTAGGCTTAAGGAGTGTGCTGAATTCTTTTACTTATTCGGAAGCCCTTTTAAAAATAGACAAAGGCGCTATCGCTTCTGCCGCAAATTTTTTAATCGGGTCAGCTGAAAACGAAAACGGCCTCGTGATGAACGTGGAGGTAAGTCCTGCTGGGATGGACGTAGAGGAAAGCGCGGACGGCTCTGTTGTACACACCAACCATATTTGTTCCCCGTTGATCCAATCATATATCACCGATCTGAATGATTCGATTGAGACCGATTCCATGATAAGGATGAAACGGGCACAGGATCTGATACGGCTGCACAGGGGCCAAAATACAAAAGTGAAAGAGGCCAACTTTAAAGAATGGCTGGCAGATCAATATAATTCTCCGGATTCTATCAACCACTTTAGCAATGAGAAGCTTCCTCCTCACAGACGAATGGAGACTGTTTTTTCAATTATTATGAATCTCTCATCAAAAAAAATGTATGTTTGTGCCGGGAAGCCTTCACAGGAGCCGTATATAGAAATGCAGCCGGAACGGTGAGCGGAAAGAAGGAAGGGGAAGCGTGTGAAGCAACTGTCGTTATGGGAAGCGACTGAAAAAGGGAGAAAACATCGGGAAAAGCTGGTAGGTGACCAGACATGTGAAGTGGTAATCGTTGGCGGGGGGTTTTCGGGGTTATCGGCAGCGTATCATTTACAGAAGCAGGGATACGAAACGGCTGTTCTGGAAAAAGGAAGGATTGGAAGCGGGGCGAGCGGAAAAAATGGGGGGCAAATACTGACTGGCTACGTGCTTTCTATGAGCAAGCTGATAAAAAAATACGGGCTGCCGACGGCCAAGCAAATGCTGCAACTGACATTGGATTCGATTGATTTAATTGAGGAGATTGTTAAAAAGAATAATATTTCATGCGGATTTCATCGAGAAGGGCATTTTCAAGCGGCCTATAAGCCGGCGCATGTAGAGTGGTTAAAAAGGGAACAAGATGTTCTGCAGCGCGATTTCGGCTACGAGGTCAAAATTATCGGGAAGCAAGAGATGCAGCAGGAATTAGACAGCTCTTTTTATACAGGAGGCAGCATTGATGACAAGAGCGCGATTTTTCATCCGTTGAATTATGCGCTCGCTTTAGCTAATCTGGCAGAGGAGCAGGGAGGCATCATTTATGAAGAAACAGAAGCTCTTCAACTTGCCAGGCGTCCCGATGGAAAAATTAAGGTAACCACAACTGAAGGCAGCCTAACAGCCGATCAAATTGTCCTTGTGACAAATGCTTATTCAGACGATCTGCACCCAGCAATCAGCCGATCAGTGATCCCGGTGGAAAGCATTATGATTGCGACGGAGCCGCTGCCGCCTGATTTGTTAAAGCGGTTAATTAAGAAAAACCGAGGGATATATGACACGAAAAACCTGCTGTATTATTTTCGAAAAACTGACGATCACCGTTTGGCGTTTGGCGGCTCAGGAAGAACGGCCGGCCGGCGGGAGGCCAAACAGCTGTTTTCGCAGCTGCATGACGGAATGATCCGGGTATTTCCGGATTTAAAAGAGTGTCGTATTGAGTATCAATGGAGCGGAAAAGTGGCGTTTACTAAAGAAAAGGTGCCTTATATCGGCCAGCTGGACGATGGCACTCATTTCGCCTTTGGGTATGCCGGGCATGGAGCAGCCATGTCGACGCTGATGGGAAAATTAATTGCTGCTAATGTCATGAAGACGGGGGAAGGAAAAAATCCGCTGGAGAAAACGGCTTTAACTCCTATTCCTTTTTATCACCAGCACGCCAAAGCCGTTAGCGTAATGAAGCATTATTACCGGCTGCTCGATAAGCTTTTTTAATACAGCATAACTGTCCGCATATGGGCAGTTTTTTTTGTTAATGAATAAATCGGTTTATCAATTTTGAGAAATATTTCTCGAAAATGAGAAAAAAGAAGAAAACGTCATAAAAGCAATCTAATTTTCGGCTGTTGTCATTAAAAATGCGGCAGGTTTCTCGAATATGAGAAAGAAGGGAGAAGAAAAACGCTGGTTTTACTTGCTTTGAAGGTTGGCACAGCAGTTGCATTAATAGAGAGGAAGGTATGAACATATAATGAGGGGATGAAAAAGATGAGAAAATCAAATGAAGAAGCACTTCAGATTGCGACCGAGATTTTAGAACTGATTGAGAGTGATTCACTGAGTGAGGAGCAAAAAGAGCAGATTATCGAGGACTCCATTTATAACTTTACCCATTTTGTCAACAAGGCGATCCTGAATCATCGGAAAGCGGCTTCTACTGATTTTTCATTTGTTGAGTGGGAGGATGAGAAAGCCATCTTCCGCGATACGAAAAACAGGGAGTTTATTGATTGCCTCGGAGGCTATGGGGTTTATTTGCTTGGGCATCGCCATCCGAAGGTCGTCAAGGCGGTGGAGGCTCAATTAAAACGATATGCTCTTCACAGCCAGGAATTGGTAGATCCGCTGCGCGGCTATTTATCGAAGCTTGTAGCCGCCATTACCCCAGGAGACATGCAGTACACCTACTTCACGAACTCAGGGGCTGAGGCGAATGAAATGGCTCTTAAATTAGCCCGGCTTTCCACAGGCAAAACCCATTTTATTTCCACTGTCAATGGATTCCATGGAAAAACGTTTGGCGCTCTTTCTTCATCCGGCAAGGCAGTATTCCGGGAACCGTATTTGCCGCTTGTTCCAGGATTTCACCATGTGCCGTTTGGTGACGCGGAGGCGATGGAAAATACGATTAAACAATTGGAAGCAACAGGAGAAAAAGTAGCCGGCATCATCGTAGAGCCGATTCAGGGAGAAGGCGGCATCAACATTCCGTCTGATGATTATTTTCCAAGGTTAAGAGAGATATGTGATGAACATGGCTGTTTATTGATTGTCGATGAAATTCAAACCGGAATGGGGAGAACAGGTACATTATTCGGCATTGATCACTGGAAGGTTGTGCCGGATATTATGACACTTGGCAAGGCCTTCGGCGGCGGAGTCATGCCGATTACCGCCATGGTCGCCCGTCCCCATGTCTGGAAGAAGATGGAGGAAAATCCATTCCTGCTTGGCTCTTCGACATTTGGCGGAAATCCTCTTTGCTGCGCCGGAGCCATTGCTGGAATTAAAACGATCTTAGAAGAGAATATTGTTGAACAAGCCCGGGAGAAAGGCGACTATATTTTAGAAAAATTAGCTGAGATTCAACAGCGCTATCCAGAGGTCATGGTTGCTGTCCGCGGAAAAGGATTGTTAATCGGAATGGAATTTGCGACAAATGAAATCGGTTTTGAGCTGGCGAAACGATTATTTAATGATCAGATCCTTGTGGGAGGCACGCTAAATAATGCAACGGTGATCCGCATTGAGCCGCCTGCTGTTATTACGTACGAACAGATAGATACCGTGATCGATGCAATTGACAAGCATGTGGCTCACCTTGCCCAAAAGCCGGCGGTGACGAGTTAATTTACCGCTCTTATTTGGAACATAGAACTTGCTATCAGGCTGATTGCGGGGGCTTCCTGACGAGGTAAGCAGCACAGCCTGAGGCTTTGTTTTAAATAAAGGAAGAAGGAGACAGATAGGCAATGAGCCAAATCGAAAAAGCTATAAAAATCGGGGCGTGGATGGATGAGGAGAATGTCAGAAAGTTATATATAAACGGCGAATGGATCAAGCCGGTTAATGGAGGAACCATGCCCGTTATTAATCCAGCTACCGGCGAGACGATTGCGGAAGCAGCGGCAGCCACGGAAAAAGATACTGAAAAAGCGATTCGTGCGGCGCGAACTGCCTTTGATCAAGGCAGCTGGCGCTCTGCCTCTGCCCATCAGCGGGCTGCCCTCTTGATGGAATTAGCCGCTAAAATTGAAGAGCATCAAGAAGAGTTTGCCCAAATGGAAACAGCCAACAACGGCAAAACATTAAAGGAAGCCCGGGGGGATGTGGCAGAGGCAGTCAAAACATTCCGGTATTATTCGGGATTGGCGACGAAGCCTTCGGGAGAAACCTTTGAGACTGAAGCGCCCCTCGTTTCCCGGGTGGTGAGAGAGCCGATCGGAGTGTGCGGACAAATTATTCCGTGGAATTATCCGCTGTTGATGGCCGCTTGGAAGCTGGCGCCAGCGCTTGCTGCCGGCAACACGTGTATCTTAAAGCCTTCGGAACTCACGCCGCTTACCGCTATCCGCCTATTTGAGCTTATAGATGAAACCGGCTTTCCGAAGGGAGTTGTAAATTTGATCAATGGGACCGGTCTGAGCGCCGGACACCCGCTTGTGACCAGCCCCCTAGTAGACAAGATTGCTTTTACAGGCGGTACCGTTACCGGAAAAAGAATAATGAAGGAAGCAGTAAGCAACTTGAAAAAGGTGTCCCTCGAATTGGGCGGAAAATCACCGAATATCATTTTTGCCGACGCTGATTATGAAAGCGCTTTAGATTATGCCGCATTTGCCATTTTTAACAATTCTGGGCAGGTGTGTTCAGCTGGCTCCCGTTTGCTGGTAGAAAGGAGCATTTATGACCGCTTCGTACAGGATTTAACAGAAGCAGCTCAAAAAATCCGTGTCGGTAACGGTGCCGATCCCGCTTCGCAAATGGGACCGGTCATCAGCAAGCAGCACATGGAGAAAATAGAAAAGTATATCGCCATTGGCCGCCAAGAAGGGGCCAAGCTTGCCTGTGGAGGCCGCCGCCTGCTGGATCAGGGACGTGACAGAGGCTATTTTATCGAGCCGACTATATTTATAGATGTTGATCCGCAGGCAACTGTCGCCCGGGAAGAAATCTTTGGTCCTGTTCTCTGCGTCCTTCCTTTTGAGACAGAAGAAGAGGCGCTGGGCCTCGCCAATGATTCTCCTTATGGTTTAGCCGCAGGAATTTTCACATCGGATAGCGCCAAGGCTGAGCGGATGGCCAAATCCATCCGGGCTGGAGTGACATGGATTAATACGTATGAACAAAACCTGGTGGAGGGGCCTTGGGGCGGTTATAAAGAAAGCGGGCTCGGAAGGGAGCTCGGCACGTACGGATTTGAGGAATATACGGAGGTCAAGCAAATTATTAACACATTAAAGGTCGAGCCGACAGGCTGGTTTGCCGACTAATGGAGATTGGAAGAATATAAGAGATGAGAAGGGGCTCTTTTTTGCAGCAGACATCTGTAAAAGGAGCCTCTTCTTTCCTCGTCCGCCTGGCAGGAGCACGCCCTTGTGCTAAAAAAGCTGGAATAAAGTCAAAGAGTGAGGCATACGCATTGAATGAGGAAGTGTAGGCAAAACCGCTGTTCCGTTCAATTCGTAATGGGACAGGCTCTGCAACTGCAAACAAAACTCATTCATAAGGAGGCAGCCGGGTGCGGGCGGAAGCATCAGCCTTATCTCCCGGTTTAAAAAGAAAGGGCGGTTTCTATGCCAGGTAAAAAACTATCAAACTTTGATAAGAAAATCATTGTCCGCAACATTCGATCAGATGACTTTCCTGAAATTATCGAGTTATCCAAGATTGCTTTTCCGCAAATGGAGCCTTGGGAAGTGCAGCATTTAGAGAGCCATCTGAAAATATTCCCAGAAGGCCAGTTTTGTGTGGAGTATGGCGGGCGAATTATCGGTTCGTGTTCAAGTTTGATTGTGGATTTTGAAGAGTATGATGACGATCATAGTTTTGATGAGATCACAGATGATGGATTTATAAGAAATCATGATCCGAACGGCTTGCATTTATATGGGATTGATGTGGCTGTGCATCCGGATTTTCGGGGGATGAAAATAGGCCAGCGGCTGTATGAGGCAAGGAAGCAGCTGTGCAGGGAAAGAAATTTAAAAAGCATTATCATCGGCGGAAGAATTCCTAATTACAGCAAGCATGCGGATCGGTTAACGGCCAGGGAGTATGTAGACGAAGTAATGAAACAAAACCTGTACGATCCCGTTCTCACCTTTCAGATGATGAATGGCTTTGTACTGAAAAGGGTGAACGCTAATTATTTATTGGATGATCAAGCGTCGTTGAAAAACGCCACATTAATGGAATGGTACAATGTCGACTATTTGCCGAAAGCTCAGCATCATTATAAACGGTCTTTCCCGGTAAGAATTTCTGTCGTGCAATATATGATGAAGCAAATCCATTCCTTTGAGGATTTTGCGAGCCAGTGTGAATACTTTATTGACGCCAGTGCCAATTTCCGATCGGATTTTGCTGTTTTTCCAGAGGCTTTTACGATGCAGCTTTTATCCTTTCTCGGAGAGGATATCCCCAGCTTGCAGGTAAAGAAGCTCACCAGTTTTACAGAACAATATATCCGGACATTTACGGACCTTGCGATTAAGTATAACGTCAATATTGTTGGCGGCTCTCATTTTGTAGAGGAGAATCATTCGATTTACAACATTGCTTATTTGTTCCGGCGCGATGGTACGGTGGACAGGCAGCGCCAAATTCATATCCCGGCCGATGACCGCAAATGGTGGGGTATCCAGCCGGGCAATGATATCCATGTGTTTGATACTGATTGTGGGAAAATCTCAATGTTAATCAGCTATGATATTTTATTTCCCGAGCTGGCGCGCATCGCTGCTGATAAGGGAGCCCAAATTATTTTCACTCCCTTCTCAACAGAGGATCAGCAAGGCTATTTAAGAATCAGGTATTGCTCGCAGGCACGGGCCATTGAGAACCAAGTGTACACGGTTATTGCGGGTACGGCCGGAAATTTAACTCATGTGCCTCATATGGACGTACAGTACGCGCAATCAGGCATTTTTTCGCCATGTGATTTCACTTTTCCGGAAAAGGGCGTGGTCGGTGAGTGCAACCCGAACATTGAAACCATCATCGTTGGGGAGGTCGACTTGGAAACGCTGCGAAGAAGCCGGAATATCGGTACAGTCACACCAGTGAAAGACAGGCGAAGAGAGCTTTATGATCTGGAAAGCAAAAAGCTGGCAGTCATGGAAATAGAGCAAGCATAGCTGATTGCGCCTATCTGTAAAAAGGAGCCGAATCCAAAGATTGTGTTTCATGACCTTTGGAGACAGCTCCTTTTTGAGGGAAGGCCATACATATTCCAACCAGGCCCTTAAGAGGATTTCTTCATTGAAAAGAGAAGTTAGTCAGTATGAATTCCTAATGAACAGGAGTGAGGGCGTGACTTTTTTACAAGGGATACAGGAGCTGGTTCAACAGGTGGCTGATGCTATATCAGCTGCATTGAAGGTGGAAGCGGAAATAGTGGATGAAACGATGACTGTCATGGCTGGCACAGGAGAATGCCGAAAGCGGGTCAACACCAAAGAAGAAGGAGGAAAAAAGGAAGCCGGCTATGTATATGGGCGCGTACTCATTACAAAACAGGCTTTTGTCGTCGAAGATGCCCGCAATGATCCGATGTATGATCCGCTCGTTGACACGGGAGAGCTGGAGGAAGTGGCGGAAATTTGCTGCCCAATTCTGTATAAAGAGAAGGCAATTGGAGTCATTGGGTTATTGGCATTTAACCAAGAGCAACATAGCCGCCTCATTAAGAATAAACAGCAAATGTTAAACTTTTTGTGGCGCATGTCTGAACTGATAACTGGGAAAGTAGCTGAAAAAGAAGCTGCCAATCAATTGCTCTTAACAAAGAATAAATTAAACACTATTTTAGAATCAATTCAGGACGGCATTCTTGCGATTGATCATTGCGGAACCGTTACCCATTGCAATTCTACCGTCGAACTGCTTTTGGATACTCCAAAAGGTCAACTGGTGGGCAAGCCGCTGAAGCAGCTTTTGCCGGAGTCGCCGATGCTGTCTGTCTTAGAATCGGGCAAGGGATACACGGAAAAAGAAGAGATCTATCAAACACCTAAACAACATTTCCATTTTGTTGTCACAGCCACCCCCATTTTCAATCAGAATCATATTTATGGAGTTGTCGCTTCCATTCGCAAAATGTCAGATGTCAGAAAGCTGGCCTATTCGTTGACCGCAGGGGAGCTCGATTTATCCTTTGCTGAAGTAAAGGGAAAAAGTAATATGATCAAAAGCTTAAAGCAGCAAGCGATGAAAGTGAGCAATAGCCATTCTAATATTTTACTCACGGGCGAGAGCGGCACCGGAAAAGGGGTATTTGCCATGGCTATTCACAATGCCAGCAATAGAGCCTCAGGTCCTTTTATCTCTGTTAATTGCGGCTCTATTCCGGAAACCTTGCTTGAGAGCGAATTGTTCGGCTATGCCAAAGGAGCGTTTACCGGCGCTAATAAGGAAGGGAAAATCGGCAAGTTCGAGATGGCCGACGGCGGCACTATTTTTTTAGACGAGATTGGCGATCTTCCCTTGCATTTGCAGGTCAAGCTTTTGCATGTGCTTCAGCATAAAAAGGTAGAGCGGGTAGGCGGGGGACAGCCCCTGCCAGTTGACATTAAAGTAATTGCTGCCACGAATCAAAACCTGGAGAAAATGGTGAAGGAAGGAGAATTTCGGGCGGATTTATATTTCCGGTTAAACGTCATTCCGCTTTATTTGCCGCCGCTTCGCGAGAGGAAAGTGGATATTCCTATTTTAATGAATCATTTTCTGTCTAAGCACACGGCTTCTTTGCGAAAGAATATTTATGGGTTTGATCCGCATGTGATTGAGTTGTTTCAAAATTATAATTGGCCTGGGAATGTACGAGAGTTGGAAAACGCCGTGGAATATGCAGTGAATATGGAACAGTCCAACCGTATTACGGTTCAGAGTGTGCCGGGACGGATACTTGAACAAAAAAATATCCCTTCTGAGCCTTCTTCCCTGAAAGCGATGCTGAGCCTTCATGAAAAGGAAATTCTGCAGGATATGCTAAGAAAGTATGGGCATTCAGTAAAGGCAAAAAAGCAGATTGCTGCCCAGTTAAATATCAGCCTTGCCACCTTGTATCGGAAGCTGGAAGAGCACGGCTTGCAAAGCGCTTCTTTTCCGGCGGGCTACTCCCCTTTCACGCATACTTGAAGAAGCAGCCAAACAAGACCGCCGGCGGTTTTGTTTGGCTGCCAAGCAGGACAGCACCATCAGCCGAATTTTCTTTTGTAATGGGCCAAGGCGAGAAGAGGAAAGATATAGCGGTAGCTGTGATAGTGAATATAAAAGCCGCCAGCCATTCCTTGGCCAGCAGGATAATCTATCGTCCAATCGTTTTTATGGAAGGAGCGGAGCAAGTAAGAAAGGCCAGCCCGGATTTCCTTAGTCGGCTTATCAGCGGCTGCAATCAGGGCATCAAGCGCCCAAGACGTATGGATTAAGGTGCTGGAGCCAAGCGGGATATACGTGCGCTTGATGTCGCTTGTACAAGATTCTCCCCAGCCGCCATCTTCATTTTGAATTCGGCATAGCCAGTGGACTGCTCGTTGGATCACTGGTGTTTGTGTGCCTGTTCCAGCTACTTTTAAACCTGTCATCGCTGCCCATGTCCCGTAAATATAGCAGATGCCCCATCGGCCGTACCAGGAACCATCTGTTTCCTGATTCTCTATCAGCCAGTCAGTTCCTTTTTTAAGGAGGCTGTGTTTTTTCTGCACGTTGGTATAGCTGCCGAAAAACTCAAGTGTTCTTCCTGTTAAGTCTGCGCTGCTCGGATCCGTCAGTAAAAATCGCGCGCCTTCAATAGGGAGGAAGTTAAATAATTTCTTGTTGATGTTTTTTTCGAAAGCCGGCCAGCCGCCGTCTGTATTTTGCATGGACATGGTCCAGCCAACTCCTCTTTTCCATGATTGATAAACGGTCGAAGAGCTGTTGACCAGAGAGGCGAGCGACCTTAGAGCGGCTGTTGTATCATCCACATCCGGATTCATTGTATTGATATTGGAGAAGCCCCAGCCGCCGGGAAAGGCATTTGAATTGTGAAACACCCAGTCTCCATATTTATATTGCTGCCTTCTTAGCAAATACCGGTTTGCTGTTTGAATGACGGGATCAGATGGAGAAACTTCGGCTTCTTGCAGAGCGTAGCTAATTAAAGCTGTGTTCCACACAGAAGCTGTTGTGTACTGGATATGCGGATGGCCGCCGATTGTGCATTTCATCGATTTTAAGCCGGCCACCGCCTCCAGAATGACCGGGTCGCTTTTGGCATAGCCGAGTGACAGAAGAGCAAAGATCATCAAGAAAGTAGAGCTGAAATAGCTGTAAAGCGTGCCATCGGGCTCGATATGATCAAGCATGTATTGTTTCGCCCGCTGCACCGCCGCTGAATGGATAGAGTGGGGCAGTCGCGGCAAATGCCTGATTTCGTTCTCCATAGCTGCACGAAGCTTTTGGATTTCCCGGTTGTCCGGCCAGTGAAAGCTGTCGTCAGATCTGGAGATGAACAAGTCAGAGAGGTCAGGGCTTTTCTTTGTTTTCTTTTTGTATTTTTTAGTAGCCACAACCAGGATAGGAATCAGATTGGCTCTGCCGAACACGGACAAGTCGTAGAGATTGACTGGGAACGAAAAAGGCAAAAGAACGGCTTCAATTGGGATGGGGAAACAAGGAGGCCAGCGGTATTGGCCGGTCAAAGCAAACATGATTTTCGCCAGCATATGGGTGTTTTCGATTCCGCCCTTGGCGCGGATGAATGTTTTGGCGGCCTGCAAGCGTGCGTCTCCTTTGGCAACATAGCCAGAATAAAGAAGAGCATAATAGGCCTCTGCTGTTGCGGTCACATTGCCATCCTTTTCATCCTGAAAAAGCTTCCATGCACCGTTTGTGGCCTGTCTGCTCAAGATTCTTTCTGCTAATCCGCGAATCAACTCTTCATCATTTATCCCTAAGGTCCTTAATAGAATAATCATATAAGCATCTGTGGAAATGCCCGTTTCGAATGGATAAGCCCACGAACCATCCGCTGTCTGCGACCGTTTGAGCTGTTCAGTTATTTGAGCCATCAGATCGTTTACACGCAACTTCATCGATGCATCATCCCCTCAGGTAAACACATTTTTTCTATACATATTCTTTTCGGGAAAAAGAATTCTTTCAAGTTGAAGGCTGGCGGAGGTGAATGGTCATTTTTTTTCCAAAAAAGAAGAACAAAAATCCGCTGACGGCCGCTCTTGCGGAAATTAAAGAGGATTGCAAGAAAAGACTTCAAGCTGTACCTATGCCGGGAGAGAAAAGTCTTTCAAGAGAAGAACAGAAGCTGCTTCGGAACATCCGCTCGGAAACAGAACGGCTTAATGCAAATAACATCACGCGGACAAAAGCCTATTTAGACTTTTATTGGATGTACCCGGAAATTCACTGGGCGTTTCTTGCCCATATGATCTCCCGGAATGGGGGATGGAATATGACTGACTTAAGAGGAGAGCTTCATTCGCGCCTTTTAAATGAAGAGAAGCGGCAAGCTTTCTTCAGTTTTCTGGAACGGGGCAACTGGCTCATCTTTCAAGATGCTTATCCGCAGCTGTTATTATTTATGGAAAGCAAAAGGAGGAGCAAAAGCTTATTTTACTTATTGCCTTATTTGAATGTGTCGACATTTATGGAAGTAATATGGAACTACTATTGGCGAAAGGGCGGTTCTGTTTTTCTCACTTTTGCCCTCATTATTAACGAACAAAGCTATTTGGAGCAAAGGGTGATTCAAGATCCGCTGTTCAAGGAGCGAGTTTTTCAGACGTTAGCATTCGTTGTTCAGGATCTTCTGTCCGCCAGTCATCTGCTCTTTCCGTTTGATGCCGGTCCTCAAACAGAAAGAACGGGGCTGATCGGGCTGACGCTGCATCACTTTTCCTCCCTGCATGAACGGATTAGATTGGGAAAGCAGCTGTACCGCTTGCTTTTCCAAGACAAAAGCCAGCTAGGGAAGGTGGTCAATTGGGCCGCCCGCCATCGCCATACCGGATCACGAAAAGATTATTGGCCGTATCTGTTTAACGATGTCAATGAAGATCTTCCGGGTTCAGTCTTTACAAAACGGCTTCAGGCTTGCCGGCTAAGGGAAGGGGCCGCCCGGCTGTACAGTCCTAGTCTGGCATTCGCCTGGGCAAATGCCAGACACTCTCCGGCGGAGCCTGGGGATTGGTTTGAGCATTTAGCAGTGATTGATTATTTGCAGGAAGAACATGAAGAGATCAATGGAGAGATTACTGATGAATATTGTAAAACACTTGAAACGCTCCAGCTTGCCGCAGCTGCCAAAAAAGCGATTTTCAGCTGATGGGGATATTTTTAAATCGGATGAATAAATTGAAGAGGCGGGAGAGGCCGCTGTTCATATTAGCAGTTGGCCTTGCTATGCCAGTTGTGGAAAAAGAAGGTGATTTAGTTTTTGAGCATATTATAGTTGACTTTTTTTCCCACGCTCCCTATTATGTATTATGTTCATTTTTATTTCGGGAATCAAAGTTTTGACGAATAGCAGATTTCCATCTTAATAGTATTTAGATAGAACAGGGGTGAAAAGAAAGTGAAGAAAGCAATGAATAAGGAATTGTTTTCTCTTAGCAAGCCGATGGGGTTCTTTTCATTGGCTGTCATTCTCCTTTGGCTTAAAACATACGCAGCTTATCAAATAGAATTTGATCTTGGCATCGATAACGTCATGCAGAAATTTTTGCTGTTTATTAACCCGATCAGCTCTGCAGTCCTTTTCCTCGCCTTCGCTCTTTTTGCCAAGGGAAGAAGATCGTTTATATGGATGATTATTATTGATTTTCTATTATCTTTCTTGCTATATGCGAATATCGTATATTATCGCTTTTTTACCGATTTCATTACATTGCCGACGCTTACCCAAACGGATAATGCAGGTGATTTAGGAAAAAGCATTGGTGCTTTGCTGCATCCATATGATTTTATTTATTTTCTTGATACGGTCCTTTTAATCGGGCTGCTGCTTTCTAAGTATGTGAAGCCGGAGCCGATCAAGTTAAAAGGGCGTCAAGTAGGAGCGGTTTTTTTAACAGCTATTATTCTCTTTGCTGTCAACTTGGGACTGGCAGAAACAGACCGTCCGCAGCTGTTAACGAGAACATTTGACCGCAACTACCTGGTGAAGTATTTAGGAATGTACAATTACACCATTTATGATGCTGTCCAAAGCTCAAAAGCTTCTACGCAGAGAGCGCTGGCAGACAGCAGCGACATCACAGAAGTGGTCAACTTCACTAATTCGCTTTATGCTCAGCCGAACCCGGAGTATTTCGGGAAAGCGAAAGGGAAAAATGTCATTTATATTCATCTGGAATCGCTGCAAAACTTCATTATTGATTACAAGCTGAACGGAGAAGAAGTAACGCCGTTTTTGAATTCATTGGCGCATGATCAGAATACCTTTTATTTTGATAACTTCTTCCATCAAACCGGCCAGGGGAAAACATCAGATGCTGAATTTATGCTGGAAAACTCCTTGTTCGGCTTGCCGCAAGGCTCCGCTTTTTCAATGAAGGGACATAACACCTATCAGGCGGCACCAGCTATTTTAGGACAGCAAGGATATACGTCTGCTGTATTTCACGGCAACAAAAAATCCTTCTGGAACCGCGATGAAATTTACAAGTCATTAGGCTTCAATCAATTTTTTGATTCCAGCTACTACGATATGAATGAAAAAGACGTCTTGAACTACGGGTTGAAGGACAAGCCGTTCTTTAAAGAATCAACCCCATTGCTTGAAACAGTCAAGCAGCCGTTTTATGCGAAGTTTATTACACTGTCGAACCATTTTCCCTTCCCGATGAGCCAAGAGGAAGCATCGATTGAACCTCATCATACGGGCGATAAATCAGTAGATGGTTATTTCCAAACCGCCAGATATTTGGACGAAGCGGTGGAGGAGTTTGTTGCTTACCTGAAGAAATCGGGGCTGTATGACAACTCAGTGATTATTATGTACGGAGACCATTACGGCATTTCCGATAATCATAACAAAGCCATGTCTGTGGTAACAGGCAAGGAAGTAGGCAAGTTTGAAAATGCCCAGCTTCAGCGGGTGCCGCTGTTTATTCATGTGCCTGGCGTCAAAGGCGGGGTGCAGCACCAATACGGCGGACAAATAGACTTGTTGCCAACGCTTCTTCATTTATTAGGAATTGATACGAAGCCGTATGTGCAGATGGGGACGGATTTATTGTCGCCGCAGCATAATGAAGTCGTGCCGTTCCGCAATGGAGATTTTATCAGCAAGGACGTAACAGCTATCAATGATAAGTATTACAGCACAGAAACCGGCGAAGAAATAGAAGAAACAGAAGAGCTGAAGAAGCAAGCAGAAATCGTTGGGAAAAAGCTCCGTCTTTCAGATAAAGTGCTGAATGAAGACTTGCTGCGCTTCTATACGCCGCAGGGCTTTACACCGGTCGATCCGTCAGACTATGACTATACGCATCGCCCAGATAACGAAAATAAGGCGGCAGAAACTAAATAATTGACCTCTTGAGAACGATCAGCAGCTGGTTTGAAAATAAAGCCGGATATCTTCTCATGAAAAATAAAACGATTCCGGTGAGACCGGAATCGTTTTATTTTTTCTTTCTTGAATATAAAAAGACTTCTTCCGCAAGGTCATGAATAAATCTTGCGCCTACTTCTCTATTCAGGTATTTAAGCTCAGCCGCAATTTTAATAATGAAAATACACTTTTCCGAAGATGGATGAATAAGAGACAACACCGTATTGACGGCAATCAGGAATTCTTTGTAATCGTTGCCCTTCCCTTCGTAAATAACAAAGCCTTCTGTTTCAACCGGCTGGAAATCAGAATCTTTGTCCATCGGGACATCGGCGTGGATAACAGAAAACGAATAGGCTGGCGGCTGCAGTTCAGGCCTATCGATTTTATAAAGAGCTTTGGCCTGCTTAATTAATTGTTTTATTTTTTTATCTTTAAACGATTGTTTTAGCTGTTCAATATAGAGTTCGTCTGAAAGGCTTTCATCCGGGCTATTCCAGCATATCAATAGCTTTTCATTCATATTGATTTCTTCTCCCTTTACTTTTTCTACTAGTCTTATACCCACTTTTTCTTGGGAGAGACCTGTTCAGGTAAAGCTGAATAAAAAAGTATAAACCACTGCTTAAAAGAATACCAATGTTTGGGACAACTGACAAATGAAAGGGTAAAAACAGCTGTATAAAGATTGAAGAAGCGGGAATCGTGGTAACATAACCGATAAAGGGGCGATGAAGGTGACACGTTTATTTACAGATGACAGTCTATCGTTGCATACAGACTTGTATCAAATTAATATGGCCTATACGTATTGGAAAGATGGCATCCATGAAAGGAAGGCTTTGTTTGATCTGTTTTTCCGAAAAATGCCCTTTGAAAATGGCTATGCCGTATTTGCAGGGCTGGAAAGAGCTGTCCATTATCTAAGGAACCTCCAATTTACAGAGAGTGATATTAGCTATTTGCGCAGTATCGGTGAGTATGACGAAGCCTTTCTGCAATATTTGAGGAAGTTAGAATTTACAGGAAGCCTTCGTTCGATGAGAGAGGGAGAGCTTGTCTTTGCCAACGAACCCCTCATTCGGGTAGAGGCGCCGCTTATTGAAGCACAATTAATTGAAACAGCGCTGCTTAATATCATTAATTTTCAAACGTTAATTGCCACAAAAGCTGCCCGCATCAAGACGGTGTGCGGAGAAGATGCCGTCATGGAATTTGGGACAAGGCGGGCCCAGGAAATGGACGCTGCAATTTGGGGCACGCGCGCCGCCTATATTGCCGGTTTTGACGCTACGAGCAATGTTCGTGCCGGGAAGCTGTTTGGCATTCCGCCAGCAGGCACACATGCTCATGCGATGGTTCAAGCGTATCGGGATGAATATACAGCGTTTCGCAAGTATGCGGAATCGCACAAGAATTGTGTTTTCCTGGTGGATACGTACGATACATTAAAATCAGGTGTTCCCAATGCCATCCAAGTTGCTAAGGAAATGGGCAGTCAAATTCGTTTTATGGGGATTCGCCTTGACAGCGGCGACCTTGCTTATTTGTCCAAGGAGGCGAGAAAGCAGCTGGATGAGGCGGGCTTCCATGAGGCAAAAATCGTTGCCTCCAATGACCTTGATGAATACACCATTTTAAACTTAAAGGCGCAAGGCGCCAGGATCGATACATGGGGCATAGGCACCAAAGTGATCACAGCCTTTGATCAGCCGGCTTTAGGCGCGGTTTACAAGCTGGTCTCCATTGAAAATGAACGCGGAGAACTTGAGGATACGATTAAAATTTCCGGCAATCCCGAAAAGGTGTCTACGCCCGGCAAGAAGCGCGTCTACCGGATTATCAGCCGGACAAGCGGCAAGTCTGAAGGCGACTATATTGTGTTGGACGACGAAAAACCGGAGGAACAGGAGAAAATTAAAATGTTTCATCCCGTCCATACGTATATCTCCAAGTTTGTCACAAATTTTGAAGCGCGTGATCTGCATGAAGACATTTTCGTTTCAGGTGAATTTGTGTATGAATTGCCGACATTAACAGCTATCCGTGAATATTTAAAGAGCAGCCTTGGGCTGTTGTGGGACGAGTATAAACGAATTTTGAATCCGGAGGCCTATCCAGTCGACTTAAGCGAAAAATGCTGGAATAATAAAATGGAGCTTATTCAGAAAGTAAAAGAGCAAACAGAGAAAAGATTAAAGCAGCGACAACTTGAGGAGGAGAATAATGAATGACAGATTTACAGCAGCAGATCATTGAGGAACTGAAAGCAAAGCCAGTGATTGACCCGCAGGAAGAAATCAGAAAGAGCATTGATTTCATGAAAGACTACGTAAAAAAACATTCTTTTCTTAAAGGATTTGTTCTCGGAATATCCGGAGGCCAAGACTCTACTCTTGCCGGGAAGCTGGCACAGATGGCGGCCGATGAGCTGAAGGCTGAAACTGGATCAGAAGACTACAAGTTCTATGCGGTCCGACTTCCAAATGGCGTGCAAAAGGACGAAGAGGATTGCCAGGATGCTCTCGATTTTATCCAGCCTGACGAAACGCTTACTGTGAATATCAAGGCGGCCGCAGATGCAAGCGAACAAGCATTAAAAGCAGCAGGCATCACACTTTCCGATTTTGCTAAAGGCAATGAAAAAGCGCGGGAACGAATGAAAGCTCAATATAGCATTGCCGCGATGAAAAATTGCGTTGTTCTGGGAACGGATCATGCAGCGGAAGCAATCACCGGCTTTTTCACAAAGTACGGAGACGGAGGCTCCGACCTGGTTCCGCTTTACCGCTTAAATAAGCGGCAAGGCCGTCAAATGCTGAAAGCTCTCGATTGTCCCGAGCATTTATATACAAAAGTGCCTACGGCTGATTTGGAAGAGGACCGGCCCATGCTTCCTGATGAAGCGGCTCTTGGGGTGTCTTATGAATATATTGATGACTATCTTGAGGGAAAAGAAGTGCCGGAAGCTGCAAAAGAGCGCATTGAACAATTATATTTAAATTCGCGTCACAAACGGCACTTGCCAATTAGCATTTTTGATGACTTTTGGAAATAAAGCAGGGATGGAAAAGGCATCAGGGAAATAAATTTCCCTGATGCCTTTTTATGTCGTCTGCTTTCAGAGAAGGGGGAGGTCCTTTTTTACTGGGCAGCCGTTATGTTATTTACTGTAAAATAATTATGCTTTTTTTGTTTCTATCCGCAAGTATATTTTGCGCAAAAAATAAAAGCGCTTTCTTTATGCGCAAAATATTCTATAATTGGAGGTGTAATTATAAGTTTGTTCTTTTTTTCCTGCAATTTTTACGAAATTCTAAGGAATGGGTGGAATAGACAAAGTATTTCCACAAAGATGAACAATGAGGGGGAACGATATGAAGAACTTTGAAGAATTAGTGGCTTCAGTAACGAATTGGATTTGGGGACCTCCCATGATGCTGCTGTTGTTAGGCGGCGGTCTTTTTTTAACGGTCCGTTTAGGCTTTTTCCAATTTCGTTATTTGCCGCACGTGATGAAAGAAACATTTGGCAAAATTTTCGTGAAAGATGATGCGCCAGGCTCAGTCACGCCTTTCCAAGCGACGACCTCTGCGCTTGCCTCTACGATAGGCGCTGCCAATATAGTTGGGGTTCCGGTGGCAATCGCTCTAGGAGGACCAGGAGCTATTTTCTGGATGTGGGTCGTTGCGATGATCGGGATGGCTTCTAAGTATTCTGAGGTTGTACTTGGTGTTAAATACCGTACAAAAAATGAAGAAGGAGAATGGGTAGGCGGCCCGATGCATTATATTGAAAAGGGGCTTGGCTGGAAACCGGTAGCTGTATTTTTCGCATTTTTCTTAATGATTGAAATTGTGGCAAGTACGATGGTTCAATCCAATTCTCTATCCCAAACAGTGGAATCTTCATTTAATATTCCGCCGCTGGCGACGGGGATTATTGTTCTTGTATTAGTAGCTTTAGTGACGCTGGGCGGTATTCAGCGCATTGGTTCTGTCACAGAAAAATTCATTCCATTGATGGTAGGTATTTATCTAGTAAGCGCTCTCATTGTTTTAGGTGCTAACGTAACTGAAATTCCTGCTGCTTTTGCCTTGATTTTCAAATCGGCATTCGCTCCGATTTCAGCTGCTGGAGGATTCGCCGGCGCCGGAGTCGCAGCTGCAATTCGCTGGGGACTGGCACGCGGCATCTATTCGAACGAGGCAGGGATGGGAACAGCACCAATCGCTCATGCCGCTGCTAAAACAGAGCATCCGGCGAAGCAAGGCTTGTGGGGGATTTTCGAGGTAATTGTGGATACGCTTGTTGTTTGTACGATGACGGCTCTGGTCGTTCTCACATCAGGAGCTTGGCAAGATGTAACGGCAGACAAAGCATCCACTATGGTCGTAACAGCTTTATCGAATGTGGTAGGTACAGGAATAGCTGGAACACTGATTTCAATCTGTTTATTCTTCTTTGTTTTATCAACGGTTGTTGTGATTGTGTTTTACGGAGAGAAACAAGCGGAGTATTTATTCGGCCTGAAATTTTCCAAAATTATGCGATTTGTGTATTTAGCGGCTATTATTGCCGGAGCGGTTGGCGGATTGCAATTCATCTGGCAGTTCCTTGATTTAATGCTTGCTATGATCGTTTTGCCAAACGTGATCGCTTTACTATTCTTGAACGGAGAAGTAAGAGAGCTTACCAAAGATTATATTAACCGCTATATTAAAAAAGAGAACAAAGAACAAGAACAAACACACAGCGTAGGAAAATAACAAGATCCGTCTTGTAACGATTAAAAAGAATTCGGGCTTTGAAAACATCATGGAAAGGTTGATCGTTATGTATGATGAATTAAAACATTTATCTGTGCAGGAGCAAGTAGAGAAATTAACAAGAACATTGGTTGGCATCCCAAGCATTAACGCTTCAGAGGGCGGCGAGGTAGCAGTAGCCGATGCTATTTTAGATATTTTGCGTTCTTACCCGTATTTTCAAGAGAATCCAGCGCTTGTTTGGGAGCAAACGGCCATCAATGATGCTTTAAACAGAAAAAATGTTTTTGCATTTGTCAAAGGCGGTATCAATGCAAAACAGACGATTGTTTACCATGCTCATATTGATACGGTCGGGATTGAAGATTTTGGTGCGTTGCGTCCTCATGCGTTTGATCCGGATTATCTCCAAAGCTTCTTTAAAGGGTTTGAGCAGGATGCGGATGTTCAAGCGGATGCGCAGTCCGGTGACTGGATGTTCGGACGCGGTTCGGTTGATATGCAAAGCGGCGCGGCGGTTCATTTAGCTAACCTTCTTTATTTCACAGAGCATCGCGACGAACTGCCAGGCAACTTACTCGTCATGTTTAACCCGGATGAGGAAAGCCAGCACGCTGGAGTGAAAAGTGCGGTATTCGAATTGGAGCGCTTAAAGAATGAATGGGGCTTGGAATATGTAGCAGCCATTAATAATGATTTCATTACGCCGCAATATGATGGAGATACAACAAGATATATTTATACAGGAGCCGCTGGCAAAATCCTTCCGAGCTTTTATATTTATGGAAGGGAAGCTCACGTCGGAGACACATTGCAAGGGGTCGATCCGAATTTCATCGCAGCTGAACTAACAAGAAGAATTCACAATAACGTGGAGCTATGTGAAAACATTCCAGATGAAATGGTGCTGCCGCCGACATGTTTATTCCAGCGGGATAATAAATTCACCTACAACGTCCAAACAGCAACGAGCAGTTATCTATACTTTAACTATTTCCTCTACCGTGATTCTGCGGCTGATGTCATGCAAAAGCTGCGTCAGATTACTGCTGAAGCTTGCCAGGAAATCACACAGTATTTGTCAAGCCAGTACGAGCAGTACCTGCATCGCTCAGGCCTTCCTCGCAAGCACTTGACTTGGGATATTGAAGTCGTGTCTCTTGAAGAATATAGCAGAGACTTAAAGAACAGAGGGATTGATGTAGAGGCGGTATGCGCAAAGGTGACAGAAGAGCACAAAATGCTTGACGTCCGGATGATTGCCTTTAAAATTGTTGAAGTGCTGAATGAAATGGACCCAATTAAAAAACCGCGTGTCGTGTTATTCTTTGCTCCTCCATATTTGCCTCATAACTTCCTTCGGGAGGATAATCTGGCAGAGCAGGCGATTTTAACAACGATGAAGCAGGTGCTTGAAAAAGCGCAGCAAGAAAGCGGCGAAACATTTGAAGTGAAAAAGTTCTTCCCTTATCTGGCGGATGGCAGCTACCTATCCATCCATGAAACGAATGAAGAACTGCAAAGCTTGTTGAATAACTTGCCGAACGTGGGCAATCTTTATACGCTGCCAGTTGAAGAAATCCGCCGTTTAAATATTCCTTCTATCAATATGGGCGTATATGGGAAAGACGGCCATAAGTGGACGGAAAGGGTATATAAGCCTTACTCCTTTGGCGTTTTGCCAGGTCTGATTCGTGAAACAACGATCAGCCTGCTGAATAATGTACCAGTCAAAGTCAATTAACGAATGCATAAAAAGCCAGGTTCCTCCTTTGCCGTTGTATACATAGCGGCAAAGGCTCCTGGCTTTTTATGATCATTTATGCATTTTGTGCTTAGAAATGAAATTGCGGGCATCCTAACCATGGACGCATCATCAAGATGGAGACATTCCGGAGAAATGCTTCTATGAAAAGCCATCCAAGGCAGGCAAAATTGGAAGGACAGCAAAAAAGCGGTTACACATCGAAAAGGTTTTTTACTGAATATTTAATTAACAACAGAACAGCTTGACCGCCGTGGTTGATAGATATAAAATGAGTTAAAATTAGCTCGAATAATCCATGTCTCCTTCATATATTTTCGATAATATGGTTCGAAAGTTTCTACTAAATCACCGTAAATGATTGGACTATGAGGGCAGATTCTTTTTGTAAACAACTAGAATTCTGCTTTCAGCGCTGAAAGGATTCTAGTTTTTATTTTATGTACATCGAGCAGTATCTTATTGCACAACAGAGGAGTGGAAAGAGTGACAGGAAAACCGGAATTACATAACCAGGAAATGATTCTAGTTTTAGACTTTGGCAGTCAGTACAATCAATTAATTACCCGCCGTATCCGGGAGTTTGGCGTGTACAGTGAACTTCATCCGCATACAATTACTGCAGAAGAAGTAAAAGAAATGAACCCGAAAGGCATCATTTTTTCCGGCGGACCAAATAGCGTTTATTCGGAAACTGCCTTTCATTGTGATGAAAAGATCTTTGAATTAAATATTCCTATTTTTGGCATTTGCTACGGCATGCAGCTGATGACGAAGCATTTTGGCGGAAAAGTCGAGCCTGCTTCACACCGTGAGTACGGAAAGGCCGCTATTCAAGTGAAAAACGAAACGGCTCTCTTTAAAGGGCTGCCGGCTGAACAAGTCGTTTGGATGAGTCATGGCGATTTAGTCACAGCTGCTCCTGAAGGTTTTTCTGTTGATGCTGTTAACCCTTCTTGTCCGATCGCTTCTATGAGCAACGAAGAAAAGAAGCTTTACGCGGTACAATTCCATCCGGAAGTAAAACACTCTGTCTATGGCCTTGAATTATTGAAAAACTTTGTGTTTGAGGTATGCGGCTGCAGAGGCGACTGGTCGATGGAAAACTTTATTGAAGTTGAAATGGAAAAAATCCGCCAAGTAGTCGGTGACAAAAAAGTACTGTGCGCTTTAAGCGGCGGAGTGGACTCTTCTGTCGTGGCTGTACTGATTCACAAGGCGATTGGTGATCAGCTGACATGTATTTTTGTGGATCATGGGCTGCTGCGCAAAGGTGAAGCGGATAGTGTAATGGAAACCTTTGCTCAAGGATTTAATATGAACGTTATCAAGGTAGATGCCAAGGATCGCTTCTTGAACAAATTAAAAGGTGTATCTGACCCTGAGCAAAAACGTAAAATTATCGGCAATGAATTTATTTATGTGTTCGATGATGAAGCAACTAAGCTCGAAGGCATTGATTTCTTAGCTCAAGGAACGCTTTATACTGACATTATTGAGAGCGGCACAGCTACAGCTCAAACGATCAAATCCCACCATAATGTGGGCGGGCTGCCTGAAGATATGCAGTTTAAGTTAATCGAGCCGTTAAATACCCTGTTTAAAGATGAGGTTCGTGCTCTTGGCACAGAGCTTGGTATTCCTGATCATATCGTTTGGCGTCAGCCATTCCCGGGACCAGGTCTTGGCATTCGTGTATTGGGAGAGATCAGCGAAGAAAAGCTGGAAATTGTTCGTGAATCTGATGCGATCCTGCGCGAAGAAGTTCGTCTTAATGGTTTGGAAAGGGAGATTTGGCAATACTTCACTGTGCTGCCCGATATTCGCAGCGTAGGTGTTATGGGGGATGCCCGTACGTATGATTATACGATTGGCATTCGTGCAGTAACGTCTATTGACGGCATGACTTCTGATTGGGCACGTATCCCTTGGGATGTTCTTGAAAAAATTTCTACACGTATTGTTAATGAAGTGCCGCACGTAAACCGCGTAGTTTATGACGTTACAAGCAAGCCGCCTGCTACAATCGAGTGGGAGTAAAGGCGAATAAAAAATAAAAAAATACAATAAATGTTCGTGTTCTTCTTGACCGATGGTAAGAAGACCGATAAAATGAGAGAGAATTAAATCTTTATGTTTTCTTCGTATAATCTTGGGGATATGGCCCAAAAGTTTCTACCGAGCTGCCGTAAATAGCTTGACTACGAGGTGCAAACAGATAGATATTTCTCTGTCGTTTCGTATCCTAGTCACGCTTCGGACGCTTTTGTCCGAAGCGTTTTTTCGTTTAACGGCAATTCTGAGGATAAAGCATGCCGATATCTATGGATTTATGCAAAGGAATGATTTTGCGGATTTCCAGTGAAGCTTAATGAATAAAGAAAGAAATCTGATGCTTGCACTTATTCTGAGGGAGAAGAGAAGGGAGATTATCATGAAAAAGTTTTTTCAGTTTGAAGAGCTGGGAACAAATTATCGCCGGGAATTTATCGGCGGCTTAACAACATTTTTGTCCATGGCTTACATTCTTATTGTGAATCCAGTGACGCTGTCGTTAAAGAATGTGCCGGATTTGCCAGATGCTATGAGAATGGATTATGGGGCTGTATTTGTAGCAACGGCGGTTGCAGCAGCGATCGGTTCTTTGCTCATGGGGCTGCTGGCAAAATATCCAGTTGCTCTGGCGCCTGGTGTGGGGTTAAATGCCTTTTTCGCCTATACGGTTGTTTTAACATATGGTGTTCCTTGGCAAACAGCATTGGCTGGCGTCTTATTTTCTGGGCTGTTCTTTATTTTGCTCACGCTATCAGGCTTGCGTGAAAAAATTATTAACTCCATCCCAACGGAGTTGAAGCTTGCTGTAGGAGCGGGAATTGGGCTGTTCATCACCTTTATCGGATTTCAAAACGCGGGAATTATTATTAATAATGATGCTGTGCTTGTAGGGCTCGGCGATTTAACTGCTGGCAATACATTGCTTGCTATCTTCGGGATCATAATTACAGTGGTGTTAATGACAAAAGGAGTCAATGGCGGTATTTTTATTGGGATGATTATTACCGCAATAGTCGGGATGATGGCTGGCCTGATTGAATTGCCAAAGCAGATCATCGGAACAGTGCCAAGCATTGAACCCACTTTCGGCGTGGCGTTAGAAACAATTTTTCAATCGCCATCAGAGATTTTTACGATTCAAATGCTGGTCGTTGTCTTGACCTTCTTGTTTGTAGACTTTTTTGATACAGCGGGAACGCTTGTGGCTGTCGCTAACCAAGCCGGCTTAATGAAAGGAAATAAATTGCCTCGTGCCGGAAAAGCGCTTTTTGCTGATTCATGTGCCACTGTGATCGGCGCTTTACTTGGAACGTCGACAACGACTTCTTATATTGAATCTTCTGCCGGGGTGGCTGCTGGTGCCCGGACAGGTTTTGCTTCTGTTGTTACAGCCGGGTTTTTTCTATTATCATTGTTGTTCTTTCCTCTGCTGGAGGTAATTACGGCACCGGTAACTGCACCCGCATTAATCATTGTCGGTGTGTTGATGGTGTCAGCCCTTGGGCAAATTGACTGGTCAAGGTTTGAAATAGCCGTTCCGGCATTTTTAACCATTATTGCGATGCCGCTCACATACAGTATTGCAACTGGGATTGCTATCGGCTTCATTTTCTATCCGATTACAATGATCACAAAAGGGAGAGGGAAGGAAATCCACCCGATCATGTATCTATTGTTTATTATCTTTGTGCTGTATTTCGTTTTCTTAGTTTAAGCTTATAGAGAGGCTGCCCTATGCAGGGCAGCCTTTTTTGCTTCGTTAAAGGATAAAAGTTAACAAGAAAATTTCCCTTCAATAAATAGGCCGAAAAATCAAGGTAAGCAGATTAAGTGGAGAAGAGGAGAAATCCCTCTGCTGCTCAGCATCCTTTTTGGTTTGAAAGCGAAAGAGCTGCAAGCCATCACTAAAGGTTGAATTTTATTTTTATAAAAGAGTTGACGGTTTTGATAACACCTGATATAGTATTAAGAGTCGCTAAGGAAATAAGTTAGCGAAGCTGAAAAACACTTTCAAAAAGTTTTAAAAAAACTTTTGACAAACGAAAGTGAATGTGTTAAATTAATAAAGTCGCCATTGAGGCGGCGCAAGAAAATTGATC
>NZ_BCVF01000029.1 GCF_001591605.1 Bacillus badius NBRC 15713 | reverse complement strand
TGGAAATCAACCGCTCCCACCCTCATACAAAATAGAAAAGACGGCGGGCAAACTCGATGAAAGGTGAGTTTGCCCGCCGTCTGACCGAGCATCCTGGACGCTCGCTTGTTAGCTGCTTATTGAGTTTTTTCTACGGCTGCCTTCTGTGTATGTACAGAACTAAGGGGCACTTCGTGATGGTGACGGCAGCGCGGTTCATAACTCTCGGATGCTCCTACTAAAATAACCGGATCATCATAGCCTGCCGGCTGGCCATTAATTAGACGCTGGGTCCGGCTGGCTGGCGATCCACAGACAGCACACACGGCCTGAAGCTTCGTGACTAATTCAGCAATAGCCATCAAAGCAGGCATCGGCCCAAACGGCTCTCCCCGGAAATCCTGGTCAAGCCCGGCTAAGATGACACGATGGCCGCGGTTGGCCAGCAGCTGGGCAATCGACACAATCTCTTTATTAAAAAACTGAGCCTCATCAATCGCAACAATGTCCACATCTGACGAGACAGCCGCCAAAATAGCTGCTGCTTCTGCCACCGGCACAGCAATAACCGCCGAGCCATTGTGCGATACAACAGAATCTTCACTATAACGATCATCAATTTTAGGCTTAAATACCATGATCTCTTGTTTGGCAAATTGAGCGCGTCTGACACGGCGGATCAGTTCCTCGGATTTTCCGGAAAACATGCTGCCGCAAATGACTTCCACCCACCCGGTTTGTTTCATCACATACATCGAACAAGCCTCACTTTCAACTTTCCGCTTTGCATTTAGTCCCAAAAGGCAAAAAACAGGCAAGCAGTTATAGATAACTCCTTGCCTGTTTTTTATTGTTCAATTACTTATTCTTCATGCCGTATTTTTTGTTGAAGCGATCAACACGTCCGCCAGCATCAGCGAATTTTTGACGGCCAGTATAGAATGGGTGGCACTCAGAGCAAACCTCTACGCGGATTTCCTGATTTACGGAACCAGTTTCAAACTCGTTTCCGCATGCACATTTCACCATTGCTTTTTTATAATCTGGATGAATAGCTGCTTTCATTCTTGTCATCTCCTTCCGCCCTGAATCATTTCGAAACAGAGTTGTCTATACGAAGTACGGCAAGATTACCCCGTACTTATAGGCTAAGCACACTGTATTATTATAACAAGGGTTTGTCCAAAAATCAAATAGCAATTATAAAATTCGTTTAGAAGAACCGCTGGATTTTATTTCCTCTGCCAGCTGGGAAACAAATTCCTCATTTGTTTTTGTCTGGCGGAGACGGCGCAAGAACTTCTCAGCAAGATCCGGTGAATCAGACATTGTTTTGCGGATTGACCAGATCATATCAAGCTGTTCTTTTTCGATAAGCAGCTCTTCTTTCCGAGTGCCCGAGCGTCTAATATCGATAGCCGGGAAGATGCGGCGCTCAGCAAGGGAACGATCCAGATGAAGCTCCATATTCCCGGTTCCTTTAAATTCTTCATAGATCACATCGTCCATCCGTGAGCCGGTATCAACAAGGGCCGTCGCCAAGATCGTCAGGCTGCCGCCTTCCTCGATGTTGCGCGCCGCGCCAAAAAAGCGTTTCGGGCGATGGAATGCGGCCGGATCAATCCCCCCGGAAAGCGTACGTCCGCTCGGCGGAATGACAAGGTTATATGCCCGAGCCAGTCTTGTGATGCTGTCCATCAAAATAATGACGTCGCGCTTATGCTCGACGAGGCGCATCGCCCGCTCCAGCACAAGTTCAGCTACTTTAATATGATTTTCCGGCACGGCATCAAAGGTGGAGCTGATCACTTCCGCTTGAACAGACCGCTCAATGTCAGTTACCTCTTCTGGACGCTCATCGATGAGCAAAACAATCAGTTCTGCTTCCGGATGGTTAGCAGTAATCGAATTGGCAATCTCTTTCAGCAAAATGGTTTTCCCTGCTTTGGGCGGCGCCACAATTAATCCCCGCTGGCCAAAGCCGACAGGTGAAATTAAGTCCATGATTCGCGTTGACAAATTTCTTGGAGTCGTTTCAAGCTTAATTTGGCGATCCGGATATAAAGGAGTTAATGCTGGAAAGTGGACACGCTCTTTAGCAGATTCAGGGTCATCTCCATTTACCGCTTCAACGTGCAGGAGGCCATAGTAACGCTCATTTTCTTTCGGAGGGCGCACTTTACCTGATACTTTGTCACCATTTCTTAAATCAAACCGGCGGATTTGTGAAGCAGAAATATAAATATCTTCAGAGCTTGGCGAATAGTTGATCGGTCTTAAAAAACCAAAGCCTTCAGATTGGATAATTTCAAGAACGCCTTCCATAAAAAAGAAGCCCTGTTCCTCGGCGCGCGCTTTCAAAATAGCAAAGATTAATTCTTTTTTCGTGAGTTTGCTGTAATAGGAAATCTTGTATGTGCGCGCAAGCTCATAAAGTTCCTTTAATTTTAAATTCTCTAAATAAGAAATTGTTAACTCTTCCATTTGGGCACCACACTTTTATTTAATTCTCATCCTATGTAGATTAAGATGAGCGGTTCTTTCTTTCGCCAGCCGCGCCTGATCTGTGCTCCCATTCAGGCCGGTCGATGACCGTATTCTCAGCCTGCTCGATGCCGGGCCGTTTCTGTGAAGGGAAACATCGATTTCCCATCTTGCCCTAGACTTGATCGGCTTTTGCTTAAAATAATATCTATTTTAACCTGTTCGGGTAAATGCCGCAATCACTGAATAAAAAAGGAGGGAATCTTTCACTGGTATCCATACCGGGCGATATTGTGAGTGGTGTTGAAAAACAGCAAAGGCAGGCTGAAGAGCCGGTAATTCCCGGCGCAAGCCCGCTCCATGCTGTTGAATGATCATAAATAAAAACAGTTATTCGTTGATTAAGGCTTCATAACTAAGTGCGGTTTTTTCTCCAGGCTGTGACGGCCGTCGACAAAACGGACCGTGCCGGATTTTGCTCTCATAACAACAGAATGAGTTTGTCCGTACGAACCTTTAAATTGAACACCGCGAAGCAATTCGCCGTCTGTTACGCCAGTCGCTGCAAAAATGGCATCGTCACCGCGTACAAGATCTTCCATGCGAAGCACTTGCTTCAAGTCAATGCCCATCTTCTCACAACGTTTAATTTCTTCCTCATTTTGCGGAAGCAATCTTCCTTGGATTTCTCCGCCGAGGCATTTGAGCGCAACGGCTGAGATGACCCCTTCAGGAGCGCCGCCGGAACCGAATAGAATATCGACACCTGTCTGATCAAAGGCCGTGTTGATCGCCGCTGCTACGTCGCCGTCTTCAATTAATTTAATGCGGGCGCCCGCTTCGCGAAGCTGAGCAATGATCTCTTCGTGGCGCGGACGGTTTAACACCGTAGCAACCACATCTTCAATATCTTTGTTTTTCGCTTTAGCGACCGCTTTTAAATTATCAATAACGGAGGCATTAATATCAATTTGTCCGACCGCTTCGGGACCGACTGCGATTTTATCCATATACATATCAGGTGCATGGAGCAGGTTGCCATGGTCTGCTACGGCAAGTACTGCCAGAGCATTCCAGCCGCCTGAAGCGACAATGTTTGTGCCTTCGAGCGGATCTACGGCGATGTCCACAAGCGGGCCGGATCCTGTGCCAAGCTTCTCACCGATATACAGCATTGGAGCTTCGTCCATCTCTCCTTCGCCGATGACTACGGTGCCTTTCATTGGAATCGTGTCAAACACATCACGCATAGCGGTCGTAGCAGCATCGTCCGCTTCCATTTTCTGTCCTCTGCCCATCCAGCGTGCAGATGATAAAGCGGCTGCTTCCGTTACACGGACAAGCTCCATTGATAAACTTCTTTCCATTTTATATTTTCCTCCCGTATTAGAGCTACAATTTTACATTCTCATGAGTATAACCTAATTAACATATATATTGTAACACATTAAACGAGAAATGAGGGGAAGAATTCAGCCGCTTTTCATTTGTCCAAGATCTTCCTCTGATAAGTTTTCACGCCAAAGCTCGGCGCCAAGGAGTCTCAGTTTTTCCACAAGCATGCTGTAGCCTCTATCAATATGCTCAAGTCCGGTCACTTCTGTTAATCCTTCCGCCATTAAGCCGGCAATCACAAGAGCAGCTCCTGCTCGCAGGTCGCTCGCTTTCACTTTTGCTCCCTTAAGCTGCACCGGCCCATTGATGACAGCTGAGCGGCCTTCTACTTTCATGACAGCATTCATTCTGCGCAATTCATCGATATGCTTAAAACGCGCGGAATAAATTGTATCCGTAACAATCGAAGAGCCTTCTGCCCTTGTTAAAAGTGAAGTAAACGGCTGCTGCAGGTCGGTCGGAAACCCCGGATAAACGAGTGTTTTGATATCAACGGCCTTCAGCTTTTCAGCCCGGCCGACGAAAATTTGGTCATCGCCGATCTCTACCGGTACATTCATCTCACGGAGCTTCGCTGTCAACGACTCCAGGTGAAGAGGAATGACATTATCAATCACAATGCCATCCCCTGCCGCTGCTGCCAAAATCATAAATGTTCCTGCTTCAATCCGATCGGGAATAATCGTGTGGCGGCAGCCGTCCAGCTTGTCCACACCATCAATACGGATAATATCTGTGCCTGCACCTTTAATTTTGGCGCCCATGTTATTTAAGAGTGTAGCCACGTCAATAATTTCCGGTTCTTTTGCCGCGTTTTCAATAACGGTCTGTCCTTTTGCCTTGACAGCGGCCAGCATAATATTGATAGTTGCTCCTACACTGACTACATCAAGATAAATTCTTGCTCCCCGCAGCTCATTCGCCCGCAGATAAATGGCGCCCTGCTCATTTGTCACTTCTGCTCCAAGAGCTTCGAACCCTTTAATATGCTGGTCGATCGGCCGCGGGCCAAGGTGGCACCCTCCCGGCAAGCCAATAACCGCTTTCTTAAACTTTCCGAGCATGGCCCCCATTAAGTAATAGGAAGCGCGCAGCTTTTTCACCTTGCCATTCGGCAAAGGCATAGCTACCATGCCTGCCGGATCAACCACCATTTCACCGTTTTGAAAGGTGACTTGGCCGCCGATCTCCTCAAGCAATCCTTTCAGAATATGAATATCGGAAATATCGGGCATTCCTTCAATTGTTACTGGAGATTCCGCCAAAATAGTAGCAGGCACTAAAGCAACCGCGCTGTTTTTTGCCCCGTCTACTTTAATTGTGCCTCTTAGCGGATGCCCTCCTACAATTTTCAGCTTTTCCATGTTATGCTCCCTTCCTTCACGCACTGGCTAAGCATCGAAAAAAAGAATTATTCCATCATACCTTGGCAAAAATTTTCGTTGGTCATAGTTTATCCCAACCAAGTAAAAACATGTAAAAAAATGATTTTATTTTACTTGGCGCTTTTCCCAATCAGCTAGAAAAGCTTCAATTCCTTTATCGGTTAATGGATGATTAAACATTTGATTTAACACCTTAAACGGCACGGTTGCAATGTGGGCACCGCGCAATGCTGCATCCGTAATATGCTGCGGATGGCGGATAGAAGCGGCAATAATTTCTGTTTCAATCCCATGAATCGCAAAAATAGAAGCGATGGTTTCAATCAGATCCAATCCATTGTGGCCGATGTCGTCGAGGCGGCCTAAAAATGGAGAAACGTAAGAAGCTCCAGCTCTGGCGGCCAATAGCGCCTGGTTGGCACTAAAAATCAATGTGACGTTCGTTTTAATGCCTTCTTTCGCAAAAACCGCGACCGCTTTCAATCCGTCTGGCGTCATTGGCACCTTTACCGTAATATTTGGGGCAATCTTTGCTAATTCGCGGCCCTCTTTAATCATTCCCTCTGCATCAAGGGAAATAACCTCGGCGCTGACAGACTCGCTGACTAGATCAGTGATTTCACGAAGGCGGTCATGAAAAGGAACAGTTTCCTTTGCCACCAGGGATGGATTCGTTGTCACGCCGGATAAGATACCCCAAGAATGGGCTTCTTTAATTTCTTCCATATTCGCTGTATCGATGAATAATTTCATGATTCATTCTCTCCTTATTGTTGGGCGGCTCCCATGCCGAAAGAAAATTTCAGAACGGGCGCCTTCCGCTTTTCTAAATTTAAACCGCCTTATGTAACTAAGGCGGTCTCTTTATGCGTCTTTATCCAATCATTGCGCCTTTCCAGATGAACCGAATTCGCGCATTTTTCCTTTAACAGTTTCTTTAATCGTTTCACGCGCCGGTCCTAAGTATTTACGCGGATCATACAGATCTGGTTTTTCGGCAAGAACTTCGCGTACTGTTTTCGCTGACGCTATTTGATTTTCTGTATTCACATTAATTTTGGCCGTTCCCAGTGAAATCGCGCGTTGGATATCTTTTGTCGGGATGCCTGTTCCGCCATGAAGCACGAGCGGAACACCTGTCAGGTTCATAACTTCCTCCATGCGGTCAAAGCCCAGTTTTGGCTCTCCTTTGTATGGGCCATGAACGGAGCCAAGCGCTGGAGCAAAGCAATCTACTCCTGTTTCACGCACCAATTGATCACATTCTGCTGGAATCGCATAAGCAGCTTCCGCATCTTCTACAATCAGGTCGTCTTCTTGTCCGCCGATGCGGCCAAGCTCTGCTTCAACAGATACTCCGTGAATATGAGCAAGCTCTACCACTTTTTTCGTTAAAGCAATGTTTTCTTCTAATGGATGGTGAGAGCCATCAATCATAACAGATGTGAAACCTGCTTGAATCGCTTTTGCACACATTTCAAAGCTGGAGCCATGGTCTAAATGAATAGCGACCGGCACCGTCACTTTATACTCTTCCATTAACGCCTTTACCATAGCAACAACAAACTTGAAGCCGCCCATATAGCGCGCTGCCCCTTCAGATACACCAAGAATAACCGGTGATTTCTCTTCTTCTGCTGCTTGTAAAATAGCTTGTGTAAATTCAAGGTTGTTCAAATTAAATTGGCCAACAGCATATTTCTCTTCTTTTGCTTTATTGAGCATTTCTGTCATGGAAACTAAAGGCATAATGATTTTCCTCCTTGATGAACTAAAATACACATCTTAGTATACACTTTCGAATAAATTTACATTTGTATCATACCAAAATAACCGGCCCTTTACCAATGTAAAAGCAGCCGGTTTCACTTTAAGAAACTATGTATTCTTTCACTGTTTTGCGAATATCGTCAATGTCAAAAGGTTTGGCAAAATGAGTCAGCGCCCCCAGGTCTTTCGCCTTTTGAATCATATCCAGCTCCCCGTAAGCCGTCATAATAATCACTCGGATGCTTTCATCTTTCTGTCTCATCCGCTTCAAAATCTCAATGCCGTCCATCCCGGGGATTTTCATATCCAGCAGCACTAGATCCGGCGAATGATTATCTACAATTTCGAGAGCTTGTATGCCATTCGCCGCTTGAAATGTTTCATACACTTCCTTTTGAAGCACTTCGTTTAACAGGATGCGTATCCCAAACTGATCATCTACAATAAGTATTTTCCCATTCAATTGCCTCGCCCCTTTGATCTTTATTGTCTTTCTGCTATGTACGGTTTAAAACAACTGACTCTTTCCCCTTTATGTCTAATTTAATTCTAGTTAGCTACTAGAAATTCCTGCCTGCGGAAATAATTTATGACTTTTGCTCCAAAGTTCAAAGACATGTATAATATACTTCACAATCAAGGAGGACGAACCATGTTAAAAATGCTGACCACTCAATTAAATGGCCTTTTCCAGCGAATTGCCGATAAAGAAGCGGACCAAATAGAAGATGGTGCCCGCCTGCTGGCGCAAGCCGCTGTCGGTGAAGGAAAGATTTACATAAAAGGATTTCAGGAAATGAAAGCTGTAGAAGCCGAAGCAGCGTCAGGGGCCGAACCGCTGCCATGCGGCTGTCCATTGGATTCAATGGACGATCTGGCCGGACACGACCGGGTGCTGCTTGTCAGCCGCTTTGCCCATGACCCTGAAGCTGCAGCGGCCGCCGCTGCTCTCAGGGAACGGGGCATTCCTTTCGTTGCCGCTGCCGGACGCATGCCAAATGAGGAGCCGTCATTAGCTCAAATGGCCGACGTCTTTATTGATACAAGGCTGACTAAAGGACTGCTTCCTGACGAAAATGGCGGCCGGACAGGTTTTCCTTCCAGCCTCGCCGCGCTTTATATTTACTTTGCCCTCAAACTGACCATTGAGGAAATTTTGCAGGAGCTGGAATAGGCGACTGAAAAAGCCTTTAAAGCATGGCGCTTTAAAGGCTTTTTCAATCTTATTTATTCGCCAAAGTCGCTCCAACGAACGCACGGAAAAGCGGCTGCGGACGAGTCGGGCGTGACGTGAATTCCGGATGGAACTGAGCTGCCACAAACCACGGATGATCTTCAAGCTCGATGATTTCCACTAAACGGCCGTCCGGGCTTGTACCGGAGAAAATAAATCCTTTTTTCTCCATAACCTCGCGGAACTCGTTATTAAATTCATAGCGATGGCGATGACGCTCATATACTACTTCATCTTGATAAGCTTCGTAAGCCTTTGTTCCCTTTTGTAATTTACATGGGTACAGGCCGAGGCGAAGTGTTCCGCCAAGATCTTCAACGTCTTTTTGTTCCGGAAGCAAGTCGATTACCGGATATGGAGTTTTTGGATCAATTTCAGATGAATTCGCTTCATCTAGCTGAACAACGTTTCGCGCATATTCAATGGAAGCAAGCTGCATGCCGAGACAAATGCCAAATAGCGGCACTTTGTTTTCGCGCGCATATTTAATTGCTTCAATCTTACCGGAGATTCCGCGATCGCCGAAGCCGCCAGGCACTAAAATCCCGTCTGCGTCTTTCAAGCGCTCTTCTACATCTTCAGCAAGCAGTTCAGCTGCATTTACCCAGTCGATCTCGATATCTGCATCAAAGGCATAACCTGCGTGGCGCAAAGCTTCCACTACGGAGATGTATGCATCTTGCAGCTCTACATATTTACCAACAAGAGCAATTTTGGTTTTCTTGGACAGGTTGCGCACTTTATCAACGAGCGCTGTCCAATCATCCATTTCTGCATCATGGCATTGAAGTTTTAGATGGCGGCAAACCAGCTCATCCATCTTTTGCTCTTGAAGAGAAAGCGGAACGGCATATAGCGTGTCTGCATCCATCGCTTCAATGACCGCTTCAGGCGCGATGTCACAGAATAAAGCCAGCTTGTCTTTCATTTCCTGTGAAACAGGAAGCTCTGTCCGGACGACAATAATATTTGGCTGAATGCCCAGGCTGCGCAGTTCTTTCACGCTGTGCTGAGTCGGCTTCGTTTTCATCTCACCCGCCGCTTTTAAATATGGAATCAGCGTACAGTGGATATACATTACATTATCGGCACCCACATCGCTTTTGATTTGGCGGATAGCTTCTAAGAACGGCAAAGACTCGATATCCCCTACTGTTCCGCCGATCTCTGTAATGACGACATCCGCTTTTGTCTCTCTGCCTGCAAGGAAGACACGATCTTTGATTTCATTTGTAATATGCGGAATGACTTGGACTGTTCCGCCTAAATATTCGCCGCGGCGCTCTTTGCGCAATACTGTTGAATAGATTTTACCTGTAGTGACATTGCTGTACTTATTTAAGTTAATGTCAATGAAACGTTCGTAGTGGCCAAGGTCTAAATCGGTCTCCGCTCCGTCATCGGTTACGAATACCTCTCCATGCTGGTAGGGACTCATTGTTCCGGGATCGACGTTAATGTATGGATCGAACTTTTGAATGGTCACCTTTAACCCACGGTTTTTCAACAAGCGTCCCAAAGAAGCAGCTGTAATCCCTTTTCCTAAAGAAGAAACAACCCCGCCTGTCACAAAAATATATTTAGTCAACTTGAAAAGCCCCCTTCAATCTATTGTTTCTTTTATTGATTAAATGAATACACAAATCTTATTGGGGCAAAAAAAACAAAAACGCCCCATTACTTAAAAAGTAAAGGGAGCGTTATAAGCATTAATCATGTCTCTTTCGAGAGCCCAAATAAAATACTACAATTTGAGATAAAGGAAGTCAAGAAAAGATTAATTTTCTTTATTTTAAGTCTTCTTCCTCTTCGTCCTCCAAATCGTACTCATCCTCTTCGCCGAGATCTTCTTCGAATTCTTCGTCGTCCTCTTCCAAATCATCTAGGTCGTCAAGGCTGTCCACTTCTTCGTCAAGTTCGTCAAGATCCTCGTCTTCAAAGTCAAGATCATCCTCAAGCTCTTCCTCTTCCTCGAGCTCTTCTTCGAAATCTGGTTCTTCTTTTACTGCTTTCTTTGTTTTCTTCTTTTTCGCTTTTACAGCCGGCGCTGCTTCCTCTTCTAACTGATCCACTGGATACCAAGCACGAAGGCCCCAGCGATTTTCTCCGAACGTAATAAAACGGCCGTCGATATTCAGATCCGTATAAAATTGAATCATGCGCGCTTTTAATTCAGCCTCGCTCAACTCTTGATACTCCTGGATTTGAGAAAGTATTTCCTGAAATGCTGCAGGCTCTCTGCTCTCTTTTAAAAGAGCATAAGCGATTTCAATAAAGGACATTTCCTTCAATTCTTCTTTAGACAGTTGCTTCAAATTCACATCCGCACTTCCCTTCTCTATTTACGCACTCTATTGAGTGAAAAAGGTCATATTCACCATTATAAACATCGACGCTTTCATTATGCCATATTTATGTAACGATTTCCGCTTTTTTTTTGTCCGTCTTCTCCGGAAGGATTTCTTCAGAAGGAGCGGCGGATGGACGGTCTTTTTTCATCTCTGTCCGCATGAGATAAAACAAGAAAAGGGCCAGTACAAGAAAAGGCACTGCTCCAAGCTGGATTTGATAAAGCCAAACAGCGGCAGGCACGCAGGCGCCGATCACTATAAAGTTCACTATTTGCTTCATCATTTCACACCCCGCCTTTTACCCTTTTCTTATTGTATACTCTTCGGCAATCATTATAAAAGTAAAAATCCGCCCATTTTATAAAAAACTTTAGGGGCAATTGCGCAAAAATCGGCCTTTTCCCATTAAGTTACCCTTTATTTTACAATTATAATCTTACCTAATGAAAAAAATACCGTGAAAGAAAGGCCATTCTTTCACGGCTGTCCTGCCTTACATATTTCTTCGGTATTGTCCGCCGACTTCATAGAGAGCAGTTGTAATCTGGCCGAGACTGGCCACTTTCACCGTCTCCATTAACTCGGCAAAAATATTGCCCCCGTTTACAGCTGTTTCCTTGAGGCGCTTCAATGCTTTTTCGGCCTCTTGTTTATGCTTTTGCTGGAAAGCTTGCAGTTCAGTGATCTGGTGTTCTTTCTCTTCCTTCGTGGCTCGTGCCAGCTCCATGCTGTTAATTTCCTCTTCAGATGGCGGGTTGGGGTTTAAGTACGTGTTCACGCCGATAATCGGAAGCTCTCCTGTATGCTTCAGCATTTCATAATGCATGGACTCTTCCTGGATTTTTCCCCTCTGATATTGCGTTTCCATTGCGCCAAGCACTCCCCCGCGGTCATCCAGACGTTCAAACTCCTTCAATACCGCTTCTTCCACAAGGTCCGTCAATTCTTCAACAATAAAAGAGCCTTGAAGCGGATTTTCATTTTTCGATAATCCATGTTCTTTGGTAATAATCAATTGAATGGCCATCGCACGGCGGACCGATTCCTCGGTCGGAGTTGTAATCGCCTCATCATATGCATTTGTATGCAGAGAGTTGCAGTTATCCTGCAAAGCCATTAACGCCTGCAGCGTGGTCCGGATATCATTGAAATCAATTTCCTGAGCATGCAAGGACCGGCCGGATGTTTGAATGTGATACTTGAGCTTTTGAGAGCGCTCATTGGCCCCGTATTTCTCACGCATGGCTACTGCCCAAATCCGCCGTGCTACGCGCCCAATGACTGTGTATTCAGGATCAAGGCCATTGGAGAAAAAGAAGGATAAATTCGGCGCAAAGTCATCGATCGCCATGCCGCGGCTTAAATAATACTCCACATACGTAAATCCGTTTGCCAGTGTGAACGCAAGCTGTGAAATCGGATTGGCACCGGCTTCAGCGATGTGGTAGCCGGAAATGGAGACAGAGTAATAATTGCGAACTGCGTAATCAATGAAATATTGCTGGATATCCCCCATCATCCGCAAGGCAAATTCTGTTGAGAAGATACATGTATTTTGCCCCTGATCCTCTTTCAAAATATCAGCCTGGACGGTTCCCCGGACTGTCTTTAGCGTTTGAGCCCGCACTTCAGTAAATTCTTCCACCGTCAGCACGCGGCCAAGCTCTTCTTCTTTGCGCTTCACCTGCTGATCAATCGCTGTATTCATAAACATCGCCAAAATGATCGGGGCCGGGCCGTTGATCGTCATCGATACTGAGGTGGATGGGTGGCAAAGATCAAAGCCGTCATACAGCTTTTTCATATCCTCAAGCGTACAAATGCTAACCCCGCTTTCGCCGACCTTCCCATAAATATCCGGACGGTAATCCGGGTCTTCTCCATATAGCGTCACCGAATCAAACGCTGTGCTTAACCGTTTGGCATCGTCATCTTTAGACAGATAGTGAAAACGGCGGTTCGTCCGCTCCGGCGTGCCCTCTCCGGCAAACTGCCGCTTTGGATCTTCTCCCTTCCGCTTAAACGGAAAGACACCGGCGGTATAAGGGAAGAAGCCCGGCCTGTTTTCTTTATACACCCAGCGCAGAATTTCTCCGTAGTCTGTAAATTTCGGCAGAACGACTTTCGGAATTTTAAGCCCCGACAAGCTCGTTGTCGTCAGTTCAGTAACAATTTCTTTGTCGCGGATTTTAGTAACATACTTAGAAGCGGCATACGTTTCCTTCAGTTCTTTCCATCCGGCCAATATCTTTTTCGATTCCGGCGTCAGCTGCTCCTCAACTGCAGCTTTAAATGTTTCCAGCGGATGGATCACTTCCTGGCCTGCACGGTTCGCCTTGGCTTCCTCCAGCGCTCCCTCCAACTGGAACAGCCGGCGGGCAAGGTGCTCCTGCTCCTCTGCCTTTTGATGATAGCGCCGGACCGTTTCTGTAATTTCCCGCAAATAGTAGCGGCGGTCGTTCGGAATAATGACGTTCTGCTTTTCGACATCCACTTCTTTGCTGAAAGACACTTCCCAGTCAGTCCCCGCTCTTTCATTGATCTTTTCAACCAGGGCGGCAAATAAAGCATTCGTCCCCTGATCATTGAATTGACTGGCAATCGTTCCGTACACCGGCATTTTATCGAGCGGCTCCTCAAATAAGTTACGGCTGCGCTGGTATTGCTTTTGAACTTGGCGTCTGGCGTCCTCCGATCCTTTCCGTTCGAACTTGTTAATGACAACTAAATCAGCGTAGTCGATCATATCAATTTTCTCGAGCTGGGAAGGAGCCCCGAACTCACTTGTCATCACATACATTGACAAGTCCGAAATTTCAGTAATCTCTGCATCTCCCTGGCCGATTCCGCTCGTTTCTACAATAACCAAGTCGTAACCAGCGGCCTTCACCACGCGAATAGCATCTTGAATCGCGAGCGACAGCTCCGAGCGGGAATTGCGGGTGGCCAGGCTGCGCATAAATACGCGGTCAGAAAAAATGGCATTCATGCGGATCCGATCCCCTAAAAGCGCCCCGCCTGTTTTTTGCTTCGTTGGGTCCACTGATAAAATAGCGATTTTCTTATCAGACAATTCATTAAGGAAGCGGCGGATCAGCTCATCGGTTAAAGAGCTTTTCCCTGCTCCCCCTGTACCGGTAATGCCGATCACCGGCGCTTCTTTCCCTAAAGACTGAATTTGTTCAAAGGCCGCAGCTGCTTCTGCTTTTTCTTCTTTACTTGCCTCTATCTGGTTCTCCGCCAGCGAGATTAGTCTCGCCACAGCTGTAATCTCCCCGCTTGGAAGCTTGTTGATTTCTTCTCCAAGATTGCCGGAAACAGTAGAGAAATCGCATTCCTGCATCATCCTGTTAATCATGCCTTGCAAGCCATTCACGCGGCCGTCTTCCGGAGAAAATATCCGAGCAATGCCATAATCATGGAGTTCTTTTATTTCCCGGGGAATAATGACTCCGCCTCCGCCTCCGTAAATGCGGATGTGCGGACAGCCTCTTTCTTTGAGCAGGTCATACATATACTTGAAATATTCAACATGGCCGCCTTGATAAGAAGAAATCGCAATCCCCTGCACATCCTCTTGAATAGCGGCATTGACAACCTCCTCCACCGAACGGTTATGGCCGAGGTGGATCACCTCAGCGCCGCTTGACTGCAAAATGCGGCGCATAATATTAATCGATGCATCGTGTCCATCAAAAAGGCTGGAAGCTGTCACAAAACGAATATGATGTTTCGGTTTATAAACCTCCACTGTCTGACCCATATCTTTTCCCCCTTATTGTTTTGCTTTATAGCCGTTAATGCCTGAAAACAATAAATCCGTCTGTAAATCTATATAGTCATCAATTGAAAATTCTTTTTGCAGCGCCCAGCGCCGGAAGCCCCACATTTGCCCCTGCACGAAAATATCCTGGGCGAGCATATGAATCTTGCGCTCTTCCATCTCCAGCTCTCCATTTTCTACACAGCGGCGAATCAGCCTCTCAAACATGCCGACCATATCCATTTCTTTCTTCAGCACATACGGCAGCGCGTCCTTGGAAAGAGATTTCGCTTCCTGATACATGACAAGCACTTCATCCTGCATGTCATCGACGACTTTAAAATAATACCCAATCCCCAGCTTCAGGCTTTCTAGTGTTCCCGCCTCTAAATCTATTCGCTGCAAACGGTCTTTTACTTGATCGTAAATGCTGTCGCAAACAAGATAGAGAACATCCTCTTTTGTCCGGATATATTCATAGAGCGTGCCGATGCTGAAACCAGCCGCTTTCGCAATCTCTCGCGTTGTCGTACGGTGGAACCCTTTTTGTTTAAAAAGATGAACGGCTCCCTTAATCATTTCTGATCGTCTTTTTTCAATCAGCTGTTCGTCTTTTACTGATGCGTGTACTTTTCTTTTGCCCGCGTGCAATGTTATCAACCGCCTTTAATAAATACCTAAACGAGAGCAGCAGAGCGGCACTTCCCTCTGTCTGCTCCCTGATTTATTTTTTATTGCATTCATCCTGCTGTTTCACATTATAACTGATTTTATCGGTTCCGGGCTTTGATTATTTCGTCAGCATCCTTGAAATGACTAACCTTTGTATTTCCTGTGTGCCTTCATAAATTTGGGTGATTTTTGCATCACGCATATAACGCTCAACCGGGTAATCCTTCGTATAGCCGTAGCCGCCGAAGATCTGTACGGCTTCTGTCGTCACCTTCATGGCCGTGTCGCCAGCCATCAGCTTCGACATCGCCGACTCTTTTCCGTACGGCAGGTTATTAGATTCAAGCCAGGCTGCCTGATAAGTAAGCAGACGGGAAGCTTCAACAGCTGTCGCCATATCGGCAATCTTAAAGGAAATACCTTGGTTGGCAGCGATCGGCTTGCCAAATTGCTTGCGCTCCTTGGCGTATTCAATTGCCGCGTCCAGCGCTCCTTGAGCAATTCCCACCGCCTGCGCTGCGATGCCATTGCGGCCGCCGTCCAGCGTCATCATGGCAATTTTAAATCCATCGCCCTCTGATCCAAGCATATTTTCCTTTGGCACACGGCAATCTTCAAAAATGATTTCTGTTGTCGGCGAGGAACGAATCCCCAGCTTCTTTTCTTTTTTGCCGACAGAAAAGCCGGGAAAGTCCTTTTCTACAATGAAGGCCGTTGTGCCCCGCTGTTTTGAAGCCGGGTCTGTCAAAGCAAACACAATATAGATATCAGCGATGCCGCCGTTCGTAATAAAAATTTTCGAGCCGTTCAAGATATACTCGCCGCCTTCTAAACGGGCAGTTGTTTTCATGCCGCCAGCGTCTGAACCGGATCCGGGCTCTGTTAATCCATAAGCGCCGATCTTTTCCCCTTGCGCCATCGGCTTTAAGTACTTCTGCTTTTGCTCTTCCGTCCCGAACTTATAAACCGGCCAGCCAGCCAAAGAGGTGTGGGCGGAAAGCGTAACGCCTGTAGAGGCGCAGACTCTTGATAACTCCTCTACAGCAATACAATAAGCCAAATAGTCGCTGCCGATGCCGCCGTATTCCTCCGGCCATGGAATGCCGGTTAACCCGAGTTCTGCCATTTTGTGAAAAAGCTCCATATCAAATCGCTCTTCTTCATCACGCTCCGCCGCTGTCGGCTCTACTTCATTCTTGGCAAAATCCCTCACCATTTTGCGAATCATTTCATGTTCTTCTGTCAATTGGAAGTTCATTTTATTCCCCGCCTTTATTTGATTAACTGCTTGCTAATGACCATTCTTTGGATTTCGCTGGTGCCTTCGTAAATTTCCGTCACTTTTGCATCTCTGAAAAACCGTTCTACTGCATATTCTTTCGTATAGCCATATCCGCCGTGCACTTGAACCGCCTCAATGGCAACCTCAACGGCTGTTTTTGAAGCATACAATTTAGCCATGGATGCTTCTTTGCCGCAAGGAAGGCCTTTCGCCCGCAAGTCGGCCGCCCGGTAAACGAGCAGCTTGGCCGCTTCTACACTTGTGGCCATATCCGCAAGCTTGAAAGCGAGCCCTTGCTGAGCGGCAATTGGCTTGCCGAACTGTTTTCGTTCCTTTGCGTATTGCGCAGCGGCCTCCAATGCTGCTTCAGCGATCCCCAACGCCTGCGCAGCAATGCCAATGCGGCCTACATCAAGGTTAGCCATCGCAATTTTAAACCCTTCTCCTTCTCTTCCAAGCAGCTGGTCTTGCGGCACTTTCATATCCTCGAATGTCAACTGGACGGTCCGAGAACCGTAAAGCCCCATTTTATGTTCGTCTTTGCCGATCATCAGCCCCGGCGTGTCTTTTTCCACAATAAAAGCCGAGACGCCTTTCGAGCCTGCCGCCGGGTTAGTTGAAGCAAAGACAATATATGTATCTGCTTCTCCCCCGTTTGTAATAAACACTTTTGAACCATTTATCGTATAATAATCCCCTTGTTTGACCGCTTTTGTTTTCAAGTTAGCTGCATCAGAGCCTGCTCCCGGCTCTGTTAAACAAAAGGCTCCCAAATATTCCCCTGATGCTAATTTGGGCACATACTTGCGCTTTTGCTCCTCGGTGCCAAAGTACAGAATTGGATTTGTTCCAACAGATGTGTGAACGGATAAAATGACCCCAATCGTGGCACTGACCTTTGACAGCTCATTAATCGCAATAATATATGAAGGAAAATCCATTTCACTGCCGCCATATTGCTCAGGCACGGTAATTCCCATTAGTCCTAATTCAGCCATTTTCGCAATCAACTCACGAGGAAATTCTCCCATTTCCATTCTCTCGACAAACGGGGCGATTTCGCTTTCCGCAAAATCTCTGACCATTTTCCTCATCATCTGCTGCTCTTCTGAAAATCGCAATTCCATATCTTTTTCCTCCTGTTGTTTAAGGTTGAGCGTTTTAATCGTATGTGTAGAAGCCGCGTCCTGTCTTCTTGCCGAGCCAGCCAGCCTTCACGTACTTGCGAAGCAGCGGGCAGGGACGGTATTTATCGTCGCCAAAACCGTCGTGAAGCGTTTCCATGATATACAGGCAGGTATCAAGTCCGATAAAGTCAGCCAGCGTCAGCGGTCCCATCGGATGATTCATGCCAAGTTTCATCACTTCATCTATCGCTTCTTTCGTTGCTACCCCTTCGTAAAGCGTATAAATGGCCTCGTTGATCATTGGCATTAATATTCTGTTAGCTACAAAGCCTGGAAAATCATTGACCTCAACGGGCACTTTGGACAGCTTTGTTGTGATTTCCTCGATCGTTTCATACACTTCATCTGCTGTGGCAAGTCCCCGAATGATTTCAACAAGCCTCATGACCGGCACCGGGTTCATAAAATGCATACCAATCACCCGCTCCGGACGATCAGTAGCTGCGGCGATCTCTGTAATGGGCAGTGAGGACGTATTTGTTGCCAAAATCGTATGCGCCGGCGTAATTTTATCTAAATGGGAAAAGATTTTGCATTTCACATCCATATTTTCCACCGCTGCTTCAATCACTAAATCGACATCCTGCGCATCCTGCAAGTCCGTCGATTTCGAGATTCTTCCCGTAATTTCGGCTTTTTCCCCGCTTGTCATCCGTTCCTTTTGAACTTGGCGAGACAGGTTTTTCTCGATCATGCTGAGCCCGCGCTCCACAAACTCTGTTTTCAAGTCATTTAACACGACTTCATAACCGGCATGGGCGCAAACTTGGGCGATGCCCGATCCCATTTGCCCGGCTCCAATCACCATCAGCTTCTTTACTTCCATTGCTTCATTTCCCCTCCCGTTTTATGATTGGTACGCACGGTCTTGCCCCTCGAGGTCAAATAACCTTGGCCCTTGAAGCCACACAACGGCTTCTTTGGCCTAAGGATATTTGCCGGTCGGGGCATGACAGTCGGCTCCGCTTTTCTATACTTCAATCATGATGGCGTCGCCTTGGCCGCTTCCGCTGCAGATGGCTGCAATGCCAATGCCGCCGCCTCTTCTTTTGAGTTCATAGGCGAGCGTAAGAATAATTCTCGCTCCGCTTGCGCCAATCGGGTGGCCGAGCGCGATGGCCCCACCATTCACGTTCACTTTTTCAGGGTCTAGATCAGCAATTTTCCCGCTTGCAAGAGCAACTGCCGCAAAGGCTTCATTCACTTCAAAAAGATCAATCTCATTTAAGGATTTGCCTGTCTTTTTAAGAATCTCATTAATGACAAGTCCCGGCGTTTGCGGAAACTTGCTCGCTTCTACCGCTACCTCAGCATGGCCAATCACGGCAGCCAGCGGCTGTTTGCCTTCTTTCTCAGCCCTCTCATCACTCATCAGAACGAGCGCGCCGGCTCCATCGTTAATGCCGGGCGCATTGCCGGCTGTAATCGTGCCGTCTTTTCCAAATGCCGGACGCAGCTTTGCCAGCACTTCTTTTCTCGTATCTTTACGGGGAGCTTCGTCCTGCTCGATTCTTACAGGGTCTCCTTTTCTTTGCGGCACTTCCACCGCGACAATTTCCTCTGCCAAGCGGCCGGACTCGATAGCTGCAATTGCTCTTTCATGACTGCGCACCGCCCATTCATCCTGCTCTTCTCTTGACAGGCCAAATTCTTCAGCTGTATCATTCCCGTAATTTCCCATATGAACACCGGTAAAACTGCAGGATAATCCGTCGTGAACCATCAGATCGACCATAGGCGCATCTCCCATGCGCATGCCCCAGCGGCCTTTAGGCAAAGCATAAGGTGTGTTGGACATTGATTCCATGCCTCCAGCCACGATCACTTCTTCATCGCCTGCGCGGATAATTTGATCAGCGAGCGTTACGCTTCGCAGCCCGGATGCGCATACTTTGTTGATTGTTTCTGTTTTTACGTTCCAGGGAATCCCCGCTTCCCTCGCTGCCTGTCTGGAAGGAATTTGGCCTTGTCCTGCCTGGAGCACATTGCCAAAGATGACTTCATCGACTTGATCTGGGCTCACCCCGGCACGTTTTAACGCTTCCTTAATGGCTATCCCCCCAAGCTGGGAGGCGGACAGCGCGCTTAATCCTCCGCCAAATTTTCCAAAAGGCGTGCGGGCCCCATCAATTATCACTGTTTTTACCATCATTCATTTCCCCCTTCGTTCATTTTTCAGAAAACGCTTACACCTTTGACTGAACGCTCGCTCGAAAATTAACTATAAGAAAAGGGAGATCCTCCCTTTTTTCTCTATCTTTTATTTTAAAGGAATGGCGCTAAAAATCAAACGAAAATAATGAACATTCAAAAAAATAAGAGAGCGAGAGAGGAAGACCCTCTCTGCTCGATTACGCTTCCGGCTGTGCATCGGCAGCTGTTTCAGCAACAACGGCTTTGCGCTGCTCTTTCGCTTGTTCATCTTCAGGAACCTCTTCAAGCTTCTGCGGACCGATTACGGCTTTCTCCAGCAATTCGGCTACATCGTAAGTAGCAACAGCTTCCTCCACTTCCTTCGCCTTTGTACCGTCTGAAAGCATCGTCAGGCAATACGGACAGCCTGAGCTGATCACTGATGGATTGACAGCCAGTGCCTGTTCTGTACGGGCTACGTTAATGCGGTGTCCCGTATCTTCTTCCATCCACATCAATCCGCCTCCCGCACCACAGCACATCCCGTCTTGTCGATTCCGTGTCATTTCTACAAGCTTCACTCCCGGAATGGCTTTTAAAATCTCACGCGGCGGATCATATACGTCATTGTAGCGGCCCAGGTAGCAGGAATCGTGGAAGGTGATTGTTTCATTTACCGCATGCTGCGGCTTCAAGCGCCCTTCTCTCACAAGCTGGGCAAGCAATTCAGTATGATGGCAGACTTCAGCCGTAAAGCCCATGGCCGGGTATTCGTTTTTAAAGATGTTATAAGCATGGGGGTCAATCGTTACAATTTTCTTCACATCATTTTTCTCAAATTCGGCAATATTTGCGGACGCCAGCTCCTGGAATAAAAACTCATTCCCGAGGCGGCGCGGTGTATCGCCGGAATTTTTTTCTTTATTGCCAAGGATGGCAAATTTCACGTCTGCTTCATTTAACAATTTGGCAAAAGCCAGCGCAATTTTTTGGCTGCGGTTATCGAAAGCTCCCATGGAACCAACCCATAGCAGATACTCAAACTCTTCGCCCGCTTTTTTCAATTCTTTCACGGTTGGCACGCGGACGTCCTCCCGCAAATCACGCCAGTTTTCTTTCTCCTTCCGGTTCAAGCCCCACGGATTGCCTTGGCGTTCAATGCTCTGCATGGCCCGCTGAGCTTCCGGGTCCATTTTTCCTTCTGTTAAAACAAGGTAACGGCGCAAGTCAATAATTTTATCAACGTGTTCGTTCATCACCGGGCACTGATCTTCACAATTGCGGCAGGTGGTGCAAGCCCAGATCTCTTCTTCGGTGATCACATCGCCAATCAAGCTTGGGCTGTACATAGCGGCAGCCGCTTCCTCCCCGCCGGCGAGCGCCAGCTGGTTGCCTTGCGTATTGGAAAACGCAAATGCCGGCACCCACGGCTGTTTGGACGTCACCGCCGCCCCTGTATTGGTTAAATGGTCGCGCAATTTCACAATTAAATCCATCGGCGACAGCATTTTTCCAGTCCCAGTAGCCGGACACATATTGGTACAGCGCCCGCACTCGACGCACGCATAAAAATCAATCATCTGGAGCTGGTTAAAATCGCGAATATTCCCTACACCGAATGATTCCTGTGTTTCATCTTCAAAGTCAATCGGCTTCAATGTCCCCGGACGATCCAGCCGGTGAAAATACGTATTGACCGGCCCGAAAATCAAATGGGCATGCTTTGATTGCGGCACATATACGAGGAACGTGAGCAGCACGAGCAAATGCACCCACCAAGAAACATAGAACAAAGCAATGGCCGCCTTCGTGCCGATTCCTGATAATAGAACCGCAACAGCTGAGGCGATTGGCTCAATGCCCGTCCAGTGGACATCGGCTCCCTCATGCCAAATTAAATCCAGGCCGTTTCCTATCAGCACAGACAGCATCAGCAGGCCGATAAAGATAAGGACGAGACCGTTTTTCCAGCCGCGCTTTAAGCGAACCAGCTTCTCAACATAGCGGCGGTGAAATGCCCATACAACCGCCACCAGAATCATCAATGTAACAAGCTCTTGGAAAAACTTAAATCCCCCGTACAGCGGTCCGAGGGGCAAATGGGCTCCCGGTACAATGCCTTTAATAATAAAGTCAATCGCGCCAAGCTGCACAAGCAGGAAGCCATAAAAAAACATGACATGAATGGCGCCGCTCTTTTTGTCCTTCAAGAGCTTTTTCTGCCCGAAAACAAATACCCAAATTTTCTCCAACCGCTGCTTCACATCGTTGTCAAACTCTTGCTTCTTGCCCAACTTGATGTATTCAAAACGGGTTTTTAGTAAATAAACGAATAAATACGCTCCGTAAGCGATTACACAAATTGTTGCAATAAGATTGATCCATAACAATCCGTTCATGACCTGCTCTCCCTTCCAGAAAAAATACGCCGACCTTTCCCCTTTGTAAAAACAATACAACTATTCAGAATGTTTATATCTTTATTATATTATGAATGAGCATTCAGTCAACCCATAATTAAAAATATTTTTCATCATTTCTTAGAAAGGTCTTCTTTCTTTTTGGGAAGCCTAGAAGTAACGCTGCTTTCTTAGAGGAGGAAAGAAATTGAAGAAGATGCTTTTCTGGCTCGCTTGTTTCGTTTCATGGCTGGGGCTGGATCTTTACTTGGGGCAAAAACAGGCAAAAAAACAAGCTCCGAAGCGAACATATCCAAAAAGAAAAGGCACGATTGATTTTATCTGCAGCGGCCCTGAATTTTTCCGGCAATTTTTTCTTGATATAAGGAGCGCCCGCAAGCGTATATACTGCCTTTTTTATATTATACGAGACGACCGGATAACCGGGGAATTTTTTCATCTGCTGAAAGAAAAGGCACGCAGCGGCGTTGATGTCTGCTTGCTGATGGATTGGCAAGGAAGCTCAAAAATTAAAAAACACCATCTCAACAGCTTAAAGCAGGCAGGTGTGCGAGTCGGATGTTCTAGAAAGCCGCGTCTTCCTTATTTCTTTTTTTCCCTGCAACAGAGGAATCATCGAAAAATTACTGTGATCGACAGCAACATTGCCTACCTCGGCGGCTTTAATATGGGCCTGGAATACATGGGAGAGAGCGACAACCCCAACTTGTCTCCGTGGCGCGACTATCACCTGCGCTTATCGGGACCGAGTGCGATCGATTTAGAATCAGAGTTTATAGCTGACTGGAATGAGGAAAATCAGCCTTACTTACAGCCGCATGAGCAAGCAGAAGACAACGGAAGCGGGATCGAGCATGTGATCGTGCCTTCGGGAAGCGGAAACCTGGAAGAGAAATTAATCGGATTGGTGCGCAGCGCCAAACGATCTATCTTCATTGGAACCCCGTATTTCGTCCCGTCTGCGCTTGTCTTCCACGAACTGATTGGTGCGCTGGCGCGCGGTGTTCATGTGACAGTGCTTATCCCTAAACACGAAGATCATCCGTTTGTGCAAGAAGCAGCCCGCCCCTTTTTAAAAGAGATGATGCGCTTTCCAACTGCCCGGATTCAATCGTTTACCAATGGATTTTATCACGCGAAGATTATTATTTTTGACGAAGAAGTATGCGATATTGGCACAGCGAATTTTGATGCCCGCAGCCAGCGCATTAACTTCGAGTGCAATTGCTTTATTTACAGCCAGGATTTTATTAAGCAAATTCGCCCTTTTATTGAGAAAGATCTTTGTGATAGTGAAACGCTTGCCGCAGCAGACCTATCTGTCCATTCTATCGGCGGAAAAGCAAAAACGAAAGCCGCCTATTTATTGAAGGACTTTTTATAACGATAGACTCTGTGACTGTTCCTAGAAAAGCAAAAGGCGGCTTTTTACAAGGACAGCTGCAGAAAAATCAGCCGCACTCTTTAACGGATTCCATCAAAAAAAGCTTGCACCGAAACGGGCAAGCTTTTTTGCATTTACATTTTTTCTGGTGCAGACACGCCGATCAGCTGTAAAGCGTTTTTCAGCGTAATTTGCACAGCTTTCACTAAAGCAAGACGAGCTTCCGACAACGGCTGGTTGCTGGCGTCTAATACTTTTTCAGCATTGTAGAAGCTGTGGAACGCAGCGGACAGCTCTTGGATATAATTAGCAATGCGGTGCGGAATGCGCTTTTCCGCAGCTTCAGCGACTACTTGAGGGAAATCGCCAATTTTCTTTAACAGGTCAATTTCTTTCTCTGCACCGATCAGTGATAGGTCGGCTTCTTTGTTCATCGTCATTCCCTGCTCTTCTCCCTGGCGCAAAATGCTGCTGATGCGCGCATGAGCGTATTGAGCATAATACACTGGATTTTCGTTTGATTCAGATACAGCAAGGTCAAGGTCAAAGTCCATATGAGTATCGCCGCTTCTCATAGCAAAGAAATAGCGTACAGCGTCTAATCCGACTTCTTCCACAAGCTCCCGCATCGTCACTGCTTTTCCAGTCCGCTTGCTCATTTTCATTTTTTCGCCGTTTTTATAGAGATGAACGAGCTGAATCACTTCTACCTCCAAATTAGCCGGATGATAGCCGAGTGCTTCCACTGCCGCTTTCATCCGCGGAATATATCCATGATGGTCGGCTCCCCAAATATTAATCACCTTTTCATAGCCGCGTTCAAATTTGTCCTTGTGATAGGCGATATCTGGCGTTAAATATGTGTAGGTGCCGTCATTTTTCACGAGTACGCGATCTTTGTCGTCCCCGAATGCTGTCGAACGGAACCAAACAGCCCCGCCTTCTTCGTAAATATGACCTTTTTCGCGCAAAGCAGCCAGTGCTTCATCAATTTTGCCGTTTTGATAAAGAGAGGTTTCAGAGTACCAAACATCGAACGGAACGCGGAAGTTCTCCAAATCTTTCTTCAGCTTCTCCATTTCGTATTTAAGACCATATTCTCTGAATGCGTCATAGCGTTCTTTCTCCGGCATTCCGGCGAATTTATCGCCGAATTCCTCCGCTAATTTCCGGCCGATTCCGACAATGTCCTGACCGTGATAACCATCCTCTGGCATTTCCTTGTCCTGGCCGAGCGCTTGAAAATAGCGGGCTTCGACAGATAGGGCCAAGTTATGGATTTGGTTGCCGGCGTCGTTAATATAATATTCTCTTGTGACATCGTAGCCGGCTTTTTCAAGCACATTGCACAAAGAATCGCCCACAGAGGCTCCCCGGGCATGGCCAAGATGCAAATCTCCCGTTGGATTCGCAGAAACAAATTCCACCTGGATTTTTTGGCTGTTGCCGAAATTGGTTTTTCCGTAATCCGCGCCTTCTGCAAGAACAACCGGGATCAAATCTGTTAAATAAGCATTATTCATGTAAAAGTTAATAAAACCGGGACCGGCAATTTCGATTTTTTCAATGGACGCTTTGGAATGATCAAAATGGGCGATCATTTCTTCAGCAATCGTACGCGGAGCTTTCTTTGCCACACGGGCCAGCTGCATCGCCATGTTCGTCGAGTAATCGCCGTGCGCCTTTTCTTTCGGCGCCTCAAGCACAACGGCCGGGATCTCTTCTTCTTGAGCCAGCCCGGCTTTCAATACAGCCGCCTTCACTTCCTCCTTTAATTGCTCTTGTACCTTCTCTGCCACATTCATCTCGATATACCTCCTCATTATTGTTCAACAGGTAAAGGGTTGGGGGCTGTCCTCCCCGGATCAACTCTTTATGTACTTTTAAATAGTAAATCTAATGTATAGCTGCCGACTGCCGTGCCTTGCATAAGCAAATGGTAGTCGAGCTGGAGCCTTCCTTCAAGCCGGGATTCATTGTATGCGCGGCTATGCAGCAGCTTGCTTGTTCGCGTGGACATGGCCAATGTACCGTGCGGGCTGGTATAGGAGCCATTCATTTGCTCCTTCTCATGAAAAGGCAGCCTCATATTCACGGCACCGCTGCGCAAAATAACGGCGCTTTGATCAGAAAACTTCACGACCGTTTGAATCGTGCCCTCTTCTTGAACTTCATTATATTTCAGAAAAAAAGAACCGTTCTTTTCTTGAAACTCTCCGGAGAGCATCAGTTCAAACACTTCCTTCTCTCCTTCATGTTCAATGCTGGTGGTTAAGTGGATATTGACAGGAACAGATGCTTGCAGATGATGGGCCAAGCTGTTCACATCCTTTTAAAATTTCTTCTCTATAACTTATTAAGTATAAAAATGTTTATTTAAAAATGCAATGGACATCCCCGAAATTTCAGCGGCGCAGGATTAAAAGGAGACAATCGGTGGTATATGAATAAAAAAGGAATGGGAGCTGTTAACATGGAAGAAGTGAAAAGAATGTATTATGTGGACCCTGCCAGTAAAGAAGTGCTGCCAACAGCCGCTAGTGAAGGCAATTTCCGCATAGAAGCGACCGATCAAGAGGCGGCCTTTATCAGAAGAGTGTTTCAAGAGGAATATGACGCCGAACTAGAAACGTTTGTCCGCGCGCATGTTCCCTATCTTGATTATTCCTATAAAGAAAAAAATGATCACTATGACCGGGCCCTTATCGCTATTTACGGGCTGATTTATGAATTTGGAGATGAAAAAGCGAGACGCCACATTGACGAAATGGGCATTTTAGACGAATACCGTCTCAATAATCAAAAGGATTTTTAAATGAGGCTGATCATAAGGAAGGCACCCGGCAGCGATCGTTGCCGAGTGCCTTTTATTATTTACCCTGATTGACTAGTCCCCATCCAAGCAGCATTTCGCGAATCAGCTTGGAGGCGGTATTGGCCGTTTGTTCAGAAGAATCATAGATCGGAGCCACTTCTACAAGGTCGCCGCCGACCACATTCACTTCTGAATGAGCAATGGCATGAATAGCAGCCAGCAGTTCCTTGGATGTGATTCCGCCGGCATCTACGGTTCCCGTACCGGGCGCATGAGCCGGATCCAGCACATCAATATCAATTGTCACGTATACTGGACGGCCGGCAAGCTGAGGCAAAATTTCTTTCAACGGTTCAAGCACTTCAAATTTGGAAATGTGCATGCCATTTTCTTTTGCCCATTGGAATTCTTCCTTCATGCCTGAACGGATACCAAATGAATAAACATTTTCAGGGCCAATCAGTTCAGCAATTTTCCTGATCGGGGTAGAGTGAGAAAGCGGTTCACCCTCATATTCCGTCCGGAGATCTGTATGAGCATCCATATGGATGATCGCCAAGCCGGGATATTTTTTCGCCACGGCTTTCATGACCGGCCAGGAAACAAGGTGTTCGCCGCCCATGCCAAGCGGAAATTTGCCAGCAGCCAGCAGCCCGTCTATATAGTTTTCAATCAACTCTAGGCTTTTGGCTGCATTGCCGAATGGAAGCGGGATATCACCAGCATCAAAATAGCTGATTTCTTCAAGCTCCCGGTCTAAATAGGGGCTGTATTCCTCCAAACCGATCGACACTTCCCGAATTCGTCCCGGACCAAAGCGGGAGCCTGGGCGGTAGCTGACGGTCCAATCCATCGGCATGCCGTATAGCACCACGCGGCTATTCTCGTAGTCTTGCTGGGCACCGATAAAAATATTGCCTGAATACGCTTCATCAAAACGCATAACCTTCCCACCTTTTTATCAAAAGTCACCGTTTACTCGGTTAAATCTTTTACGAATTTCGGCAAGACGAAAGCGGCTTTATGAAGCTCTTTCGTATAATACTTCGTCTCGATTTCATGGAATTGCTCATCGCTTACTTCCAGCGGGTCATATTTTTTAGAACCGATGGTAAAAGTCCACATACCGCTTGGGTACGTTGGAATATTAGCTGTATATAAGCGGGTGATCGGGAAGATTTCCTTCACATCACGCTGCACCTCACGGATTAAATCCGCTTTAAACCAAGGGTTGTCTGTTTGGGCAACGAAAATGCCATCTTCTTTTAAAGCTTTTGAAATGCCTGCATAAAAGCCCTTCGTAAACAAGTTCGCTGCCGGGCCGACAGGTTCTGTAGAGTCAACCATAATGACGTCATACTCATTTTCGCTTTTGGCAATGTGCATAAAACCGTCATCCACGCGCACGTCTACGCGCTCGTTGTCTAGTTCTCCTGCAATTTCCGGAAGGAATTTCTTTGAGTACTCGATGACCTTTCCATCGATATCAACGAGCGTCGCTTTTTTCACTTTCGGGTGCTTAAGCACTTCACGGATGACCCCGCCATCGCCGCCGCCGACAACTAAGATATTTTCCGGATTTGGATGAGTAAATAGCGGCACGTGTGCGACCATTTCATGATAAACAAATTCATCCTTTTGCGAAGTCATGACCATGCCGTCTAAAAACAGCATGTTTCCCCATTCTTCGGTCTCTGCCATTTCTAAATATTGAAAATCTGTTTGCTCTGTATGAAGCGTACGCTTAATTTTCATTGTAATTCCAAAGTGATCTGTCTGCTTTTCTGTATACCACAGTCCGCTCATTTCATCTCTTCCTTTCCGCAAATGAATCTTTCCAATTGCACTGAAAAAAGTATAGTGGAATCCACCAAAAATTCAAGTTATTTTTTTTATTTAAGCAGGCTTTCATGAAAATTTTCCTTTCTTATGTTTAAAAAGAAGGATTTTTTTTCATACTATTCATAATTATTCTTTGTTAAGGCAGGTAACCTCATATGACAGTCATTACCCTGTCAGGCTATCGTAAAACAGTTAAATGGGTGCGCGCAGTATTGTTTCTCGGTTTTTTTGCTGTTGCGGGCCTATTGCTGTTGATCGGAGCCGGATTTTTATACATGAAACTATTAGGCGAACCGGAAGTTGCTGTCCCGCAATCGACCCTTTACTTGGCAGCGGATGGCCAAGTGATCGGTGAAAGCCATGCCAGCGAAAAACGGTATTGGGTTGATCTGGATGAAATTTCCCCCTATCTTGTGCAAGCGACGATTGCCGTGGAGGATAAGAAATTTTTCAAGCATCACGGCTTTGATTTTAAACGGATGGCAGGAGCAGCTGTCGCCGACATCAAGGCGATGGCAAAGGTGCAGGGAGCCAGCACCATTACCCAGCAATATGCCCGCAACCTGTATCTTTCCCATGATAAAACGTGGAAGCGCAAATTATCTGAAGCCGTCTATACCGCGCGAATTGAGATGAATTATACGAAGGAGCAGATTTTGGAAGGTTATTTAAATACCATCTACTATGGACATGGCGCCTACGGCATTGAGGCTGCCAGCCAATTCTACTTCGGCAAAAGCGCAAAAAGCTTAAGCTTGTCCGAAGCCAGCATACTGGCCGGCATTCCAAAAGGACCTTCCATTTATTCTCCCCTTGCTTCGCTTCCTAAGGCGAAGGAACGGCAGAAAGTCATTCTGGCGGAGATGGAAAAAAGCGATGCGATCACCCCTGAACAACGTGAGCAAGCGCTGGCTGACCGTGTTCATATTACCGGCGAGCATTTGCACACAGACTCAGATACCGCTCCTTACTTTCGGCAGGCCGTCCAGCAGGTGCTCGCCGATAAGCTCGGCTTAGATGAACAAACCATCGCCCTCGGCGGCCTTCGTGTCTATACGACGTTAAACCGGGAGCACCAAGCCATTGCTGAAAAAACAATAAAAAAAGTAATTGCCGAAGACTCGGACATACAGCCAGCCTTCGTCTCCATTGAACCAAAAACACATTTTGTTACCGCTCTTGCCGGCGGAAAGGATTTTGCCACCAGCCCCTACAACCGTGCTGTTCAAGCAGTCCGGCAGCCAGGATCGACGTTTAAGCCGTTTTTATATTATGCGGCGCTTGAAAACGGTTATACGCCGGCTACACAGTTAACGAGCGAAAAAACGGCTTTTCGGTACGACAATGGCCAAAAGGTCTATGAGCCGAGCAACTTTAACCACCGCTATGCAAATGGCAGCGTAACAATGGAGCAAGCACTGGCTGTCTCCGACAACATTTATGCCGTGAAGACAAACTTGTTTTTAAAGCCGGAAACGCTTGTGCAAACCGCGGAACGCTTCGGCATTTCCACCCCGTTAAAGCCGCTGCCCTCCTTGGCGCTCGGCACATCCGGAGTCCGCGTGCTGGAGATGGTCAATGCTTATGCCACCATAGCAAATGGCGGAAAATATGAAGAACCGGTATTTATCCAGCGAGTAGAAACGGCAGACGGAGAAGTCATTTATGAACACGAGCCGGACAAAAAGCAGCGACTGGATAAAAAACAAGCCGCTGTGCTCACCCATATGATGACTGGCATGTTTGATGAAAATTTAAGCAGTTATGCGAATGTCACAGGCGCTTCGCTCACTCGGAAAATAACCCGCCCGTATGCCGGTAAATCAGGATCGACAGCCTACGATTACTGGATGATCGGGTTTACTCCTCAGCTTGCTGCCGGTATCTGGACGGGATATGATGACGGCAGAAAGATTGTGAAAGCAGAAGATAAGCATTATGCAAAAGACATTTGGCTCGGATTCATGGAAGGGAGCCATCGCGGCAAGCCAGTCAAGAAATTCCAAAAGCCTAAAGGCGTAATAGCTGTGGATATTAATCCGGAGAACGGCAAGGTTGCCAGCAGCGATTGCCCGGTCACCCGAACGATGTACTTTGTCAAAGGAACAGAACCGGAGGAATACTGTACAGACCACTTGCCGAAAAAGAAAAAAGAGAAAGAGGATCAAAAAGAAGAAGGCTGGCTGCAGCGCTTGTTTCCGCTTTTTTAGACAAATGTTTTGCCATAAAAATATATTTTGGCTCACTTGCCGAATTTCTGCTCGAAAAATAGCATGGTGCTTCTTTGCAAATAAAAGACATCATCCGACACGGCCATTGAGAGAAGCTTTAGACAAAAAAGACTATTCTCTGCCGTATTTAGACAAGCTGTCGAATCACCGTTCTGCCAGACAGAAAAAAGGACATGACAAAGCCCCGGTTGTGCGATCCGGGGCTTTGTCATGTCCTAGTTTATGCAATTTATGCATTACATTAAGTGTACTTTCTTTCTAGTTATTGGGCAAGATGGGAATATCATTTTCAAACAACGTTCAAACATTGTTCACCAAAAAGGGAATAAAAGGATAATCAGTCCTCTAGACCTTCTTTTAGCTCGGCTGAAGAATTTGCCCACATCGTTTCATTATGATTTTTCAGAAAAGCTTTTAGCACTTTTTTGGAGTAGCCGTCCATATGATCGACAATTATATGGCCCTTCAACGATTTATCCATCCGGTTCACATGTTCTGGCAGCGACTTGTAGCCACGGCGCTTTTCTCTGTTTACCGTTAGTTCACAGGCTGTCACTCCTGTATAAAACGGGCCTTGCTCTCCTTGGTCCACCGTCACCCATACGAGCCAATACGGCTTGGCACCTTCTGGAACTTCTTCTTTATTGGGAAGAAACTTGATGCCCTTCTCGACAGCGCTGCGGGCATGCATTGCCCCTACATCGATGAAGGCTTCCCCTTCTTCTACATCGATAAAAACCGGGGAGACATTCTCGAGGGACAGAGCGCCTTTTCCAAAGCCTTTATGACCGTCTGTCGGATCGTTTTTAATAATATTAAAGCCAACCTTTTTCTTTTTCTCCATAAGACCTTCTCCTTTCCTTCAATCGTATTAACCAAACAATAACATAAACATCGTGTTAAAGCCTTGAATAATGGACGGCAGAACAAAGCTGAAAATCGGCTGGATCGTATATTGGTAAAGCGGTGTAATAACTATAATCAGAAAGATAAGCGTGCCATATTGCTCATACTGGGTTAATTTTGCCCGGACAGACGGAGAGACGACATCCTCAATAATCCGGTAACCGTCCAGCGGCGGCAGCGGCAGCAGGTTAAACACAAATAAAACGACGTTCAGCCAGACCATCATGTTGAGCAAGTCAACAAAGAACGGCGGCACTCCTGTCCGCACTGAAAAGAACAAAATCGCATATGCAATGGCCGCAATTAAAAAGTTGCTCAGCGGACCAGCCAGCGAAACAAATATCCCCGCCAGACGAGGGTTTTGGAAGTTTCGGCGGTCAACCGGCACCGGACGCGCCCAGCCAAACCCGGCAATTAAGATGAGGATCGTGCCTATGGGGTCCAAGTGATGGACAGGGTTCAGCGTCAAGCGCCCTTGGCTCTTCGCCGTATCATCTCCAAATTTATAGGCTACATATGCGTGGGCGAACTCATGGATGGTGAACGCCACGATGAGAGTAATAATAACAAACGGCAACTCTGGCAATGAAAATGCTAAAAATCGGTCCAAATGCTAAACCCCTTTATTTTATATTAGTAAAGATTTTCTCCTTTGCTCTATTGCTTGTGCCCCTTGAAAAGCATACAATTTGTTTATATCGTGATTGAAACATATTGGAAGGGGTCAAGACATATGCCTTATGTAACTGTAAAAATGCTGGAAGGCCGCACAGAAGAACAAAAAAAAGCACTCGCTGAAAAAGTAACAGCTGCGGTAGCTGAAACAACTGGCGCTCCTGCTGAAAAAGTGGTTGTTTTCATTGAAGAAATGTCCAAAAACCACTATGCGGTGGCCGGTAAACGATTAAGCGACGAAGATTAATTGCCGGTAAAACCCGCTGGAAGGCGGGTTTTTCTATCCAGCTGCAGCGCCTTGCTCCTCTAGTCAAATAGCCTTCCCGGCACGAAGCCAAAAAACGGCTTCTGGCCGGGAAGAACATTTGCTCGCCGGAGCATAACAGGCGCTTCCGCTTTTCTTATTGCAGGTTGTTTTTTAATTTTTCAATGTATGTGTAGGCTTCTTGAATTTCTTCTTCGGTGTAGCGTTGTTTTCTTTTCAAGGTAAAGATTTTTTCAGCTACTTCTTCTTTGGTGAGCGTATCGAAGTATAAAACGGTGGATACGAGTTCAAGAAAGCGGGCGCTTTGGTTATTCATTTCTGCCACCGTTTCGCGCAAACAAGGTATGTCTACAGCCGCGTGCTCCAGAAACGCTTCTCCTTCTGTTGTCAGCGTATAACGGTATTGGTAGTACCCGCCCTTTTTTTCGCGCACTTCATCAATAAATTCCATGTTGCACAGCTCTTCCACGCGCAGCGTCAATTCTTCTGAATAGGGGCCGTAAAAATGGAATTCAAACTTTTCCTGGAAGGGAAATGATATTTTCTTCGCAATATAAATCATTTTCTGCAGTTTTTTCCGCCCGATGACTTCTCCGCAGGCCGCAAAGACCCCCATTAATTTCGCATGCTCTTTCAACAAATTTTCTCAACTCCCACTGTATCATTCCCGGCGTCAAATTTCTAAAATCGATCGAATCTGCCGCTTAATATTGCGCTTGGATGAATCATCAGTCAATAAATCGGCAGGAAAATATAATTTATGGTCTGTTCTTCTTTTACCCGAAATGGCATCCACAATGTCGGACTCGCGTGACAGTTCGCGCAGTTCACCCGTGTTCATCAATAAATAGATCGGCAGCCGTTCTTCTTCTTCTCCCGGCCGATAGAAATCATACGGAAGGTCGGATGAAGAGTCAAATACAAGATAATATTCCGGATCAATGCCGGCTTTTTTAAATAACGCTTCTAATTCACTGTGTTTGCGGTACTCCTTCGCAGGATCAAATTCTACATACTTAAATAAGTCACGATTAACAAACCGGCGGCATAAATCACTTAGTACAGGATCTTTTTCTTCCTGCCACACTTGAAAGTAATACAGCATAACAGCTTCATCGAGTTTTAAATAGTCTGCAAGAATGTATTTCTCTTGAAAAATAGAGTAAAAGTGCAGAGGCGGGTATGTAAATGGGTAATTTTGCTGATTCAGCTCTTTCGCCCGGTGAAGTATTTTAGTCAGCAGGACTTCCGCACTCCTTGTGACCGGATGAAAATACACTTGCCAATACATTTGATAGCGGCTCATGATATAGTCTTCCACTGCGTGCATCCCGCTTTGCTTAAAGACGACTTGATCCTCTCGCGGACGCATGACGCGCAGCAAGCGCTCCATATCAAAATGCCCGTAGCTGACCCCTGTAAAATAAGCATCCCGCTGCAAATAATCCATTCGATCGGCATCAATCTGGCTTGAAATCAAACTGACGACGAGCTTATTTTCATGAGTTTTGCCGATCACCTCGGCGACCTGCTTCGGAAAACCTTTGTGAACCTTTGACAACACGGCGTTTATTTCTGTTTCTCCCAGAATAATTTCTTTTGTAAACGCTTCATGATCAAGGTGGAATACCTTTTCAAACGAATGTGAAAACGGCCCGTGCCCCACATCATGCAAAAGAGCCGCGCATAGCGAGAGCAGGCGGTCCTCCTTGTTCCATTCCGGCCGCTCAGCGAACACATCATCTACGATGCGCCTGACAATTTCATATACGCCCAATGAATGCGTGAAGCGGCTGTGCTCTGCCCCGTGAAATGTTAAATAGGTGGTTCCGAGCTGGCGAATTCGCCGCAGGCGCTGGAACTCCTTCGTGCCAATCAAATCCCAAATCACTAAATCACGAACATGAATGTATCGGTGAACAGGATCTTTAAATACCTTTTCTTCCTTCAGCTTGCTGTTTGAGTATTCCATTTTGCCCCCCCATTCGTGCTTATTCATCTATTTAATTATAACGGAAAAATTATGAAGATAGGAGGAAGAAACCGTCCTTCCTCCGCATATAGTGAAATAAAGGGGGAGTTCTATATTCTCTTTATAAAATACCGGCAGGAAGCCAAATTCATAGAATGACTGGCTATTTCTGCAGCCGGCTTTCTTAAACAAAAAATCACCTTATCCTATTTCCGGCAGGTGATTCATCTTTATCTCTTTAGCTTCTTCTTTACTTTTTCCATCAATTCTTCTTCTGTCAAAGCAGCAACCGGCCGGTTATTGACGAAAGTAAATGTTTTTTTGCGGCCAGGTCCGCAGTAAGACTGGCAGGCCACGTCAATTTTTGCTTCCGGATCAACATCCTTTAGCCTTGGCACTAGAGTTTTCAAGTTAACTGCTTGGCAGTCATCACAAACTCGAAATTCGTTTGCCATCTATATACAATCCTTTCTTAAATAAGGTTGAACTAAACGGTATTTTACCTCGAAAAAAAGCTGTTGGCAAGCACCTCACTCACAAGCAGGGCGTCCGTGTGCCGGTTAGACAGGGAAACTAGCAGAAAAAAATTATTTTTTCATATTGGTATAAATCTAACGTATTTGGATCATCCTGTCAGTAATTAAACTTTTACTAAAACAAGGAGATGATTAGAATGAAAAACAGACAAGATGCATGGTCAGAAGAAAACGACCTGCTGCTCGCGGAAACCGTATTGCGCCATGTGCGTGAAGGAAGCACACAATTGAATGCGTTTGAAGAGGTTGGGGACAAATTAAACCGGACATCTGCTGCCTGCGGGTTCCGCTGGAATGCAGTCGTGCGCCATCAATATGAAAAAGCGCTTGCCCTCGCCAAAAAACAGCGCAAGCAACGGAACCGTCTGCTTGGAAAAGAGCAGGGCGGCAAAAAAAAGCTGCTATATCAGCCTCCGGTTCCTTCTATAGAAGAAGTAGAAGCCATGTCTTTGCCGCTTCCGAATGATATCGAAGTGGAAACAGAACAAGTGCCGCAAATGTCGCTCGTTTCCGTTCATGAAGACATGTCGATCGAAAAAGTCATTGCTTTTTTGCAGACTCTTTCCAGCTCTACTTACCAGTCAGACCGTCTGAAACAAGAGAATGCAAGATTAAAGCAGGAAATAGATCAATTAGCCAAGGAAAAAGCTTCCTTGGAGGAAGCAGTCCGCGAGCTGGAGCAAAATTCAGTGACGATGCAGGAAGACTATGAAACATTAATAAAAATCATGAACCGTGCTAGAAAGCTCGTTCTCTTTGATGAAGAAGAGCCTAGCCCTACCGCTTTTAAAATGGATCGCAACGGCAACTTGGAAAAACTCGCTGAATAAAGCTTAGTGTAAATACAAAGCCTTATCTGCCCTCTTTAAGACTCTGCAGATAAGGCTTTTTCATTGCGCTCGGTCACACGCTGCAAGTATCCCTGGTAGAGATCCATCTCTTCTCCTTGCAACGAACTGGCGTATAGGCGGCCGGCATGCTGGTGAATCGTCTGTAAAAATCTCATCATTACATCTTGTATAGTGAGCTCGCAGCCTAGCAATTCAGATAAAGAGGCCATCACTTCCGGACGAATATCGGGATACTCCCATTTTGTTTTTTCTGCTTTTTTGGCAATCTCATAAAAACGGCGGATGAGCGCTGCCCTGTCCGAACCGCTGCCGCTTACGCATAAGTAAATTTGCACCGCTACCCCGCGGCGAATCCGGCGCTGGGAAATACCGGCAAACTTTTTTCCTCCAATGCTTAAATCATAACTGCCGGGACAATAAGAGCCGACAACCTCATAAGCCTCTATGTCCACCGGAAAGTCAGCAAACATTTCCTTAATCAGCAAAAACATCGCTTCATACCCGCGGTCAATGTCAATTCCCTTTTCCGTGTCAGGAAAGATAAGCGACAAATTCAGCACGCCTTCGTCAAGAACGACCGCCAGCCCCCCTGAATTACGGACAATGACGGTGAACCCTTCCTCCTGCAAGAACGCTGCTCCTTCCTGTAAAAAAGGAAGCTTTGTATCTTGTATGCCGAGTACGATTGTTTGATGATGGACCCATGCCCGGACAGTTGACGGGCTGATGCCGGCTCCGACAGCCGTGCATAATGTATCATCGGCCGCAAAGGATTGAAGGGCGCCAAACATCGGTCCCAGACTGGACTGGTCAATCAAGCGCCACTCGGGCTGCTTTAATAATTGTAGCGATTCATTCATCGTTCGTTCTTCCTCTCGATCATTAACATTAAAAAACCCAGGCTATTGACAAATATCTCGCTGCCTTGGCCGCCGCAAGCGGCGCGCCTTAGAAAGACAAGTATTTTCAATCAGCCTGGCATTAGAAAACAGTCGTTATCTGCAGGCCATTGCCGGTCTTATTCCACTTTAGCGGGAACAAACAGGCCTTGCAACCGCTATTTCAACGATTGAGCCGCTGTAATGAGCGCCAGCTTATAGACATCTTCTTCGCTGCAGCCGCGGGACAAGTCGTTCACCGGAGCATTTAACCCCTGCAGAATAGGTCCGACAGCTTCGAAGTTGCCAAGCCGCTGGGCAATTTTGTAGCCAATATTCCCTGCTTCCAGCCCTGGAAAGATAAACACATTTGCATCTCCCTGAATAATGGAATCAGGCGCCTTCTTCTTAGCGACAGCTGGAACAAAGGCGGCATCAAATTGAAATTCTCCATCAATAGCCAGACCCGGTGCTCTTTCTTTGGCGATCCGAAGCGCCTCGGCTACCTTTTCCGTCTCCGGGGACTTGGCGGACCCTTTTGTCGAGAAGCTCAGCATCGCTATGCGCGGCTCGATATCAAACATTTCTGCCGTCTTTGCACTCTCAATAGCAATTTCTGCCAAATCATTGCTGTCAGGAGCGATATTAATCGCGCAATCAGCAAAAACATACTTCTCTTCTCCCCGCACCATGATAAACACGCCGGACGTCTTTTGGACGCCCTGCTTGGTTTTGATGATTTGCAAGGCTGGACGGACAGTATCAGCGGTCGAATGGGCTGCTCCGCTTACGAGCCCCTCAGCATATCCCTTATAGACAAGCATGGTGCCGAAATAGTTTTCATCCATCAGAATGTTCCTTGCTTCTTCCTCTGTAGCTTTGCCTTTACGCCGTTCCACAAATGATTGAACCAATTCATCTAAACGGGCGTCGCTTGCCGGGTCGACAATTTCTACTCCTTCGAGTTCCACCTGCAGCTGAGAAGCTTTCTGATATACTTCTTCGTTATGACCAATAATGACGGGAGTTAATAACTTCTCTTGTGCTAAACGGCCGGCAGCCGCTAAAATCCGCTCGTCAAGCCCTTCCGGAAATACAATCTTGACTTGTTGGCCGGAAAGCTTGTTTTTTAAAGCTGTAAATAAATCACTCATGCCATTTCCTCCTTGTCTCTTCTTATACTCAGCATACCGCCTGTCAGGATGATTTTAAATAATAAAATGGATCTTTCTTCATCATTCCCTTCTGCCGCCGCGTTCACACACCCGTCAAAGCACTTTTATGGATTGCTGCTAGATGTATGTTATATTAATAACTGACAACATTTACATAGGGAGTGGATCGCAATGAGTGAAGCAGCAAAAACAATTGATGGCTGGTATTGCCTTCATGATTTTCGCCTGATTGATTGGACAGCTTGGAAGATGCTTTCAAGTGATGAACGCCAAACGGCTATTTATGAATTCCAGCAGTTTCTCAATAAATTAAACACCGTTCATGAAGCCAAGGAAGGCAGCCATGCATTTTACAGCATTGTTGGCCAAAAAGCAGACTTTATGCTGATGATCCTCCGTCCGACAATGGAAGAATTGAATGTAGTGGAAACAGAATTCAATAAGCTGAAAATTGCCGACTACACCATCCCAGGCTATTCTTACGTATCAGTTGTTGAATTGAGCAATTACTTAGCTGGTGATGAAGACCCGTATGAAAACCCGCAAATCCGTGCCCGTCTGTATCCTGAGCTGCCAAAAGCGAAGCATGTTTGCTTTTATCCGATGGATAAGCGCCGCCAAGGCGAAGACAACTGGTACATGCTTCCAATGGAAGAGCGCGGCAAGCTGATGCGCAGCCATGGCATGATTGGCCGCCAATATGCCGGCATAGTCAAACAAATCATTACCGGTTCTGTCGGCTTTGACGATTATGAGTGGGGCGTGACCCTGTTTGCTGATGACGTTCTTCAATTCAAAAAGCTCGTATATGAGATGCGCTTTGATGAAGTGAGTGCCCGTTACGGCGAATTCGGCGCTTTCTTCGTCGGCAACCTGCTTGATGATTCCAAGCTGGAACAGATGCTGCAAATTAACTGAGATATTTTTCATCTATAGCTGATGATGAACGGTTTGAAAGCCTTTCCTGTTTTTTAGGAAAGGCTTTTTCTTTTGTCATGAAACATAAATTTTCACATACATATTAATTGACAAACCGTTTTAAAAAACCATTTGTTCAAGGAGGATTCTTGTGAATCAAACAACTGCTAACCCTTATATGTACAGTATGCCTTCCTATTATCAGCCAAGCCCTATGTATACGTATCCTGCCACTCCGACAACGCCTCCTGCAGGCACTGGCACTCCGCCGGCAGGGGGAAGCCAAAGCATCCCCGGCATGCTGCCTGCGGAAGAGTCTTATATAGAGAACATTTTGCGCCTGAACCGGGGAAAGGTAGCAACAGTTTATGCAACTTTCGAAAATAACCGCGAGTGGAATGCCAAGATTTTCAAAGGGCTGATTGAAGCAGCCGGACGCGACCACCTGGTATTAAGTGATCCGCAAACAGGAAAGCGCTATTTAATACCGATGGTGTACGTTGATTACGTCACGTTCGACGAAGAAATTGAATATCAATATCCATTCGGCGGCGGCGGAGGGTTAGCCTCTTATCCGCCGCGGTAACCAAAAAGGAGCGGCTCCAAAAGGTCATGAAAAATGACTTTTTGGGCCGCCCCTTTTTCTTCTCCTGCTCTTACTTAAAGACTTATTGAACAGTCCCTCAAAATTTCATCGCAGCCACAATAAGCAGCACCCAGCCGACTAGAAAAGCAACACCGCCGATTGGCGTGATCGCACCGAGCACCTTGATCCCTGACAATGTGAGAGCATACAAGCTGCCCGAGAAGATCACAGTTCCGATCAGCATCATCCAGCCTGACCAGTTCAGCATAGAACTAGCCTGGACTTGCCCCATAAGAATGCCGACCGCAATCATGCCCATTGCATGAAACATTTGATATTGTACACCTGTTTTCCAAATTTCCAGATACTTCGGTTCTACTTTTCCTTCTAGTCCGTGAGCACCGAATGCACCGAGCGCTACAGATAAGAAAGCATTGATTGCTCCTATAATAATAAATAGTTTCATGTTCTTCTCCTTAAAAATCAAATATAGAATCGCCGTTTGCCCCATCATCTGTTTGCAGCTTTTCTGCCTGATTGAAGGCGGGCTGTGCCGGCTGTTGGGTGACTTGACCGCTGATTGGCTGCGGTTCAGGCAGAACAACTCCTGCCTTGTCCGGTTCATCAAGCAGCATATCACATAATGTCCGGACCGTATAAATATGCTGTTTCATGCTTCCTCTTTTTTCAGCAAGACGGGCTTGCCGGATTTCTTCTTCTATTTTCTTCAAAACAGATAAATGAGAAATGTTTATGTTCAAGCACCTCCTGCTAGGGCTTAACTGATTTGGATGAGAATTGGCGGCACGGTTGGCCGGAAGCGTGCAAAACGACGGCTGACGGCAATTGCTTGGACTTGAAGCCATAGGCCCGGCAGCCGCGCGGACTTTTCTGGTCCCATGTAACGAAAAAGAACTTGCACTGAAAGCAATTCACTTTGTTCATTGGCTCCGCTCACTTCCCTCCTGCTTTTCATTCTAACAAATTTGGCTCGGCCAGAATACGAATTCTTTTTGACAAAGGCGAATCTTGTCGCTTGAAGGCGCTGTTTCACGTGAAACAGCGAAAGTTGCCGAAACCGCAGGCGGGCGGCAGGAAGACGTTTCTTTATTGCTCAATTAGTTCCCAGTCAATCGGCTGCTCCCCAAAGCTTTTCAGGCACTCATTTGCCTTGGAAAATGGTCGGCTGCCAAAAAAGCCTCTGGAAGCTGATAAAGGACTTGGATGCGGCGCCTGGATAATGCAATGCTTTTCTTGATCAATGAGCGCCAGCTTTTTCTGGGCCGGCCTTCCCCACAAAATAAAGACAACAGGCTTTTCCCGGCCGCTGATTAAGGAAATGATCCGGTCAGTCAGCCGCTCCCAGCCTTTTCCCTGATGAGAATGCGCTTCACCCTGGCGGACAGTAAGGACTGTGTTCAGCAAGAGCACCCCCTGCTTAGCCCAAGGCACCAGGTAGCCATTTTGGGGAACCGGACAGCCAAGATCGCTGTGCAGTTCTTTGAAAATATTCCGCAGCGACGGCGGGAGCGGAACATCCGGCTTGACAGAAAAGCTTAGTCCATGCGCCTGCCCCGGGCCATGGTACGGATCCTGTCCAAGAATAACCACCTTTACATCCTTGTAAGGAGTATAATGAAGGGCATTATAAATATCATTCATCTCAGGATAAATCGTTTTCGTCGCATACTCTTCTTTCAGGAATTCCCGAAGCTGCTGATAATAGGGCTTCTCAAACTCCTCGGCAAGCAGGTCGGACCAGTCATTTTTTAATATTTTCTTTGTCACAAACATCACTCCTTGTTATGGATATTCAACAGACTGTCTAAGTTTCTTTCACTAACGCCAAATGATGACCCAACCTAATAAGGTCATCCTCGCCAAAAACTGAGTGTTCAGCTGCTCTTTTTTGAAAGCGGGCATAGACTGTCTGACATTTCCCCTTTTTCTTCACTCACTTGAAGATATTGTAACCTTCCTATGACGGGACAGGCAAATGAAGGGAAACAGTGTCGGCCAATCCCTTAATGGCCGGGGATGAAAATAGCTCGAACGACTGTTTTGTTATGGCTAACGGCAAAACAAAAAGCCGCTTGGGAGGCAGAAATCACCTAATCCAAAGCAGCCTAGTTAAGTGATGATTCAGTACACGTTCACTGGCACCAAGCTTAAAATGGCCCCCAATCGATCAGAACGCCAATTGCCAGGAAGATAATGCCCAGTACAGTCCAAATTAACAGCAGCGGCAGAATAAATCGAATCCACTTCGTCCAGGCAACACCGGCAATCGCTAAATTTGCCATCAAGATGCCTGATGTAGGGGTAATCACGTTGGTGAAACCATCTCCCATCTTGTACGCCTGCACAGCTACTTGCCTCGGGATATCCATTAAGTCGGCCAACGGAGTCATAATCGGCATAACAATCACGGCCTGCCCGCTTCCTGAAGATACAAGAATATTAAACAATTCATTGGCAATAAACATAACAATCGCCCCACTGACGCTTGTAAATGGCGTCATCACATTCGCCATTCCCTGGACGATCGTATCGAGGATTTTTCCGTCTTCTAAAATCACGACAATGGAACGGGCCATTCCAATGATCATGGCTCCGTATACCAATCCTCTCGCTCCAGCAAAAAACTCCTTCACCAGCCGGTTCGGCGTTAAACGGGCAATCACTGCCGTCCCAACAGCAATCATTAAAAAGATTGCGGCCATCTCATTAAGCGACCAGCTATACTTGAAAACGCCGAACACATACAATCCAATACCTAATACAAGCCATATAAGAACAAGCTTATGAGTGCCTGTCACGCTCACTTCCCCGCTCAGCTCATCCTTCTCCTCAATTTTCGGAAAAGGCGTGTTCCCAAGGACGCTGTTCATCGGATTTTTTTGTATGCGTTTGACATACCAAGCGACATACAAAATCGTAGCCAGCAAGACAGCTATATACATAATGACCCGATAGCCGATGCCTGAGAAAAGAGGCAGCTGGGCAATTTGCTGGGCTGTTCCTGTAGTGAGCGGATCAAGAAAGGCCGTGTTAAATCCTGCATAGGCCCCTAAATAGATCATGGACACCCCCACTACAGCATCAAGCTTCATGGATCTGGCCAAAATAATGCCAATCGGAATAAAAGCAATCACCGCATTAACGATAATGCCCAGCGTGCCAAAAATTGAAAATAAAATCATCACAATCGTAATCAAGACGAGCTCTTTATTCTTTGTTTTCTCAATCGTCTTTAAAATTAATGCATCAATCGCCCCTGTTGACTCAATAACCGCAAACGCCCCGCCGATCATCAATACGAGAAAAATAAGCGGCGCTGATTCAATCATTCCTTTTTGAATAGCAATAAAGATATCCATCAAACTGGCTGAGGATGCTTCAATCTGTGTATAGCTGCCAGGAACCACAACCGTTACTCCATCTACCTCTTCTCTTTGAAACTCCCCCGCCGGAATCGCATATGTCAATAGAGCCATTAACACCAAAATCATGAATAAAATCACATAAGCGTCCGGAATTCCCAAAGTGATCTTCCGTTTCTTTTCCCCCATTCCCCTCACTCCGTTCTGAATTGTTTTAATTTTCAATTGACTATATCCATCGTAAATCTTATAATTTATTTTGACAACAATAAATCATAAAATTTATTCTTGAAGAGGGAATGGAACACAGAATGAGCTATTACGAGAACACAAAAAAAGAATATGAAAATTTGACGCCAGGTCTTAAAAAAGTGGCAGAGGCGCTCTTGAACAACCCAATTTTATTTGCCACCCATCCGGCAAAAAAAATCGCCAGCATCTTGGATGTGAGCGAAACAATGGTGATTCGTTTTTCAAAAGCTGTTGGGTATGAAGGATACGGTGCCCTTCAATCGGATGTTCAAAGAAGCCTGCTTACCGTAGGCCCTCCTGAAAAAGAACCGAAAAAGGATACTCATCCGTTCAGTCTTGTAATGGAAAGCGACAGCAAAAACATTCTCCAAATTGCCGAGCACTTAGATTGGCCTACCATTGAAAAAATTGTTCATAGCTTAGCAGGAGCCGAAACGATTAAGGTGATCGGGTACTACCAGTCTTTTGCTTATGCCCATTGGTTCGCGGTGCTGCTGAACAGTCTTCTGGATAACACGACACTCTACCGTCCGGAAACCGACATCGGCCTTACTAAGCATGGAGCAGAGCACTGCGTCATTATTTTCTCTTACTACCGCTATGCCCTCGGGACCATCAGGCTGGCTGAAGAAGCGCGGAATAACGGAAATGAAGTCATCATCATTACCGACTCCCTTCTCTCTCCACTTATTGAGTATGCCGATCATACTCTTGTTATACCAATAGCCAAGAAATCTGTATTGGAAAAAGGGCCCGTCACATTCTCTGTCTTAAATAGCCTTCTGCTCCACATTGCTCAAAAGATCGGCAAGCTGGATTTTATTAATCCGACGAGCAACTACTACATTAAGTAATGAGGAAAAAATTTATTAGGAGGTCATACATTTGGCAGCAACACTTCAAGAACGGGTAATGGATACTTTCAATCACTTGCACGCCAACCCTGAACTGAGCTGGGAAGAGGTTGAAACGACGAAATATATAAAAGAAAAGTTAGAAGAGGCCGGCTGCTCGGTCACTGTCTTCGATGATTGTACAGGTGTAATCGGAGATATCGGCAATTTCTCAGGAGAGGCTCCGGTTATCGCTATCCGTGCAGACATGGACGCGCTGTGGCAGGAAGTGGACGGAGAATTGAAAGCAAACCATTCATGCGGCCATGATGCCCACATGACCATGGTCTTGGGAGCACTGTGGAGCATCAAGGACCGCGCAGATATTCTGCAAAAGGTCGGCGTCCGGTTCATTTTCCAGCCGGCCGAGGAAGTCGGGGCCGGCGCCCTAAAGCTGATCGAAAAAGGGGCAGTCGATCAGGTGGATTACTATTACGGCATTCACCTGCGGCCGATTCAAGAGCTGCCGAATGGCAAAGCAGCACCCGCCATTTTGCACGGTGCAACAGGTTCGCTGGAATTTGACATTCGGGGAGAGGATGCCCATGGCGCCCGCCCTCACCTTACCCATAATGCGGTCGAGATTGGCACCCATATTGTGAACGCCATTCATACGATCCATCTCGATCCGAATATTGCGCATTCTGCAAAAGTGACCCGCTTCCTGGCCGGAGAACGCAATACGAACATTATTCCCGGAAGCGCCACGCTGGCTGTTGACTTGCGGGCGCAAACAAACGAGCTGATGGAGCAGCTGGTCAGCCGCATCCATGAGATTCTGCAATCTACCCAAAGCTTATTTAATGTGACGATCAACATAACTGAAGAAAATGGAGTGGCCGCTGCCGAGGTGCATCCGGAGGCTCAAGAAATCGCCAGACAGGCCATTATACGCTCGATAGGCGAAGAATATACGGCGGCGCCGATCGTGACACCTGGCGGAGATGATTTTCATTTCTATACCATCAAGAAGCCTCATTTGAAGGCTACGATGGTCGGGCTCGGCTGTGGACTGCAGCCAGGTTTGCACCATCCGCATATGACATTTGACCAAGAAGCGCTGTTTAATGGCATACATGTCCTTGCCAACATAATTGAACTACATGCAAAAGGAGCAAACTAAATCATGAAATCATTAACAATCAAAGAAGTGGTCCTTCATCATGTAAATGTGGAACTTATCGCCCCATTTACCACCAGTTTTGGCACGATGGAAAATAAAGATGTCTGCCTTGTCGAGGTAATCGATGAATCCGGCATCTCAGGCTGGGGAGAAACAGTAACAAGCAACGAACCGTATTATAATGAAGAAACAACATTCACTACTGTCTATATGCTGAAGGAGTTTCTTATTCCAAGACTGATTCATCAACAAATCAATCATCCTGCGGAAGTGCATGATATGCTGCAATTTGTCCGCCGGAACAACATTGCGAAGGCCGCGCTTGAAACGGCGATATGGGATGCCTTTGCAAAGAAAAATAACCAATCCATCGCTGAGCTGCTGGGCGGCACCAAAAAAGAGATCGAGGTCGGCAAAAGCATCGGAATTCAGCAATCTCCTGCCGTGCTCGTCGAAAAGGTGCGCCAATATGCCGCTGAAGGCTTTAGAAAGATTAAAGTGAAGATTAAGCCTGGCGCCGACATTGACTATATTGATGCCGTGCGCGCTGAATTTCCTGATATTGCGCTGATGGCCGATGCCAACTCAGCCTACACATTAGCAGATGCAGATCATTTAAAAAAACTGGACCAATACAAGCTGTTAATGATCGAACAGCCTTTAGCCCATGACGATATCATTGATCATGCGACTTTGCAAAAAACTCTTGAAACGCCGGTTTGTCTGGATGAAAGCATCCACTCGCTCGAGGACGCCCGCAAGGCGATTGAACTCGGCAGCTGCCAAATCATCAACATTAAGATCGGCCGCGTGGGAGGCCTTTATGAATCCAAGCGCATTCATGACTTGTGCGCCGAGCATAACATTCCTGTCTGGTGCGGCGGCATGCTCGAAACAGGAGTAGGAAGAGCTCACAATATCCAGCTGACCGCGCTTCACAACTTTACGATTCCAGGCGACACAGCTCCTTCCTCTCATTATTGGTCGGAAGATATTGTGACACCTGAAATCACGATGAACAATGGTGTGATCTATGTGCCGAGCGAAATCGGAATCGGCTATGAGGTCGACCATGAAAAGCTTGCTAAAGTGCTGGTGCGTACAGAAAAGATCACAACAGCGGAGACACCGCATCCGATTCCATCCTAAACAAACAGGGGCATCTGCCAGCCAGGTTGTTGGCTGACAGATGCCCCTCTTCTCTTGGCCCTTCTCCCACTTCTGCGCCTGTTGATTTCCCTGATCTTAACAGCCGCATACCTGAAAAGGCTTGTGCAAAGTGTCTTAATTTTTTAAAATGTTAGTAGCAACTTATATCGCTATACACTCAAAGGAGGCTTTTTACAGCATGGAAATGAAGAAGGTATTAACCATTGCGGGCTCAGATACAAGCGGCGGCGCCGGCATTCAGGCGGACTTAAAAACGTTCCAGGAACATGGCGTTTACGGGATGACAGCGCTAACAACGATCGTTACAATGGACCCGGACAACCACTGGAGCCATGGCGTTCACCCGCTATCCATTGATACGCTGGAAGCTCAATTAAAAACAGCGATGTCTGTCGGCATTGACGCGGTGAAAACAGGCATGCTGGCTACGGCAGAAATTATCGAGACAGCGGGCAAGCACATCAAAGCAAACGGATTGGACAAGGTCGTGATTGATCCGGTCATGGTATGCAAAGGCGACGATGAAGTGTTAAATCCGGAAGCACCGGTTGCTATGCGCGAGTTCTTGCTTCCTATCGCTACAGTGGTGACACCGAACCTATTTGAAGCTGGACAGCTTTCCGGCATCGGTCCTATCCGCACAGTTGAGCAAATGAAAGAAGCCGCTCAGAAGATTCATGATTTAGGCGCCAAAAACGTTGTGGTAAAAGGCGGCAAACAGCTTGAGCATGAAAAAGCGGTAGACGTCTTCTACGATGGCACAGAGTTCACTGTGCTAGAAGCAGAAAAAGTAGCGACTACATACAACCATGGAGCAGGCTGTACATTTGCGGCTGCCATTACAGCGAATCTGGCTAAAGGACAGGATGTCAAAACAGCCGTCTCAAACGCCAAGGACTTTGTCAGCGCAGCGATCCGCCATGGCTTTAAGCTGAACCAATACGTCGGGCCAGTTATGCACGGTGCTTTTAATCAAATCAAACAGTAATCAATCAGCCACCCTTCTTCACGGGTGGCTTTTTAGGCTCATTTTTCGCAATCCGCGTTCATTTCTTGTAAAATATTCATTACAGGCGCTTATGGAGGTGGATGAACGTGGAGCCAATTATCGCAGCAAAAGTTCAAGAGTCAATTGATAGATTTGCTAACAAGGAAGTTTATATTCATTTAGAAACAACCAATGGAGCGTATGCTTCTCACTTTGATGAAAGCTTCTTTTCGGCGGGTGCTTATATCCGCAATGCCAAGCTTACGTATGAGCATGGAAAAATCGTGGGAGAAGGCCCCTACCGCGCAGGTTTAAAGCTTTCCATCGGCTGGGTGTATGCTGAAGGGCTGACCCATTTCAGTTTTGATGAAAAAGGCAGGCTTCTTCTTGCCGGCCATGGTTTTGATGGCAAACTGGCCGTTGCGCTGCAAATAGGCGAAGAACCGTTTTAATAATAAGCAAAGGAAGGTGATTCTCCTTGTTAACGGAAATTGAAAAAGAACAGCACGTACTCGTCGTGTTTCCCCACCCCGATGATGAAGCATTCGGTGTTTCAGGCACAATTGCGACACATAGAAAAAGAGGGACACCGGTTACATATGCCTGTTTGACACTTGGCGAAATGGGCCGAAATCTCGGGAACCCGCCGTTCGCTACCCGGGAATCGCTTCCAGACATTCGCAAGGCCGAACTTATTAAAGCGGCCGAAGCGATCGACATTCAAGATCTGCGCATGATGGGGCTGCGCGATAAAACGCTGGAGTTTGAAGATGACAACAAAATGGCCAATCTCGTTTCCGACTTGATTGCTGAATTGAACCCGTCTCTTATTATTAGCTTCTATCCCGGATTCGCCGTTCACCCCGATCATGAAGCAACCGCACGCGCTGTTGTCCGTGCCGTCCGCCGGCTTCCAGAGGAAAAGCGGCCGAAGCTTCACCTTGTCGCTTTTGCCAACAACACAGACGCGGATCTAGGGGCGCCTGATCTCGTGTATGATGTTTCAGACGTTCTGGAGCAAAAGATGGCTGCTTTGCGCGCGCATATTTCTCAAACAGTCTGGATGCTGAAGGAAATAGAGAAGCTGCTGGCACAAAATGATGAAGCCACTGTAGAGCGCATTACGTTCGAGCGGTTTTGGTCCTATCGCTGGGACGATGACAAAGTAAGTGAACTATAGACTAGTATCGAAGGAGCTGTCCCAAAAGGTCATGAAAAATGAATGGTTGGGCCGACTCCTTTTTCTTCTTTTTTAATTGGCAGAATAAATGGAAAACGGAGGATTGGCTATGATTTTAGTAAGCTCTTGCTTAGCCGGCTTGGAGGTCAGGTATAATGGATCGCACAGCTTGGACAGCAGCGTGCGCGATTTGATCAAAAACGGAAAGGCGATCGCTGTTTGCCCGGAACTAATGGGCGGGTTTTCGACTCCAAGAGAGCCTGCTGAGATAGTAGGGGGAACCGGAGAAGATGTTCTGCGCGGAACGGCGAAAGTCATCGAGAAATCGGGACGGGATGTAACGGAGCTTTACATAAAGGGCGCCTATGAAACATTAGAAAAAGCCAAGGAGGTGAACGCCTCGATTGTGGTACTAAAAGAATACAGCCCTTCTTGCGGGAGCACAATGATTTACAATGGCGAATTTCAACATAAAAAAATGGCAGGCATCGGCGTCACCGCAGCCTTGCTGTTAAAAAATCAGGTGAAAGTTGTCTCTGAGGAAAAGCTTCACTCTATTCTAGCTGAAATAGAGTAGCCTTTTTCCTGTTTGTGACAACGGAAAACACACCGGCTTGGAAACCGATGTGTTTTTTTGTGCTTTAAATCAATAAATTAAATAGGAATGGATCATTATTGATCTCGATGTATGGAAATCCTTTTTGCTGCATCCGTTCAATCAGCGGCAAATAGTCAGCTTTTGATTTCAGCTCAATGCCCACGAGAACCGGCCCCTCATCACGGTTTGTGCGCTTCGTATACTCAAAGCGCGTAATATCATCGTGCTCACCCAAAACCTCATGCATGAATTCACGCAAAGCACCGGCTCGCTGCGGAAAATTGACAATGAAATAATGCTTCATGCCTTCATAAATAAGAGATCGCTCCTTAATCTCCTGCATACGGTCGATATCGTTATTGCCGCCGCTAATGACACAGACGACATTTTTTCCTTTAATTTCATTTTTATAAAAATCAAGGGCCGCGATCGGCAAAGCGCCCGCCGGCTCAGCAATAATTGCATTTTCGTTATAAAGTTTCAAGATAGTCGTACATACTTTTCCTTCAGGTACAACAACAATATCATCAATCACTTCCCGGCAAACTTCCATTGTTAAATGGCCGACTTGCTTCACCGCTGCCCCATCGACAAAAGGGTCAATCTTTTCTAACGTCACTACTTGATCCTGCGTCAGCGACGTTTTCATTCCCGCCGCTCCTTCCGGCTCAACGCCAATCATGCGAGTATGGGGGCTGATGCTTTTCATATAGGAGCCAACCCCTGCGGCAAGACCGCCGCCTCCGATGGAACAAAAAACATAATCAATCGGCTGGGGCGCTTCATTCATAATCTCCACGCCGACCGTGCCCTGGCCCGCAATGGTTGGGTATGCATCGAACGGATGGACAAATACCATTCCTTCCTTCGTGCAATATTCCCTTGCTGCCTCATAAGAATCATCAAATGTATCGCCAATTAACACTACCTCGACATGCTGGCCGCCAAAGCGCTTTACCTGTGTTATTTTTTGTCTTGGCGTGGTCGATGGCATAAAGATGACGCCTTTAATATTTAGTGCGTTGCAAGAGAAGGCTACTCCTTGCGCATGATTGCCCGCGCTCGCACACACAACGCCCTTCGCCCGTTCTTCAGTCGGCAGGTTGTAAATGAAATTATACGCTCCCCGCAGCTTAAATGAACGAACCACTTGCAGATCTTCCCTTTTTAAATAGATATTGCAGCCATAGTAGGCAGAAAGCAATTCATTTTTTTGCAGCGGTGTTTTCACCACAACGTCTTTTAGCGTTTGATTAGCCACTACGATGTCTTCTACTTTGATCTTCGTTAAAGCTTTGCTCACATTTTTCCCCTTCTTTAATTGAATTTTAAGAATTATTTTAACATACCTGTTCATGCGTGGATAGGAATTCTGCCCATTTCTTTTTTCTTTTCTTCTTTAATGAATTGAAGCATGCATGCCGCTTTCATATGAACAGCCTGTTTTTTAAAACAATCTATTGGGAAAACTCCATTTCTGCCCTGATAAACCAGCTTTCCATCCCTCTTTTTCTCTTTAATCACTTCATTATATTTTTGTTCATTTTTGTATATTCAAAAGTTTTTATTTTTAAATATACTTTTCCTTTTTTTATTATTTTTATCTTTAAAAGATTTAGACAAATTCTCTTCTCAATACTAGTGTTTTATGCTATATTCATAAAACAGATTCGAATTTTTTATATATTCGAATAATAATAAAGGGGGTTGTATTTTTAATTAATTATGTATAAAATTTAAAAATAGTTAATAATTATTCAATACTATACATTGAAAGGAAAAGGTTGAATGAAAACTACTGCTGCTACTGCTACTAAAAGCTCCTTGCCGAGCATTTTACGTTTTGTCATTCCTTCCTTAATAGGAGTTTTCTTTTTTATGACGCCTGTGCCTGTTGACGGCGAACTGACGATTCCAATCGCTATTTTGTCTAATTTTTTACAGTCAGTTATGGGCAAAGCGATTCCAATCATCATGACCTATTTAGTCGTGCTGGCGGCTGCGGGGACAATTTTTGTTAAAACGGTACGCCCGTCCTTTGTCCGTCACTCGTCATTTCTGGCTTCTTTATTCGATGTAGCTCCTGTCTGGGCGTTTGTACGCATTATTGGAGCGATCTTTGCCGTCATGACGCTGTACAAGCTTGGGCCTGAATGGGTGCATTCAGATGACACTGGCGGCATGCTGCTGTATTCGCTCTTGCCTATCTTGTTTTCTACATTTTTATTCGCCGGCTTGCTGCTGCCGCTGCTTCTGAATTTCGGCTTGCTTGAGTTTTTTGGTTATTCGCTAACTAAAATTATGCGCCCGCTTTTCAAGCTTCCAGGCCGGTCATCTGTTGACTGTCTGGCTTCATGGCTTGGCGACGGAACCATCGGCGTATTGCTGACAAGCAAACAGTACGAAGAAGGCTTTTACACGAAGAAGGAAGCCGCGATTATCGGGACTACATTTTCCGTTGTATCGGTTACATTCTGTTTAGTCGTTATTGGTCAGGTTGGCTTATCCCAGTATTTCCTTCCATTCTATGGAACAGTCATTTTGGCAGGAATCGTCTGCGCACTAATTTTGCCGCGCATCCCGCCGCTGTCAAAGAAAATGGATACGTTCGTCAACGGCGAAGACAGAAAAAGCGATGATGAAAGCATCCCTGCAGGCTACACGCCGTTCAGCTACGGCTTCAAACAAGCAGTCGCCCAAGCGGAGAAGAACAAGCCCGCTGCTATTGTAAAAGACGGCCTGCAAAACGTTATTGACATGTGGCTTGGTGTGGCTCCGATTGTCATGGCTATCGGAACCATCGCTTTAATCATTGCGGAAACAACGCCATTTTTCCAATGGCTCGGAACACCGTTCATTCCGCTCTTGGAACTTCTGCAAATTCCGTTTGCTAAGGAAGCTTCCGAAACGATTGTGGTCGGATTTGCTGATATGTTTCTGCCTTCTATTATCGGTTCAGGCATCGAAAGCGAGTTAACCCGCTTCGTCATTGCCAGCCTGTCCGTTTCTCAATTAATCTATATGTCTGAAGTCGGCGGCCTGATTCTTGGAACAAAGATCCCTGTTTCTATTAAAGATCTGATCCTCATTTTCTTATTAAGAACGTTAATCTCCCTGCCAATTATCGCAGGAATCGCTCATTTGCTATTTTAGTTAAACGCTTACATATATTTCCCACAAAAATATGTGTAAGTGTGCCGGCCAAAGGGGTTCGGAATAACCTTATTCCGAACCCCTTTGGTCATTTTTGTTTAAACAGCGTTCCCGCTATGCGGAAAGCAATAGTCCCCCTCTGCAAGCAAAAGAAAAAGGATGGCTGATTTTTTATTCACCCTGTTGATTGCAATGGAAGACGCGCAGACTCCG